>CAVHPN010000016.1:0-33753 GCA_963637995.1 Prevotella sp. CAG:279 | reverse complement strand
GTCAAGACGACGCCCTCTCACGGCGTAAACCCGGGTTCGATTCCCGGACAGGTCACTAAGAAAGAGATTCGAGATTCGAATCTCTTTTTGTTTTATAGGACACATTTTCCCTATGAAACTGACATGCATGAAAGTATAGATATTATTATAGCCGGGACAACATCACTGCTGTCCCGGCTATAATAATATTATCTATACTTTCCTTAGAACTTTCCGGCTGTTGCTGCTTCCTCAACAGAAACTGCTACTGCTACTGTTGCACCAACCATAGGGTTATTTCCCATACCAATAAGTCCCATCATTTCAACATGAGCCGGTACTGAAGATGAACCTGCAAACTGTGCATCAGAATGCATACGTCCCATGGTATCTGTCATACCATATGATGCAGGACCTGCTGCCATGTTATCAGGATGAAGTGTACGTCCTGTACCACCGCCTGATGCTACAGAGAAATACTTTTTGCCCTTCTCGACACATTCCTTCTTGTATGTACCTGCTACAGGATGCTGAAAACGGGTCGGATTGGTAGAGTTTCCGGTAATAGATACATCTACTCCCTCTTTCCACATGATAGCTACACCTTCCGTAACATCATTGGCACCATAGCAGTTAACTTTTGCGCGAAGGCCGTCTGAATAGGATTTTCTCCACAGTTCTTTCACTTCGCCTGTATAATAATCCATCTCGGTCTCTACATATGTAAAACCGTTGATACGTGAAATAATCTGTGCTGCATCTTTTCCAAGACCATTTAAGATAACACGAAGCGGTTTTTTACGAACCTTATTTGCCTTCTCCGCTATACCAATCGCACCTTCTGCAGCTGCAAATGATTCATGTCCTGCCAGGAAACAGAAGCAATCCGTCTCTTCTTCCAAAAGCATCTTTCCAAGATTTCCGTGTCCTAAACCTACCTTACGCTGGTCAGCAACCGAACCCGGGATACAAAATGCCTGTAAACCTTCTCCAATCGCAGCAGCGGCATCGGCAGCCCTGCGGCATCCTTTTTTGATTGCGATCGCTGCGCCGACTGTATAAGCCCAACATGCATTTTCAAAACAAATCGGCTGGATCTTCTTTACCTGTTCATATACGTCCAGTCCGGCATCCTTCGTGATCTTCTCAGCCTCTTCAATCGAAGCAATGCCATAGCTATTTAATACGGAATTGACCTTATCAATTCGTCTCTCATATGATTCAAATAATGCCATTGTGATGTTCCTCCTTCAACTATGTCCCCTGTGATTATTCCTGTCTCGGATCGATAATCTTCACTGCATCGTCCACACGGCCATACTGACCTTTTGCTTTTTCATATGCAGTAGCCGGATCATCGCCCTTCTTGATGAAGTCAGTCATCTTTCCAAGGTTAACAAACTGATAACCGATAATCTGATCTTCTTCATCCAGTGCAATTCCTGTTACATAGCCTTCAGCCATCTCAAGGTAACGCGGACCCTTTTTCAGTGTTCCGTACATCGTACCAACCTGTGAACGAAGTCCTTTTCCAAGATCTTCGAGGCCGGCGCCAATCGGAAGACCCTCTTCAGAAAATGCGCTCTGTGTTCTGCCATATGCGATCTGGAGGAACAGTTCTCGCATAGCGGTATTGATTGCATCGCATACAAGGTCTGTATTTAAAGCTTCCAGTACGGTTCTTCCCGGAAGAATCTCAGCTGCCATAGCTGCAGAATGAGTCATACCTGAACATCCGATCGTCTCTACCAGAGCCTCCTGAATGATACCGTCCTTAACATTTAATGTAAGCTTACAAGCACCCTGCTGCGGTGCACACCAGCCAACACCGTGTGTCAAACCGGAAATATCCTTTACTTCTTTGGACTTAACCCACTTTGCTTCCTCCGGAATTGGGGCAGCACCGTGATTTACGCCCTGGGCTACTGGACACATGTTTTCTACTTCTTGTGAATAAATCATCTTAAGACTCCTTTCGAAATGATTGGATTTTGAACTTTGTTAATTTTATCACATCAATCCTTTTTCATTATCTCACGAAACTCTCAAATAGTCCATATTTTTTTGTGTATTTGTGATATGATTTCTTCCTATAACCTCCTTGCCGCCTGATGGCGGCACCACTATGATTAAAAAAGGCGGAGAACCAAATTATTCTCCGCCCAATTGATCTTATTTTTCTGAAAGATATTCATCTATGCCTCTTGCACCTGCCCGTCCTGCTTCCATGGCAAGTATAACCGTGGCTGCACCTGTAACGGCATCTCCACCGGCATATACACCTTCTTTAGTGGTCTTTCCGTTTTTCTCATCAGCAACGATACATCTCCATTTGTTAATCTCCAGTCCCTTAGTGGTATTGGAAATCAACGGGTTTGGCGAAGTACCGAGTGCCATGATAACTGTATCGGCATCAATGGTAAAGTCAGATCCTGCAACCTCTACCGGACGTCTTCTTCCGGATTCATCCGGTTCGCCAAGCTCCATACGGCGGCATACAATGCCCTTAACCCATCCGTTTTCATCTTCAATAATCTCAACCGGATTGGTAAGAAGGTCAAAATAGATGCCTTCCTCTTTTGCATGATGCACTTCCTCAACTCGTGCCGGAAGTTCAGCCTCGCTTCTTCTATATACAATATGTACTTCCGCGCCAAGACGCAGAGCAGTTCTTGCGGCATCCATAGCTACATTTCCGCCGCCTACTACAACAACCTTATTTGAAACCATTATAGGTGTGTCATAATCATCGCGGAATGCCTTCATAAGATTGTTTCTCGTAAGATATTCATTAGCGGAAAATACGCCATTAGCATTTTCACCCGGAATACCCATAAATTTCGGAAGTCCTGCACCCGAACCGACAAACACTGCCTGAAAACCTTCTTCATCCATAAGCTCATCAATAGTAATTGACTTTCCGATAACCACGTTAGTCTCAATCTTTACGCCAAGCTTGCGAACATTATCTATTTCAGGCTGTACTACACCGCTCTTCGGAAGACGGAATTCCGGAATACCATATGTAAGTACTCCTCCCGGCTCATGAAGTGCCTCAAAAATAGTAACTTCATAGCCAAGCTTCGCCAGATCTCCCGCACAAGTCAAGCCGGCAGGACCGGAACCGATGACTGCAACCTTCTTACCATTAGTCTTCTCAGGCGCTGCCGGTACAAAGCCATTTTCACGTGACCAGTCAGCAACAAATCTCTCCAGCTTGCCGATGGAGACAGCTTCTCCCTTGATACCGCGCACACACTGTCCCTCGCACTGAGACTCCTGCGGGCAGACACGTCCGCAAACTGCCGGAAGAGCAGAAGAAAGAGCAATTACCTTTGCCGCTTCTTCAATATTTCCACCTTTTACTGCCTGAATAAATGCCGGAATATTGATTGAAACCGGACATCCGGCGATACATTTTGCATTCTTGCAGTTGAGGCATCTCTCAGACTCTGCAACTGCTTCTTCCATATTGTAGCCGAGGCACACCTCTTTAAAGTTGGTCGCACGTACCTTCGGATCCTGTTCTCTTACAGGTACTTTCTTCATCATATCTCTCTTTGCTTCCATTATTTGTCACCTCCGCACTGTCCGCATCCGCCGTGATGAGTATCTCCCTCTTTCAGACGCAGCATAGCTCTGCCTTCCTGAGTCTTGTAAATTCTCTGGCGCTCCATAGCCTCATCAAAATTAACAAGATGTCCGTCAAACTCCGGTCCATCTACGCATGCAAATTTAACCTTGTCTCCTACGGTGACACGACAGGCACCGCACATACCGGTTCCGTCTACCATAATCGGATTCAGGCTGACAATCGTAGGAATTTCGAGTTTTTTCGTCAGCAGACATACAAACTTCATCATGATCATCGGTCCGATTGCAACGCAGACATCGTACTTGCGTCCCTGTTTTTCTACCAGGTCTTCAATAACACCTGTTACCATGCCCTTTATGCCGAAGCTGCCATCATCTGTGGTAATATAAAGATTTCCGGCCACTTTTTCCATTTCTTCTGTCAAAATCAACAGGTCCTTTGTTTTTGAACCCACGATAACATCCACATCAATTCCATGCTCATGCATCCACTTTACCTGTGGATAAACTGGTGCAGCACCCACACCGCCTGCCACGAACAGAATCTTTTTATTTTTCAAGCTCTCCGGATCTTCGTGAACAAATTCAGACGGATTTCCAAGAGGACCTACAAAATCATGGAACGAATCTCCGGCCTTTAATGTGCTCATCTTCTCAGTTGAAGCACCAACTGTCTGGAATACAATCGTAATAGTTCCTGCCTGTCGGTCAAAATCACAGATTGTCAGCGGGATTCTCTCTCCTTCTTCGCCCATTTTGACGATAACAAACTCTCCCGGCTGGCATGCACGTGCAACTCGCGGTGCTTCTACAACCATCAGATAGATCTTATCTGCCAGTTTTTCAGCTTTTAAAATCGGGTACATTCTGCTCCTCCTTACTATTTCTGATAATATTTTTTCGTAACTTATTTAAATTTTTACACAATAGCTACAATTCCAAGTCATCTTATCATTTTATCTTAATTTTGGCAACGACAAAGTGTTGTATCGCTATCATAACAATTACTATTATTTCTTATATTCTCTGAACTCATAGCACAGATTAAAAAAAGTCTGCTCATCACTTTGCTTTATAAGTTTCCAGCCTTCTTTATCCAAATCCACCATATGAGTGTCGGCTACATAAGAAAAGTCAATCCATGTTATCTTAGCAGTTTCGCAGAACGGCAAAAACTCACGATAAACAGTTTCTCCGCCTATGATCACAACATCTTCATCCGCCAAATTATTTTCACGTTTCAATTCATCAATTCGCGTTAATGTTTCTTCTACACTGCTGCAGATTTCCGCTCCTTTTATACTGATATTTTTCTTTGTCAGAATAATATTAATCCTGCCATCTAAAGGACGTTTCGCCGGAAGTGTCATAAATGTTTTGTAGCCCATAACTATGATCTTTCCCGTTGTTTCCTGTCTGAAAAGTTTCTGGTCAGCCGGAATGACCGTGAGCATCTGACCCTTATTTCCGATACCCCAGTTCCGATCCACTGCTGCCATCAGACTGAAACGCCTGAGAAATCTTTCCGGAAACTGCCGCCTTAAAGTCTTCATCATGCTTGCCGCATTTATATAGAAGGCCTCATCAGGCTGTTCCTTCTTATCCATATGTGAATGGAAAACTCTCTCCATCTCCCGCATTGCAGCCTCATCCTGCGGAAAACGATTCATTATATCTATCATGGTTTCGCGGCTCTCTCTGAGCTTTTGCAGTAAAATTTTCCAGATAACCGCCTTGTCTTCTTCTCTGACAAAACCATAATGATTTAAAATAATTTCTTTTGCATTTAATTCCGATGAATACTCTATCGACTCTTCTGCAGCCTTATAATCCACCAGAAATGATGGCATATAGCTTCCATCATGACCCATAACACCAACAGTCTCACTGCAGAGCATCAGTTCATCGTCTACCAAATATGACATGGAACACTTTGTATGCCCGATCGTTGCAAATGCATAGATCGTATGGTCTCCCAATTCGATCGTTTCACCATCCTCAAGGGCAACATCCACCTGCAGATCAGAATCATCATACTCAAAGTCCCATGGAAGTCCTGCTGCTTTGGCAGCCTCTCCGCTGAGACGCCTTATAGTTTTTAAAGCACCGGGTTTAACCAAAATTTCCTTTGCCCGCTCAGACGCATATGTTTTAACCTGTGGCCAGGCCTTTCTGACTGCCGGAAGTCCCGCTACATGGTCGTAATGTGAATGTGACAGAAAAACCGCATCGAGTTTTGCACCTTTAAGTTCTCTTTTCACATTTTCAACCATCTGATCTGCCGCATATGCCATACCGGCCTCAAACAGAAAATTTGCTTTTCCTTTTATCAAAAATACTGTGCCGCTTCCGCAGCCTGATACATCTACTACTGTCATTTTTCTCGTCCTTTTTTCTTTTTTCAGCTAAATACATCAATATAGCCAGATACCATAAAAATCACTATTTAGCATTCATTTTTTTATTTTAACGGATCTTTATGTGAAATACAAGGACAGGCTAAAATCAGACGGGTAAGAACTAACAGGAAATTTGTATTTTTTCCATTAAGCAAAAAGGACCGACGCTATCTGAAATCGTGTGTTTCGTTACACGGATTCCGGATCAGCGTCGATCCTCTGGGTGGTCAGTTTGAATTTAATATGTTATTCGAAGTCGCCTGGACCCCGATAATCACTGCTTATTCTTCAACCATGTATGGATAGCTTACATCTGTACACGGTACTCTAAGCTCTTTAATTGTTCTCGGGCTTAACCAGCGATACATGTTGATCTCACTGCCGGCCTTATCATTGGTTCCTGATGCTCTTGCACCACCGAACGGCTGCTGACCGATAACTGCACCAGTTGGCTTATCATTGATATAGAAGTTTCCGGCTGTTCCCTTAAGAGCATCTTCCATCTTAACGATAGCTTCACGGTCATCACCGAAGATTGCACCTGACAGACCATAAGAAGTTGCGGTATCGCAGCTAGCAAGAGCCTCATCAAGTTTGTCATCCGGATATACATATACTGTCATAACCGGTCCAAAGATCTCCTCAACCATGGTCTTGAAGTCTGGTTTCTTAGCTTCAATCAGAGTCGGATATACGAAATATCCCTTGGAATCATCATATCCACCGCAGATAACTTCTGCATCATCAGAAGCCTTAGCGTAATCGATGTACTCTTTATTTGTCTTGAATGCAGATGCATCGATAACAGCACCCATCAAGTTTCTGAAGTCAGCTACATCGCCGATTTTAATCTTCTCAATCTCAGCTAACATGCCTTCCTTAACCTGCGGCCAGATGCTTGCCGGGATAAATGCACGGGAAGCTGCAGAGCACTTCTGTCCCTGATACTCAAAGGAAGCTCTTGTCATTGCTGCTACGAGACCTTTGATATCTGAAGATTTGTGTGCAAAGATGAAATCCTTACCACCGGTCTCACCAACCAGACGCGGATATGTTTTGTATTTCTTGATATTCTCGCCTACTAATGAGTAAACGCCGCTGAATACCTCTGTAGAACCTGTGAAATGGAATCCTGCCAGGTTCGGATCGCTTAATACATACTTGCTCATGTCAGAGCCACGGCTCGGTACGAAGTTGATAACACCTGCCGGAAGTCCTGCTGCAATCAGAGCCTGCATTACATAGTAGTTAGAAAGAACTGCTGTGGTAGCCGGTTTCCAAAGAACTACGTTGCCTGCGATTGCCGGAGCTGTCGGAAGGTTAGCACCGATAGAAGTAAAGTTAAATGGAGAGATAGCAGTTACGAAACCTTCCAGCGGACGGTACTCGATACGGTTCCATACATTCGGTGTATTGTTCGGCTGTCTGTCGTAAATCTGCTGTAAATAATATACGTTAAAACGAAGGAAGTCGATCAGCTCGCAGGTATCAATCTCAGCCTGATATACTGTCTTGCTCTGTCCTAACATGGTAGCTGCATTGATTTTGTCTCTCATCGGACCTGCAATCAGGTCAGCTGCTTTTAAGAAGATAGATACTCTGTGCTCCATTGGCATCTCTGTCCATGCTTTTCTTGCTGCCAGAGCTGCTGCGATAGCATCCTTTAATTCTTTCTCACCGCCGGAAGCTGCTTCTGCGATTACATGAGCATGATCATGAGGCATAACTGCTTTGGTCTTTCTCTCAGTCCAAACTTCCTTGCCACCGATGATCATCGGAACCTGAACAACCTGTGCTGACTGGCGTGCCAACTCTTTCTTAAGGCTTTCTCTCTCAGGACTTCCCGGAAGATAACCCTTACCAGGCTCATTTTTCGGCATCTCTACTTTGAAATATCCATTGCTCATTGCTCATCTCTCCTTTTTGATTTTTTGTCTCATTTTTGTGTTTGAAATGAAATTTCACAGCTTTTCATTTTCATGAAATCTTATTTTTGCTTTGAATTTTCATTCCAATGAATTTCCATGGCTAAATAGTATCACTTTTTTAATTCTGTGTCAATACTATTTCACACTTAAAAAAGATAAAAAACGTCTATTTTTTCTGTGCATATCGTACAAAAATTTTGACTATTTCTGTATCTAGTCTCACAAAATCATATTTGTTAATCTTTTGTCATGAAACATCCTCTGATATTTTCATCTTCTTATTAATTCTAACCATAAATACAGGATATATTGCCTTCTGATGATTAGTTTACCTGTATTTAATATTATGATATAATGAGCGCAAGTGAGCCAACATGCTTGCATGATTGGCGAATATAACTTAAAATTCATTAAGATGAAAAAGGAGTTTTATTATGCTTAAATTAGAACGTTCCAGTGTCATGAATCTGGAAAACGCCATCCGCGGTGCACGCAATCCTATGAACAGCTGGGGACGGATGGACAGTTTTTATGATGAAAACGGAGAATACAAACTGGGACCAAACGATCTGGATCTTGCAAAGCGCCTCAGAAAAGCCGGCAGCGACCACAGAAAATTTCTGCGCCAGGTATTTGTCTCCGTAGATGTGACCGCTCCTATTTACTGGTGGAAAGAATATGACACCTATAAAGTGGCAACTGTAGCCAACTCCACAAGTACCATGCACAAGATTGCAAGCAAGGCATTCTCAATGGAAGATTTCAGCTGTGATCACATGACAGCCTCCACCTACGCATTCATGGAAACAGTCATTAAAGAACTCGAAAAGATCCGGCTTCGTTATCTTGAGACAAAAAACAAAGAAGACTGGTATGATATGATACAGCTTCTGCCAAGCAGCTATAATCAGATGAGAACCTGCACATTCAATTATGAAACCCTGATCAACATTTATTATGCGCGCAAAGATCACAAGTTAGCAGAATGGCATACCTTCTGTGATTGGATTAAAACTTTGCCATACGGAGAGGAACTAATTATCGGTGAAGGAAAATAGATAAGTAATTTGCTTATCGCGAAATGGACATGTAAAAAATCCGCCCGATCAAAAATAGAATTTTCGAGACTGCGGATTTACTTGGCAGATTCGGATTTGATGTTGAAAGAAACCGCAACAAACTTGCTTTGTGAGGATTTCTTTCTGCTTTTAATCAAACCGAAGATGCCTAGAAAATCCCAGTTCTCGAAACCTGATTATTTTTGATCGGGCGGATTTTTCTACTCTTTACCGGACGATAAAATTAGTTATGACAAATCACCGGCATTCCTTTATAAACCTTCTCATAAAGAAGCTTCGCCTTTTCTACCGGCAGATTGATGCAGCCGTGGCTTCCGGCGTACTGATATATTGTCCCACCGAATTTATTTCTCCAGCTTGCATCATGGAAACCGATACCTCCGTTAAACGGCATCCAGTAGTCTACATGGCTTTCATACTCATATGTACCATCTGCTTTCTTGGTACCTCTTAGTACACGGTCCTTTTCCTTATAAGTTAAACTGTATATTCCTTCCGGAGTTGTATAATCCTTAGATACATTTCCCGTTACACACGGTGCATCCCAGGTAAGTGCTCCATTTTCATACATATATACATGTTGTGCTCCAAGATCAACCTCGGCATATGTATTGCCCCAGTCGCTTCCGTCATGGCTGGCTGCCTGCTGCGAAAACTGTACTTCGTGCTCCTGATTAATGCATGTCTGCGCCATCAATATCAGATTGGCAGTCTCCGTCGCCTGATCTATCTTCCATCCATAAGGGCCGGTAAGCGCAACATCTTTTCCTGAAGTTGTATGGAAGGTACGAGTTGTTCCGGCAGTATCGTACTTGGCAGCCAATGTCTTTATATAAGCAGCTGCCTTATCAGCATCTACCTTTACAGCTCCGTTTTCGGTTCCGGTATACCATCCTGTATATTCCGCACCGGATAAAGTTTCCGTCGCATTTCCTATATGAAATGTAATGGTGGCATTTTTTGCCTGATTCATCTGATCACATAATATCTTTAATGTTGCATCATCAGAGGTGACATTCACCGGAGTATAGCAGCCAAGGGCTTCCAGATCTATCTCTGTCATGCCGGATGAAATTGCAGCATTTATTGCAGTCTGAACAATCGCCTTATCCACCGATTCGCCTTTGACCTCAGGGACAATGGTAAAATCTTTACCCTCTTCCCATGCAGACACATGAGCATCTGCGGTTTTTGTGACTGAATCAGACATGCAATTCAAGGAATTAATTTTGTTTGTCAGCAGTGTCTGATCGTAAGTGCGAGGCATCTCGACTGTCAGATTGCCTGCTGCGGCAGTTCCTGCTGCCTGCTGGTCAATCACGGTCTGAAGCTCATTTGTAATCGCTACATTTAAACCTATCTCTGCTGCAGTGATCTCCTCTGTCTTGCCCTGGCGTTCCTTTATAGTCAGCTTGTACGAACCATAATTCTGCTCTAACTTTGCCTTGGCTTCTTCATTGCTAAGACCGCCTACGGCCACACCATTTATAATAGTTCCTCTTGCAAAACTCCCGTCAGCAAAAGCCGGTTTTGCAAAAGCCAAAGCGAGTACAGCGACCGTACCCAATAATCTAATCTTATTTCTGTTTTTCATTCTCAACAAACCTCTCTGATGCATCAATATGACATGCTCTTAACACACACGTTACCGATCATGCTTTATTTTGGCGATAAAAATCCCGCTGATTTTTTATGATACATCTTAATATGTAAAAGATCCATAGTCTTTGTAAAAAAACAGTAATTTTAATAAGTGTAAGAATATCTTAATCTTTTCCATTTGATATTGATTGCATTTTTTTTATTTTGCTGTATTATAAAATCATTATCATGAAGGAGGTTTTACTTCTATGAAACGGTATGAAATGGATCTCTGCACAGGTTCTTTGTGGACCAAAATTTTGCTGTTCAGTTTGCCTCTGATGTTTACCAATATGCTTCAGGTCGTCTTTAACATGTCAGACGTCGCTGTCGTCGGTAAATTTGCCGGTTCACTTGCCTTAGGATCTGTAGGTTCCACAAGCATTCTTATTACAATGTTTACCGGTATGCTCATCGGCATGGCAAGTGGTGTCAACGCTCTTACCGCGCTTTATATAGGAGCTAAAAATAAACATAGCCTTCAGGAAACTGTCCATACATCCTGCATAATCTGTCTGGTAAGCGGACTTTTGATTCTTATGTTCGGTTTCACATTTGCCAGACGTATTCTCACGATGATGAACACAAAGCCCGAGTTAATCGACGGTGCAGTCAGATACCTTCGCATCTATGTATTTGGCATGCCGGCCCTGGCATTATTTAACTTCGGCAATGCTGTCTTGAGTGCCGCAGGTGATACAAAGAGACCTCTTTATTACCTGTCATTTGCCGGCGTTATAAATATCATTTTAAATCTGTTTTTTGTTATTGTGTGCAAGCTTGACGTTGCAGGTGTCGCTCTTGCAAGCATTATTGCTCAATATATTTCAGCTCTGCTTGTCATCGCACTGCTGCTTCGAAGCACCGGAGATTACGCTCTGAGAGTAAATGAACTCAGACTGTCTCCCGAAAAGGCCGAAAAAATTCTGAAAATCAGCATTCCCTCTGCCTTTCAGAATATGTTGTTTGCGATTGCAAACCTTTTTGTCCAGACCGGTGTCAACTCCTTCGACCATGTTGTAGTTGAAGGCAACTCGGCCGCGACCAATTCGGATCCGATTGTCTACGATATGATGGCTGCAATCTACACCGGATGCACCAGCTTTATGGCACAAAATCACGGTGCCGGAAAGAAGGACCGCATTATCAAAAGTTACGGAATCTGCCTGTTCTATTCTACACTTGTGGGAATCGTTCTCGGTATTTCGTTCTATGTTCTGCGAATACCGTTTCTTTCCCTCTTTACCAACGATGCAGACGTTGTTGCCGCAGGTACCACCAGACTTTCAATCATGGCTCTGTCTTATGCCATAAGTCCTCTCATGGACTGCACTCTGGCTGCATCGCGGGGACTCGGACGCACATTTATTCCTACCATCCTTGTTATACTGGGATCGGTAGTATTCAGGCTTGCGTGGATATTTACGATTTTTGCTTATTTTCATACAATTCAATCATTGTATCTTCTGTACGCTTTTTCATGGGGAATTACAGGAATTATAGAATTGATCTATTTCGCTTATATCTATAGACACGGGGCAGCCGACCCGCAAAATTAGATAAACATTAAAATGGGGCTGTTGAAAAAATCTCCGGTCACACTAGCAATCTTTTAATTTATGTTCCCGCTTATACGTAATGACTAAGCGGGATTTTTTTTATTTTTTCAGCTCCTTAATTCCGGCTTCAAGCCCTGCCGCCGTCAACGAAAACATCGGGATCTCCTCGCGAATCAGGCTGATCGTGTATGCGCCGTAGGCATATGCCCAGTTATTCTCCCGCATCGGATTCAGCCATATCGCCGACGGAAAACGGCGATGCATTTCCTGCAGCCAGTAAAGGCCTGTGCGTTCATTGCTGTGAAAATAATCGAGACTTCCACCTCGATACAAAAGCTCCGACGGAGCCATGGACGCATCCCCAACCAGAATCACCTTGTATTCCGGTTTCAGATTGTGAAATACCCATTCAGTCGAAATTTTATCTCTCCATGAGCAGGACGGAGTTGTAAAAAGCTGATCATAAAAACAATTATGAAAATAATATATTTTCAGGTCCTTAAAATGTGACGACTGGTTGACCGCCTGAAACAGTCTGTTGCACAGATCCGCATATGCCCACATTGAACCGCCGCTGTCCATCAAAAGCAATAACTTTGTCTGGTTCTTTCTTGGTCGTTCCATGACAAGTTCAAGTCTTCCGCCTTCATCACAGGTTTTCTCGATCGTCTTTTCCACATTGAGTTCAGTTTTCGGTCCATCCTCGCGACAGGATAAAAGACGCAGCTTTTTAAGCGCCACCTGAAACTGGCGTATCTGAATGACTGCATCATCACGAAAATCGCGATAATTTCTCTGCTCTGCCACCTGCAGTGCACTCCGATTTTTACCCGGTCCGCCCACACGTATGCCCTTTGGACTGTATCCGGAATGTCCGAAAGCTGATGTTCCCCCGGTTCCGATCCACTTATTTCCTCCATGATGCTGCTCATGCTGTTCTTTTAATCGCTCCGCCATCATTTTACGGATATCCTCAAGGTCAAGCCCTGCAAATCTTGCATCTACCTCATCCTTATCATAAGGTGTCTGCGCATGCGCCTTTGCAAGCCAGTCCAATACCTCTTTCGGAAGTTCCTCAAACGTCTGTACATTTTTAAAATATTCCAGAAATGCCTGATCAAATTTATCATATTCTGACTCTTTTTTTACCAGAATCGCCCTCGCCATATAGTAAAATTCTGTCAGACTCGCGTCGTTCAGATTCATTTCCAGCGCATCCATCAGGCTGTTCCACTCATTTAGGCTCGTCTTCATCCCATATGAACGGAGAAGATACAGAAAATCAGTAAACATATCGGTTATTCTCCACCAACTTCAAATCCTCTGTCTTTTTTAAGAGTACACCGGCAAATGGAATTTCTTTTTCCAGCTTCTCAACAGGAATTCCTCCGATCACAAGGGCCTGAATCCAGTCCAGCACCTCAGAGGTACTCGGCTTCTTCTGAAGTCCACGCATGTCACGCACCCGGTAAAAGGCATCCAACACGCCGTCAATCAGCTTCTGATTAAGATCCGGGTAATGTGCCTTTATAATCTTCTCCATCATCGGCTGATCCGGGAATGCAATATAATGAAAGATACAGCGGCGCAGGAACGCATCCGGAAGCTCTTTCTCCGCATTGGATGTGATAATAACTATCGGACGATGTTTTGCCCTGACCGTCTTTCCGGTCTCCGGAATGTAAAACTCCATCTTGTCAAGTTCCCAAAGCAGGTCATTGGGAAATTCCAAATCCGCCTTGTCAATCTCATCAATCAGAAGGACAGTTTGTTTGTCTTTTTCAAACGCCTCTCCCATTTTTCCGAGACGTATATATTTTGCTATATCATCGACACCGTCTGCTCCGAACTGGCTGTCATAGAGACGCTGTACAGTATCGTACACATAGAGACCATCCTGGGCACGGGTCGTAGATTTGATATTCCAAATCAAAAGTTCCATATCAAGAGAACGTGCGATCGCCTCCGCCAGCATCGTCTTTCCGGTGCCCGGTTCTCCCTTGATTAAAAGTGGCTTTTTCAGCGCCGATGCAATGTTGACACTGCGGATCAGCTCATCCGAAGCAATATATTCGTCACTTCCGTGAAATTGCTGCATGGTTAATTTTCCTCCTGTATATACAAAAGGCGGCTCACAGGTCAGGATTAATGCTTGCAGCGGTCGATTCAGATCTATCGTTCCTGCCGTTTACAATATAATTCCTGCCCGTTTGCCGCCCCATCAATATTTGTTATACTATAACAATATTATAATAGTTTGTCAAATGGCCCAAACGTTTGTTTACGCGATAATAATATTTTTGCATCCCGAAAAGCCTTCCGGCAATTCTGTGTCAGTTATAATTTTAGCTCTGTCCACTGCTCCGAATGTCACAGAACTCACCATTCCAAATTTCTGAGCATCTGCAAGTACATAGCAGTTTTCCGTCTGTTGCATGGCGGTCTGCTTAACTAATGCCTCATTGGGATCCGGTGTTGTGAAGCCGTGACGTTTGCTGATACCGTTCGTTCCAAAGAATCCCTTTGTAAAATGATACCTCTGAATTGCAAGAATTGCCTGACTTCCGACAACAGCCTCCGTGGTTCCTTTCAGCTCACCGCCAATAAGAATTACCCTGTTTCCGCTCGTCGCCAGTCTTTTGGCATGAGACACTGCATTTGTCACAAATGTTGCGCCGCACACCGAAAGATAATCCAGGATAAATCCGGTGGTTGTGCCTGCGTCCAGATAGACAAAATCATCTCTTTCTATAAGTCCGGCTGCATACCTTGCGATTTTTTTCTTTTCATCCTGCTGCAATTCCATCTTCTGTGCAACAGACGGCTCAGATCCGACAAATGTTCCATCCAATGATACGGCACCGCCGAATACCTTAGTCAGACGACCTGCACTGTCAAGTGCATTCAGATCTCTTCTGATCGTGGATTCAGAAACACCAAGCATTTCCTTTATCTCAGGAACTGTCACACTCCTCTTTTTATCCAGAAGTTCCAAAATCAGTTCATATCTTTTTTCCGTCAGCATGACTTAATTTCCTTTCAATATCTGAAGCTATTTCTTATTTGAGACTAACATAGACTCACGACCCCCGTGCTGTCGCTCTCTACTATGATCTTTCTAATCGGCAAAATCCGTCCCGGTGACACCGAAAGCTCATCCACACCCATTTTAAGGAATTCCTGAGTCAAGCTCATATCTGCGCCCAGTTCTCCGCAGATTCCAGCCCAGATTCCCTCGGCATGGGCATTTTCTACAACCATCTTAATCATAGCCAGTACTGCCGGGTGATGCGGATCATAAAATGCATCAAGTTCAGGATTCTGACGATCCACCGCCAACGTATATTGTGTCAAATCATTTGTTCCGATACTGAAAAAGTCTACTTTTTTTGCCAAATCACGGCTTACCATGACTGCTGCCGGTGTCTCAATCATAATTCCCTGCTTGGGCTCTCCAAACTGAATCTTCTGAGACTTCAGTTCTTCCTTAACTTCTCCGACAATCTTTTCAATCGCCTCTATTTCCCAGACACTCGTAATCATCGGATACATGATCTGAAGATTTCCGTAAGCGCTGGCACGAAACAGTGCGCGCAGCTGTGTCTTGAAGATTTCAGGTCTCGTCAGGCAGATACGGATAGCTCTGCAGCCCATTGCCGGATTTTCTTCTTTCTTAAGTTCAAAATAATCGCACTGCTTGTCTGCTCCGATATCAAGGGTACGTATGATAACCGGTTTTCCCGCCATAGTTTCGACAACATGTCTGTATACCTGAAACTGTTCTTCCTCAGTCGGAAATGTCTCTTTTTCAAGATACAAAAACTCACTTCTGAAAAGTCCGATTCCCGCGGCATCATTCTGTATAACCGATGCAAGGTCCTTGCTGTTTCCGATATTCGCATAAAGGCGTATCTTCTTACCGTCAAGCGTTACCGTTTCGCGTCCTTTAAGCTTCTGTAAAAGTTCCTTCTTCTCAAGCTCTTCCTGCTGACGATGCTTCATAATTTCAAGTGTCTCTTCATCAGGCTCTACATACAGGACTCCGTTTGTTCCGTCGACGATTGCCAATTTTCCGTCAACCGTATCGTCAAGTGACACCTCGGTTCCAATCAAGGCAGGAATGCTCATGGTTCTTGCAAGGATTGCCGTATGAGAATTTACTGAGCCATGCACTGTCACAAACGATAAAACTTTATCTTTTTCCAGCTGTACGGTCTCAGACGGTGCCAGATCGTCAGCCAGAATGATTACAGGCTCATCCGTACCTATTCCCTGTCCTGCCCCACCTGATAATACACGCACAATACGCTCTGATATATCCTTGACATCGGCTGCACGTCCCTGCATATACTCATCATCCATTGACGAAAACATCTGTGCAAAATTATCGCCCGTCACTGCAACCGCGTATTCTGCATTGACCTTTTGTGTTTCGATAATATTCTTGGCAGCATCGAGATAATCTTCATCTTCAAGCATCATCTGGTGAATTTCAAAAATTGCTGCATTTGCCTCTCCGACTTCTTTTACCGCCTTATCGTATAACTCTCCAAGCTGTCTTATAGACTCCTGTACCGCATCATCAAAACGAGCGATTTCCTGTGCCGTGTCATCAATTTTTACACGTTTTACGGTCTGTTCGCCCTTTCTGTACACACATATCTTCCCAATTGCGACTCCGCCAAATACACTTTTTCCTCTATATGTCTGCATGACCATTCTCCTTCTCATTTCATGGTTTTCCCATATAATAAAGTGTTATAGTAATGCTGTTCATGCAATGCATGAACAGCATCCATTCTCGCGACTATTCAAAATAGTTACATTTTATCCTTCATGAACTGGCTGACAGCTTCATAGGCTGCCTCTTCGTCCTCGCCTTCAAAGGTCAGTACAACCTCCTGACCACATTTAACTGCCAGTCCCATGATACCGAATATCTTCTTGCAGTCACCGCTTTTTCCGTCCTTTGTAAGCTTGATTGAGGACGTAAACTGTTTTGCTGCTTTTACCAGTTCTCCTGCCGGACGAGCATGGATTCCCTCCGGATCTGTGATAGTATACTTAAATTCTTTCATGATAATTTTCTCCTTCCTTTATAATAAAAATTATGTTTTTTTATAAAATATCATTCATTTATTTTTATTTTCTGTTACATCATTTTTTTAAGTTTATGAACGTTTCCTATTCTTCTACTTTTTTCTTAAGCACTCCCAAAAGTACAGTAGAAATAGCTGTTCCGACAACGAGTGCCAGCAGATAGAACATCGGATTGCCCATTACCGGGAATACGAAGATTCCACCGTGCGGTGCCATCAGTGTACAGTTAAATAACATACTCATCGCTCCCGCAACACCCGAACCTACTATGCAGGCCGGAAGCACATGTACCGGATCCGATGCGGCAAAAGGAATAGCGCCCTCCGTGATAAATGCAAGTCCCATAATAAAGTTGGTAGGTCCCGCCTCACGTTCTTCCTTGGTAAATTTGTTTTTAAAGATCATAGTTGCTAGGGCAATGGCACACGGTGGTGTCATACCGCCAATCATAACAGCGGCCATAACATCATAGTTGCCTGAAGCTATTGCGGCTGTACCAAATACATATGCAGCCTTGTTAAACGGACCACCCATATCTATTGCCATCATGGCAGCTAATACAAAGCCTAAAATAAGCTTACTTGAACTTCCCATGCTGCTGAGACCATTGTTAAGAGCCATATTAACTGCTCCCATGATCGGCTCTACAACAAAGCTCATGACAATACCGATAATCAGAATACCAACCACCGGATAAATCAAAACAGGTGCAATTTTTTCCAGGGCCTCCGGCAGCTTACTGCATGCTTTTCTGAGGGCAAGTATTACATATCCGGCAATAAAACCGGCTGCTAATGCACCGAGGAAACCTGATTTTCCCTGATAAGCAATCATACCGCCTACAAAACCGACAGCCAGTGCAGGACGATCACCTATTGCCATTGCAATAAAGCCGGCCAATACCGGAAGCATGAAGCCGAACGCTACACCTCCGACACTCTTAAACCAGGCCGCAAGCGGTGTAATAGTACCAAAATTTCCACGCTGGTCAAGCGGAAGTGAGTTCATATCTACACTGAAACCATCAATCAGAAAGGCAATTGCTATCAGAATACCACCGCCTACTACGAACGGCAGCATGTGGGAGACACCGTTCATAAGCTGTGTATATATCTGATGGCCAATACTGCCTGATTTTGCAGTATCTGCCTTTTTCTGACTGCTGCTTCCCGATGTTGATGCATGATAAACCGGTACGTCACCTGATAATGCACGATCTAAGAGCTCTGCCGCCTTGCTTATGCCATCAGAAACCTGACATTCTATAACTTTCTTTCCATCAAAGCGCTCCATCGGAACCTGCGCGTCTGCCGCTACAATAATACAGTCAGCTGCCGAAATTTCCTGGGCTGTCAGTACATTTTTAGCTCCGGCTGAACCACGTGTTTCTATCTTAATCT
The DNA here is from genome assembly GCA_963637995.1 of Prevotella sp. CAG:279. Classification (GTDB taxonomy): domain Bacteria; phylum Bacillota; class Clostridia; order Lachnospirales; family Lachnospiraceae; genus Otoolea. Next base: position 15,074 of record CAVHPN010000016.1, on the reverse strand, counting down.
TTATTCCTTTGGCACGGGCTGCCTTTTCGAGTCCTTCGGCTGCCATGTATGTATGTGCTATACCTGTCGGACATGATGTTACTGCCAAAATTTTCGGTCCGGCTGCCTTCTCTGATTCATCCTCTGACCCGGAGGCTGACGCCTTAGTTTCTTCTAATTTAGCTGGTTCATCTTCAGCGGATCCTGCTGCCAGTCTGTCATCAATATCTGCCTGTTCTGCATCTGCCTTGTCGATAATTGCAAGAAATTCTTCTACAGAAGATGCATTTCTAAGAGAATCCGAAAATTCTTCATCCATCATAAGTACGGAAAGCTTGCTCAGTACATCCAGATGCACATTATCCTTAGTATTAGGTGCTGCAATCAAAAACAGCAGTGTAACCGGCTCACCGTCAAGTGAATCAAAATCGACACCGTTTTTTATAACCATTGCTGCCAATCCGGGTTTCTTTACCGCATCGCATTTGCCATGCGGAATTGCGATTCCCTCTCCAATTCCGGTTGTACTCTCCTCTTCTCTTGCATAGACCTGTTTACGGAATGCCTCGACATCTGACAGCTTTTCACTCGCTGCCATAAGCTCTACCGCCTTGTCAAGAGTTTCAGATTTACTGTGTGGTGCTGCATCCAGTGATATGCTTCTCGGATCAAGTAAATCAGTAATCTTCATATCTGCTCCCTCCATTATTATATCTAGTTTCAACATCAGCAAACTCCATTATCTTACAGAAATTAATATATTTTCAGCACTTCACGATTTTGCATCTTTTATATACGTTTTCAATTTCCGTCTTTGTAGCCAGCTCATCAGAAAAAGCACTTGCGCTTCCTGCTGCCAGTCCCATGCGGAATGCATGCTCATAATCCTTGCTTTCTCCATATCCCGCAATAAAACCTGCTACCATTGAATCTCCGGCACCTACACCGTTTTTAAGAATTCCTTCAGGAGCTTCTGCTTCATATACACTTCCGTCCTCAGCCAAAAGGACTGCGCCCTTTCCTGCCATCGAGACAAGGACATTAACTGCGCCCTTTTCCTGCATCATTCTGGCATATGGGGCAACTTCGCTTCGCTTTGAAATAGTCACACCGAAAATCTCACCCAGCTCATGGTTGTTAGGTTTTATTAAAAAAGGATGATGTTCCAAAACATTGAGAAGCAAATCTTTAGTTGCATCTACCGCAATCCGCACTCCACGATCCTTAAGCCGTTCCATTATCTTCTGATAAATGTCATCAGGCATCGAAGAAGGAATACTTCCTGCCAAAATCAAAGTATCATCAGACTTTAATCTGTCCAACTGAATCATAAGCTTTTCTACAGCTTCTTGCGGAATTTCCGGTCCCTGACCATTGATCTCGGTACCATCAATTGATTTAAGCTTCAGGTTGATGCGGGAAATACCTTCTCTCAGAGAGATAAATTCAGATTTTACCCCCAGTTCTTCAACTCTTCTTCTGATCTCATCGCCAACAAAACCGGCCGTAAAGCCCAATGCCGTATTGACAATTCCAAGATTCTGAAGAACCGTCGAAACGTTGATCCCCTTTCCTCCCGGAAGCAAAAGCTCCGAATCCGTCCGATTGGTAAGTCCCAGTTTAAAATCATTCACTGACACAATATAGTCAAGCGACGGATTAAACGTAACCGTATAAATCATAAGCCTTCGTTCCTTTCTTTTCGATTATTTATGATTGTATTGTATAATCATTTTCAGTCAAAATCAATCAAACTTATTCACAAACCTCATGATTCTTTTTGGTCTATATTGCACAAATTTAAATGGTTTTGATTGAATTCTATTGACCAACTTTCACTTTTATTGACAAGTTTTTTTTCGTTTGATATATTACATTTTGAAAGGATATGCTATATGAAAAACATTTTTTTTAAACCATCTACGTCTTCAAGACGAAACAGGTTCGACAAAACAACTATAGCAATTTATTTTCTGATCTTATTTATTATTGTTGGAATTTTTGCCCTGATCTTTCTTTGCATCACCGGACCATCCTCCGGTACAAAAGGAAATCGTGTGGTTTCTTTTGCTGATTCTTCTGTTGAATCATCCGATGACACATCGAACGATTCAGCTAATTCAAAAAAAAGCAAAGATGAAACCGAAAAAAAGGATGAAAAGCCTAAAGATCCATACGAGAATCTGGCTATCGCCAACATAACAGATGCCCTCAATCTGCGTGAAAAACCTGATACCGACTCAAAAGTTCTCGGAACATGTTTCAGAGGCGGCGGGGGTACTATTTTAAAACGAAAAAACGGATGGACCAAGATACGCTCCGGCAATCTGGAAGGTTGGCTTAAGGATGATTATCTGGTGTTCGGTGATGATATCAAGCCTCTTGCCAAAGAACTTGGACTATATATTGCTACGGTAAACACACAGACACTACATGTACGTGAGGAGGCCAGTACTGACTCTGCTATTGTCGGTCTGGCAGCTTCCGAAGACTATTATCCCGTGCTTAGTCAGGAAGATGGATGGGTGAAAATTCAGCTTACAGTTGATACTTCAGGTTATGTCTCCTCCGATTATGTCACAATCAGTGTCAAACCGGGACGAGCCATCAGTATTGAAGCTGAGATGGCTGCGCTCGAAGCCGCAAAACAGGCATCTGAGGCGGCCGAAGAAGCATCAAGGGCTCTCGAAGAATCCAAAGCTGCTGCTGCGAAAGCTGAGGCAGAGGCCAAAGCCAAATTGACCTCCGGTCAAAGCTCTTCAAAAAGCTCCTCAAAGTCGTCCGGTTCCGGTACTTCAAATAAAAGCACCGCCACAGCCGCTAAATCATCCTATGTAATTCCAGCTTCAGAGAGTGATGTTTATCTTCTCGCGTCCTGCCTTACCATGGAAGCAGACGGCGGCTCGTATGAAAGTTATCTGGCAGTCGGCAGTCTGATTGTAAATCGTGTCAAATCCGGGCAATGGGGCAAATCCATCTCCAGTGTTATATACGCTGATGGACAGTTTCCGGGAGCTTCATCCGGACTGCTCGACAAATATATGGACAAGGGACCATCTTCCACTGCCACAAAAGCAGCAAAGGCGGCTCTTTCAGGTGAAAACAATATAGGGGATTATCTCTATTTTACTTCAACAAAATCTGCAAACTATGACAGTTATTCAACTTACCAGGTTATTGGTGGTAACTGTTTTTACAAAAAATAATTAGGCGGGGAGGAATTAATTATGAAGAAAATAAAATATGCCATGTTCTCAGCTTTACTTGTCGCATCACTCGGAATAACTGCCTGCTCAGGCAAAAAGTCCGAAACAGACACTGCTGATACCACTGTTTCCGAACTGACAGCTGCCGATACTACTGTTTCAGAAGTGACAGTTGCCGAAACAACTGATGAAGAATCATCATCTACTACAGCCGACACAACGTCCGCAGAAGATGAAACTCTGACTGAAAAAGAAAACACCGAATATTACCGCAGATATGCAAGGTTTCTTCAGGCAATAATCGGAACAAAAAATATGGAGGATTTATCTGAACTGTTTGTTTATCCGTCCTACATCGGTATCGATGACGGCATCACGGTTAATAACAAAGATGAGTTTATGGCTCTTGACGCAGATAAGGTCTTTACAGATGAACTGATAGAAGCAGTCAACTCGGCAGATGTTGATTCCATTGATCTGAGCGAGGCAGGTTTTGTCATGGCTGGCCAGTCCGGTAAACCATCAGTCACCTTCGGTCTTGATAAAGAAGGCTCTATCGGAATCACACGTATTGACTACTAATCGGATATAAAGCGATAGAAAAGGCTGTAGCTTTTATGCTGCAGCTTTTTTTGCTACAATTTTTTATGCTGCAACTTTTTCATAAGTCCTGCAGCTTTTTTCATTTGACAATATTGTCTCGTTGATGTATATTTATTTAGTTTTCTAATAATTAGTTTTCTAATCAAGGAGGTATTATGAAGGAAACACTCCACTATCTTTTGATGTCGGACCATCTGATGATACAAAAGTCTCTTTTATCAAGGGTTAAAGATACCGGATTAACTATCGGGCAGCCGAAAATACTTGATTACCTTCTTCATCATGATGGAGCAATTCAAAAAGATATTGCCATATTCTGTCACATTGAACCTGCATCTTTGACTTCCATATTGAGCGGCATGGAAAACAAGGGATATATTGAGCGAAAAACTATCGATAACAACCGCCGATCTCTTCATGTGTATCTTACCAAATCAGGAAAAAAATATGCTGACAGGCTCAATCATGAATTTGCGAAAATTGAATCTGAAGCATTAAGAGACTTTAACGAGGATGATACCAGGCTATTATATGATTTATTAAATCGCGTTCATGACAATATGATGCTGCATGATTTAAACAGTAAAAAATCCGATGCAGATCTGTTTCAGACAGCATATGACACCCGACTCAAACCGGAACAAGCAAAGAAAGAAGGCACAGAAAAATGAAAAATCTGAAAGTAAGAATCCCAATGTATTTTATCGGATTGTTTGTCATGACGATCGGCGTCGCACTATCCGTAAAATCCAATCTCGGCGTATCGCCTGTCAGCTCCATACCATACACGATCACCTGCGTCTGGGGTATCGAGATGGGCAAAGCAACTATTCTGTTTCACATTGTACTTGTATTTTTGCAGATTTTACTGCTGAGAAAAAATTTTAAGAAATCACAATTTTTACAGGTGCTGGTAGGTATCATATTCGGTAACTTCACAACCTTCTGCAACTATATGGTATCTTTTCTTCCGTCACCTGAAAATATCGGAATACGTGTTTTTATGCTGCTCCTCAGCACTGTTGTAATTGCCTTTGGTATATTTTTATATCTGCCTGCTGATCTGATTCCGCTGGCAGGCGAAGGATGCATGCAGGCAGTCTCTTCTGTCACACACGTTGAATTTTCGAAAGTAAAAATCTGTTTTGACTGTACCATGGTTGTTGTATCAGCAATCACCTGCATTGTTTTTTTGCATAATCTCGGAAGCGTAGGTGTCGGTACAATAGTCGCCGCAATTTTAGTCGGTGTGATCGTCGGCATCATCAACAGGGCATTTGGAAAACAACGTGATCAGCTGCTTGGTAAAACAGAAAAAAACGTTTCTGACGTTGAATCCGGTAACGAATCAACTTCCAACTACGTCATTACCATCTCACGTGAATTTGGCAGCGGCGGACGTGAAATTGGAAAACTGCTTGCAAAGCAGCTTGGTTACCGATACTATGATTCTGAACTCATCAAACTTGCTGCCGAAAAGAGCGGCTATACACCAGAGTATGTCCAGGAAAATGAGCAGTCCTTAAAGAATCCTGTTCTCCACGACTTTTTTGCCTGGTATGCTCAACCACCGAAAAAATCTGCTCTTCCCAAGGTTGATCAGCTGTTCCAGAAGGAATCAGAGCTGATCCGCGAGCTGGCTCAGAAAGAATCGTGTATTATCGTAGGTCGTCTGGCGAATTATGTATTAAAAGATCTTCCGACTGCCTACCATGTATTTATAAGCGCAGATGCCGCATCGGAAGCCGACAGAGTTTCCTCACGTGACCATATTTCCCCGGAAGCCGCTTTAGCTAAAATCAAAAAAGTAAACCGTGAGCGCTCCGTTCACTGCAAATACTTTACGCAGACCGACTGGGGCAATATCGAAAATTACAACTTATGTATCAAATCCAATGACTATGGAGTACACGAAACAGCCGGAATTATCGCAGATCTGTTTCAGAAGAAAATGAATCTCTAATAACATTCATCTTCTAAAATACAGGATCAAGAAAAAGCCGAAGTCTTTAAGTATTTCCCGCCTATTTATCGCGGAAATTGTCCAAGACTCCGGCTTTTATAATGCAATGCTATTATTCTTTCTGTTTCAAACTCCTGACTGGATGTACACCGGGAACGTATTGGAAAATTAATTACGGATTGCAATTTTTACATGGTTCATAGCCTTTTGCTATAACTTCATCACGCGTACCGCTAAACTCCTGCTTGTTTTCTGTACTCATCTTCTTTACGGATGTACAGCCCGGCAAATGAAATTTCTTTGAATTTGTATTGAGAATGTAGGTTGTGACCGCCTGATTCTGGCTGCTGACATTTCCTGTCGTTTCCTGTCCGGATGTGACTTGCGCACTTGCAGAGTCATCTGCAAAACTTTCTCCTGTCGCATAATCGATCGTAATTCCCGGCTGAACGTTGTAGACGTATACACAGAACAGTACGCCTTCGCCTTTATCTTCGACTGATTTTGCCTCCATCAAAACACCGGAAGCCACAAGATTATTACCCTCAAATATAGGTGTCACTCTATACATAACATGCTTTCCGGTTTCTTTCACATAATCGGCTGTCATATTTTCAAAAGGCAGCATACCCTGTACATTTAAATATCTGGTACCTGTAATCAGGTTCTTTTCATTAGCATTCTCGGCTGTGAGCTGATATCCAATCAGATGACAGCGATTGTAGAGATATTTACCATCTACATTGTCGTATTTTACTGTATGCCACCCTGTTGGTTTAACCTCACCGATGGAACCTCGCTCTGTCGTCGGCATCGTATCCTGTGAAACAGAAGCATATGCCACGCCGCAGCGTCCCAGACTGTCCAATTCACTGTAGCTTTCAAATGATACGTCAGTCAGATCTGCATCGGTAAAATACGGCACATTTCCATTGACTGCCACATACGGCTGACCGGAATATGCCGGTATTTCCGCCAGATTAAATGATCCTCCGGATGCAGATGAAACCCGCTCCTCAACATTATCAGACTTTGATACTGTCTGTATATCATTTTCTTCATAATCAGAATTAACTTCTGCCTCTTTAACGTTTTCACTTTTATTTGAGTTATCTTCAGAAGCAATCTGCGCACACGCAGAAAAAGACAGCATAGATGCTGCTGCTAATCCCATAAGCCATATTTTAAATTTTCTCATATAAATTCTGCCTTTCATTGCTAAGCTGTATAGATTTGCACGTTCTGTCGGCTTTTGACATTTTCACATATCAACAGAACCAGCTTATTTACGTTAGATTTGAGTTTTCTCTGAAAGTGTTGTCAAGCGGCTATGCAGACTCGCGCACATATCTTTCTTCCGTAATTTTTTCATGAGAAGAACCGGCATATTCATGCATTTCTGCCAGTTTAAAGCCGCTCAGATCCATCTTAAAATACATATCCGCCGGATAATCCCGGTTCCAGCAGCATAAAATCACTTCCTCGATTCGACTTTCATACAAAGCTACATCTCTATCCTCGACAAAGCAATACTCTCCGGTTACCGCTTTTTCCAAAAATGATTCATCAACCTTAATCAGACCCAACTGTTCAGAGTGTTCCGACTCCTTGGAGGCATTTTCCGGTAAATCCTGTAAAAACTGCTTCATGCTATATGTATTCATCCATAATTTTTTCCCGCCTGTCAGTTCCAGAATATGCTTTCTCAACACTCGATCCTGACTCTGTCGTCTGTGATTAAACATCATCCCCTTTTGATTGTCTACACATACTATTATCTTCATCCATTTTCCCCCCTTTTCTATTTGTCACATGTTTCATTTTTATTCTAACACTTAATGATATCATAGTTCAATAGTAAGAGAAAAAACAGGGACATGGGATTTTTACATCCAATGTCCCTGTTTCCTGTACAATCGAAAACATGCACTTTTTTGCCTATCCTGTTTCCTTTATAATAGATTGTTTCCTTTGAAAATCAACAATTACTCTTCTATCCTCTTACGCCTCATCAATCGCATGTCCGATGTCATGACGCATATATTTGTTGGCAAAATCTATCCATTCGGTAGCCTTGTATGCATTGGCACGAGCTTCCTTAAGGTCCTTTCCTTTAGCAGTCACACCCAGAACACGGCCTCCGTTTGTCACAATATCACCGTCTGCATCAAATTTTGTACCTGCATGGAACACATAGTATCCGTCTGCATCCTTAAATTTCTCCAGACCGTGAATCTTGAAACCTTTTTCATACTTCACCGGGTATCCGTCCGATGCCAGAACAACGCATACTGCTGCATTGTCTTCAAACTCCAGTTCAATCTGATCCAGTGTTCCGTCAATGCAAGCTTCAAATACTTCCACAATATCGTTTTTCATACGAGGCAGTACAACCTGAGTCTCCGGATCACCAAAACGTGCATTATACTCCAGAACCTTCGGGCCGTCTGCAGTCAGCATCAGTCCAAAGAAAATAATTCCCTTAAATGTACGGCCTTCCTTCTTCATTGCATCAACCGAAGGCTGATAAATGTACTTTTTGCAGAATTCGTCTACTTCTTTCGTGTAAAACGGACTTGGTGAGAATGTTCCCATGCCGCCTGTATTTAATCCCTGATCTCCGTCGAGTGCTCTTTTGTGATCCTGAGAAGAAGTCATAATCTTGATTGTATCGCCGTCTACAAAAGAAAGTACAGAAACTTCACGTCCGGTCATAAACTCCTCAATGACCATCTGATTACCGGCAGAACCGAATTTCTTGTCCTCCATAATTTCTTTGACGCCTGCCTGTGCCTCTTCTAATGTATTGCAGATCAGAACACCTTTTCCAAGCGCCAATCCATCTGCCTTAAGTACTATCGGCATCTTAGCTGTCTGCAAGTATTCCAATGCCTTATTCGGATCATCAAAGGTTTCATAGGCAGCTGTCGGAATGTTATATTTCTTCATCAAATCCTTGGAAAAAGCCTTCGATCCTTCCAGAATCGCTGCATTTTTTCTCGGTCCAAATACACGCAGTCCCTGTGCCTCAAACACATCCACGATGCCGCCAACAAGCGGATCATCCATACCGATTATCGTCAGTTCGACGTCATGCTCTTTCGCAAATGCCGCCAGCTTGTCAAATTCCATCGCACCGATTGCCACACACTCTGCATACTCTGCGATTCCCGCATTGCCGGGTGCACAATAAATCTTATCTACTTTCTGGCTCTGAGCTACTTTCCATGCGATCGCATGCTCACGTCCGCCACTGCCAACGATTAAAACTTTCATTTTTATCTCCTTATATTCTTCCATTTGCAATCGCATCAATTGCCTTCGGAAGCAGTATCCACTCTGCCTGTTCCATAACACGCTGCTGCAGCGTCTTCGGAGTATCTTCCGGCTGCACATCCACTGCCTTTTGGAAAAGGATCGGGCCGGTATCGGTTCCCTCATCTACGTAATGAACCGTCGCCCCTGTTACCTTTACTCCTCGCGCCAGTGCTGCCTCATGCACCTTCAGTCCGTAATAACCGACTCCGCAAAAAGACGGAATCAAGGATGGATGGATGTTAATAATTTTATTTCTATATGCCTCAATCATGGCTGCAGGAATCTTGACAAGAAATCCGGCCAAAACGATGAGATCCGGCTTACATGCATTGACTGTGTCAAGCAATGCAACATTAAAAGCATCCCGCGTGTCATAAGCCTTCGGGGTCACAACAAATGCCGGCACATTGTGTTTTTTTGCCCGTTCAATCGCATATGCTCCCTCATTATTACTGATAACCGCTACAACCTCTGCATTTGTAATATTGCCGTTATCAACTGCATCCAGGATCGCCTGCAGATTTGTACCACCGCCTGAAACCATCACAACGACTCTCAGCATAATGTTACTCCCTTTTCTCCTGCCTCGATTGAACCGATGATGTACGGAGTATCGCCGGCGGACTTCATTGCCTCCATCGCGCGCTCTGCATCAGCCGCATCGACAGCTACAACCATGCCGATACCCATGTTGTAGGTGTTGTACATCATGTGCTCCTCAATATCGCCCTTCTTTGCAAGCATACCAAAGATCGGCGGAACTTGATAGCTGTCTTTCTTAATAACTGCGCGAACACCATCTTTCAGCATACGCGGTACATTCTCATAGAAACCACCACCCGTAATATGGCTGCAAGCCTTCACGGTCACACCCGCATTTTTCACTGCTTTCAGAGCCTTTACATAGATGCGGGTCGGTGCTAACAGCGCCTCTCCAAGCGTTGTTCCAAGCTCGTCATAGTAGGTCTCCAGTCCTTCTTTGTTGAGTTCTTTTTCAAATACCTTGCGGACCAGTGAGAAACCATTGCTGTGAACACCTGTGGATGCCATACCGATCAGCACATCGCCCGGTTTCAGATTCTCTCCGGTAATCATATCTTTTTTATCAACCACTCCAACAGCGAAACCGGCTAAATCATAATCTTCCTCAGGCATCAGTCCCGGATGCTCCGCTGTCTCACCGCCAATCAGAGCTGCTTCAGACTGTAAACATCCCTCTGCAACACCTTTTACGATGTCAGCAATCTTTTCAGGATAATTCTTGCCACATGCAATATAATCCAGGAAAAACAACGGCTCACCGCCTGCGCATGCAATATCGTTTACACACATAGCAACTGCATCGATACCGATCGTGTCATGTTTATCCATGATAATCGCCAATTTGACCTTGGTTCCGCAGCCATCTGTGCCGGATAAAAGAACCGGTTCTTCCATCTCTTTAATCTTTGCCAGTGAAAATGCACCGGCAAACCCGCCGAGTCCTCCAAGCACTTCCTCACGCATGGTCTTCTTTACATGCTCTTTCATCAGCTCTACTGATTTGTAACCAGCCTCTATATCTACTCCGGAATTTTTGTAATCCATTTTTTCCCTCCGTATGTTTATGAAATATTATAATGTTTGTGGCAAAGATTGTTTTGCCAATATTATATCTGATTTATTTCTGCTCCAAATACTCTTTATGACCCAGTCTCTGCAATTTTTCATCTTTTCCGACTACTTCATTCTTCATTTCTTCGGAATATGCCTTTAATTTTTCTAAAATATCCGGATCCGAGGTTGCAAGAATCTTAGCTGCGAGAATTCCGGCATTCTTCCCGCCGTTGATAGCTACTGTAGCAACCGGAATACCTGACGGCATCTGAACTATAGAATACAGAGAATCAACTCCGCCTAAATCAGAGGTTTTCATCGGAATTCCTATAACAGGCATCGGGAATAATGCTGCACACATTCCCGGAAGATGTGCTGCCTTGCCTGCTCCCGCAATGATGACTTTAAAGCCCTTTTCTTCGGCAGATTTTGCATAGTTGAAAAAGATATCCGGTTCACGGTGAGCAGAGATGATTGTCATTTCATAATCAATCCCCATCTTCTCCAGAAAATCTGCTGCCTGCGCCATGATCGGCATGTCCGAATCGCTTCCCATTACAATTCCTACTTTTGCCATCGTTCATTCTCCTTTTCTCTGCATTATGATTATTAGTTATGCTTATAAGTGGTTTGAATAAAAACAGTTTTACTTATTAGCAATGATACTAGGTTTTAAAGCGCAAGTCAATAGTATAAAGCAAAATCTGCTGTTATCACAGTATCGTGCAGCATTTTCAGTTCAGAAAACAACTCCCCATGTACAGTACTAAACAGTTGTCCTTGCACTACATATATTTATTATGATATTCTTGACGTTAGAGTCAAAAGGTATTTTGATCCTAACATCAAGAATATCGCAGAAAATCAACAGAGGTAACATCAGATGAAGCGTACATTATCATATATCATTACAAAGGAAAATAAAGAAAATAACGTAGGCACATTTCTTCAGAATATCGGATATTCGCGGCGTATTCTTACCTGGCTTAAGCAAAATCCGGAGCAGATCTGTCTTAACGGCAGCCCATCCTGGCTTAACAGAACGCTGAATGTCGGAGACTCTCTGACATTATATATTCCTGAAGAACCCATTTCCTCTGATATTCTTCCGGTCAATCTGCCAATCGATATCGTATATGAAGACGAAGATCTCATGGTTATAAACAAAGCAGCCGATATGCCGGTTCATCCTTCTCAGGGACATCATGATAATACACTTGCAAACGCTCTCGCATATCTTTTCAAGGCACGTGGCGAGAATTTTGTCTTTCGGGCCGTAAATCGACTGGATCGCGACACCACCGGACTTTTACTTATTGCAAAGCACAAAATAAGCGGTGCATTTCTCTCTGACATGACTGCCAAAAAAGAAATACACCGCGACTATCTCGCTATAGTTTCCGGTCAGACAGATATTTCCGGAACCATTAATCTGCCAATTGCCCGTAAAGACGGTTCAACCATCGAGCGCTGCATCGATAAGGAAAACGGAGAATCTGCCGTCACCCATTATCAGCTGATAACATATCGGAGTGATCTGGACTGTTCACTCATAAATTTGCATCTGGAAACAGGACGTACCCACCAGATACGTGTTCACATGAAGACTATCGGGCATCCTCTTTTGGGCGATTTCCTGTATAACCCTGATTACAGATTAATAAAACGCCAGGCTCTCCACTCTTACCATGCATCATTTATCCATCCGATCACGGGTGAAACTATGGATTTCAAAGCTCCTTTGCCGGATGATTTTTCATTCTTCGCAAAAGATGATTTCGATGAAGGTACTTTATGAAAACGGGTAATTTACATTGCATTGCTACCACTATGACTGAAAATTATTTGCGGCTCTCTATAAACCTCATGACAGTACGAATTACTTTCTCAGAATCCAATGGTTTCGTAATATGATCGTTCATCCCTGCTTTTATAGCAGCCATCCTGTCCTCAGCAAAAGCATTGGCAGTCATGGCTATGATTGGTACCGTTCTTGCGTCAGGTCTGTCCATAGCTCGAATCTGTCTCGCAGCTTCATATCCGTTAAGAACCGGCATCATGATATCCAATAAAACAGCATCAATTTCTTTTTCCTTGCTGCCTGCAAATATATCAACAGCCTCCTTGCCGTTCCAAGCTTCGATTACATGGGCACCGGCCTCTTCAAGCATAAATTTTGCAATTTCCATATTAAGCTCGTTATCTTCTGCAAGGATAACCGTCGCACCTTTCAGAGACGAATTGTTATTAAGAGCCGTCTTTGCCGTATCATCTGTGTCATCCGATTCTCCGATTTTCAAAGGTACGGTAACGACAAATGTCGTTCCCATATCTTTCACGCTCTGAGCACTAATCTCTCCACCCATCTTGTCAACAATACTCTTTGTTATGGACATGCCAAGGCCGCTGCCGGTATATTTTGTTCTGGATGACTTGTGCTCCTGAGTAAACGGTTCAAATACGTGCTCTAAGAATTCCTGACTCATTCCGATACCTGTATCCCTGCATCGGAATTTCAAGTTAATCTCATTTGCCGCATAGTCGTCCTTCTTGGTAATGCAACAGTCAATATAAATTTTTCCGTGCTCCTTATTGTATTTGATTGCATTTCCTATAATGTTCATAATAATACGTTTTAAATGGACCGGGCTGCCGATCAGGCATTCATTTTTTATATCACAGTTTTCGAATATTATATCTATATTCCTGTCATCAGCCTGCTTTTTCAGCGCATAATATACTTCCCGGATCAGTCCATGCAAATCAAATGGTATTTCTTCAAGCAAGATTTCGCCTGTTTCCAGTTTGCTCATATCCAGAACTTCATTTATCAAATCCAGCAACAGTTTAGATGCGTCTCTTATCTTTGATCTACACTCCGTCAGCTTATCAATATCATTAAAATACTTGTCCTCGATATCCAGCATTCCCATGATTCCGTTTATAGGAGTTCTGATATCATGTGAAATACGCAAAAGGAACTCCGTCTTTGCAGCATTAGCCCTGTCTGCACTTTCCTTCGCTGAAATCAGTTCCTTTTGATAAGCTATTTCCTTTTCATGTTCTTTTCGTTCAATCTCCATATGTTCTTTAATAATATTATCGATATTCTGAACACCGAGAATAATTGTATCGGAATCGTCTGACATCCTGCATACGTTATACTGAAAGTAACAAACATTTCCATTTGCAATACTTCTGTAATTTCCTATATATTCACCCTGTTTGGACAGCTGTTGCTTCAAATTTTGAATACTCAGGGCTTCTCGTATAATTTCACGGTCATCCGGATGAACGAGAGTGTCTATCCACGGCTGCAACAATTCATTGTAAGAAAATTCATTATTGTCATCCATCTTCGGCAGCTTAACATAATCTGCCTCAAATTTTAAAACTTTTGCTGTTTCCCTTTTTAAATTAACTAAATAAACATTTTTGAAATTACGTGCTAATGTATAAAATGCAGCCTTTGATTCTTCTATCTGCTGTCCGAGTGTACGAGGAAACTCTTCATTTCCCATCTGGTCTTTATCCGGAATCGAGTGATGAATATGGAGCAATTTCCATCCATCATCACTCAGCCCATACAGCATCGTAAATCTTGTATCCATGTTGATACATACGTATCCACTTTCAAATTTTCCAAGAATTACAACAGAACCATATACGAGTACATTCTTTTCATCAATCCATCTTTCATAAAAATCAAAATTTTTCCATTCAAAATGAACATTATCACGCTGACTGATATCATCTTTAAATGACTGTACAAATTCCTGAAGATCTCTGTAAAATTCTTTTTTCCCTGTTCCAATCACGCTCATATTATCATCAAGCACGTTAAGAACTTCCATATTATCCTCAGAAGCTTCAAGGTATGATTTCAGAATATATTCTGTAAACAATTTAAAATCCATATCTAAACTCCTGTTACTGTATTACTTTATTACGCCATGTTTTATAATAGAAAAAAAACCGCTATACATTTCTGTACAACGGTTTCGTTTATATACCTTCAAAACTGCACACTGAATATCTTCTACTTTCTATCTCTTTCATCCGTTCCTCGGAATTAACTTCCTCTTACCTATCCATTCCATAACCTTTTGGTTAAGCCCTCGACCGATTAGTAACAGTCAGCTTCATGCATTACTGCACTTCCACCTCTGCCCTATCTACCTCGTCGTCTTCAAGGGGTCTTACTACTTGCGTATGGGATATCTCATCTTGAGGGGGGCTTCACGCTTAGATGCCTTCAGCGTTTATCCCGTCCCGGCTTGGCTACTCTGCCATGAGTTTGATAACTCAACAGATACACCAGAGGCCAGTCCACCCCGGTCCTCTCGTACTAAGGGCAGCTCCTCTCAAATATCCTACGCCCGCGCCGGATAGGGACCGAACTGTCTCAC
>CAVHPN010000015.1:0-13110 GCA_963637995.1 Prevotella sp. CAG:279 | reverse complement strand
GCCTTCTGCTGTGCAGCCAATTTTTCCGAATCTTTAATCAGTTTTTCCTGATGTTCCTCACGCATATTGTCGATCTTGATTCGTGAAAGTGAACCATAGGTAAGTGCCTTTTGAATTGCCAGGCCCGGATCATTTGTATGAACATGTATTTTAACAATATCATCATCTGCAACCACTACAAGTGAATCACCGATGGTACTCAAATAATCCTTTAATTCCTGTTCTGTCTTTTCATCTGCAGTCTTCTCGGCATTTATAATAAATTCAGTACAATATCCAAAGCGGATATCGGCCGCCTGGGTACTTCCCACACCTGCATTTGCAGATGTTGCAGGCTTATTTGCAGCCATAACCGGTGCGGTAGCTGCATCAATATCTACAACTTTTCCTTTTAAACCTTCGATACAGCCCTTTATAACCTGAATAAGGCCCTGTCCGCCGGAGTCCACCACTCCCGCTTCCTTAAGGACCGGCAGCATATCCGGTGTCCTGCTCAGAACATCCTCGCCATATTCCAACACCTTTTCTGCAAACTCGATTATGTCTTCAGTTTCCGGTGACAGCTCTGCCGCCTTATCGGCTATCCCCTTGGCTACAGTCAGGATCGTGCCTTCCTTCGGCTTCATAACAGCCTTATAGGCAGTCTCCGTTGCTCGGTTAAATGCGTTGGAAAGTACACTCGTCGTGATGACATCAACTGTCTTTATCTCTTTTGTAAATCCACGAAAAAGCTGTGAAAGAATAACACCCGAATTGCCTCGTGCGCCTCGCAGTGAACCGGAGGAAATTGCTCTTGCAAGCGATTCCATAGTCGGATTCTCAATGGCTGCCACTTCTCTTGCCGCTGACAGAATGGTCATCGTCATATTTGTTCCCGTATCTCCGTCCGGAACCGGAAAAACATTTAACTCATTAATCCATTCTTTATTAGCTTCCAGGCCCTTTGCTCCAGCCAAAAATGCCTTTTTCAGCATCATGGCATCTATATATTTCATGCCCACAGGGTTTATTCCTCCTTAATCTATCACTCTTACTCCTTCAACATAAATATTGATCTTTTCAACATTCATGCCGGTAAATTCTTCTACCTTATACTTTACACTTTCAATCAGGTTATCTGCGACTGTAGAAATGCTGACTCCGTATGCCACGATTACGTGAAAATCGATACTAAGTGCATTGTCCTTGATAGTCACGTTGATTCCGTGTGTCAGACTCTCCCTCTTAAGCAGTCTGACAAGACCGTCCTTCATGCTGACAGCCGCCATACCAACGATACCAAAGCATTCTACTGCTGTCGTTCCGGCGTACATTGCAATTACTTCCGGATCGATCTGTATCGAACCCATTTTATTGTCGATGCGTCCTTTCATATTGACAGCCTCCGTTTCTTCTTAAATAAAAATGAATATACCTTACTCACATGAACAGTATACACCAGCATGGCAAAAAAGGGAATAGAAAATAGACATCTGTCTAAAATTTTTTTTGATTTTTTGTTTTTTTTGCTTGCATATTTTTCTCTTTTCTGCTATCATAGCCTTGTTATGGATTTTAATAGGAAGTCCAATGATCGGTAAGGAGGTGCTACGATGGCTAAGTGTGCAATCTGTGAGAAAGCTGCTCATTTTGGTAATGCAGTGAGTCATTCACATAGAAGATCCAACAAAATGTGGAAAGCTAATGTTAAGTCTGTTAAGGTTAAAACTAACGGCGGAGCTCAGAAGATGTATGTATGTACTTCTTGCTTAAGATCCGGTTTAGTTGAGAGAGCCTAAATCGAATTTAAATTGCCTCAGGCGTATGCCTGAGGCTTTTTTCTTTTAGTCTTTTCTTATTATGCTCTGGCTCTTTTTCATGACAACCCTTTTATTTTACATGAGCGGTGCCAGAATCCGCAGTGCTTTTCCTGCAAATTTCTTTATAAAAGGATACTTTCTGCAATTTTCCAATGTTATCTTTTCACACTTTTCCAATGTTTTCTGGAAATCATCTTCCACATCCATCACTACCGAGTTTCGATAAAAATAAGATGCACATTCAAAATGCAGATAAAGACTTCTGAAATCAAGATTTATCGTTCCTACCACTGCCTTTTCGTCATCGCTTGTAAACACCTTCGCATGAACAAATCCCGGTGTATATTCATAAATCTTAACACCGGCGCGAAGCAGCTCTTCATAATAGCTGCGTGCCAGAAGGTATGCATATACTTTATCCGGTATGTGAGGCATGATAATGATAACTTCCACACCCCGCTTTGCTGAAAACTTAAGTGCCGACAGTGTACTATCGTCAAGAATCAGATACGGAGTCATAATATGTACATATCTGCGTGAACGTCCGATAATATCAAGATAAACAGATTCCCCGACAGCCTCGCCGTCAAGCGGACTGTCAGCATAAGGCATCACAAAACCACCGTATTTCAATCCATCAGGCATATGAAAATCTGGCGGACACAGGAAATCACGATAATTTTCGCCTTCCTTTTCCGTAACATCCCAAAGCTGGAGAAACATCATGGTGAAGCTGTTTACGGCACATCCCTTTATCATGACCGCAGTATCTTTCCAATGCCCGTAACGAACACGCCTGTTAATATATTCATCCGCAAGATTCACACCTCCGGTAAATGCCGTATGTCCGTCTATTATGCATATTTTTCGATGATCCCGGTTATTCTGATAACTTGAAAGCGCCGGGCGCACCGGTCCGAATATTTTACACTTGATTCCCATTTCCTGAATCTTTTTTTCGTATCCGTACGGCAATGTAAAGAGATTTCCCATGCCGTCATACATGAAACGAACCTCTATGCCCTCCGAAGCCTTCGCCCGAAGCACTTCAAGAATCGCATCCCACATAACTCCATGTTCAACGATAAAATATTCCAAAAAAATAAATTTTTCGGCTTTTTTTAATTCTTCCAGTAACACCGGGAACATTTTATCTCCCAGCTCAAAATATCTCACGCCTACATTTTCATAGGCCGGATAATGACCATAACGGTTCATATAGCGGACAAGGCTGCCGCCGCTGGCACTTATACTCTCATAATGCGCCAGCACCTCAGGATCCTGTAAAAGATACGGATACAGCCTTGTACCAATCTCCTCTATTCTTCTGTTGATCCGTCTGCTTCCCGGCTGAAACGTCAAAAACAGGTAAAAAAGCGTCCCGAAAACCGGAAACACCAGTATCGGCACAACCCATGAAAGCTTTACAGTGCTGTTGCCCTCTTCGCTGATTATATAGATAAGCACTAAAGCACTTAAAACAGAAGATCCGCCATATACGTAGATCAGATATTCTCTGAACCAGTTGAACCCTGCAAATAATATCGCTATCTGTATCAGCAGGAACAAAACTCCAAGTGTTGTACGCCCGAAAATCAGGCGAAGCAGCTTCTTTAATTTCTTTAATACCTTTTTCATGTATATTACATCACCATATCAAACAGCGACAGCTGATTACTCTCCGGAAGTCCTGTCAGGATTCCCAATTCAGACATCAGCTCACATACTGTCTTCGTAACCTTTGTACGATTAATAAAATCTTCTTTTGATAAAAATTTGCCGTCCTCTGCAGCAAAAACGATCGCATCCGCAGCTTTTTCACCCAAACCATCTATACTGCTGAGTGAAGGCATCAGTTTTCCGTCTATAATCTGGAAATTACGTGCCTTTGCCCTGTAAATATCAATCGGCATGAAATCAAATCCTCTGGCATACATTTCCTGAACTATACGCATATCCCGCAGTGTATCCTGCTCCTTTTTGGAAAGAGAATCAGATCTGCTCTTATAATCTGCCAGATGAAATTCCAGTTTATCCCTGCCCTGACACATCAGTTTATAGCTGAAACCGCTTGCCCTGATGCTAAAATAAGCGGCATAGTAGGCAAGAGGATAAAACACTTTACAATATGCCACACGCCAGGCCATCATAACATAAGCCGCAGCATGCGCCTTGGGGAACATGTATTTGATTTTGAGGCATGAATCGATATACCATTGAGGCACCTCATGTGCCTTCATCTCCTCGATCCACTCCGGTTTCAGGCCTTTTCCCTTTCGAACAGACTCCATGATCGTAAATGAAAGTCCCTCTTCAAGTCCTTTTTGAATCAGGTAAATCATGATATCATCACGGCAGCAGATCGCTGTCTGAATCGTTGCCTGTCCGCTCAAAATAAGGTCCTTTGCGTTGCCAAGCCATACATCAGTACCATGGGACAGACCGGAAATCCGCACCAAATCCGAAAAATACTTGGGCTTGGCATCAATAAGCATCTGCATGGCAAAATCAGTACCAAACTCCGGTATGCCAAGTGCTCCAAGCTTACATCCGCCCAGTTCGTCAGGCGTAACACCAAGTGCTTCGGTATTCTGAAAGAGGCTCATTACCTCCTTTGAATCAAGCGGTATATCCTTGACCGGATCAAGTCCTGTTAAATCCTGAAGCATACGAATCATAGTAGGATCATCATGCCCCAGAATATCAAGTTTCAGCAGGTTATGATCGATCGAGTGATAATCAAAATGTGTGGTGACGGTACGGGTCGTCATATCATCAGCCGGATGCTGAACCGGCGTAAATGAATCAATTTCTTCTCCAAGAGGAAGTACTATAATACCTCCCGGATGCTGTCCTGTAGTCCTGCGTACTCCCACACACCCGGATACTATTCTCTCAATTTCACACCGGCGCTTTCTAACACCTTTATCTTCATAATAATGGGCCACAAAACCATAAGCCGTCTTATCGGCAAGGGTACCTATAGTTCCGGCACGGAAAGTCTGACCCTTTCCAAAAATAACTTCAGTATAACTGTGAGCACGGCTCTGATATTCGCCCGAAAAGTTAAGGTCGATATCAGGCTCTTTATCTCCTTTAAATCCAAGGAATGTTTCAAACGGGATATCAAATCCATCCTTTTTAAGCTTCTCACCGCACTTCGGACACATCTTATCCGGCATATCACATCCGGCCATACCCGAAAATTTCTTTACCTCTTCGGAATCGAAATCATAATAATGACAATTCGGGCAATAGTAATGCGGGCTCAGGGGATTAACCTCCGTAATACCTGACATGGTAGCCGCCAGAGAAGAACCTACAGAGCCTCGTGAACCAACCAGATACCCATCCTCATTGGACTTCCAGACAAGCTTCTGCGCTATAATATACATAACGGCAAATCCGTTGGAAATGATTGAATGAAGCTCGCGCTCCAGACGATCAACCACAACCTTGGGAAGTTCTTCTCCATACATATCATGCGCACGATTATAGCATATGGTTCTCAAGGTCTCATCTGAGTTAGGGATAACAGGCGGACACTTATCCGGGCGTACCGGAGATATACGTTCACACATCGCGGCAATTTTGCGTGTATTTGTAATCACAATCTCCTCAGCCTTGTCGCTGCCCAGATATTCGAATTCTTTAAGCATCTCCTCGGTTGTCCTAAGATAAAGCGGAGCCTGATCGTCCGCATCCTTAAAACCTTTACTTGCCATGATGATGCGACGGTAAACCTCATCCTCCGGATCCAGAAAATGGACATCGCAGGTTGCACAAACAGGTTTATTCCACTGTTCGCCAAGTTCAATAACCTTTCTATTCAGATCCTGCAGATCTTCCCAGGTATTAACAGGACTTTTTTCGTCCCGAAGCATAAATGCATTATTTCCAAGGGGCTGAACCTCAAGATAATCATAAAAATCAGCGATTTTACCCAATTCTTCCTCAGGTATACCGCGAACTATCGCCTGAAAAAGTTCCCCGGCCTCACATGCAGAGCCAAGAATCAGTCCCTCTCGGTGGCTTGCAAGCAAACTCTTCGGGATTCTCGGTCTCTTTGAAAAGTATGTAAGATTAGACTGTGAAATCAGCCGGTACAAATTGATGCGGCCCACGTCATTTTTAGCCAGAATAATTATGTGGTACGTAGGCATTTTCCTGATCATTTCCGGCGTCATCTTGCTTAATTCATTGAGCTGAGTCAGATTATTTATATCTCTTGCTTTCAGCATATCAATAAATTTCACAAAAATCTCCGCTGTCGCACCGGCATCATCAACTGCGCGGTGATGATTTTCCAGTGAAATCTTCAGTTCCTTAGCCACAGTGTCAAGCTTAAATCTGTTTAAGTTCGGCAAAAGAACTCTTGCCAGGGAAACCGTATCGAGAACTGTCGGATTAAATACAAGTCCCTGACGCTTCGCATTTTCCTTTATAAAGCTTATATCAAAGGATGCATTGTGGGCGACCATGACTGCACCGTCACAAAATTCAAGAAATTTCGGTAAAACCTGCTCTATTGTGGGTGCACTTATAACCATACTGTCGTTGATACTTGTCAACTGCTCTATCTCGTAGGGAATAGGTACCTCAGGATTTACAAATGTACTGAATTTATCTGCTATTTTTCCATCTTTTACGCGCACTGCGCCGATCTCGATAATACGATTTTTGATAGGACTGAAACCGGTGGTCTCAATATCAAATACAACACAGGTATGACTAAGCGGCTGCCCCTGTTCATTTTCGGCCAACTCTTTCATGTCATCTACAAGATAGCCTTCTACCCCATAGAGAATCTTGAAGTTTTCACCTTTGTCAACCGCATGGTTAGCATCCGGAAAGGCCTGAACGCAACCGTGATCGGTAACTGCGATCGCATCCATACCCCACTGTTTTGCTCGTTTTATGATATCCTTGACCTCAGATACCCCATCCATATCACTCATTTTGGTATGACAGTGGAGTTCGACACGCTTAACCGGACTATTATCCATTCGCTTGGTTGTAAAATCTTCACATTTCTTGATGCCGGAAACCGAACCTATGGTCAGTTCTCCGTCGAATTTATCGATATTTGCCACTCCCTGAATACGCACAAACTGACCTGCTTTTGTCGCCGTCTTGAGGTCCTCAAGCGTATTCTCTCTGGCAAATATTTTCACGCCGATCGTATCGGTAAAATCTGTAACGGAAAATAGAAATAACGTATTGCCACTGCGCAGCTCTCTCGTCTCACAATTAAGGATCTTTCCGCGGATAACAACCTGTCCCACTTCTCCTTCAAGTTCCTCGATAGGAATAGACTCTTCATCAAAATCACGTCCGTAAAGCACATCCGGATTGTCGGATTTTCTCATATCAGATCTCTTCATATCAGATTTCTTTACATAAGATGAGCGGCGCTGGTTGTCTGCAACCGGTTTTAATACAGTTTTACCTTCATCAAATGGAAGATCGACTTTATCTGAGCCCACTGCCATTTTAGACTTTTCTGCTTGTGGTTTGTCAGCAGATACACTTTTGGCAGACATATCCTCACTATCGGAAGTGACGCTTTTTGCAACCGCCTTGGGCTTCATATATATGATCTCTGTATCTTTATTATTTTTTTCAATCTCATGGTATGAAACCTTAACGACCACAGGTACATTGCAGCGTTCCGTAAATATCTTTTCAAGGATTCTTACAAGCTCCGGTGATTTATCTCTGGCAATCATCGTGTCGTCCAAAGATAACTTCAGATATCCCTCTTCTTCAAAGTCCATCCCGGCCCTGCGAAACATATTGTAGAGAAGAATGCTGTAATTCTTAAGTTCCATCAATATGCTGTCGCGATACACATTCATGAGTTTTTCCGGAGTGTACTGACTGGATAAATGATATTTTTCAAAAATTCTGATCTCTATCTTTTTTCCTGGAAACAGCTGGTCTTTGATGCCATTTTCCAGATCGTATATGCTCTGTTTATGCATAAGGCGCGGGCTGTCAATATAAATCCGAATGATGCTCCGATCCCTGTTCGTCGAGACTTTTTCGATCTTTACCATTTCCAACAGTCCACGTACTTTTTCCGCAATATTTAAATCCGGAAAAACCTCCAGAAATGTCTTCATTCTACTTTTTCCCTTCTTCCATCATCCGATCAAGCTCTGCTTTTAAAGCCGGCAAAAGTTCTTCTTCCGGCAATTTTTTCACAATTTCGCCCTTACGGATAAGAAGGCCAACGCCCACGCCGCCGGCCACACCCAGATCAGCTTCTTTTGCTTCTCCCGGGCCATTTACAACACATCCCATGACCGCAACCTTTATATCCATCGGATATGCCTGCACAAGGTTTTCCACCTTGTTCGCAAGATCTATCAAGGCTATCTGTGTACGTCCGCAGGTGGGACAAGAGACAACCTCGACACCTCCGCGGCGAAGTCCGAGCGTCTTAAGAATCAGTTTTGCGGTTTTTATCTCCTCAATCGGATTTCCAGTCAGGGAGACCCTGATTGTGTCACCGATTCCCTGATTTAAAATAAGGCCGAGGCCTATAGCTGACTTTATGTTTCCCGCATTCACGGTTCCCGCTTCGGTTATGCCTACATGAAGCGGATAATGAGTTTTCTTCGCAATCAATTCGTGCGCCTTTACACACATCATGACATCTGATGACTTGATGCTGATAACAAGATTATCATATCCCATCTTCTCTATGAGACTTACCTTATCAAGAGCACTCTCTACAAGTCCCTCAGCTGTCACCCCGCCGTATTTTTCCACAAGATTTTTTTCGAGAGAACCGCTGTTTACTCCTACTCTGATCGGTATTTTATACTCTTTCGCCTTGTCAACCACTGCCTGTATCCGCTCATTTGAACCAATATTTCCGGGATTGATGCGTATCTTATCGGCACCGCACTCAATGGCCGCAATTGCAAGACGGTAGTCGAAATGGATGTCAGCCACAATCGGGATATGGATGCGGCGTTTGATCTCAGTTATGGCAGCTGCCGCCTCCATAGTCGGAACAGCAACTCGAATAATATCGCACCCTGCATTCTCCAGCTCAAGAATCTGCTCAACTGTCGCATTCACATCTTCAGTCTTGGTATTGCACATAGACTGAATCAGGATAGGATTTCCACCTCCTATTCGCTTTTTCCCAATCTGTACCACTTTTGTTTCATCACGGTATCCCATAAGATCCTCCTAAACTGTTACAGTAATATACTTTTTATATCATTGAAAAACACAAATATCATCAAGGTCAGCAATGCTGCCATTCCGGCCATATGGATCATTCCTTCTTTTTCGGGATCTACAGGCTTGCCCCGAAGCATTTCCAATATAATAAAGACAAGGCGTCCGCCGTCAAGTGCCGGGATCGGAAGCAGATTCATAACGCCTAGATTGGCACTGAGCAGGATACACATATTAGCCAGATTAATAAGCACAATCAGTATTCCGTAGCTCTGGGTTTCCCTTACTGTCGTTCCTATCATCGAGACAATCCTTACAGGGCCTGCCACATCATCAGAACTAACCTGACGTTTTGCAATCATTCCTAGACTGCTGAAAGTGACACGTATCCAGTAACGCACCACATAAAGACTGCTTTGCGCCGTTTTAAACACAGACGGAGACTTCTGATAAACTCCTCCGCTTATTCCGATAAGATATCGTCCCTCCTCCTCTGAATACTTCGGAACCATCTGTGTCGTATACTCTTGTCCGTCGCGCACATATTCCACTGAAACATTTTCTCCCTGATGGAACTGTAAATATGTCTGTACGTCACGGTAAAGATAGGTTCTAACCCCATTTAACCGTTTTATCGTATCACCGGCCCTAAGTCCTGCCTCCTGCGCCGGGTATCCATCCTGAACACTGTATATCGATGCCGGATCATAGCCCACAAAACTTATAACAAAACATGCACACAACCATGCAAGAATAAAATTAAATACAGGTCCTGCAGCAATTACGATAAAACGTGTCCATACAGATGCCGAATTAAAGCCTTTGCTCTTCGTATCTTTTTTCAAAGTCAGCTCCGGTGGCAATTCACTGTTTTCATCATCATCTAACATCATGCATGAGCCGCCAAATGGGAGAAGTTTCAGTGAATATCTTGTTTCGCCCTTCACAAAACTTAAAAGTCTCGGCCCCATACCGAGCGAAAATTCCACAACACATATCCCACCGAGTTTTGCCATCAGAAAATGTCCGAATTCATGGAACAAAACGATCAAACTAAATATTACAAATGCCGCCAGTAAGCTCAGCAATCTACCACCTGCTCTCTATAAACTCATATGTTTCCTGCTCTGCCTGAAGAATCTCATCCACTGTCGGATTTTCCTTCACGGCATGATGTTCCATAGATGCTTCAATAATATCAGTGATGGTCAGATATGAAATTTTACGATCAAGGAACTTCTGTACAGCTCTCTCATTAGCTGCATTGAATACGGTAGGAAGAGTGCCTCCTCTTCGTCCCGCTTTATAAGCAAGACCTAAACCATGGAAATTTTCAAAATCAGGTGCTTCAAATGTGATACTGGCGAGTTTATAAAAATCCAGTCTGTCTCCTGCGAGGAAACGTCTCTCAGGATAATATAATGCATACTGAATAGGAAGCTTCATATCAGGTGTACCCAGCTGGGCGATCACGGCACCGTCTTCATATTCTACCATAGAATGAATGACACTCTGAGGCTGCACAATAACCTGAACCTGATCCATTTCAACATCAAAAAGCCATCTGGCCTCCATGACTTCCAATCCTTTGTTAACCATGGTAGAACTGTCAATGGTGATTTTGCGTCCCATCGTCCAGTTCGGATGCTTCAGCGCATCCTCAAGCTGTACATTTTTCATTTCTTCCCTCGTGCGTCCCCTAAATGGTCCTCCGGATGCCGTCAGAAGGATTTTATGAATCTTATTGCCTCTTTCTCCGTTTAAACTCTGGAAAATAGCACTATGTTCACTGTCCACAGGTAAGATACGGACATTTTTCTCTTTAGCAAGAGGCATGATAATATGTCCGGCAGTTACAAGTGTTTCTTTGTTTGCAAGTGCAATATCCTTACCTGCATTCATTGCCGCAATTGTGGGACGTATACCGATCATTCCGACAACAGCCGTAACTACTATTTCGGCACTTTTTTCAGTTGCCACGGCCAGCAGACCATCCATGCCGCTCTCGATGCAAATATCCAGATCTCTCACACGCTCTTTAAGTTCCAAAGCCTTTTTTTCGTTCCATACAGCCACTATTTTAGGCGAAAATTCTCTGATCTGCTTTTCCAAAAGGTCAATATTAGTTCCTGCTGCCAACGCAGTTACCTCTATATCCCCATTTGCGCGCACCACTTCCAGAGTCTGGGTTCCGATAGAGCCGGTGGAGCCAAGTATTGCAATTTTCTTCATCTGTTATTCTCCTCGTTTAAAAGTATCTTAATCAACGCAAAAACGTAAGTGCAAAATAGATAGCCGGTGCCGTAAAAATAACGCTGTCAAATCTATCCAGCACACCGCCATGTCCCGGTATGAGATTTCCATAATCTTTAACACTGTGATTTCTTTTTATGGCCGACGCCGCAAGATCACCGATCTGGGAAATGACAGCCGCAATTGCGCATGCTGCCGCACATGCAACTATAGGATTGGCAACCTCATCCATCTTGGCACCGAAAAAATAAGCATAGATTCCTCCGAGCACTGCCGCTCCCACAGCACCTCCGATCGCACCCTCTACAGATTTTTTCGGACTTAAGACCGGTGCCAGTCGATGTCTGCCAAATAGCATACCTGTACAATATGCACATGTATCACAGCCCCATGAGCTTAAAAAAATCAGCCAAACCAAATATTTACCGTCTACCATCGCCCTTACCTGATAAAGATAGGAAAGCATGATTCCCAGGTAAAAAATACCAAAAAAAGCAACCGTAATCTGCTCTGTACCATATTTTGGAAAGGTGACAACATATATGCACATGAGCACCATCAGGGCTGCAATTGCAAGAAGTGTAACATAGTGCTGTCCGTCAAACCACACGAGTCCGTAATATCCCAGGCATGCCAGATATCCGGCAATCCCCGGGGCTTTTTTTTCAATTCCCATGACTCTGTAGAGTTCAAACATGCCCAGCAGGGAGATCGCGGCAGTCACGCAATATAGAAGAATGCCGCCGCTTGTAACCATAAGAATCGCGAGTACTACAAGCACAATTCCACTTATAAGCCTCGTTCTGAACATGGCAAATCCTCCTTATGCCTTTACTGCGCCAAAGCGTCTGTCTCTTTTATTGAACTGTTCAATCGCCTTTATAAGTTCTTCCTTATTGAAATCCGGCCACAGGCAGTCCGTAATATAGATCTCGCTGTAAGCAAGCTGCCATAAAAGATAATTGGACAATCTTATTTCACCGCTGGTTCTAATCAAAAGATCAGGATCCGGTATTCCGGCTGTGTCCAGATATGAATCCACGGTTTGTTCAGTCACGCTGTCGGCTTCAAGTTTTCCATCTTGACAATCCTTAAGCATGTGTCTTACCGCACGCGTAATCTCGTCTCTGCCGCCGTAATTGACTGCAATAACAAATGTCAAACCTGTATTGGATGCCGTCTCATTTTCGAGACGGTTTATGCCATCGATTATATCGCTGTCAAAGCGTGTACGGTCGCCAATCATTTTGACTCTTACATTATTTTTTTTTGCAATTTTCAGAAGACGTTTCAGATAAAAACGGAAGAGCTGCATAAGCGCTCCAACTTCTTCTGCCGAACGCTTCCAGTTTTCCGTCGAAAATCCATACACCGTCAGGTAACGGATTCCCAATCTGGCTGCATCTTCAACTGTCTGCTCGACTGTCACACATCCCTGTTTATGTCCCGCAGTTCTCGGAAGTCCTCTTTTTTTTGCCCATCTGCCGTTCCCGTCAAGTATCAGGGCGACATGACAAGGGATCTTAAGATTCTCTATATTGCTTTCCATCCTGTTTTCCTCCATAATGTTTCCTTAATAGCTACAAAACAGGACCAGCCGGCCATCCGCATATGCAATGCCGGCCAGCCCTGCTTGAGGCAGCCTTTTATATTATGATACCAGGGTCAAAAGGTCAGAAATTCGACGCAAGCTTGCTTGCAGGAGAAGTTGTGACCTTGGGACCCGCCAAAAACATGAGTAAGTAGCCATTTTTCGAAGAAAAATGAGCGAATTACGAATGTTTTTGAAGATTGCGAGAGCACATTGTGCGAAGCAATCTGGTATCAGAGGGGGCAAAAGACCTTTTGACCCCAACATCAT
>CAVHPN010000014.1:2554-46782 GCA_963637995.1 Prevotella sp. CAG:279 | reverse complement strand
GGATTTTCTTTTGGATTACTACAATTTGCCGCCGGATCAGGCAGTCTGAAAATATTGACATTTATCTTCACTTATGGTATCCTACGTGTTAGCAAAAATGCTATGAACGGAAGTAGTAATCTGTGAAATTTCTGCAGAGAGCTGTCGGGTGGTGCAAGACAGCGGAAGAAAGCAGACGAACTGGTCCGCGAGCAGCCTGTTGAAAGATGAATTTTGAAGATATTTATTAGACAGAGCCGGTTATCCGCCGTTACAGGATCATGAGGAGCGCACACTATGTGCGAAATAGAGTGGTACCGCGCAGCGATGATTTGATAAAAACCCTGCGTCTCTATGTTGATATATAGAGACGCAGGGTTTTTTACTCTGAAAGTGCCGAAGGCACGAAACAACTGACTTTCAGAACAAGTGTTGCCAAGTGACCAGACAGGCTGCGTGCTTGCCTGCGGGGTACACATTCTTTTTACAGTATCTAAATATCAGGAGGAAATCAGATGTCACAGTACAATCATACTGCCATCGAGAAGAAATGGCGTGAGAACTGGGAAAAACATCCCATCAATGTAAATGATGGAAAAAAAGAAAAATATTATTGTCTGGATATGTTCCCATATCCTTCAGGAAGCGGACTTCACGTAGGCCATTGGAGAGGATATGTTATCTCCGATGTATGGAGCCGTTATCAGATGCTTCGCGGTAAATACGTGATTCATCCGATGGGATGGGATGCATTTGGTCTTCCGGCAGAAAACTATGCTATCAAGATGGGTGTACATCCGGCTATTTCAACAGCAAATAATGTGAAAAACATCAAACGTCAGATCAATGAGATTGCTGCCATTTACGATTGGGATATGGAAGTAAACACCACCGATCCGGCATTTTATAAATGGACACAGTGGATCTTTGTACAGATGTTCAAAAAAGGTCTGGCATATGAGAAAGAGTTCCCGATTAACTGGTGTCCGTCATGCAAAACAGGTCTTGCAAATGAAGAGGTTGTCAACGGTTGCTGTGAACGCTGCGGTACCGCAGTTACAAAGAAGAATCTGCGTCAGTGGATGCTTAAGATTACGGCATACGCAGATCGCCTTTTAAATGACCTTGATAAGCTTGACTGGCCGGAGAAGGTTAAAAAGATGCAGACAGACTGGATCGGCAAATCCTACGGTGCAGAGGTTGACTTTGCCGTAGAGGGACGCGATGAAAAGATCACAGTCTATACCACACGCCCGGATACTCTGTATGGCGCAACCTTTATGGTACTCGCTCCTGAGCATGCCATGGCAAAGAGTCTTGCAACAGATGATACCCGTGAAGCTGTTGAAAAGTATATTTTCGACTCATCTATGCGCTCTAATGTAGATCGTCTGCAGGACAAGGAAAAAACAGGCGTATTTACCGGAAGCTACGCAATTAACCCGATAAACGGTGCAAAAGTTCCGATCTGGCTGTCAGATTATGTACTGGCTGATTACGGTACAGGTGCTATCATGTGTGTACCGGCACATGACGACCGTGACTTTGAGTTTGCAAAGAAGTTCAATATTCCGATTATCCAGGTTATTGCAAAAGATGGCAAAGAGATCGAAAACATGACAGAAGCCTATACCGAGGCATCAGGTACCATGATTAACTCAGGTGAATGGAATGGCATGGAGTCTTCCGTACTTAAGAAAGAAGCACCGGAGATGATCGAGAAGAGAGGTATCGGTCATAAGAGAGTCAATTACAAGCTTCGCGACTGGGTATTTTCACGTCAGCGTTACTGGGGTGAGCCGATTCCGATCGTACACTGCCCGAAGTGCGGCAACGTACCGGTTCCGGAAGATCAGCTTCCGTTAAAACTTCCGGAGGTTGAAAGCTACCAGCCTACAGGTACCGGAGAATCGCCGCTTGCGGATATCGAGGAGTGGGTTAATACTACCTGTCCGTGCTGCGGTGCACCGGCAAAACGTGAGACAAACACCATGCCACAGTGGGCCGGCTCTTCATGGTATTTCCTTCGCTATGTTGATAACAAGAATGATAAAGAGCTTGTATCCCGCGAAAAAGCTGATAAATACCTGCCTGTAGACATGTATATCGGCGGCGTAGAGCATGCGGTACTTCATCTTTTGTATTCACGTTTCTATACCAAGTTTTTGTATGATATCGGTGTTATCGACTTCGATGAGCCGTTTAAAAAACTGTTTAATCAGGGTATGATTACAGGTAAAAACGGTATCAAGATGAGCAAATCAAAGGGAAATGTTGTATCTCCTGACGATCTGGTTCGTGACTATGGCTGTGATTCACTGCGCCTCTATGAACTGTTCGTAGGACCGCCGGAGCTTGATGCAGAGTGGGATGACCGCGGTATCGAGGGAGTTTCCCGTTTCCTGAATCGTTTCTACAATCTGGTTATGTCAAGCAAGGACAAGGACATCAAGGAAACCAAGGAAATGGTTAAACTGCGTCATAAGCTGGTATTCGACATCGAGCAGCGTTTTGAGCAGTTCAGCCTTAATACTGTTATATCAGGTTTCATGGAATACAATAACAAGCTTATCGAACTGGCTAAGAAAGAAGGCGGAATCGATAAAGAGACCCTCAGAACATTTACTGTCCTTCTTGCACCGTTTGCACCTCATCTTGGCGAGGAGCTCTGGCAGGAGCTGGGCGGTACAGACAGCGTATTCCATACCTCATGGCCTGAGTGCGATGCAGAGATGATGAAGGACGATGAGAAAGAGGTTGCTGTTCAAATCAACGGCAGAGTCCGCGCAACCATTACCGTGCCGGCAGATATCTCTAAAGAGGATGCCATCGCTGCGGGAAAAGAGGCTGTCAAGGATAAGCTTACCGGCAACATCGTAAAAGAAATCTATGTACCGGGAAGAATTGTCAATATAGTTGTGAAGTAAATATAATATAGACATGTCATATATTTCCCCATTAGGCAGACGAATGATCCGTCGTTTGGCTTAATGGGGATTTTTGAAAAAGCAACGGAAAGGTCATACTGTGAGCACTAATATAAATCTTTTTGATATTCTCCCGTCGGGATTTTTCAACTGTCTTGCCAGCGGAAGCAGTAATCGTATTTATGCAGATTGTCTGCTGCGTATTTATCATGAATATGACAGGGAAATTACTTACCGGATTTCACGCAACCGCATCAGAGACGCGATTGCAACCTATCTTTTGGAAAATCATGTCGATTATCTTGACGATGAAATAACAACAGATAGAAATTACAATCAGCTCGCCAATTCTGTGATTCGAAAATTCTGTTCCAAGGAAGTAGGCTGGCTTGAGGAAGATACCGACGATGCGACATACGAGAAGCATATCATGATGACGGAAGAAGGCGTTTTTCTGGCGGAATTTCTTCAGAAAATGATGAAGACGGAACGGGAGGAATTTTCCAGTTATATTTTTAATATCTACAATATCCTCAAAAATCCCGAACAATGGACGGATAACTTCTATGTGGGCGGACTACGTTCGGTTTACCGCAGCGCCAAGCAGCTTTCCGGTTCACTTAAGCGTCTTTCAACTTTTATAAAAAAGATTATTGAGAGAATGGTGCGTGAAGAAACATTGGAAAGTCTTACGGAAAATATTCTTGACTATTGTGAAGGTGATTTTGTACGCGAATATTCCCGCCTGACCAAACAGCAGAATATCCATATGTATCGATCTTTTATTCGCTCAAGGCTGGAGGAGATGCAAAATAAAGAGGAACTATATACACGCCTTGTCATCGAGTGCGCAAAAGAAGATGAACTTGATCTGCCTGATGCGAGGGAAAAGGTATCAGATATGATAAGCACGATGCTGCAGTTTTTTTCCGTTGATTATGACAGAATCATGCGGGATATAAAGCATAAAATCAATATTTATCTGCAGATAGCGATAGGACGGGCTCGTTTCCTTCAAAATCGTGACAGCAGTGTCCGCGGATATGTAGAACAGACGATCCGCGTTATTGCGTCCCAGATGAATACTCTGGGCTGGAAAGAGGAACTGCCGGAGTCGATGAACGGTCTTTTCCTTCTGGAAACCAATGAATTTATAGATACAGAATCGATACGTTACCCGAGACGGGAACAGACGATCAGAGAAACGACGTTTGCGGACGTTGAGGAAATGACTCAGGATGATATCGACCGTGCTAAGATGGCACAGGAACGTGAGGCAACAAATCCGTATTCAAAGGATAAAATGAAGACTTACATAGAGACTCTGCTGGGAGAAAAAACTGAAATTCACAGCGATGATATTCCGATGGACAGCAAAAGAGACCTTCTGGCTGCGCTTTCGGCTGTCGCCTATGGCTTAGAAAACGGATATGAGATACAGACAGAAGAGGGATATCTGGAAGCGGAAAAGATGCTTATCAAGCGTTTCAAGATAGAGCGTCGGAAGGAGGATAAATAGACATGGGATTTGAAGAAATATGGAACGATTATACATCCTCTGAAAAAGATATGTTTCAGAAAAGCGTGAGACGTCTTCTTAAGCAGACTTTTATCGTGCGGGACAGGGATGATGACAGCAAAAAGGCATACTATTTTGTATCGAAACGTTCAGAACCATTTTCCACGTATTTAGGTTTTATCGGATATGATATAGCTGTAGACAGGGAAAACGGTGTTGTAATGCTTAAAAATTGCCGGGATCTCGGAGAAAACGGAAAGCTGCAGATCAACCATGTAACTTTAAGGAAGATGGAGAGTCTGGTCTTATGCTGTCTGTGGACACTGTATGCGGATAGGGTGCGTCGGGGAAGCCTGTCTAAAAACATAGAGATTTCCATTACTGATCTGCGTTTTGAACTGGAAAAATACGGTATCAGAGACCAGATTGAAAAGGGTGGTTTTGCTTCGATTTTGGCACTTTTTAGCAGATATCAGCTCCTGCAGGTAATTGGAAAACTCGGTGAAGAGGACTGCCGGATCTGTCTGTATCCGTCTATGCAATTCGTATTGGATTCACAGGAGTTTAAGCAATTTGTTGAGAACGTAAATCACAGAATGCAGGAAAAATGGACCCGTGAAGAAAATGACGAGGATTATGCCTTGGAAACGGAGCCTGAGAGCGATAAGGAGGAAGAAAGCGATGAGTGAGACGAATAATCGCAAAGTCATCAACAGAAAATCGGCTAAAAAGCTTTTGATGGTTCAGTGGTCGCGCTTTCAGAATGTCTGCCTTACGCTTAATGGTTCTACACTTATTACAGGCGTCAACGGAACAGGAAAAACGACTGTACTGGATGCCATGACCTATCTTCTGACGGGAAATACACAATTTAACAAGGCGGCAAAGGACAGAGATCGGACTGTACTCGGATATGTGCGAGGAGATACCAGAAGCAACGGCGATGCTCGTTATCTTAGAAGCGGAAATGTTGTGAGTTATGTCGTGATGGAATTCGATGATCTGACACTGGGAAAGCCTCTGACAGTAGGTGTATGCATAGAGTCACCGAGCGAGACCGGAAAACCGGTAAGCAGCTGGTTTGTCTGCCCAGGTGCAGCTATTGACGATATGAATTTTGCTGTCACTGACGGAAAAGTACTGAAAATCACACCGAAAAATGAATTGGCAATCAAGGGAGAAGTATTAAAGCCTTCATCATTTATGGGACGTGACAGAGGCACGGAAGCATTATTAAGAGCATTGGGGCTTAGAGTTGACGTCACGAAATACAGAAACAAACTGCTCAAAATGATGGCATTTAATCCGGAAAACAATATCGATCAGTTCATACAGGATTGTGTATTAGAGCCGGGAAAAGTACAGTCACTTGAGGAGCTTCGTGAACAGAAACGCCAGTTTGAACACCTACGTGAGCTTTATGAAAGCCTCAAACAGGGCAAAATTCAGCTTGAGGAGGTCTTGCGCCAAAGTGATGAGTATGAAAAGCGAAAGAGAACACTTAAAATTCGCGAATTGATGCTTTCATATCAGGCCTACAGGGAAAAAGAAGAAGAGGAAAAGCAGACAAAAAGCCGTTACAACACGTTAAAGGATCAATATGAACGTCTGAAAGAACGTGCCGAAGAGCTTATCAGGCAGCAGGAATCAGCACAGAAACGTTTGAGAATAGCCGAGAACAATGACATGGTAAAGGGAATGCAGGAAAGTCTGGATTCCATAAAGAGGCAGATAGAGGAGACAAATCGCGAGAAAAAGAGTTGGGAAGATAAGGTCGCTCAGATTCTAGGTCTCAAAAAGAAAATAAGTTCCCTCATAAAAACTCTGGAAAAAGATCTTCCGTCATTGTCTTCTGATATTGCATATTTTGAAACGATAGATAAATCAGACAAAAATGCATCAGAAAAACGGGAAGCATTTAATGCATTCAGTGAAAAAATTCACAATCAGGATGCCATATATGAGGAAAATAAGATTCATCTTAAAGATCGGTGCGGGGACCGTGAAAAAGAGATTGCCGCCCTGCAGGATAAGATAAATCGCCTGCAGGCCAATATTCTGGTATTTCCTCCTGAAATTGAAAATGCCAGAAATAAGATCAAAAAAGGACTGGAAAAACAGGGAATTAATACAGAGGTTCATATCTTTGCGGAGCTGGTGCAGGATGTGGTTGATCCTGAATGGAGAAGAGCTATAGAGACATTTCTGGGAAGAAAGCGTTACTATATAATTGTTGACGGTGAGTATTGTCATCAGGCCATGCAGATTTTGCAAAAAGAGAAAATTTATGACGGAAATGTTGTTGTTACGGACAAGCTTCCTGAAACAGAGGTGGTAAAACAGTCTGCGGCACAGATCCTAAAAATTCCGAATATTTATGCCAGACGCTATGCTAATTATCTGTTAAATGGCATACATCTATGTGATAATCTGGAGGAGCTTCATGAATATCCAAAAGGTGGGCTTATGCGGGATGGTATGTTGGCCAAAAGTTACGCTGTTTCGATGATGAATATTTCAAAAACCGAACTTTGCCTCGGCAGCGATGCAATCAGATGTCAATTAGATCAGGCAAATAAAGATCTTGAAGAATTACAGGACGTTCAAAGAGCAGATAAAGAAGCTCTTTTGCATGTTATCAGATGTCGTGAGGCGATAAGTGAAATAGACTGGGATGGGGGACATTATGATTTCGGTGCAGCGTACGGGCTTTATGAGTGCGTGAAACGCATAGATGCTCTTATAAAGGATAGAGATGAAATTGAAGCAAATCCTGATTTTACGGCAGTTTTAAAAGAACTTGAGACGGCTAAGAAGCTGGCGCGCAGTGCCAATGAGAGCGTGAACCAGAATCAGAGTGAGATGGGCGGATGTAAAAATGATTTAACATCCTGCGAGCAGTCTCTCGCACGCATCAGCACGGAGATTCATTTGTGTCGGAAAAATTATGATGATATGTGCCTTGCCCATATGGAGCTTAAAGAGCCGATGCTTGAGGAATATAACCGCGAGAGTGCAAGGCGAGGAACGCTTCGTGTGACGACGCAGCTTGTGATTGATAAGAGCAGAAATATGCTTACAGAAAAGGAACATCAGTTGGAAGATGCACAGCTTGAATATTGCCGTCTGGCCGGAATAGATGTCGGAAAACGAGGCATAGGATATATTCCGTGGTATCGTGAAGAATATCGTAATCTGGCTCATGTCAAGGTCGAAGAGGCTCAGCAAAAGCTTAAGGCACAGGCAGAACGCCTTGAGAGTGCTTTTATGAACGATTTTGTGGCTGAGATCGATGAAAATGTCCGGGAGGCAAAGCGTGAGATGGACGCAGTCAACCGTGAGCTGCGCCACATGCCGTTCGGAAAGGATACTTACAGGTTTGTCATGAAGGAAAAGCCGGATCGGGCATTATTTTTCCGCATATCAAGACGTCTGGAAAAATATATGGGCTCTCCGGAGGTTTATATGAATTCCGTCAGAGATGATGAAGAGATGGAACATGATATTCAGGAATTCATGAGCCTTATTCTTTCTGAGGAAGATGAGTGGGAATACACGGATTACAGAAAATATTTTTCTTATGATATGGAGATTATAAGCCGCCAGGGAGAAACAGAGGTTACCGCAGAATTATCCAAAAAGCAGGGTTCAGCCAGCAACGGAGAAAAACAGACACCGTATTTTATTATCCTGGCGGCAAGCCTTTTGCAATGCTATCCGGCTAATACCTGCTGTGCCAGACTTGCATTTATAGATGAGGCGTTTTCTGCACTTTCGAGAGAGAGAATCGAACAAATGGTCAGATATTTTGAGGAAAATCATTTTCAGGTATTTTATGCGGCGCCTCCGGAGAAGATAAGCAGTATCGGACAGTTTATAGATTCCACGGTAAGCCTTGTTGAGACGGGACGTTATACAAATGCAGTAGAAGGACTCGTAAAATAATAAACTTTGAGGTGGATTTGATCCGGAAAGATGTATTTTTATGGAACTTGATTTTAACGAGCCGGGGCAAAGCCGGTATTTGAAGGTATATGAATATTATAAAGATCTGATCCTTTCTGGACAGATGAAATCGGGGACGAAGCTGCCGTCAATCCGCAGGGGGGCCATGCAGCTTCAGCTTTCCAGGACGACAGTCGAAAGCGCATATATGCAGCTTGCAGCGGACGGTTATATTATATCCCGTCCGCAGAGCGGCTATTATGTGACTGATGCGATTCCTGCGACAGCGCCCCGTGATGATACTGAGCATGGCCCGGAAAATCACGATACACATCCCGATATAAAATATGATTTTGCATCTTCAAAAGTAGACAGGGATAGTTTTCAGTTTGACTTATGGAGACGCTATGTGAAGAGTGCACTTCGTCAGGATGAGCGTCTCTTGTCCTACGGTGAACCTCAGGGTGAGCAGGAGTTTCGTGAGGCACTTTGTGCTTATTTGGGACGCCATCGCAATGTAATCGCCACACCGGACAGCATAGTAGTGGGGGCGGGCGTACAGAGCCTTCTTCATATTCTGTGCCCGATGTTTAAAGAACGTGAAAATGCCTGGTTTTTTAATCCGTCATTTGTTCAGGGTCGACAGATTTTTGAGGATCACGGATTTAATACAGGGGACATACGAGAACACTGGAAAGAAGAAGTTATTGGAACAAATAAAGTTACAAATGGTATAAATGAGTTTGTAGGCAAAAGTGTATGTTACCTCACGCCTTCCCAGATGACAGTCTGGGGAGAGGTTATGCCTGTAGGCGACAGAATGCGGCTTTTAAAGGATGCGGCAAATGAGGACATGATTATCATAGAGGATGATTACAACAGTGAATTTCGCTACTATAATCGTCCGACACCGTCGCTGCAGGGCTTATCGGGCGGACGCGGAGTAGTCTATCTGGGAACTTTTTCGAGATTGCTGCTACCGTCTATCCGTATGAGTTATATGGTTCTTCCGCCTGAACTTTTAAAAATATACAGACAGACGGGGAAATACTACAACCAGACTGCTTCCAAGGCAGAGCAGATCGCCCTCTGTCAGTTTATTCGTGACGGACATCTTGAAAGCCAGATTCGAAAGTCTAAAAAGATTTATGCTGCAAAGGCAAAAAGTCTTTGTGAAGCCGTAAGAAGGGTATTCGGAGAAAAGGCGAGAACTCATTTAGGAGATGCGGGCTTCCTGGTTTTGATGGAAATAGATAGTCCGCTTACTTCTAAGGAAATTACCGCTCGTGCGGCAAAAGCGGGTGTGGCAGTTCGCCCCGTGGAATCGGTTGAGAGCCTCCTTGATAAAAATTCACATCATTTTAAGGATGGGTATCCAAAGATTCTTTTATCCTGCGCATCGATGGGAACGGAGTGCTATGATGATGCCCTGAGACTTTTGAAAGAGGCTGTTTTAACGTAATCGGCAAAAATGATAAAAGTTCTCATTTTTACAATTGTGAAAGTACCTGGAGTCTGGCTCTGAATGATTATTTGTCTCAAGGAAAAATACATATGAATGATATATTAAAAGAGAAGCTGCTGGCCTTTGAGAGTACACTTTCGACTCTTGACGGCTATGACGGCTGGATGATTGGAACGTGTGTGATCTGCTTTGAATGGCTGACAGACATGAATATAAGAGATTGTGACAGTGAAAATAATATTGCACTGCAGATTGTTAAAAAAGGCCGTTCCGCTGTCAGGGTGCGCATGGATGCTGATGAAGAATGGATGGAGGTTTTACTTGTAAAACCTCGTCAGGATGTGCTTATTTATGAAAAAAATGAGGAATCTTTATCCTCAAATACATTTATTAGGCATGACAAAGATACGATGTCATTTACCGTGAGTCAGATGGAAGAATATCTAAAAAAGGTGTCTGACACTAATCCGATACATCAGGGAAATGGAGCTGTGTTACCGGGATTTCTTGTTATG
Organism: Prevotella sp. CAG:279; assembly: GCA_963637995.1. Taxonomy (GTDB): domain Bacteria; phylum Bacillota; class Clostridia; order Lachnospirales; family Lachnospiraceae; genus Otoolea. The sequence goes on along the minus strand of CAVHPN010000014.1, from coordinate 36,432 downwards.
AATGAGTGCCTGGCAAATCTTAATGAAAATAATTTTCTCAAAGAGTGTAAAACACTGGAGGTGCGTTTCCTGTCACCGCTTCGTCCGGACGAGAAAGTATATCTGACTAAGATAAATGAAGGCGAAAAATGCAGTATACATTTAAAAACCGAAACTGGTGATCGAGACATTCTTACAATCCGGAATACAGCAATTAAGTAAACTGACACGCCGCCTTACAGCGGCATCACCATGAATGTAAATCAGTTGTTAATCTAAAGAAAGACAAATGTAAACTAAATAGCAAAAACAGGTTGACAATTACCGCTGATTCATATATACTCGGTTTTAGCATTGATTCAAAGTAAAGTCAGAATCACAAATGGAGGTATAGAAATGAATTCAGAAACAAGTACAGTGAAGGCGCAGAGTGCCTGGAGCGCAAAGAGAATTACCCTGTTAGCGATGATGTTGGCACTTATCAGCGTATCCTCATATATTGCGATACCGCTTCCTTTTACGACTGCAAAGATCACTGCACAGACCATGATTGTAAACCTTATCGGACTGGTGCTGGCACCGCAGGATGCGCTTTTGGTTATGGGCAGCTGGCTTCTTTTAGGATTGTGTGGTGTTCCGGTATTCAGCGGCGGCACAGCAGGTCCAGGAAAATTACTCGGACCAAGCGGTGGCTATTATATAGGTTTCCTGGTAGTGGCTTTCCTTATTGCACTGTTTTGCCGTAAATTCAAGAATCCGGCTTTCCAGACTGCTTTCCTGATTGTAATCGGTATTCCGGTTATTTACGCATTCGGTGCAGGATGGATGAAGTATGTGACAGGACAGCCGTGGGGTGCTGTTATAGTTCAGTCGGTTGTTCCGTTTATACCGCTTGACCTTGTCAAATGTGTGGCAGCGGTAGCACTCGGTAAAGCACTAAAAAAGACTGGATTATTTGGAAATTAGCTATAGGGAAATGCTGATTTAATCAGTTTTTTTCGAAAATCTAAATGTAAACATGAATGGATGTGGTGATGGAGACAGGCTGCTTTTCTTTAGTATGTTATGCTAAAGAAAGCCGTAAATCTCCATTGCTGCTTTTTTGCTTTATGGAGGTAGGTATGGAAAATGTATATATTTTGGGCGGTTTGCGAAGCTATATAGGAGTTAAGGACGGAATGTATAGACATATTCCGGCTGAAAAGCTTGGTGCAGAAGTTCTTAGAGAAGTGGTCTCAAGATATGACCTTCCTGTTGATGCAATTGACTTTATAATAGGCGGAAATGCCGTGGGCGGAGGCGGCAATATCACCCGTCTGGCAGCACTTTTGGCAGGTCTTCCGCAGCATATTCCGGCGGTTACCTTGGATCTTCAGTGCGGCTCTGCCGTTGAAGCCATCAGCGCAGCTGCCGCCAAGATTGAAAGCGGATTGGCAGACCTAGTGATTGCAGGCGGAATGGAGAGTTCATCGGTGCAGCCGTACAGAATTTTATCCGAAAATCATCCTGAATATGACGGTGGAAAAATATATACAGTAGCACAATTTGTGCCGGGAAAACGCGGCGAGCAGGTTATGCTTGAGGGAGCCGAAGAGACCGCGATAAGAGAAAATGTATCTAAAGAAGAGATGGATGCGTGGGTGCTAAAAAGCCATAAGAGGGCATCGCAGGCACGTAAGGAAGGTATATTGGAAGATATCACAGTCTCAGTAGAAGGCAGCAGCAAGGATGAGGGGATCAGGCCGACAATGAGTCAGAGGCTTATGGACAGGCTGCCATACCTTCTTAAGGACGGAACAAAGATCACTGCGGCAAATGCCTGTCTGATGCATGACGGTGCAGCATTTGTGATACTGTGCTCAGAGAGATTCCTTAAACAACATGATCGGAAATCCGAATTTCGTTTCAAATTTGCCACGGCCATAGGTGACGACCCTATGATGAGTCCGAAATCAGCTGTAAGCGCTGCTAAGACCATGCTTGAAAAAACAGGTTATTCATATCAGGATATAGATGCATTTGAAGTTAATGAGGCATTTGCCGTAATCGATGTACTCTTTGAACGTGCATTTCCGGAAATAGAAGAGCGATATAATATCTGGGGAGGCGCTCTTGCTTACGGACACCCTTATGGAGTTTCTGGTGCGATGATTCTTCTTCATCTTATGAAGGCACTTGAACAAAAGAAAGGGCATCTGGGAATGTGCTGTGTGGCAGCAGCCGGAGGTATAGGAAGCAGCATCATGGTAGAAAGAATCGGATAATTTTGAATGCATGCAGCTATCAGATTAAAATGAGCTGCATGGTAAAAGAAGAGACATCAAGGCAGGAAATGATAATGAAAAAAATAAAAACTTATTTGGATACATTGCGTTTATATCCGCCTGAACGTGATGCACTGATTACAGAGAAAAAAAGATATACGTTCGGGGATCTGATAGAGGCTGCAGAATCTTTAAAAAAGCAGGATGAAAGACGGTCAGATAAGGAAAATGCAGGAAATCTTTGTTGGATTCAGGAGCCGACCATAGCAGAGCAATTGATTTGCTTTCTGGCATATGGAGACGGAGAAAACGTGCCTGTAATTGCACCGTCGGATGTGACAATTTCCGATGAGATTAGAAATGTGATACCGCCGAAAGAGGCATATATGGGAGTTATGACCTCCGGCACCTCGGGCCGTCAGAAGGTTTTATTTCGCACGTTTGACAGCTGGCATGATTTCTTTCCGGTGCAGAATGAGATTTTTCGCATGGGAGAAGGCACTGTAACATTTATGCATGGAAGCCTTGCATTTACCGGAAATCTTAACCTTTATATGGCACAATTGGCCTCAGGAGGCACGATCGCAGCGGCAGATTCATTTGACCCGCGTATCTGGAAAAAAATGATTGAGGCGGAAAAAGCTGATTGCATTTATTTGATTCCAGTAAAACTCAGGGCACTCAGGCGGATTTATGAGAGAGAACATGCCGTAAACAGCAGAGTGGTATCGTTTGTCAGCGGTTCGCAGAGCATGGGAGGAATTGAGGCAAAGGAGTTTAAAAAATCATTTCCTTATGCGGAGATTACCCTGTATTACGGTGCCAGTGAGCTCAATTATATAACATACATCCGGGGAAACGAAATGAAGGAGGATACGACTCTGGTGGGACGTGCTTTTCCTGATGTTGATGTCCGGATAGAAAATGAGCACTTTCATGTAAAAACAGCTTATGGCATTATCGGAATAGGAAATGATGCCGTGATAGGAGACTGTGGCCATACAGATGCGGACGGACTCTTTTACTTTGATGGAAGAGATGACGATATTTGCAATATAAATGGCAGAAAAGTCTCATCCCTTCGCGTTGAGGAGGCAATCAGAGCATTTCCGGGGGTTACGGAAACTGCAGTTAAAGCTGTACATGCACATGGACGAGATTATCTGAAGGCATGGATTGTATGGGATAATGGTACTGCCAATATGTCAATTCGGGATTTTTTGTCAGAAAGACTGTCAGATTATGAGCTGCCTCGGGAAATAGTCTCTCTAAAAGAATTTCCGAAAACAGAAAGCGGAAAGATTAAGAAAAAGGAACTGTGAAAAGTGCAATTTTAAAATTGAAATTAAAAACGTTCTGTTGTGCAAAATGACATGAAAAACGTTGACAAAACCGAAAACGAGTGGTATATTTATACACAGCAATCAAACTATTTAATGTAAAGGTTGTGAACGTGAACCGGAGGCTGCTTTCTGTGGGGGAAAAGCAGCCTCCTTTGACGTCCTGAAAACAGATGGCTATGCACTGTTTAATATAGGTAGCTATTCGTCTGTAATTATGCGCTGTTTAATAACCTCTTGCCAAGCATACGGAATAGTGTTAAAATAGCAAAGATGCAGCTTTTTAATGATGGATATACAGCGGTATTTCGGACCTGTCCGGAATGTCTAAAGTATTATCCGGTTCAATGGAAGCTGATGAGCGAAAATTAAAAATAGAAGATAGAAAGAGGAGTGTTATTTTATGTCAGGACATTCAAAGTTTGCCAATATCAAGCACAAAAAAGAGAGAAATGATGCTGCAAAAGGAAAAATCTTTACTGTCATCGGTCGTGAGATTGCAGTAGCAGTTAAAGAGGGTGGTCCGGATCCGGCAAACAACAGCCGTCTGCGTGATGTCATCGCTAAGGCTAAGGCAAACAATATGCCGAATGATACAATTGATCGTGGTATTAAAAAAGCAGCCGGAGATGCTAACTCTGTAAATTATGAGAACCTTACATATGAGGGATATGGCCCGAACGGTGTTGCTATTATTGTTGATACTCTGACAGACAACAAAAATCGTACCGCAGCAAATGTCCGCAGCGCATTTACCAAGGGCGGCGGAAATGTAGGTACTCCGGGAAGCGTTTCCTTTATGTTCGATAAAAAGGGACAGATCATTATCGATAAAGAAGAGTGTGAGATGGATCCTGACGAACTTATGATGATGGCACTGGATGCCGGAGCAGAGGACTTTTCCGAGGAAGAGGACAGCTATGAGGTTATCACCGCACCTGAAGATTTCTCGGCAGTTCGTGAGGCACTTGAGAAAGCAGGCATTCCTATGATGGAAGCTGATGTTACCATGATTCCGCAGAACTGGGTAGAGCTGACGGATGATGATGCTATTAAAAAAATGCAGAGAATACTTGACCTTCTGGATGAGGATGATGATGTACAGGCAACTTATCACAACTGGGATGAGTAAAGATAACGCGTAAAAACAAGTCGTAAAAAAGAGCATAAAAAGAGGAGCTTCCGTGAAAGCTCCTCTTTTTATGCTCTTTTTTATTTTTAAATACATCAACTGTTTGTATAGTGGTAGCTGTCTAACAGCTGAGCCTTCATGTGCCACAGTTCGTTGGACAGATCAACATGAATTTCATGAGGATTAACAAGACGTCTTGATTCATCCCAGAGTGTTTCCTGCTCTTTTTTACAGTACTCGCGTATATCCATAACCTTAGGAGATTCATATACGCATTCACCGTTCTTAAAGATTGGAACGAGAAGCTCGCGCATGGTATATGATCCAGGTGAAAGATGGGTCTTTTTCCAGGTTTCGATCGGGTCAAAAAGAAGCAGGGAGCTCTTCTCATCAAATTCCTCATCTACGAGACAGATGAGATCAGCGATGATCTTTCCGGATTCGCGCTCGTAGATTCTTCTGATGGTCTTATTTCCAGGATTCGTGACTTTTTCCGTATTTTCAGAAAGTTTGATCTTCGGAATAAATTTGCCCGTATTGCGATCTTTTATAGCCGCGAGCTTATATACTCCTCCAAAGGACGGACAGTCCTTAGATGTGATAAGGTTTGTACCGACACCCCAGGAAGTGATGGCAGCACCCTGAATTTTAAGGCTGTCTATCAGGTATTCGTCCAAATCATTTGAAGCTGATATGACTGCATCCGGGAATCCGGCATCATCAAGCATCTTGCGGGCCTTCTTTGAAATGTAAGCAAGATCACCGCTGTCAAGACGAATACCATAGAATGGCATTGGAATTCCTGCTTCTCTCATCTCAGTAAACACATTGATTGCATTGGGAACACCTGAACCTAAGGTATCATAGGTGTCCGCCAGAAGAATGCAGGCACTCGGATAAAGTTTTGCATATGCACGGAAAGCTGTCAGTTCATCCGGGAAACTCATGATCCAGCTGTGAGCATGTGTACCTTTGACCGGAACATCAAAGAGTTTACCGGCAAGCACATTGGATGTACCGACACATCCTGCTATCATGGCTGCACGGGCTCCGTAAGTGCCGGCATCAGCACCCTGTGCACGTCTGAGCCCGAATTCCATGATTCCGTCGCCTCTGGCTGCAAAGACAATGCGGGATGTCTTGGTTGCGATCAGGCTCTGATGGTTGATAATGTTTAAAATTGCAGTCTCAACAAGCTGAGCCTCCATGATCGGTGCGATAACCTTGACGAGCGGCTCTCGCGGGAATACAACAGTTCCTTCAGGTATGGCATAAATATCACCGGAAAACTTGAAATTGCGAAGATAATTAAGAAAATCATCATCAAAAATTCCAAGGCTGTGAAGATAGCTTATATCTTCATCATCGAAGTGAAGATTTTTCACATAGTCAATGACCTGCTCTAGTCCGGCGCAGATTGAAAATGCATTGCCGTCCGGGTTTGCACGATAAAAAGCGTCAAAAATGACGGTCTCGTTGGCATCCTTTTCCCGAAAATATCCCTGCATCATCGTAAGTTCATACAGGTCGGTCAATAGGGTAAGGTTTCTTGGCTCCATAATATTCTCCTTTGTAACACATCGACAGATACCTATAAGATTGTCATGTGTTTGTCAAAAATAGTTTTTGCTGCTTGCATTGAAAAATTGGCAAGTTTCTGGTTAAAAAGTCTTAGACACTATAGCATATAATCTTAAAAATAGCAAAAGAATGATAATTTTATAACAAAATAATATATACCTATATATAACATAAACACTTCTTGACAAGGAAATCCAAAAAAGATACAATGTCAATGTTAGTGATTTAATTATCAATATAATATAAAAAGCTATGACGGAGACAGTAACACCGTATGAAAATCAAAGCGAAGCAGGGATGGTGAGAGCCTGCCATGACTGGTACGGAGGCGAAGATCACTCCCGAGCATCCGGCTGAACGATTTGAACAGTTATTTATATGAATGATTTACAATAATTCAAATCAATATAGATTCAAATCCATATGTATTCAAATCAATTAGGTAAGGACGGAGTCCTCCGTTACAGGGAGCGCATATATTTGTATGCAGTAATAGGTGGTTAGAGCAAGTGGATTCTTGTCCTGTTACGGGACGAAAATCTGCTTTTTTTCTTTTAATGCAAATAATAAAGCAGGAGGAATTTATCATGTACAACAAAGTTCCGGCAAATATGAATTTCGTGGAACGAGAAAAGAACATTGAGAAGTTCTGGGAAGATGAACAGATTTTTAAGAAGAGTATTGACAGCCGTAAAGAGGGACCGACTTATACATTTTATGATGGCCCGCCTACAGCTAACGGAAAACCCCATATCGGACATGTGCTGACCCGTGTTATCAAGGATATGATTCCGAGATACCGTACCATGAAGGGTTATATGGTTCCGAGAAAGGCAGGATGGGATACACACGGACTTCCTGTAGAGCTTGAAGTTGAAAAAATGTTGGGATTGGACGGAAAAGAGCAGATCGAGCAGTATGGTCTGGAACCGTTTATCGAGCATTGTAAAGAGAGCGTTTGGAAATATAAAGGAATGTGGGAGAATTTCTCCAACACGGTTGGTTTCTGGGCTGACATGGAGCACCCGTATGTTACATATCACAACAGTTTCATAGAATCCGAGTGGTGGGCACTTAAAGAAATCTGGAATAAGGGACTCCTTTATAAGGGCTTTAAGATCGTTCCTTACTGCCCGAGGTGCGGTACTCCGCTTTCCAGCCATGAGGTAGCACAGGGATACAAGGATGTAAAAGAGCGTTCGGCGATTGCCAAGTTTCCGGTTAAGGGCGAAGATGCCTACATTTTAGCATGGACGACCACACCTTGGACACTTCCGTCAAACGTTGCCCTCTGCGTGAATCCTGATGAGACCTATGTAAAGGTAAAGATGAAGGAAGACGGTACAGTTTATTATATGGCACAGGCACTGTGCGACACTGTACTCGGAGAAGGATCCTATGATGTTATGGAGACATTTAAAGGCAAGGATCTGGAATATAAAGAGTATGAACCGCTGTTTGACTATGCGGTAGCTACATGTGAGAAACAGCATAAGAAGGCATTTTATGTAGTATGCGACGCATATGTAACACTTACTGATGGTACAGGTGTTGTACATATTGCACCGGCATTCGGTGAGGATGACTCCAAAGTCGGAAAGAAATATGACCTTCCGTTTGTACAGCTTGTTGACGGCAAGGGCGAGATGACGAAGGAAACTCCGTGGGCCGGTATGTTCTGCAAAAAGGCTGATCCGGAAGTCCTGAAGGCACTCAGAGAAAAAGGATTATTATTCTCGGCACCGGTATTTGAGCACAGTTATCCGCATTGCTGGCGTTGTGATACACCGCTTATCTATTATGCACGTGAGTCATGGTTTATCAAGATGACCGCGGTTAAGGATGACCTGATTCGCAACAACAACACAATCAACTGGATCCCTGAGAGTATAGGTAAGGGACGTTTCGGTGACTGGCTTGAGAATGTTCAGGACTGGGGTGTGAGCCGTAACCGTTACTGGGGTACTCCATTAAATATCTGGGAATGCGAATGCGGATGCCAGCATGCGATCGGAAGCCAGGCTGAACTCAAATCCATGAGTCCGAATTATGCGGAAGTTGTAAAGAAATATGCAAAAGAGATGGATAAGGAGGATAACGGAGAGGTTGAACTTCATCGTCCGTTTATCGATGATATAACGATTACCTGTCCTAAGTGCGGTAAGCAAATGCATCGTGTGCCGGAAGTTATCGACTGCTGGTTTGATTCGGGATCTATGCCTTTTGCGCAGCATCATTATCCGTTTGAGAATAAAGAACTGTTTGAACAGCAATTCCCGGCAGATTTTATCTCCGAGGCAGTTGACCAGACCAGAGGATGGTTCTATTCACTGCTCGCTATTTCAACGCTTATATTTAATAAAGCACCTTATAAAAATGTTATAGTTCTTGGACATGTACAGGATGAGAACGGACAGAAGATGAGTAAGTCCAAGGGAAATGCCGTTGATCCGTTTGATGCACTGGAAACTTACGGAGCAGATGCGATCCGCTGGTATTTCTACATCAACAGTGCACCGTGGCTGCCAAACCGTTTCCACGGAAAAGCAGTTATAGAAGGACAGAGACGCTTTATGGGTACACTCTGGAATACCTATGCATTCTTTGTGCTTTATGCAAACATTGATAATTTTGATGCTACAAAATATACACTGGATTATGACAAACTTCCGGTTATGGATAAGTGGCTTTTGTCCAAGCTTAACAGTCTTGTAAAGAAGGTAGACGATGACCTTGGCAATTATCGTATCCCTGAGGCTGCAAGAGCACTCCAGGATTTTGTAGACGATATGAGCAACTGGTATGTCAGAAGAAGCCGTGAGCGTTTCTGGGCCAAGGGAATGGAGCAGGACAAGATCAATGCGTATATGACACTATATACCGCACTTGTTACCGTAGCTAAAACCGCAGCACCGATGATTCCTTTCATGACAGAAGATATTTATCAGAATCTGGTCAGAAATATTGACAAGTCAGCTCCGGAAAGCATCCACCTTTGTGATTATCCGGTTGCGAATGAATCATATATAGATAAAGAACTCGAAACCAAGATGGATGAGGTTCTTAAGATAGTAGTTTTCGGACGTGCAGCGAGAAATACCGCCAACATCAAGAACCGTCAGCCAATCGGACGTATGTTTGTCAAGGCCGAAACTGCTCTTGTGGAGTTTTATCAGGAGATCATTCAGGACGAGCTGAATGTCAAAAAGGTAGAGTTTACCGACGATGTCCGTGCGTTTACCTCATACAGCTTTAAGCCGCAGCTTCGTACTGTCGGACGTAAATACGGCAAATATGTCAATGAAATCAAGACTATCCTTGCAGGACTCGACGGAAATCAGGCTATGGATACCTTAAATGATACCGGTGTACTTTGTTTCGATACGCAGGATGGTACTCAGGTTGAACTTGCCAAAGAGGATCTGCTTATCGACATGGCACAGGTGCCGGGATTTGTCTCTGAGGGAGACAATTCAGTGACGGTTGTACTGGATACAAATCTGACTCCGGAGCTTATCGAAGAAGGTTTTGTGCGTGAGATTATCAGCAAGATTCAGACTATGCGTAAGGAAGCAGGTTTTGAGGTTATGAACCACATTAACGTATTCCAGAGCGGAAATGATAAGATTGCACAAATTCTTAAAAATCATACAGAAGAGATCAAAAAAGAAGTTTTAGCTGACGATATTCTGACTGACACCATGAGCGGATACACCAAAGAGTGGGATATCAACGGTGAAAAAGTTACATTCGGTGTGGAGAAAACCACAGATTGATTTGCATGTACTATTGCCTGTAACCCGGTTTAGGCAATGAGCAGGCCGGGTTACACACATAAATGATTATTAGGAGGACAGGATGCGAAACATCAGCAAAAAAGAGTTAAAAAAGAGCATAATCGAAAATGTAAAGAATCAATACCGCAGAACGATTGATGAGGCAACTCCTCAGCAGGTATTTCAGGCCGTTTCCTATGCGATCAAGGATATCATTATCGATGACTGGATTGCGACTCAGAAACAGTTTGATGAAACCGGAGCTAAAAAGGTATATTACCTTTCCATGGAGTTCTTGATGGGACGTGCGCTGGGCAACAATATCATAAACCTGGGTGCAAAAAAAGCAGTAAAAGAAGCATTGGATGAGCTTGGCTTTGACCTTAATGCTATTGAGGACCAGGAGCCTGATCCGGCACTCGGAAACGGTGGTCTCGGACGTCTCGCGGCCTGCTTCCTTGATTCTCTGGCAACACTCGGATATCCGGCTTACGGATGCGGCATCCGTTATCATTACGGAATGTTTAAACAGCAGATCAAAGACGGTTATCAGGTGGAAGTTCCGGATGAGTGGCTGAAGAACGGCTATCCGTTCGAGCTTCGCCGTCCGGAGTACGCAACAGAGGTTAAATTTGGCGGTTATGTAAAAACAGAGTGGGACGGAGAACGCAATCATTTCGTTCAGGAGGGCTATCAGTCCGTACTTGCGGTTCCGTACGATATGCCGATTGTGGGATATGGAAATAATGTAGTAAACACTCTGCGTATCTGGGATGCACAGCCTATAGATACTTTCAGCCTTTCAGCTTTTGATAAAGGAGATTATCAGAAAGCGGTAGAGCAGGCCAATCTGGCCAAAAACCTCGTTGAGGTTCTGTATCCGAATGATAACCACTATGCAGGTAAGGAACTTCGCTTAAAACAGCAGTATTTCTTTATTTCTGCCAGCCTTCAGGTTGCTCTTAAGAAATTTAAAGAATCAAATGATGATATCCATAAATTGCCTGATAAGGTAGTATTCCAGATGAATGATACTCATCCGACAGTAGCGGTTGCCGAGCTTATGCGTCTGCTTCTTGATGAGGAAGGCTTAAACTGGGATGAAGCATGGGATATCACGACAAAGTGCTGTGCATATACTAACCATACAATTATGGCAGAAGCACTGGAAAAATGGCCGATTGAGCTCTTCTCACGACTGCTTCCGCGTGTATACCAGATTGTTGAAGAGATTAACCGTCGTTTCCTCATAGAAGTACAGAACAAATATCCGGACAACTACGAAAAAGTTAAAAAGATGGCAATTATCTTTGACGGTCAGGTAAAAATGGCTCATCTTGCGATTGTTGCAGGATATTCGGTCAATGGTGTGGCAAAGCTTCATACTGAAATTCTTAAACATCAGGAGCTTAAAGATTTCTACGAGATGATGCCGGAGAAATTTAACAACAAGACTAACGGTATTACACAGCGCCGTTTCCTGCTTCACGGCAATCCTCTTCTGGCAGACTGGATTACAGCTCATATCGGAGATGAGTGGATTACAGATCTTCCGCACCTTGAAAAACTTAAGGTTTATGTGGATGATAAGAAATCCCAGCAGGAATTTATGAATATCAAATATCAGAACAAACTTCGTCTTGCCGGATATATCAAGGAGCACAACGGAATTGAAGTGGATCCTCGTTCGATTTTTGATGTTCAGGTTAAACGTCTCCATGAATACAAGAGACAGCTGCTTAATATTTTGCATGTAATGTATCTGTACAATCAGTTAAAGGATAATCCAAATCTGGATATGGTTCCGAGAACATTTATTTTTGGTGCCAAGGCAGCTGCCGGATATCAGATCGCAAAGAAGACTATCAAGCTGATCAACTCTGTTGCAGATGTTATCAACAATGATAAATCTATTAACGGAAAGCTGAAAGTCGTATTTATCGAGGATTACCGTGTTTCCAATGCAGAGTGGATATTCGCTGCAGCTGATGTAAGCGAGCAGATTTCAACTGCAAGTAAAGAGGCATCCGGTACCGGAAACATGAAATTTATGCTTAACGGTGCTCTGACCCTTGGAACCATGGATGGAGCTAACGTGGAGATTGTCGAAGAAGTAGGCAAAGAAAATGCCTTCATCTTTGGCCTTAGTGCTGAGGAAGTTATCAATTACGAGAATAATGGCGGTTACAATCCGGAGGAGATTTTCAACACCGATCAGGATATTCGCCGCGTACTTATGCAGCTTATCAATGGCTACTATTCTCCGCAGGATCCGGAACTGTTCAGGGATATTTACAATTCTCTGTTAAATACAAAGAACAGTTCAAAGGCTGATACATATTTCATCCTGAAGGATTTCCGTTCTTATGCGGAAGCTCAGAAAAGAGTGGAAAATGCATACCGCGATGAGGCATGGTGGGCAAAAGCTGCAATGCTTAATACAGCCAGCGCGGGTAAATTCTCATCTGACCGTACCATCGAGGAATATGTACAGGATATCTGGCATTTAAAGAAAATTCACGTAGATGATGATGCAGTGAAAAAACTTTGATATAAAACTTCCATGCCGCCTGACGGCGGCACAACCATGAATGACTGTCCGTCAGATCTGTGCATGTGCTGTGCAGGTCTGACGGACAAATATTAAGGGAGGATAATCTGTGAGAGGCTATAGGAAGAGACCGCTAATGTGTCTGCGGGATATTTCGGTACCTTTGATAGGTGCCGCCCTTTTTTTTGCTTTATCTATAGTGCTTTTGATTTCATATAAAGGCAGCGCATATCAGCAGGCAAAGAATGAAGTTTATGCACTTTATACGGCAAACAGGGCATTTGATCTTGACAGACTATATGAAGAGAAAATTCCGGCAGTCTATGCGAAGGAATACGGAAAAACACTGACTGAATCCGGAGTAGAGGCGTTGAGTCAGACAGGACTTCCGTATGTACTTTTGTTGTCACAGTTTTCAATTCCGGTGGAGCGTACTTATGTGACGCAATTTCAGATGACGGAGACAGCTCGTAACAGTAAATCGCGGACATTTGAGTATACTGTATCTGTTCGTTTCTGTCTGGAAAAAGGAGCAGAGGCAGTGGCACCGGAAGAAAATAAGGAGTATAGAGGAAGTATCCGGATGGTAAGAAAAGGGTGCTTTCGCTGGCTTTTGGACGGGTTTACGGTTTAGCTGTAAACATATAGGAGAGAAATAATGGAAAGAGAACAACTTAAGAAAAATTTTGCAAATCACGGATTTAAAACCAGTTTCTTTGATACCAAAGAGGAGGCGGCGTCTTATTTAAGTGACTGTATTCATGATAAAAAAGTGGCTATGGGCGGCAGCATGACATCGCAGGAAATGGGACTTTATGAAAAGCTTTCAAAGACAAATGAAGTGCTCTGGCATTGGAAAAAGCCCGGACGTGAGACACTTTTGGAAGCTCGAAATGCGCAAGTTTATATAGCAAGTGCTAATGGTGTTTCACAGACAGGAGAGCTGGTTAATATTGATGGAACCGGCAACCGTGTGGCGCAGACATTATTCGGACCGGAAAAGGTATATTTTGTTGTTGGCAGCAATAAGATATGTCAGGATTTGATGTCGGCGATGGAACGTGCGAAAAAGATTGCCGCTCCCAAGAATGCGGCTCGCCTTCAGGTTAATACTCCATGTGCCAAAACAGGCATCTGCGTAGATTGCAACAGTCCGGCCAGAGTCTGTCATTCAACCGTGATTATAGAACGTCCGAGTAATGGTATGGAAGTTGAAGTTGTATTTATAGATGAAGAACTTGGATGTTAAGCATGTTTAATAGATCATGGATATTAAGAATGTTTAATTGACTTTTGATTATCTTAAATCTATAATTAAACGAGCTGGTGCAGACAACAGGTGCCTTGATAAAAGGGTAAAAGGGAAACAGGTGAAAATCCTGTACGATCTCGTCACTGTGAACAGGGGAGTGATGCCGCAGATGCCATTGCGAAAGTGAGAAGGCGCGGTACTCGTGTTGATCCGAAAGTCAGGAAACCTGCCTGCTGCATATTTACGTATCAGCATAAACTATTTTTGTGCGAGTCACACAAGGAGGAAAACATGAGAAAAACTAACAAAGCAGTTGTAAGTGCAGCAGCAGTTACGATGTCTGTATTGCTGGGTGCGTGCTCAGGCGCTTCATCCACTCAGACAACTTCTGCCGAGACGACAGCAGAGGCCGCTTCAGAGGCAGCAGAAAGCACTGATGCAGACCAGGAAGCAGCAGACAAAGTGGCAAAACTTATCGATGACATCTATGTTCAGGAAAGAACAGATGACACAGATGAGCAGTGCAAGGCTGCAAAAGAAGCATGGGATGCCCTGACTGATGCTCAGAAAGAGTTGGTAGAGGGAGAAAATGCGGATCCGGATTATTTTGGACGCGATACAGGAGATGCAAGCCTTGATGATCCCCGTAATCAGGATGAGATCGGCGATAAGGAAATTTTGGTAGTAAGTTTCGGTACTTCTTTCAATGACAGCAGAGTTAAGGATATCAAGAGTATCGAGGATTCTATTCAGGATGCTTTCCCTGACTGGGCAGTTCGCCGTGCATTTACTGCACAGATCATTATCAACCATATTGAAGCCCGTGATGAAGAGTGCATAGATAATATGGATCAGGCACTGGAGCGCGCTGTCGATAATGGCGTAAAAGAGCTGGTGGTTCAGCCGACTCATCTGATGCATGGTGCTGAGTATGACGAGATGGTAGAGGCAGTCGAAAAATATCAGGATAAATTTGAACAGGTAGCCATTGCAGAGCCGCTTCTGGGTGAAGTTGGAGATGATGCAACGGTTATAAATGCAGATAAAGAGGCAGTTGCGAAGGCAGTTGTAGCTGAAGCTACATCAGAGGCAGGTTTCAAGGATGCTGCCGAGGCCGCTGATAAGGAGACTGCATTTGTTCTGATGGGTCATGGCACAGCACATGTTGCAAAGGTAACATACAGCCAGATGCAGACACAGATGAAGGATCTTGGCTATGATAACGTGTTTATCGGTACTGTTGAGGGAGAGCCGGAAGAGACATCCTGTGAATCAGTTATTGAGGCAGTTAAGTCTGCAGGATATAAGAATGTTGTTCTGCGTCCGCTCATGGTAGTTGCAGGAGATCATGCAAACAACGATATGGCAGGCGATGATGACGATTCCTGGAAGAGCCAGTTTGAGGCATCAGGTGCATTCGATAAAGTAGATACCCAGATTGCAGGACTTGGAAGAGTTAAGAGTGTTGAAGAGTTGTATGTATCTCATACACAGGCAGCCGTAGATACATTGGCTAAATAAATCTTAACTGTTCATAATACTTTTGGTTACAGGTCAATATATATTCAACAAGATCAACGGGTCAAAAGGTCAAATATAACTTTTTGACCCGCTTTTTATGGAATAAAGGGATATGAAGAAAAAAATAAATTTAGCCGTAATTCTGCTTGCGGCATCATTTCTCGGCGCATGCGCCGGTCAAAAGCGGACATCTGACAATACCGCTGAAAGCTCCATGCAGCAGGAAAATATTGAATCCACAGTATCAGATAATAAAGAGAATGTCGGCATAGATCTTCCGGATGGCGTATATACGGTGGATTTTTATACCAACAGCAGTATGTTCAAGGTAAATGAATCCAAGGACGGCAAAGGTATTCTTACGGTAAAGGATAAAGCAGCCACTGTGCATATAAGCCTCAGCTCCAAGAACATTGTCAATTTGTATCTTGGAACGGCTGATGAAGCTGCAGGCGATGAAGACGGATGGCTGCAGCCGACCACCGATACTGTCACATACAGCGATGGACTTAGTGAAGAAGTCTACGGCTTTGATGTGCCGGTCCCGGCTCTGGGAGAGGAATTTGATCTGGCGCTGATCGGAAAGAAGGGCGTCTGGTATGACCACAAAGTCAGCGTAAACAATCCGGTGTCTGAAGAAACAGAAACTGCCGCTGAAAGTGCGGCATCCGGTGATGATACTTTAAGCACGGATGTCGGCAACGAAAATACAAAACAGGCAGCTGATGTGTCAGACGGCACCTATACCTGCGAAGTGACACTGCAGGGCGGAAGCGGACGTGCCTCCATTGAAAGTCCTACCGTGGTAAGCGTTAAAAATGGTGAAATTATTGCCGATATAGTCTGGAGCAGTCCAAACTATGAATATATGCTGGTAAATGATGTGCAATATGATCCTGTTCAGACAGAGGGAAATTCACAGTTTCAGATTCCGGTTACTCTGGACGAAGATGTTGCAGTCAGTGCGTTGACGGTAGCTATGAGTCAGCCTCATCTTATCGATTATACTCTCCATTTTGACAGCGCTACACTCGTAAAAAAATAAAAGGCAAGAAAATATGTTCGGGTTGCAGAAGGTATATTATTAGTTTATGATGTAATATTATAAGATACCAAAAAAAGGGGAAATTCGATTGAAGTGTCCATTTTGCAGCGCAGCTGATACAAAGGTTATAGATTCACGTCCGGCGGATGATAATAGTTCCATCAGGAGACGCAGACAGTGCGAAGTCTGCGGAAAACGTTTTACCACATATGAAAAGTTAGAGACAATTCCTATGATGGTTGTCAAGAAAGATAATACGAGAGAGATGTATGACAGATCAAAGATCGAGGCAGGAATATTGCATTCGTGTCATAAACGTCCTGTATCTCCCGTGCAGATTGCAGCGCTCATAGATGATGTTGAGAACAGCCTGTTTAACCGCGAGGAAACAGAAGTTTCGAGTGCGGTTATCGGTGAACTTGTGATGGAGAGACTAAAAAAACTGGATGTGGTAACTTACGTCAGATTTGCGTCCGTATACCGTGAATTTAAAGATGTCAATACATTTATGGAAGAGTTACAGAAAATACAGCCGGATGATGACTCTCAGGTTGTCGTAAGAAAGAGCGGAGAATAAAGCATATGGTGAAAAATCCTTTTTATCCGGATGAATGGCTTGATTCTGCTTATGATATTCCTTACGAACATTTCTATCAGAAGGGAATACGCGGGATAATCTTTGATATTGACAATACATTGGTACCTCATGGCGCACCGGCCGATAAAAGGTCAATACAGCTTTTTGAACATTTGAGAAAGTTAGGATTTCATACATGCCTTCTTTCAAACAACAGGGAATCCCGAGTTGCGCCGTTTGCTGTATGCGTAGGCTCAAAATATATCTATAAGGGTGGAAAACCGAAGCGGAGCGGATATCGTCAAGCCATGAAAAAAATGGGAACGAGTGAGCGCTCCACTATGTTTGTGGGAGATCAGCTTTTTACGGATGTCTACGGAGCCAAAAGGACGGGAATCTATTCAATACTGGTTAAACCCATCGATCCAAAAGAAGAGATTCAGATCGTGCTGAAGAGGTATCTGGAAAAGATTGTTTTGTGGTTTTATGTCAGAAGATAACTGCCTGTATACACGAATCGAAACAAAACTAAAGGGGCCGGCAGTAAAAAAGTAGTTGAAAAAGAGAATATTATAGTATAAAATGTAAAAGATAAAGTGAGTATTTCAAGGAGGAGCATCATTTATGGTATCAGCGGGCGATTTTAGAAATGGCATCACTCTGGAGATTGATGGCAACGTATACCAGATCATGGAATTTCAGCATGTAAAACCGGGAAAAGGAGCAGCATTTGTTCGTACAAAGATCAAGAACGTAATGAGTGGCGGTGTTGTAGAGAAGACATTCCGTCCTACAGAGAAGTTCCCGGCAGCAAGAATTGACAGAGTTGATATGCAGTATCTGTATTCTGATGGCGATTTATACAACTTTATGGATGTAAACACATATGAGCAGGTAGCTTTAAATCAGGAGACTATCGGAGATGCACTTAAGTTTGTAAAAGAAAACGAGATGTGCAAGATTTGTTCCTACAACGGCAAGGTATTCTCAGTAGAGCCTCCGCTGTTTGTAGAGCTTGAGATCACCGATACAGAACCGGGATTCAAGGGCGATACCGCAACAGGAGCAACCAAGCCGGCAGTTGTTGAGACTGGTGCGACTGTATATGTACCGTTATTCGTAAATCAGGGCGATAAGATCAAGATCGATACACGTACCGGCGAATATCTGTCCAGAGTCTAAGTTATAATAAGAACCATAACAGACAAGGAAACTGTTGTAAGATCCGCAGAGTACCATCGAGATTTTACAACAGTTTTTTTCGGTTATGGTGACCAGGCATGTCGGTTTTGTAAGAAGGCAACAGATATGGAAAAAGGGAAAAAGCGAACCAGACGGCAGAAAAAACAGTACTTTGCAATGCGTACATTGCTGTACCTGCTGGTTTTTGTATTTGGTATCGGAACCGGCTGGACACTGCGAGGAAAGACGATTCGAAAACTCGTAGATCCATCTTCAATTGAAACGCCGGACTGGGTAGACAAACAGCTTCTTACCGTGAACCGCTACTCAAGACCCGGTAAAGAGATTCCGGTTATTAACGGAATTGTCATCCACTATGTGGCAAATCCGGGGACTACCGCCAAACAGAATCGTGATTATTTTGAAGGGCTTAAAAACCAGAGCGGCAGCAGTACGGTCTCGGTAAGCAGTAATTTTGTGATAGGACTTGACGGCGAAATCATTGAATGCGTACCTGTAGGCGAAAAGGCCTATGCGTCTAATGAACGCAACGATGATACTGTTTCAATCGAATGCTGTCATCCCGATACAGACGGTAAATTTACCGACGATACATACAATTCCCTTGTGAAACTTACGGCATGGCTTTGCAAACAGCTTAACTTAAGCCCGAAAGATGTGATCCGACACTATGATGTGACAGGAAAAATATGTCCTAAATATTTCGTGGATCATGAAGATGCATGGAAACAGTTTCGAAAGGACGTAAAAAAAGAGATGAAACAGGAGTATTAAACATGAAAACTATTTTAGAGTTGATAGCAGAAGAGCTGAAACCGGCTTTTGCAAATTGCGGATATGATGAAAAATATATTCGCGTGACAGTATCCAACCGTCCGGATCTCTGTGAATATCAATGCAATGGTGCGATGGCAGCCGCCAAGGAATATAAGAAAAAACCAATTGATATTGCAAATGAATTGGTGGAAAAATTAGCTGACAGCAGTATGTTTTCCGAGATAAATGCAGTGATACCTGGATTTATAAATATCCGTCTGAATCCGGAATATCTTGCATCATACGTAAATAAGATATCTGAGGATGAAAAATTAGGGCTCAATACAGCAA
The DNA here is from genome assembly GCA_963637995.1 of Prevotella sp. CAG:279. Lineage (GTDB taxonomy): Bacteria > Bacillota > Clostridia > Lachnospirales > Lachnospiraceae > Otoolea. The sequence continues at coordinate 17,104 of CAVHPN010000014.1, read as the reverse complement.
AAAATCCTGAGACGATCATCATAGACTACGGCGGAGCCAACGTGGCAAAACCGCTTCATGTAGGACATCTGCGTTCAGCCGTAATCGGTGAGAGCATTAAGCGTATCAGCCGTTACATGGGTCATAAGGTTATCGGTGATGTTCATCTTGGAGACTGGGGACTTCAGATGGGACTTATCATCGAAGAGCTGCATGACCGTCAGCCGGATCTGGTATATTTTGATCCTGAGTATAAGGGAGAATATCCGTCAGAGCCACCGTTTACGATTTCGGAACTGGAAGATATTTATCCGGCAGCCAGTGCTAAATCCAAAGAAGATGCAGCATTTCGTGAGCGTGCACAGCAGGCTACTTTCAAGCTGCAGAGCGGTTATGCGCCTTTCAGAGCGATATGGAAACATATCATGAATGTATCTTTAAAGGACCTTAAAAAGAACTATGGCAACTTAAATGTCTCATTTGACCTGTGGAAGGGCGAAAGTGATGCACAGCCGTACATTCCGGGCCTTATTAAAGATTTACAGGATAAGGGACTTGCCTATGAGAGCGACGGAGCTTTGGTTGTGGATATTGCCCAGGAAGGCGATACCAAGGAATATCCGCCTTGTATTGTCCGCAAATCAGATGGCGCTGCCCTGTATGCGACTTCGGATCTTGCAACTATCATCGAGCGCGAGCAGGATTTCCACCCGGATCGCTATATCTATGTAGTAGATAAACGTCAGGAACTTCATTTTATCCAGGTATTCCGTGTGGCCAAGAAAGCGGGAATCGTAAAAGAAGATACAAAGATGATTTTCCTGGGATTCGGCACCATGAACAGCAAGGACGGTGGCCCTTTCAAGACACGAGAGGGCGGTGTTATGCGTCTTGAACATCTGATCAACAATATCGATGAGAAGGTGTATGAGAAGATTCAGGAGAAGCAGAAGGTTCCGGCAGATGAGATGAAACGTACATCTGAGATTGTGGGACTGGCAGCACTCAAGTATGCGGATCTCTCAAATCAGGCTACAAAGGATTATGTTTTCGATGTAGACAGATTTATTTCCTTTGAGGGAAATACAGGTCCTCATATCCAGTATATGATTGTACGAATCAAATCTATTTTGGAAAAATATAAAGAAATGCGCGGTGCAGACGCAGAGGCCGTTCCGATCAGACCTGCAATGACCGAAACTGAGAAGGCACTTCAGATGGCACTTTGCCGTTTTGGTGAGGTAACAGAGACTGCATTTTATGAGACAGCTCCCCATAAACTTTGCCAGTACATGGCGGCAGTTGCGGATGCCTTCAATGCATTTTATCTGGAAAATAAGATTCTTTCTGAAGAAGATACTGCAAAGCAGGCGGCATTTATCAGCCTTATCACGCAGACAAAGAGAGTTTTGGATACCTGCATGGATCTGCTCGGTATGGAATCACCGGAGCATATGTAAAACAGGCGTTCTGGTTTATTATATGATACCAGGGTCAAAAGGTCAGAAATTCGACGCAAGCTTGCTTGCAGGAGAAGTTGTGACCTTGGGACCCGCCAAAAACATGAGTAAGTAGCCATTTTTCGAAGAAAAATGAGCGAATTACGAATGTTTTTGAAGGTGCTATGTGCCAGTGGCTCATGCTTAGCACCGACCGGAGCGGAGCGTAGATGCGAGAGCACATTGTGCGAAGCAATCTGGTATCAGAGGGGTCAAAAAACCTTTTGACCCCAACATCATTATATTGAAAAATCATATTGCTAAGGCTGCTGAAAATGCAGCTGAACACATCAGAATATAAAACTTTTGTAAAAAATATCTAAAAAACCCCGGATTTTTCCTCCGGGGTTTTTTAAATTATTGTGAATAAGGGACAAAATAATTGAGAAAAATATGAAATAAAGCCCTTGCTGTCAGGGGGGGGAAGATGTTATACTGAGCATAGGAAGGCTGTACCAAACAGCCTTTCTTTAATGACAAAGATGAGATTTTAATCTTCAAAGGAAAGATAGATGACTCGAACGATAAGGTGGTTTGCAGTAACAGCGCTTATTCTCTTTATTATTATAAAGGGAACGGCGGTTTTTTTGTATTTAAATGAATACAAGCAGGCAAAACAGACATATGAAGATATCGGAAAACTTGTAGATGTAATAGAACCAGACGTCGACTCAGGCAGCGAAAATACCGATAATATAGTAGGAGACTCCTACTGTCCGATTAGTCCGGATTTTGATGAATTGAAAAAAATCAATCAGGATACTGTCGGATGGCTGTACCTTCCGGATACAGTGCTTAATTATCCCGTTGTGCAGGGAGATGATAATGAATATTATCTCACTCATATGCTTGATCGAACAAAGAATTCTTCAGGAAGTATATTTATAGATTGTGACAATGATATAAATTCTGATGCTTATAATACTGTGATTTACGGACATCATATGAAAAATGGCAGTATGTTTGCCGTATTATCCAAGTATCGCTCCAAGGAGTGGTATGAGTCACATCCTTACCTGTGGTTTGTAACTTCCGGATGTGCCTATAAGCTTCATGTATATTCGGTATATACGGCTAAGGTGTCGCAGGATGCATGGAAGGTGAAATTTGATGGGCAGGAGGACTATGAAAAATGGCTTGCAGAGACAAAAAATCGTTCAGAAATTTCTACAGCTATATGGCCGGACGAAAACGACCGGGTGATTACGCTTTCAACTTGCAGTTATGAGTTTAAAAATGCAAGATTAGTGATACATGCAACTATAGATCGGACGGGACCGTGAAGTTTTTTTACAGTTGCGGTTAAAGGACGGTAAGAGCGAAAGGATGCGTGATAAATATGAAAGTAAAGGAAATGTTCAGAAGAGGTTTGGCCTGCCTTTTGATTGCCGCCATGATGCCGCAGCAGACCATAGCATTTGCTGCAGAGCAGGCATCCTCTGCAAGAAACAAAAAAGAGGATGTGCTGGTTCGTTGGATCCCCGGTGAGACAGTGATTGAACCCGGCGAAAAAGGCACGATCAAGCTTGAAGCACGCATAAACAAGAAAAATGTTGAACACGCAGAGGTCTCGATACATCTTGATCCAAGCGAGGTTTTCGCATTATGCGACGAAAAGCTTGAGGATGACAGCAGGATCGGTATTGACTGGCTGGATGACGGTGGTGCGGATCTTTATTTTGAACTTGATGAGGACACACCCAGACTTAGTCGCAAGATTTATTTCCAGATGCCGACGGATTCCATCTTTGATATTGATGTTACGCCTGAAGATATAGATGTTGTAGCATACGGGCCGGAAGAAAGCGATGAGGACGCAGCCAGCCCGTCAGATGCAGCGAAGGCAGCGGCTTCTCCATCAGAAATAATCGAATATTCCGAGACTGCAGAAGAAATCGCTGCAACTAGCTCAGAAGCAAGCAAGTCAGAAACAATCAAGTCGGAAACAACAAAATCAGAAGCAACCGGGTCAGCTGCGACCAGTTCGGAGGCTGATAAGGTTGAGACTGATGAAAATGCGGCGACCGAGAGCAATATAGGCGATTCAAAACATGTTAAAATAACTACAGAGGGCGGATTTGTCATTCGTCGTGAGACACAGGCACTGCGTGTTAAGGGAATTCGTCCGGAATGGAAGATGAATGTAAAGGCAAAATCAGGCAGTAGTACTTCTGAAGATACGCTTGATTTTGCACTTACAGCTTCTCCGAAAAACAGACGTTCGTCAAAGAGTCTGGCTGATAAGGAACAGACTCTTACATTGACTGTTACGGTTCCGGAATGGTTAAATATCAGGTCCGGAGAAGTCACATGGAATCAGGAAGGCGAACAGCTCCTTGTGGATGGGACAACCATAGCCACACTTAAGGGAATCCCGGAGGAATTTGTACTTACAGATGCTGAAATTTCAGATGAGCATACGATAACAGCTTCATTTGAACGTATTCAGGGCGAAGAAGATATTGTTACGATTCTTGAAAATGAAGAATATGAAGAAGCCAATGGACCGGCGGTGTTTATGCTGGATGCAGATGATGTGGAAATCGAAGACACAGACACCTCGATTATGCTGGATGCAGATAATGTGGAAATCGAGGACACAGATACGTCGATTGTATTGGATGCGGATGATGAAACAGTGAATGCTCTTGACGAAGATAGAGATTTAGATGATTATGATATCACTCCGGTTGCCGAGCTTTCAAAACTGAATATTTCACTTTCCCTCTATAAGTCTGCCCCGTTGTTTGAAATATCAGATGATTTTGATCTTGCAGGAACGAATGATGAAACATACGGTACAGTCCTTTTAGAGGCAAATCTTGTGACAACATCTGCGGGACTTAGTGACACTGTGTCCGCGGATGCAAATAGCGAGATTGCGCTGGCGGATTACGTGGAAAATGGCGAAGAAACCATAAAAGTTGATAAAACTACGAAGCTGACAGAAAATATTTACTGGATAGATAACGGAAATGCTTCGAAGATAAGACCCGGCTCAAATGGTGATAGTGGTTATCTTTCTGTATGTGAGCCGGTAATATACTTTACAGTAGATGATAGTGATAAGAAAATTGCACTGACAGAAGAAAACTGGAAGACATACTTTTATCCGGACGATTCAGGGGATGAGGGCGGTTCGGGAACTAAGAATGTACCTTCACCGGTTTATAATGGCGGCACAACAGGTGTTTCTGCGTCTTTGAAACTCTCTGGTTTGCCGACACAAACTACAGTTACAAAAGCAGACGGCACAACTGAAGTACATACATATAATTGGACAATTGAGCTGACTAATTTCGGAGAGAAAGAAACTTCCGGAAAATACATCAGCAATTATTCAATGCTGCATGTAACAGATGATAACAAAGATAAATATCCGTCTGCATCTGCTACAGGATGGTATTATGTAGAACGTGAAGATTTAAATTTTGATATTGATGTCAAGGCCGGAGATAAGTCTATTGATGCTGAAAAATTATTGAATGCAATTAAAAGTACATTTGATTTTCAGTTGAACTACAGTGGCGGTAATACTTCAGAAAAACCATTTGATGATATTTCTGGAAAACAGACTGCGACATATGATTCTGATAAAAAAATCTACAATTTTAATATTGAAGGTTTGTGGAAATATAACCTTGACGGAACATCCATCACTTATATTCTACAGGAGAAGACAGACAGCGGAGCTGTTAGCGGAAAAATTGAAGGCACGGTATTAGGTGATGCAATAAAGGATATTGATAAGGATGATTATCTGAAGATCTCCTATGACAATAGTTCGGTTCCGAATTATGGTTCTGTCATTACAAAGCTTCATAACGGCGGCACATTGGATCTTACGCTTAAGGGCAGCACGGGATATAACGCCAAAAAAGTATGGGCAGACAAGGCAGATCCAAGCAAACGTCCGACTGGAACATTTGAACTGTGGAGATACAGAAAGGGTCAGTCATATACGGATGCGGCACCTGTGCGAGATAGCAAGGGCTTCATTGTGTCAAAACAAATAGGACAGGATCCTGTAGATTCTGGAAATGAAGTTGCATATCAGGAAAGAATCAGTTTTGGAAATACAGACACCGATATCGATTCTCTTGAAAAGTACGACCCGGAAGGCTACGAGTATGTATATGTAACCAGAGAATATCTTGATTCGACCACTAATGATGGTTCGACCAAGGCTAATTCCTACGAGCAGATATATGGTGAGATCACTGCAGATGCTTCGACCGGAAAAGAGTCTATTCGGGATGTAGTTGAAGATACATCTGTAAAGAGAGATTACCTGACAGGACGCGGAGACAGCAGCTCTTCTTATGAAAGTGGCACCACTCATAGCGAAACCAAGGCCTATGTTTCAGGCAATGACTGGGTTTATAATGGCGGTACTCTTACTAACCGTCTTAAGGATCAGATAACAGTAGAAGGAGTTAAGCATTGGCAGGCAAAGGCATTTCAGGATGACCTTAAAAATGTCACAGCCACTATGACTTTGTATTCTAAAAAAGCCGGTGACTCTGATAGTGGCTGGACTGTGGTTGACAATGTAAAACCTGTGGTATTAACCGGTTTTCAGAATGAAACCATCGAAAATAACAGTTTCAGTGTGACGGTGCCGCAATATGATTCAGACGGAAATAAGCTTTTGTATCGCTGGATCGAGACCGGCGTGACTCAGACTGACAAAGATGGAACTACAATTAATACTAAATTCACTCGTTCTAACGAACAAAACAGCGGATTTTTAACGAATCTTCTTGGAACGGGAGATAAGATCACAGATGCCGATCAGAGGGCAGTTTTTGAACTTAAGCATATCGGAGAAACAAATGTTGTTCCGTATGAATCGACCAGTAAATATGATGAAACTTCAGGTGTAAGCTCGATTTATAACGCCATTGAAGATACTGTGACATTTACTCTTAAGAAAACCTGGGATGAAAACATGACTACGTATCCGGTTCAGTTTTCTCTTTACAGAACGACAGGAAGCGGAGACGGACAGAAGCTTGGAACTTTCAGTCTTGATGGAAAAAGTGATTCTGAGAGCACATGGACCCCTGGAGAAAATGTGGCTGATTCCGCAATAATAACAGGAACAAAAACAGAAGAGTGGACAACAGTATTAAATAATCTGCCCAAGTATGACCCTAATGGACGGCTTTATCAGTATTACGTAACTGAGGCGAAAAACGCAGAAAGTTCAGAGTTTATCACTCCTACATATGAGACCAACTGCGATGAATCAGGAAACTGGATTACAAATGTTCACAACGGTAACGGAAACGGTAAATACATCTGGATTCGGAAGGATTGGTTAGATGACGGCGACAGTGCACACCGCGAACCGGTAACTGTCGGAATATACCAAGAGGTCGCATCATCAACCGGTAAGAGCTATACAAAGCTTACCAGTGCGGGAGTTAACGGAAATGTAACTCTTAGTGCAGGCAATGCCTGGTATGTACGTGTCGGAATTGGTGATGTTAATCCAAGTAATATTTACATTGTAGAAGAGAAAGTCGGAAATAATGACATTCTGACTGTTAATGATACAACAGATGTTGCCGGTGTAGTTAGTAACGGACATGATTATCAAACCGCTTATCATCACTATAGGGTTACATATAAAAATGAAGCGTCAGATGGCTCTGAACCTGTATTTGTAGTACAGAACCGTCGTGTCGGTACTATTGATTATACTGTGACAAAACAGTGGAAGGACGGCGATGGCAGCAGAAGAGCCGCGCTTAAGGCAGCGGTTGATGCGATTAACAATACTGATGCAGATGGCAATAAAAAGATAGATCTTATTGTTAGGATTAAATTCCAGTCAGATTACGGAAGCACCGATGCCGGTGATCAGAAGTATGCTATATCGAAGGGCGGTACAGCAGAAAACGGCGATACCGTAACGGTCAATCAGGATGGAACGACACAGATATATAAAGTTAAGAATTCTGACGGATCTTATCAGGAAAATGGCAAGTCCTGGTACAGTGTACTAGATGGTATGAATTCAGACTCGGATTCTAGTTCTGATTCAGATTCAGATTTGAGTTTGGATTCCGGCACAAATAAGACAGAGGAGTTCTATTTCTTTAATCTTCCGAAATACGATTATAGCGGTGCTAATGTCGGATACACGGTGGAAGAGTTATGGATTGACAAAAACGGAAAAAAAGTGACGGATTTGTCACAGTATTCGGCTAATGTAGACGGACAGACAGTAAAGCTATCTGATCTTTGGGCTGATTATTCAATGTCCCTTAGTGGCGCCAGCTACGACATCGGAGAGTGCTACACCGGAGACACACAGAAAATTACGATGACAAACCGTCTGTCAGGTACTAAGAATCTTCTCTGGCATAAGCAGTGGCAGGATGACTATAATTATACATCCGGTCAGCGCCCTGACATATATCTGAGTATTTACTGCGGACGTGCTAATGATAGCGATAATATAAAAGAATACAGCACACAGTATCGCTGGACTACTCCTTCAAATGGGGTGGCCGATGACAATGAAATGAGTAAACTCCATCACTGGCATGCGGTAGTAAGCGGTGTTCCAAAGTATGATGAAGATGGCTATGAACTTAAATATTTTGCTTTGGAAAATACGAAGGTAAATAAAGATAATTTCGACTACGAGGTTGCGAAGTATTCACTTGCAGGTGAAGAAAATTCCGGTAATGATGTAAACTCAGGAACAATAACAGGTTCATCACAAACAGGACAGGTAATCGGCACTGAATATGAAATTACGAATACTGAATTAAGTTCATATGTGCGTGATGTGAGCTCTTTAACAGGTTCATCATCTTCAAAATATGCTCTTGCAGAGGGCGGTACGATTACTAACCGTATAAAAAATGAGGTTACAATCAAAGGCCGTAAACTCTGGAAAAACCTGCCGGATAACTTCTGGAAAGACAAGAAAAATATTGACAGCCTTCCAAGTGTAACATTGCATGTAAAGAGGAAACTTGCAAATGCATCTGAAGAAACCGACGCCACAGAGGTTGCTTCTCTTACTATCAAAAATACTGACTGGAAGTATCTGGGCAGTGACGGAAGTTATGAATTCACCCTGGAACGTGAGGGGAATTATGAATATGCATATGATACAGCCAGCGGAACGTTGGTTCTGAAACTCTTGTCGGATAATGGAAATACAGGCGATGACGTTACAACGAAAGAGCCACTTCAAAGATATGATGAGAGAGGTGTGTTATACAAATATTCTATAACAGAAGACATGAATTGGGGAGATGATGTATCAGATGAAGGTCGTGCAACTAATCCTGGTGATGTCTACCAGTCATCGGTAAGTGCTTATGTTCTGACTAATAATTATGACAGTGTCAAGGGAGCTTTGAAGGTTAAAAAACTTCTTGAATTGCCAGTCAACACGACGAACTTCCCGGCAATCAAGATGGAGCTTACCAGGACGTTTGAAGCTAAAAATAATAGCGGTGCTTATATTGAATCTGCAGATGACAGCTTTAAAAAGACGCAGGTCTGGTCTGCTGAAGATGTAAAAAAGGCCTTTGAAGCTGCGGTTAAAACTGCTACTGCAGGAGGTGACTCCCAAACTTCCAGCGTCTTACTTGACAGTACATCTGTCTCTGAGTCGACTAAAGATCCTTTCCTTTTCGAGAATCTGGATAAATATGCACCAAACGGAATGCCGTATAAATATTATGTGAAGGAAATAAAGGAAGGTTATCTGAATGGATATGATACCTGGGTTCAAACAGGTAATGTGGTTCCATCTGATAAAACTGCTGTAGATGCTCTTAAAGTCGGTGAAAATAAAAGCTCAGCAGACGGTAACGTTGTGGTTACATTGATAGAAAATCAGGACGCTGGTCGCGGTGATACAGATGCGAATCTGATAGCTTGTGTAACATATTTAAATAGTCCGAACTCTAATCCTGAGAAGATTAGAATCGATGGACAAAAGATATGGACTCGTTATAGTTTTGAAAATCAGCCCTCCACAGATGAGTTTAGCAGCTGGCTCACACTTTGGCGCTCAGCTGACTCTCAGCCGGGACAGAATAATGCTATTGAGCTTCAACAGGTTACAGACGTGATATTTAAATCAGTATCTACACCAGATCCTGTTGGTGCAAGCGGTGTGCTGACAACAAGGTATCATTATGGCGTATGCAATTTGGATACTGCGACGGTAACTGAAAGCGACCCTTCTACAGATTCTTATGCTAAACTCGACCGCTATGCACCAAACGGAATGCCATGGAAATATGTGGTAAGAGAGACGATTCCGAACGAAAACAACTCGGGCACAAACTGGATGCAGTATTTTAGTCCGACAGGTGATAGCAGTAGAAATGTTGTAGAAGTTAAGGAAAAGAAGACGGCTACTACAGAAGATGGGAATGTAACTATGGCAGACCTCAAAAACTCCGGACTTACCGGTGTTTCCTACAGTAAGAGTTGGGTAGATCAGGATGGCAATCCTATCACTGCTGATTACACGGGTCTTGGAACATTGAAGGTTAACTTCGAACTGCAGGTTAAGGAAGGCACATCTGGTTCGTGGCGAAATGCAGCAGAGTATTTTACAGGCAATAAATCACTTGGTGACTCTGCGAAAATTTCTGGCCTTTCAATACAGGGAAATATTCTCTCATCAGTTTGGGGAAAATCTCAAAAGATCGATAATCTGCCAAGATTTGTTTACAAGATCACCTCGGCTACTAGTGGTGAGTATATTCCTTTATCCTACCGTGTAGTTGAGAAATCTGTATCGACTGTATCTGCGTCGGATGTAGAAAAGACAATTGTTTCCTGGAATGTTGCAGATACAACGAATGGCGCAGGTTACACATTGCAAGCTAATTCAGATTCGACAGGCAGTGACACCTCTTCTGCATCCTCAGGCAGTAAAGCCGAGGAGATGATTGAGCCTTACTATGGAAAGGACAGCTCAGGGGCAGCTTTGAGTTATCATTCAAACGATAACAATAATCACACAAATAAGCTTAAACTTCATACTCTGACTATCAAAAAGAAGTGGGAGAATGACAGAAATAATCTTTGGGGAAGCCGCCCTGCATCTTCTGTGAGCGGAAAAGACTGGAGTGCGTGGTTCCTGGTACAGAGACGTGAAAAAGATACGCAATACACGGAAAATGAAGGCTGGGAGAATGTAAAAGAATACAATTCAGACGGTTCTGAGAAAGGCGACCGCATTATCACAGTCAGTGGTAAAAATAGTGATAATGAAGTTTCTACAGAAGTAACCGGACTTCTTGAGACCGCACCTTCAGGAAATGCATATGAGTATCGCTTTGTTGAGCTTGCAGATTCAAGTGCAAATACTGAAAATGTAACTGAATCAACAGCACCTACGGGTTACTCAGTTACAATAGAGGCAGGAACTGGTGCAGATGCCGCTACTTTCACTGCAACAAATAAACTTGAGACAACGCAGGTACAGGCAGAAAAGAAATGGATAAAGAACGATGCATGCGGCAGCGTTTCACTTCGTCTGACTTATGAGGGTAATGACGGAAATTATCATGAAGTTAAGAATTCCACAGTTACACTTGACGGAACGAAAGATACTAGTCCGGCTTCTGCTTCAAATGCGGGCAATGTAAAAAATACTGCGTTTGGCTACGAGGATGAAAGCTGGCATGCAAGGTGGATTTTGCCTGAAAAGATCACTTCAAATATGCGAAGCGACCGGACAGAACCTGCAATTGATGATAACGGAAACACTATTTATGCGGTAGAGGAGATAAACAACGATGGCACCGGCAACACGGGCTATTACCAGTTAGGCGATCCGGTTGTTGATTTTACCGGAGAGACAACCATCACAAACATGAAGCTTGTAAAGCTGAATCTCTCAAAAATCTGGCGTGCGAATGAGGATGCGAAAAAAGAAGTTGAGATTACAATCTATCGTATTGCCGGAGCGAATGCGGTTCCTGACGATGACTTATCGGCTGAAGAAATCGGAACAGTTGCTTTAAATGCCTCAAATAAATGGAGTTTTTCGGGTTATTATTTGAATTCGTCCTCCGGTGCCGGAGCAGAAAACAGGGTTTACTTTGATAAATATAAAGTGAACTCAGATGGTTCGACGGATGAATATCTTTATTACGCACGCGAGGTAAGCGTTGGCGGAACAGATGTCGGAACAGATGGAAAAGTGAGCACTGATGGAAAGCGATATGAAGTTAAGACGCAGACAGTGGCATTTACAGTTGCTGCATTTGCAGGCGCAGCTTCTTCGGCTACAGTAGAAGAAAGGAGTGCTGTATTTACCAATTTCCAGCTTCATGATATAGAAGTTAGGAAGATATGGAACGATAACAAAAATGCATATTATACTCGTCCGGAAAGTCTTACTGTGAGACTCTGGCGTACTACCGGAACTGTAAAGACAGATAAGAACGGAAGTCTCACAACTACCGGCAACTGGGTTCAGGTCGGCGATGATGTAGAACTTAGGAAACTCAATGAATCTGAACAGAACCCGGATACCTGGGTATACACCTGGAAGGATCTGCCATATTACGATGAGAATGGCTCTCTTTATACGTACAAGGTCGAGGAGGTCGTTCCTACGGTAAATGTAAGCGCTGCATCTCATGCAAGTGAAGCGGTTTACGAATGTGGCGGTGTGACCGGAAACGGTAAAAAGACAGTTGCTGTAGAGACTAAAAATACCGGTACCAATGAGGGTAAGGCAGAACTTAAGAACACACTCACAAGACATATAAGTGTAAGCGGTATTAAGTACTGGGCAGATGGAAATAATCTGCGTCCGGATGATATTATCCTGACACTTAAACGGACAACTGATGATAATGTAACTGCAGATAGTTGGACGGACATTGCCTATACAAAATCTGATGATTCATTCTTATCTTCAGTGGCAGATGCGGTCAGAACATTATTTGCAGGTTCATCTTCAAGTGATTCAGGCCCCGAGCTTAAGTGGACGAAGGATGGAAATCAATGGGCATACACCTTCTCAAAACTTGAGGGCTATGATTCTGACGGCAAACGCTATGTTTATAAGGTAGATGAAACCGTACCGGACGGATACAGAAATGAGGTTTTAGCTGATTCGGACAACAGTGGACTTCCTGATCTGGTTAATATCAGACAGACTAACGTTTCTATTGAGAAGAAATGGTATAAAACAGATGATGTCACTCCAGAATCTGTAAAGATAAAGATCTACAGGACTACAGATGATGAAGTTCCCGCAGACGCATCATTGGATGGAAACGGCACCAGTGAGTATCTCGGAGATGTAGAACTTGACCAAATGAACAACTTTAAATGGTCAGGAAGCAGTCTTGAGGCCACCACAGCAGACGGAGCAAGTACAACAACGTATTTTGACAGCTATAAGATTTATGACTCTGATGGAAAACCTGTGACAAAACCGCAAAAATATCTCTATTATGCACGTGAGTATCAGGTAAAAGCATCTGATGAAGCTGATAACATATCAGTGACAACATCGTCCGATGGTTATATTACTGTAAACTCGGATCTCTTTGAGATTTCGGAAACAGGCAGGTATTCACTTACCGCAACATCTGGACAGCTTGATGACTCCACGGCTGTGATTATCAACCGCCAGACAACTGATCTTGAGCTTACAAAAACATGGCTTGATGACGGTAATGCTTATAAGACACGACCGGAGTCACTTTCGGTAAGTCTTAGCCGTTTCGTTGAAGATGGAGAAACAGAAAAACTCTCTGACTTGTCGGCAGTAGTAAAGAAAAACGGCAATAAGTGGACATTTACATGGAAAAATATGCCGATGTACGATATGGACGGAAATCGCTATACCTATGTTGTAAGGGAAGCTGTTCCAGAGGCACAGGCAGATTCGCTTCTTCCGGGCAGCAGTTATATTTGTCTTGAGGCAGATCAGAAGGCAGTGTTTGATAATGACGGAAAAGCATCGCTTACCAATCTTCTTAAGAAGGAGACTGACCTTGCAGGTCAAAAGACATGGTTCGATGGTGACGGCACGAGTAGACCTGATAAGATCGAATTGAAGCTTTATCGCAGACTTTCAGGAAAGACTGACTGGGAAGAAATAGCAGGTGCAAAGCCTACACGGTATAAGCAGTCAGATGGAACATGGAATTTCATTTATGCAAATATTCTTCAGACAAATGAAAATGGTATTCGCTACTACTACAAAGTGGAAGAGATAGTGCCTGATGGTTATCGAGTATATTATTCTAAAGATGACGATGGCAATGAGCTGACACTTAAGAATGTGGCAAATGGAAGCCTGACTGTCTCAAAAGAAGTAAAAGGCAGTGGTGCAAGTAAACTGAAGGAATTCCATTTCACGATTGAAGTGGGTAAATTACCGGATGGAAGCAAATTACCGGACGGTACCTATGGAGATATTACATTTACGGACAGTAAGGCAGAAATTACTCTTAAAGGCGGTGAAAGTCTTGAAGCTTCCGGCCTTCCGGGAGACGTAACCTATGTTGTATATGAGACAGAAGCAGATAAGGGCGGATACGTTACGACGTCGGAAAACAGCGAGGGAAGTATCTTGCCGGCAGGCTCTCTGGATGCTCATTTTATCAACTCGAAACGGGGAGGCGGCAGCAGTGGCGGATCGTCCGGAGGTTCCGGTAGTGAGAAGAATCCAAAAGGAAACAAACCAACCGGACCGGCACTTGATTCGCTGACACCTACGGAAGCCGTAACACCTACAGAGCCTGTAATACCAACGGAACCTGTAGAACCGGTTACTCCGGATCCTGAAACCAATAAGTCAGGCGGCCGCGACTCTTCGGTTCTCGAAGACCCTGGCAGAGTTGCACCGGCAAACCGTGACCGTTTAAAGAACGGAGAGGACGGATACATAGACGAATATGGCAACGTCTACGGTAAAAACAGAAATCCAAAGACCGGTGACAACGCTGATCTTATAAGAGATGTATTGGAGATGTTTGTCGCCGGAGCGGCAGTTCTCTTCCTGCTGTTTTACAGGAAAAAGAAAAAGAAAGAAGAGTAAAAGTTCGGGCAG
>CAVHPN010000014.1:0-2472 GCA_963637995.1 Prevotella sp. CAG:279 | reverse complement strand
ATTTAATAAAATTGTAATAATCCCTTTTTTTCAGTAAGCTTGTATTGTCAGCTAAAATGCTGTAAAATTGAGTTCAGTGTAAACTGAAATATATCAATGGAAGGACAATAACCATGAATAAATGGAAAAAATCATTCCGTTCCCTTTGTCTGGGAATGGCACTTACTATGTCGGTTTCGTGGACTGCATTCGCATCTTCAGATGTGGCTTCCGGTCCTGCTTTGGAGACAGCCAATACTAATACTGCATCATCAGCTGCGTTCACAGTCAATACTCAGAACGTAGCACAGCCTGTAGTGGCAGCACAGGGAGCTGTTCTCTATGATGCAACACATAATATTTTTTTATTTTCAAAAAATGAAGATACTACATACTATCCGGCCAGCATCACCAAGCTTATGACCGCACTTTTGGTTGCAGAAAACTGCAATCTGGATGATACTGTCACTTTTTCACAGACAGCAGTTTCCAATCTTGAATCAGGTGCGGTAACTTTACAGGTCAAGGCCGGTGATAAATTTTCGGTAAAGGATTGTCTGTACGGCATGATGCTTAAATCTGCCAATGAGATAGCAAATGGCCTTGCCGAACATGTGTCAGGAAGTGTAAGTGCCTTTGCGGATAAGATGAATGAGAAGGCGGCATCACTTGGCTGTACACATACTCATTTTGCCAATCCGAACGGTCTTAATGATTCCAATCATTATACGACAGCACATGACATGGCTCTGATTGCCAACGCAGCGTTTAACAACGCAACTGTTCGTCAGGTTGCTTCGACACTTCATTATGATTTCCCGGCAACCGCAAGTGTGCCTTCGGTACGTAAGCTTACCATGGGACATAAGATGCTCAATCCTGCCAATTCTCAGTACTATGAGGGTATCGTAGGCGGAAAGACAGGCTATACGTCCTTGGCAGGCAATACCCTTGTAACCTGCGTGGAGAAAAACGGTGTGCGTATGATTGCCGTTATATTAAAGAGCTCGCAGACTCAGTATGACGATACCAAGAAGCTGCTTGATTATGGCTATGCGGTAATTGCAAATTCAACAAATACATCGAATACAACCAATACAACAAATAATAGCAGTACTTCAAACAATAACAGCACTTCAAACAATACGACAAATAATTCCGGCAATAATTCAACTTCCGGTAGTCAGACTGCTACTACAGTTAATGAATGGAAGCTTGTTGACGGTTCATGGCGTTATTACAACGAGAACGGTGTGATGGCAAAGAGCTGCTGGATTCAGACCAATGGCTACTGGTATTATGTGGGAGCTGACGGTGCCCTTTACGTAAATACGACTACACCTGACGGATACAAGGTTGACGCCAACGGTGTATGGATTAAATAGGTAAGAGTGTATTTGATACTTGAACTCTGACCCGGATAGCAGGAGAACATCAGGATGGGAAGAGCACCGGTTATTTATTTTGTTGTACCGTGCTACAATGAAGAAGTAGTACTTCCGCTGACTGCGGAATTTTTAGGAAAAAAATTAGATGACCTTGTAAGGAATAAGAAAATTCATCCTGCAAGCCGTGTACTCATGGTGGATGATGGTTCTAAGGATAAAACCTGGACACTCATAGAGGAGCTTCACGATAAGGATGAGCGCTTTGCAGGCGTGAAATTAAGCCGAAACAGGGGACACCAGAATGCACTTCTGGCCGGACTTTTTGAGGCATCAAGACGAAGATGTGATGCTGCAATCTCTATGGATGCGGATCTTCAGGATGATGTGGATGCCTGTGATGCCATGATCGAAAGATATATGGCGGGCTGTGATATAGTGTACGGAGTACGCCGCCATAGAACAACAGATACATTTTTTAAACGAACAACCGCCCTGGGATTTTACAAAATCATGAATTTTCTGGGGGCAAATACGGTATACAATCACGCCGATTATCGCCTGATGAGCAGGAGGGCACTTAAAGGACTGGCTGAATTTTCGGAGGTTAATCTTTTCCTTCGCGGTATTGTTCCGATGATTGGATATCCATCAGACGTGGTTTATTACGATCGGAAGGAGAGGGCTGCCGGAGAAAGCAAGTATCCGCTGAAAAAGATGATTGCCTTTGCGATAGAGGGAATCACTTCCCTCAGCACAAAGCCGATCAGGTTGATTACATTTATGGGAATTGCCTCGTTCTTTGTCAGTATCGGCTTTCTTATTTGGACCGTGATTGATTTTTTCAAAGGGAATACCATCAGTGGATGGGCGAGCATGATGGTATCGGTATGGTTTATCGGCGGACTGCTTCTACTGTCAGTGGGTATCGTCGGTGAATACGTCGGAAAGATCTATCTTGAGGCAAAGCATCGCCCACGATATATTATCGAAACCTCGACTCCGGAACGTATACATGAGCTGGAAAAGGGACGAAGCCGTAGGCAGGAGACACCCAAAAAGAGTGTCAAGCATTTTTGAAAATGTCCCAAAATAATTGAAACATTAG
>CAVHPN010000013.1:0-22885 GCA_963637995.1 Prevotella sp. CAG:279 | reverse complement strand
ATATGATACCAGGGTCAAAAGGTCAGAAATTCGACGCAAGCTTGCTTGCAGGAGAAGTTGTGACCTTGGGACCCGCCAAAAACATGAGTAAGTAGCCATTTTTCGAAGAAAAATGAGCGAATTACGAATGTTTTTGAAGATTGCGAGAGCACATTGTGCGAAGCAATCTGGTATCAGAGGGGTCAAAAGACCTTTTGACCCCAACATCATTTATATACCTAAGCAATAAAATGAAAACTCGCCTTCCGCCAGAGTCTTATCACTCCCATCCTCATGAATAATCGACCGGCAGTTCACGATGCTTTTACCCTTTTTGATATATGAAGCTTCTGCCACCAGTTCTTTCTCTCCCATGCTGGAACGCAGGTAACGAAAGCTGGTGTCCAGTGTCACGTATTTGCGTCCATCATTTCTGGCAAGAAGGCCTGCTGCCATCTCGCCCATGATAAACATCAGTCCACCGTGAACACTCCCCATCGCATTGCGCCCGGTTTCTCCCGCCTGTGCGCGGACCTCGGCATGGTCGCCATCCAGATAGGTGGCACGGATGTTGTTGTGGCGCATAAAAGGGTTATTTTCGTTGACGGTTTTTATCTGGGTCTGCCAGAGAATCTCCTGTGTACTCATTTTTCTCTCCTCCTGGTTATTGTTTTTTCCCATTATATTGTAAAGCAAAAAAAGTTTCCACACCTTCATTATCAATGTGGAAACTCATATACAATAAACCTATGTTTACTCATCCTTCAAAATCATCATGTTTGATTTTTCTTTATATACCTTTGAAACAATCTCTTCATTATTTTTGGCATTGTAGACCGTGAGTCTAACGGTTCCTTCCTCTCCCTGCTCTGTTTCTACCTTTGAAACTTTTTTGATGTAAAGATTCTTTCCAAGCTGATTTTCAAGCTTTCTTTCAACCTTATCCGGTTCATAATCTTTGGTTACTTCCAGTTTAGCCCTGAAATTTTCGTTATTCAGCAGCATCAGCATTTCTTTGTAATCATCGTGACTTTTTATATTATCGACCAAATATGAATAATATTCCTTATAGTCATCTTTCCAACAGTTATATTGAGGCTCTTTCCTGTGATCTGACAAATCGTAGTGTGAAATCAGATAGCTGCCCAGATAATCCGTGACTTTGCGCGCACCGGATGGATTTAAGTGTGAAGATTTATCATAACAATCTGTATCAAAATCGACTGTATCCATATACTGAAAATTAATTGCATTAACATTTTGCCTTTTTGCAAGCATGACGGCCGCATTAGCCGCTTTCTGGTCACCTTCCGATGCCGGATACGGAATATTGATGATGAGCGGTACAATACCATTTTCATTACAGAATGTTATGAATTTTTGAATATATTGCAGACCCAATGTGTCGTCTTCCATCCGTTCATTTTTATTGATCAACCTCATCTCCATCGGGACATCAACCTTCATCCTGGATTCTGCGCCCTTTTCTTTCGAACTTGATTCATGAATACCAAGTGCCGACTTTACCATATTTGGTCCTATTTCATTCCACCGGTTATGATAAATGCTGAAAGGGAACAGCAGTTCAGACTGTTTTTTTCTGTCATCCGGAAAAATATCACGAATCGCTGCAATTTTTGTCATGGTCATCGGAAATACATCAAATGTCAAATGTGCATTACTGATATCCATGGATGGTGAGGTTTGCTGCGCCCCCAGCACATCGAGGACGGCAATCTTGGGCTTATGATACTTCACGGCATTCACCATGGTCCAGTAGGATGTCGCTATTGAATTTGCGTGCCCGCCAAAGTTGTAGGATGTAATACCGTAGTCATTCCAAAGCTGCATCGGAAAAATACCGTTGATTACGTGGCTTGTTCCAAAAAACATGACATCATACTCTGTATCCTCTTCAAAAAAAGGACGATATTTAAAACCGCTGTTATCTCTCATGGTAACGCCCTGCAAAAATATAGTTCCGCTGATAACCAAAACTCCCAGCACAAGAATGCTGATTATTTTTCTTATCTTAGAACTTGAAATAAATGAAATTTGATGCATTGTAAGAATCCCCCCATATGCCTGTCAGCATGATAAATAAAATTGCAGCCGCTGTAGCCATCTCACGAAACACCCAGTTTTGCTTTAAAAACCAATTTCGTACGCAGACACCTCGATACGTCATAATATCCCGCAGCAGTAAAACTATAATAGATACCATCAATAATCGAAAATTTTTCTCATCAAGTCCAAACTTATAGACTGCATCTCCCATCAGACTAAGCGGATGAAGCTCTGTTAATATTCTGCGGCACATTCTACAGCCATTTAAAAAACCATCTGCCCGAAAGAATAACCACGCGAAATCAGCAAGACAAAATGTTATTGCCATACGAAACATGCAAAAAATTCCTGTTTCAGTATTTATCTTTAATCGGTTGCAAAGTACGTTTTTCACCGGAGTCAGCAGATCGCCCACAATCTGGTACAGGCCATGAAGAAGTCCCCAGGCCACAAAAGACCATTTCGAGCCATGCCATAATCCGCTGACAAGAAAGGTAACTGCAACATTAATCTGCTTCCTTACTTTTGAACATCGGCTTCCACCCAATGGAAAATAGACATAATCTTTCAACCATGAGCTCAATGAGATATGCCATCTTCTCCAGAACTCCTTAATTGACATGGATAGATACGGAGTATCAAAGTTATTCGGCAGTTCAATACCCAACATTTTTGCCGCACCTGTTGCCATAGATGAATATCCGAAGAAATCGCAATAAATCTGCACTCCGTAAATCACAGTAGCAAACACAATGGCTAAACCAGTATAACGATAAAACTCACCATAAACAGTATCGACAAAAATGGCTGCCCTGTCTGCGATAACCAGCTTCAGGAAAAATCCCCATATCATTTGTAAAAATCCGTCCCGCAAGTTTTCATATTGAAACTTTCTGATGCTGCGATACTGCGGCAGCACCGCGCCCGCCCTGCTGATCGGTCCGGAAAGGAGCTGCGGAAAGAACGAAACAAACAATGCATAATCTATAAAGCTCTTTTCCGCACGAATTTTCTCCTGATAGACGTCAATCAGATAACCTGCTGCCTGAAATGTAAAAAAAGAAATTCCGACCGGCAGAACTATGCTGTATTTTCGCAATTCAATTCCTGTTTTAAAAAATTTTAAAAATGAATTTATATTTCCGATTACAAAATTAGTATATTTGTATCCTGCCAATATACCGAAAATCAAAAGCAGCGCCAGTACAAAGACTTTCTTTCTCAAACAACCTTCATTATTTCGCATATCAACTATCAATGCCGCAAAATAAGTAATTACCGTGCAAATCATCAACAGCAGACAATATTTCACATTCCAACAGGCATAAAAAAAATAGCTTGCCGCCAGCAGCCATATATTTTTTAACCTGTTAGGCATCACATAATACATCAACAAAACAATTGGGAAAAACAGCAGAAACTGCAATGAATTGAATAACATAAACTTCTCCTTCTACACCTATAATCCATTTTTAAAATACCATAGTATTTTTATTTAGTCAATTATTACAATACAATAGTATTGTATTTCTGTTACTGTACATAAGCCTGCGCATTTTTTGCAAAAAATGATATACTGCAGCTTCGATGTAACGGATATTTTGATGTTGAAAGGGAATCTCTATGCTTAATACTAAGATTCGTGAATTGCGGCTCTCATACAATCTCTCTCAGGTTGATCTCGCCAAGTCTCTCGGTGTTTCAAAGCAATGTGTTTCAAACTGGGAAAATGATAATATTCAGCCTTCCATTGAGATGCTTATAAAGCTTGCAATTTTTTTTCACGTAAAAACCGACTATCTTTTGGGATTGGACGATGAGAATTACCTGCACATTTCCGGCCTGTCAACCGAGGAACGTGCTCACATACAACTGATCATCAACGATATTCTTCACAAAAACTAATAAAAGACCGTCCAGCGAGGAGGGGTCAACTCCTTACCAAACGGTCTTTTATTAAATCTTTTTCTCCATTTCTGCCTTGAAATCCGTCACCCATTCGGCAGCAATTCCATGGAAACTTTTTGTCATCCTCCGAGAGGGAATCTTCGGATAACTTTTGTGGCAAGGGCATTGGCTTCTGACCTTACCTGGAGGGTTGATGCAATAGGGTTTAAAATACTTAGAAGAAATAAACTGGTAACGGATAGCTGTCAAAACTTATACATAAAAGGTTTTGGTATAGAATCAGGTCGGTTACTCACTTGACATATCGTTATTGTAATATTATTATAAATTGCAAAGGCATTTTCAAGTGAAAACTTTTGTTTTTTCCTGATGGCTATAATATAGCACGCAATTATTTAAAATGCCATTCCCTGTACTGGCATATAATTATTATTCATTTGCAATAATATAAGTAATTGAAAATAGTTCTATAAAATAACTGCTAACTCAGCATAATGGAGGCCAACAATGTATATCAAAAACCCTGAATATTTTATTACAACGGTTAGAGAGGGGAGTATTTCAAAGGCAGCAGAAAAATTGTATCTGTCGCAGCCGTACCTGAGCCAGTGTATCGCGCGAACCGAGAAAGAATTAGGCGTTAAGCTCTTCGATCGCAGTCATATGCCGCTCAAGCTGACTGAAGCCGGTAAAATCTATATGCGTTACCTTGAGAGCGTAGGTGTCCTGACAGGACAATTTGAGGAACAGCTCAGTGAGATGAAAACAGGCAGAAGCCGCACCTTAAACGTAGGTATGACGCTTTGGCGCGGTTCTGTCCTGCTTCCTGATATACTGCCAAGTTATTCAGAAAGTCATCCTGATGTGCGCATTACCCTGCGTGAACACCACACGGCTCATCTGTCCAAGCTCTTACAGGAAGATCAGATAGATTTTGCCCTGATGAATATGCCACTCAATTTGGACGACTTTGTCTATGATACCGTTTTTAATGAGCGGCTTCTCTTAGTTGCCAGCAAAGAGCACCCGGCAATCTGCGGTCTTGAAGCAGGCACCCCTGACCATCCGCTTCCTATCGACATGAAAAAATTACGCCATGAGCGTTTCATTCTCCTTCAGGAAGATCAGGTCATGGGTCATGCCATGAAAAATCTCTTTGCGAAGATGAATATGGAGCCAAAAGACGCGCTCTATACTACCAGCAGTACTACTTCTGCCAACCTTGCTGCAAGAGGATTCGGCATCACCTTCCTGCCTGAAGGAGGAATCCGCCATACTGCCCATGTAGAGCAGCTTGCCTTCTTCACAGTTGATAATCCGCCATTCAGTGTGCCTCTTCTTTTATTATATAGAAAGAACAGCATCATTTCTCCGCATGCAAGGGACTTTATTGATATGGTAAAGGAATATTACCGGGATCTGGAGGAGAAGAAAATTAAGGCGTAAGATCACTTGCCTCCTATCAAGAATCGACTCCCGGGAGATCCGTCAGTCTTTCAGCTTCTCATTGACCGCAAAGGTCACCGGAACCGCTATAATCATATGCTCATACCCCGGTGTCACATTGCGGTCAAAAAGAGATTTCGCCACTTTACTCTACTCTTCTTCATCCAGATTCAGACCATTCACTCTATGTTTAAACTCGTAAAACAAATCAATATACTGCTCCACAATCGCATAACAATGTTCTTTCACTATCTCACAGTCATAATCATGTGCCAGTTCGTTTCTCACCTTTAACATCTGCATCCATGCGTCATCCGAAATCAGATTTGCTTTGTACGCCTCTCTCAGCACCTCTCTCGGGGAACCCGTCACAAAGCCGGTTATGGCATAATGCTGCACCAGAATATCTTTCATGACCTTCCATGACAGATCAAATGTAATACTGAATTTTGCACTTGTACCACTCAGCACAAATGAATCACTTAAATCTCTCTGTTTCGCCTCTGCCAAGGCATCCAGCGAATTGCAAAACGACTGAAATCTACGATTAAATTTTGCATCCATATTCCCTGATATCCTCCAACAACAACTGATTCCTGCACGTATCCAGATTGAGCAGATCCACGCTGTAAAGTGTAGGCAGAGCTTCTACCGCCTCCAACAACGTATCAAAATCCATCACTCCTGAGACAGCGATGTCAATGTCACTGCGTTCTCTCGCTGTTCCTTTAGCACGTGAGCCATATAGAATGATTTCTTTTGCATGAAATGATCTGCATAATTTTGCCGTTTCCCGTATAACTTCTTGTGCATTCACTGCTACCACCTGCCTTTTTCCGTATTTTAACATAAACAGAAAGCTCTCGCATCTATAATTTGAATCCGAATTGAAGTAGAATTGTGGGAGTGCGAAGCACGGAACAATTCGTGTACCCAAAAGTTTGGGTGTTTTGACACCCGAACCAATTTTATCCATAAAGCAAAAATGCAGGCGGTCACATCGAGATAGGGTGTGACCGCCTGTACTTTCAGTAGCAATATTTGTATCCTGATTATTATTCAGCCTGCTCAGACTCTTTCTTTGCATTCAAATACTCCTGGATATTTGCCATAACCTGATCTGCGTTAAGGCCGTGTACCATGCAAGCCTCCTCCAGAGACTCACCGATTGAGGACGGGCAGCCGACACAGTGCATGCCTGCCTCCATCAGAACATATGCAATACCCATATCATACTGAAGCATCTCGCCCATAGTAGTTGCTTTTGTGATTTCCATGATAAAATCTCCTTTTCTATTAGATAAATTGCAGTCTTTTTGAAAGCTTACAGGCTAAACCTGTGCTGTCAAATCACCGCTATTATTCTTATGCCCTCTTATATTATCACGAATTTCCCAGATTTACTATCCCTTTTTACAACATGTAAAAACCTGAGAATATCTCCCGGTGCTGCTGCCATAGCCTTCTTGACTGTCCGTTGTACGCATCTTGAACACATCCGTCCGAACGAGGCGGACTTTAGTCCGTCGCAGGCGGACAGATGTTGTGAAAGAAAGCGAACAACAACAGTCAGAGAGGCAACAGCAGCAGCATCGAAATCAGTTCTCAGGTTTTTGCCTTGCTTTAAGAAAATGATGTTGGAATATTTATTGCAACAGATCCTGCCTATTGCAGTACTCTGTATGCAGCAATTTGTGTGACAATTCTCCACACGGCTCTCCCAGATATGTCTCATAAATCTTCTTTATGGCGGGATTTTCGTGTGATTGTCTTACCGGAAGTTTGCCTTCCGCTTCATATATGGCCTTTTTCCGTTTTTCCATGATCGACCATGTCTTTGGCGGATTTCCGCCGCCTCCGATACAGCCTCCCGGGCATGCCATAATCTCTATAAACTGATAATCTGCTGTTTTGTTTTTTACCTTTTCCAGCAGAACTTTTGCATTTTTGATACCATGGGCCACAGCAACCTTGATAATCTGGCCATTCAAATCTACTTGAGATTCCTTGATCCCCTCAAAGCCGCGGGCCGGAGTGTATTCAAGATGTTCCATCTGTCTGCCAGTTACCACCGCATAGACGGTACGGAGTGCAGCCTCCATGACTCCACCCGTGGCGCCGAATATCAGTCCTGCACCGCTGCCCTCCCCAAACGGATCATCAAATGGTGTATCCGGCAGCTCTGCAAACTCTATTCCGCCTGCGCGGATAAGAGCAGCCAACTCCTGCACCGTAATGGAAATATCCACATCCTGATAACCGCTGTCTCTCATTTCCGGACGGGTGCATTCAAACTTCTTTGCCGTACAGGGCATAACGGAAACACTGCAGATTTCACTCGGATCTATTCCTTCCCGGTTAGCAAACCATGTCTTTATAAGTGCACCGAACATCTGCTGAGGTGATTTTGCCGTTGACAAGTGCTTTGTATACTCTGGTGCATAGGTTTCACAGTATTTGACCCATGCCGGACAACAGGAAGTAATCATAGGCAGTGTTCCGCCGTTTTTTAAACGATTTAGAAGCTCTGTGCCCTCTTCCATAATCGTAAGGTCCGCGGAAAAATCCGAGTCAAATACCTTATAAAATCCCAGACGCTTAAGTGCCGATACCAGACGTCCAGTACTTACCACTCCCGGCTGCTCTCCCAGTGCCTCGGCAAGAGTAATACGAACCGACGGTGCCACCTGAATAACAAGCTTCTTTCCAAGTTCTCTCTGGCGATATAACCCGTAGGTATGGTAATGTACTGTCAACGCGCCCGTAGGGCACACCTGAACACACTGTCCGCAGTTAATACAGTTGGTATCTGCCAGTTTTTCCCCATATGCCGGTGCAATCAGGGTGTGAAATCCACGATTTTCCTTGGAAAGCACATTGATACCCTGAATTTCATTACATACCTCCATACAGCGTCCGCACAAAATACATTTCTGAGGATTTCTCATGATGGCAGGCGAACTCCAGTCATCTCTCTGATGTCGAACCTGCTTGTCATAGCGTATATCCAGATGCATGCCGATATCCTGTGCAACCTTCTGAAGGTCACATTTTCCATCTTTCGGACATACCAGACACTCCTGTGGATGTCTGGCGAAAATAAGCTCAAGTATATTTCTTCTTGCCTTGAGAACCTTAGGAGATGCCGTCTGCACGACCATCCCCTCAGAAACCGGTGTACTGCAGGCAGTTGGGAGAAGCCTCTGTCCCTCTACCTCTACTACGCAGATGCGACAGACTGCCTTGATACTGAGATCCTCATGGTAGCAGAGGGTCGGAATATGGATACAGGCCTTTTTTGCCGCTTCCAGTATAGTGGTTCCCTCTGAAACTTCCACAGGTTGTCCATCTATAGTTAAATGTACCATCATCCTTATCGTCCCCCTTTCTGCTCGAATCTTCCCGCATTTGATGATGCACAAATCGGACAATAGTCCCTGTCAATATGTGCCAGATACTGCTTACGGAAGTTCTGAATGCTCGTCTGCACCGGTACCGCGGTCGAATGTCCGAGGCCGCAAAGCGCGGTCAATCGCATCGTCTCCGTCAGTTCGTCAATTTTTTCCAAATCCGGCAGTGTCGCCAGTCCACGGCTGATACGAGTAACCAGGTTGTAAAGCTGCTGACCTCCCTCACGACACGGTGTACATTTTCCGCAGGATTCACCGCGAAAGAAGTCTAAGTTGTTTCGCACAATATCTACAATACAGTTGCTGTCATCGATTACAAGAATCGTACCGCAGCCCAAGCGTCCGCCGGATGCCGAAACCGTATCGATGTCCAGTGTCATATCAATCTGGTCTGCGTTAATTATCGCACCCGAAGTACCACCTGTCTGCACGCCAAGAAGTCCTTTTCCACCAGCGATGCCACCGCACACTTCGTAAATAATATCCTTGAGATTCACGCCCATCGGGAATTCAAAGACGCCTCTTCGAACCACATTTCCGCAGACCGTAAAAAGCTTCGTTCCCGGGCTGTTGGCCGTACCGATGCTGCGATACCATTCTGCACCGTTTAAAATAATCGGAGCAATATTAGCCAGTGTTTCTACATTATTTAACATGGTCGGTTTTCCAAAAAGACCGTGAATGCTTGGAAACGGCGGACGAAAACGCGGCTCGCCTCGTTTTCCCTCGATGGACTCAAAAAGCGCTGTCTCTTCACCACAGACGTAAGCACCGGCGCCTGAACGGAACTTGATCTCAAAATCAAACCCGCTGTCCATCAAGTTTTTTCCCAGATATCCACGCTTCTCAGCATCATCAAGGGCATCCCTAAGTACAGGAAAAAGGTATGTATATTCCGCACGAAGATAGATATAACCGGTATGTGCCCCCACTGCCTTTCCGGCTATTGCCATCCCTTCGAAAATCGCACACGGATCCGTCGAGAGAAGAATCCTGTCCTTGTTGGTTCCAGGTTCCCCCTCATCAGCATTGCATACAATATATCTGACCGGGTCAGATGCGTTGGCGGTAAATTCCATCTTGCGATAGGTTGGAAATCCAGCGCCGCCGCGTCCGCGAAGACCGGAGGCACGGACTACATCAATAATCTCTTCACTCTTCATGGAAAGAGCTTTTTTTAAGGCTTCAAATCCGCCGCGGTCTGCATATTCCTGCGAATTTCTGGGATTGATCTTTCCGCGGTTTTTGAGCAAAACATGCATTTCCTCCATACTACTCCACATCCTCCCGTATATATTGCTTGATAATATCTCTAACAGATTCCGGTGTCAGATTTCCATATACCCGTTCGTTAATCATGATAGCCGGAGATATCTCGCAAAGTCCGAGACACGGACAGTATTCTAGGGTAAAACGGCCATCATCTGTTGTCTCTCCGATATTTATTCCCAGCTGATCCTCCATAGCCTGAACCACGGCCTGCGCACCGTGCACATGACAGGGCGCGCTCTTACACATTCTGACGATGTATTTCCCCCTCGGCTTTACCGACAACATCGCATAAAAAGTGATGAAACTGTACACCTTATTCATCGGAATATCCATCTCTCTAGCTATAACCGAGGCCACTTCCTTGGAAAATGCCGACACAACCTTCTGCGATCTGATAATTACCGTCATCAGCATATCCGGTCTTCCCTTGTATTCCGCTGCAATCGCAGCCACCTGCACCAGTTTTGATGCCGGTGTTTTGTATACGTAACTGTCCCTGTCCATCCTTCTCCCTCACTTTCGATTTCAAAATGCTTTTCTGCAAGAAATACTACGGAAATTAAGCATTTTTACTCATGAATCAATAAACAGCTTTTCTCAAACTTATTTTTTGTTAGGCTAACTATCTGTTTGATTTTCTCAATTATATGAAGATACTTACAAAATGTCAAGAAAAACTTACAAAATGGTTTGTTAATTGACAAACAGTTTGTTTGAGGTTAAGATGAATGAAGATATTCTGAAATGATTTTGACAAAAGAAAAGCAAATTCTTAAAGAAAACTTAACGACAGGAGGCACATATGGAGATTTCCAACTACATGGATTTTAATTTTCTCATTCGTTTTCTGGAAGGGCTGCAGAAATTTCTCGGTGATAACTGTGAGATTATTGTTCATGATTACAGGAAGGGCTATGATCACACTATTGTCTACGCCTTTAACTCTCAGCTTACAGGGCGCGAGGTAGGCGGTTCCCCCCGCGGCGGCATGATCACACAGTTCGGAAATGATATAGAGCCGCTCAAAAACTCTATTATCTCTCTTGATACAAGCCAGAAGGATCGTCTTTTTAAATCATGTACAACACTTATTGAAGATGAAAACCATAAAATTATCGGTTCCGTATGCCTAAATATGGATGTAAAAGATCTTTATCTGGCTCAGAGCGCACTGCAAAACCTGATAGGACGGCCCGGCACCACAGGCATATCACCTGCCGTAGATGCACAGATCGACGGTGGGATCGGATTTTCATCCACACAGCCAGGCAGTGTTGGATCTGCTGATGGTAATTCTGCAGAAAATGCCGACGGAACCGGAAAAGCAAATTCTCAGGCCATGACTGACCATGATTTTATTCTTAAAAAGAATGTCGACGATATATTGCAGCACTATATCTATCAGGCAGAATCCATGATAGGCAAGCCGATGATGCTGATGAACAAGGAAGAAAAAGTGCGTGCACTTGATTACCTTGATCAAAAAGGTGTCTTTAAAATCACCAAGACAAGTCTCCTTTTATGCGACGCAATGCAGATTTCCAAATATACGCTTTATAATTATCTGGAAGAGGCGAGAGTATCCAGAAAAAATACAGACTAAAAAAGATATGCAAAAGCAGGTAAAAAATGCCGGAAGACCTTACTGCATAGGCAGTAGGATCTTCCGGCTTTTATTCATGGTGATATTGCCGTAAGGCGGCATGTGAATTTACTACAAAACTCCAGATAGGCAAAATATACAGATAGGATGCCACCAGCATACTAGATGTAGGTGCGCCTAAGGCTGCGAGCGGAACAGCTCCGGCTATCGACCAGGGAACAAGCGGTGCCAGGACAGCCGCAGTATTTTCCAGATCTATCGCAAACTTCTTATTATCAGGATTTTCTGCCTTGCACAGCTGGTCAGTAAGCATAATCGCAAGTGTCTGATTACACGCAATCATAGATGCAGCGATCGACACAATTAAAGTTGCGCCAAATGAAGTCATTTTTTTGCTCAGGATCTCTATCTTTCCCTGAATCGGCTTTAGGAGTCCCGTTCCTTCAAAAATTCCGGCATAGCAGGATGAAAGGCTCACAATTGCCGCAACATTGATCATTGATTTCAGACCTCCGCCGTTCATCATGGAGCTGATGGCCGGATCTTTAGCCTGATAACCGGTAATACACATTCTGAAAACTTCTTCAAATGATTTTCCCTGAAGTATTACACTTAAAAACACCGCAATAACAATACTTATAAGCATTGTCTTCTTCACTTCCACCCTGAAGGCGGAAAGGAGCAGAATAATCACTGCCGGAATCACTGCGCTCCAGTGGAGAACAAAACTGTTTGAAAAGAGGCCTTCCACATCCATACGTCCGTTTCCGGCAGTCATAGATTTACCCACTGTATAATAGAAAATGCATGTAACTATAAAAGGTACAATTGATGTCTTTACCATCCCGCGGATATTTTCATAAATATCTGTTTTTGTGAGGATACATACAAGATTGGCACTCGATGATACCGGCGAACATCTGTCACCGAAGTATATTCCGGAAAGAACAGCTCCTCCTATCCAGAACGGATCAAGCTCCATCGCCCGTCCCATGGCCATACAAATGACTCCCATCGTAGCCCCGGTTCCAAAGGATGTCCCGGTAAGAATCGAAACCATGCAATTAAGCAGAAAAGCAATCAACAGAAAGGCCGACGGTGATACGAGCCTGGACGACCAGCATACGATTACGGCAATAGTGCCCGACATTCGCCACAGAGCCGTGATAAAACCTATGAGTCCGAAAATCATAAGGATATTTCTCACGGTTTTTACACCTGATAACGACATTTTTCCCAATTCTGCAAGACTGTGCCTCTTAAACAATCCATATGCGCAAAAAATCAGGTAGCCTCCTGCCAGCGCCCACAATACTGATTTTCCGGCAAATACACAGACTGCCAGCGCAGCCACAAATGCAAGTAATACAATTCCTTCCAACATAAATTACACCTTCTTATATACTTTCAGGAGTGAGAGATCCTCCGGCTCCATATCCGGATAAACCTCTTCAAACAATGATTGGATAAATTCCCTCAGGCGGATATTTTCACATTGAAGAGTATGACAATAACCGCCCATCTCTTCCAGCTCAAGGCGTAATCTGCGGATTTCTTTTCGTTCTGACTGATCCTTCTTAGATAGCAGCCTCTTCTTTGCTGCGTTTTCTTTATTCTCTGAAAACACCATCCTCACATCCTGCATTATCTCATCCTCCTGACTTTCACACTTCCGCATGGAAAAGGTGACCATAAACAACTTTGCTTCTATGATGGTATTTTATCATCTCTTGTATACAGTGTAAAACTGTTTTCTATTGTATCGGTTACTTGATTTATTTGTATTTAATGATGCCTACAAAATCCATCTACATATTGAAGTCAGACTTCATCATATTATTTATAACATTGATGCTATTGCACCTAAATACCTTCAAAATACATCACAGATATGTTTCATTCTGTATTTACTGATTTTTCCTGTATCTCTCACAATAAGAAACAGTTAGATTTTGAAGAAAAGACCTGTTACTCTGACCTCAGGAGGAAATAGCATATTGATTTCATGAGTTTATGATGTATTAAGGCTTTCGTATATGGAAGCGAGAAGGGGGATATTTTATGTTAACAATTGAACTTGATATTTTCCAATCCTGCGCTCTGGGTGCCATAGTATTCTGGATTGGAAAATTAATCAAATCAAAGATTGATTTCCTGAACAAATATTGTATTCCTGCCCCGGTTGTAGGAGGTACACTTTTTGCAATACTCCATCTGGCATTATATGCCACCGGCACATTGGAAATTGTCTTTGATACAACACTTCAGACAGTCTTTATGTCAATCTTTTACTGCAGTGTCGGATACAGCGCCTGCTTCAGACTTATCAAAAAAGGCGGAGCACCTATATTTCTGCTTTTAGTCCTGACCGTAGTTATGTGCGGTATACAGGATATTGTCGGTGTCAGCCTTGCAAAATTATTCGGTCTTGAGCCGCTCTTAGGTCTTTGCATGGGCTCTATGCCACTTGTAGGCGGACACGGCACCAGCGGTTCATTCGGACCTTTCCTTGAGGAAAACAATGCAATAGTCGGTGCAGCTACCGTTGCTCTGGCATCCGCTACCTATGGCCTGGTTTCCGGATCCATGATGGGCGGTCCTATTGCCCGGGCACGCGTTGAAAGCAAACATTTAAAACCGGCCGATGACGCCGTCATGACTCTTGAAAGCTCTGAAATTCCTACCATCGACAAGGGACGCTTCACCAACGCTGCTGTCTATCTCGCTGTTGCTATCGGTGTAGGTACCTTTGTATATGCCGGATTTAAAGCCATTGGCCTGACCTTCCCGACTTATATGGGTGCCATGCTCTGCGGTGCTATTTTCAGAAATGTAATTGATATTAAGAAAGATGCCAATCTTCCGTTGGATGAGATCGACACCATAGGTGAATTATCTCTGAACCTTTACCTGGCCATGGCCATGATGGCTCTGAAGCTGTGGCAGCTCGCTGCACTGGCTCTTCCGATGATTATCATCCTTCTGATTCAGACCGTAATCGTAGCCCTGTATGCAAACTTCGCAGTATTTAATATCATGGGTCGAGACTACGAAGCCGCCGCATTCACAACAGCATTCTGCGGTTTCGGAATGGGTGCAACTCCAAATGCCATGGCAAACATGAAGACACTCGTAGACCGCTATGGTCCTGCTCCCAAGGCATTCTTCGTTGTTCCTATCGTAGGAAGCCTGTTTATCGACTTTTTCAACTCGTTGATACTTATGGGCTTCATCAACTTCTTTGGTTAAATGTTTTAAGTTTTTTCAATACAATTTCCTCTGATGCTAGAACAAGAAAAAAGCTGCATTCCCGCTTATCCGGGATGCGGCTTTTTTCTCTGAAAGTATTGTCAGGCGACATGGAAGTTCTATTCCTGATCGTCCTCTTTTAAAACATACGGTGTCATCTGGTATACATAGTAGTTCAGCCAGTTTGTATACAATGTGTTTGACATATTTCTCCATTTGAGTACAGGCATGGAAAATGGATCATTATCCGGATAATAATTACAAGGTATCGGCGGATTAAGTCCCTTATTCAGATCCCTGTGATACTCATTATTCAATGTCATGCGGTCGTATTCCGGATGTCCCTGAATAAAAATCTGGCTTCCATCCTGATTCATAACCAGAAATACACCCGCTTCATCTGATTTGGCCAGAATCTGCAGTTCCGGATGCTTAAGAATATCTTCTTCGCGATCCTCTGTATAACGTGAATGCGGACAGTAGAAATAGTCATCAAGGCTTCTGACAAGCGGTACCTTACGATTTAAAAGTCGATGCTCGTATATACCTGACAGCTTGTCATTTCTCTGATGTTTCTGAATACCATAATGGTAATAGAGACCTGCCTGCATTCCCCAGCAGATATGAAGAGTTGAAGTCACATGGGTCTTGCTCCACTCCATAATCTTCGTGAGCTCATCCCAGTAATTGATCTCCTCAAATTCCATATTTTCCACCGGTGCGCCCGTAATGATCATACCGTCAAAACGCTTGCGGCGTATCTCATCAAATGTCACATAAAACTTATTTAAATGAGTCTGTGACGTGTTCTTGGAAACATGGGTCTGAAGCATCAAAAAAGAACAGTCGACCTGAAGAGGCGTATTGGAAAGTGCACGAAGCAGCTGTGTCTCCGTATCCTCCTTGATCGGCATGAGATTTACAATCAGGATCTCAAGCGGACGGATATCCTGGCTCATCGCCCTGTCCTCATCCATCACAAATATATTTTCCGATTCAAGAATCGCCTTAGCCGGAAGATCCTTTTGTATTTTAATTGGCATTGCTGTATATCCCCTTTTTATAAAAATCGTGTAAATCAGTAAATTTTATCATAACACAAAATTATTAAAAAAACTAGAGAAACCCTAACCATGCGATATAAATGAAGCTTCAGAAAACGCTTGCGCTCTTTTGCCCTTCTTATAGCTTTAGAAACTCCTCCTCTGAAAGAATAGGTATTCCTAGCTCCCTCGCCTTTTTATTTTTTGATGACGAGGATGTCACATCGTTATTGATCAGATAATTCGTCTTGGATGTTACGCTTCCCGTTACTTTTCCGCCGCGTTTTTCTATGAGTTCCTGTAGTTCTTTACGATTTTTAAAATGTTCCAGTGAACCTGTTATAACGAAATTGAGCCCTTCAAATGCCTCATCCGCTGTCTCGCCGTTTTCTTCATTTTCCGACTCAAAGGTAAGATCTGACAACAGATGATCCACAATCTCATTATTCTTTTCATCCGCAAAGAATGCCGTCCATGCCCGTGCAAGGACATCGCCTATTCCATCTATCTCTGTAAGTTCTTCTGCCGATGCGTGTCTCATGGCAGTAAAATCGTTCTTAAAATGTTTACAGATCATCTTTGCATTTGCAAGACCTATGCCTGCCACTCCGAGTCCGTATACCAATCTCGGCAATGTGGTGTGCGATGCTTTTTTTGCCGCCTCTATGAGATTGTCATAGGATTTCTGACCGAATCCGTCCATATTTACAATCTCTTCCTGATGTCTATCCAGATGATAAATGTCAGAATATTCATGAATCATGCCGACTCCGATGAATTTTTCAAGTGTTGCCTCCGAAAGACCTGCGATATTCATGGCATCACGGCTTGTAAAGAGAGTAAAACTCTTTATCTTCTTAGCCTGACATTCAGGATTCGTGCAATATAGCGATTTTACATCGTTCATCTGACGTATCTCGGTCTGACCGCCGCATACGGGACATGTTTTCGGAATGTCACGGACACCGCTCTTTGTCAGATTGTCTGCTATCTGCGGAATAATCATATTGGCCTTATATACAATTATTCTGTCTCCGGCTCCGAGCTCAAGAGCTTCCATAATGCTTATATTGTGAACACTGGCACGGCTGACTGTCGTTCCTTCCAGCTCCACCGGCTCAAACACTGCCACCGGATTGATAAGCCCTGTCCTTGACGCACTCCATTCGATATAGAGAAGCTTTGTCTCCTGTATCTCGTCGGCCCACTTAAATGCTATGGAATCGCGCGGAAATTTGGCTGTCCTGCCCAGGGATTGTCCGTATACGATATCATCATACAAAAGCACCAGTCCGTCTGAGGGAGTATCATTGGATGCAATTGCCTCCGAATACATTTTGACAGTGTCAGACAAAGTTTCTCTCGTGACCTCATGGTACTCTACAACCTCAAATCCCTGGGTCTTCAACCATTCAAACTGCTCTTTTCGTGAATTTTTAAAATCTATATCATCCGCTTTTACAAGGCTGAATGCATAAAAATGCACATGGCGCTGCGCCGTTATCTCACTGTTTAACTGACGCACCGAACCGCTGCACAAATTTCTCGGATTCTTATACTTCGCATCCACATCATCAATCTGCTCATTTATCTTCTCAAAATCAGAATATCTTATAATCGCCTCGCCACGGAGAATTAATTCTCCCTTGTAAGCGATGTTAAGCGGAACATTGACAAATGCCTTCGCATTGGCCGTGATGACCTCACCAATCTCTCCGTTGCCGCGGGTTACGGCTTTTTTTAGAACTCCGTTTTCATATGTCAGAACTATAGTCAAGCCGTCCATCTTCCAGGACAAAAGCCCTTTCTGATCACCCAGCCATTCTTTAAGCTCATCGACACTTTTAGTCTTGCTCAGAGAAAGCATGGGCTTTTCATGGCGCTCTTTCGGAAGTGCACTGACCACCTCATATCCAACATTCTGCGTTGGACTGTTGGCAAAGACAATCCCTGTCTCTTTCTCAAGTAAAGCCAGTTCATCATAGAGCTTATCATATTCAAAATTGCTCATAATTTCGCGACTTTCCTGATAATACGCCCGTCCTGCTGCGCGCAATTCATTAATTAATTCTTTTATACGTTTTGTTTTGTCCTCTGCCACCTGTCCGAATCCGCCTTTCCCGCCAATCTTTTTTTCATAATGTGAAATTCACCTGTTGTTTCAGCCGCCCTGATCTTTGCCTGGGATTTCCCCGGATTTTTCCTGTTTTGTCAGTCTTTCTGCCCTCCGCCAAGAATCTCTTCCAGCTTCTTTCGCTCTGCCACCGTCACTTCCCGGTATTCACCGGTTTTAAGTCCGTCCAACGTGATGTTTAGAATTCTTACACGTTTAAGTGTCTGTACCTTGTATCCGAGTGCCTCGCACATACGGCGTATCTGACGGTTGAGTCCCTGAGTCAGAATGATTTTAAAACTCATTTTCCCTGTCTTTTCCACTTCACACGGTCTGGTTACGGTATCAAGGATCTCCACTCCCGCGCGCATCTTCCCTACAAACTCATCCGTAACCGGCTTATCCACAGTAACCAGATATTCCTTCTCATGTCCATATCTGGCCCTAAGTATACGGTTGACCAGTTCTCCCTCATTTGTCATGAGAAGAAGGCCCTCAGAATCCTTGTCGAGACGCCCTATCGGGTAAATTCTGACCGGATAATCTAAAAATTCCACTATATTTTCTGCCCGATCCTTATCAGAGGTTGTACAGACGATCCCCCGCGGCTTATTTACAGCCAGAAGTACGGGAGCATCCTTTTTTTCTATAGGTAAGCCGTCACATGCCACCTGCTGTCCCGGCATCAATTTCTGACCGACCTGTGCTGTCTGCCCGTCGATCGTCACACGGCCGTCGGCAATTCTTCGATCCGCCTCCCGCCTGGAGCAGACACCGGATTCGCTTAAGAAACGGTTTAATCGCACTCCATCCATCGGAATCTGAGTGTTTTCAGGCTCACTTCGGAGTGGTTTATTATATGATTTTTCATTATGATACTTTTCCATCTTTGGTTCTCATCCCATCTAATCAATCTTTTACATTTCATTGGATGAACATGGCATCCCCAAAACTAAAAAATCTGTATTTCTCACGAATAGCCTCTTCATATGCCGCCAGCACATGCTCCCTACCTGCCAGGGCTGACACAAGCATAACCAGTGTCGACTCCGGAAGGTGGAAATTGGTAATCAGGCAGTCCAGAATCTTAAATTTATATCCCGGATAGATAAAGATATCCGTCCATCCACTGCACGCCTTGATCGTGCCGTCCTCTGCAGCAGCCGATTCCAGAGTACGGCAGCTGGTTGTACCGACACATATGATGCGGCCACCGTTTTTCTTTGTCTCGTTAATCATATCCGCAGCATCTTCTTCAATACGGTAGAACTCCGAATGCATGTGATGTTCCAGTACATTTGAAACCTTAACCGGACGGAATGTACCGAGACCTACATGAAGGGTCACATGGGCAATCTTAACTCCCATTTCCTTGATCTGCTCCAACAGTTCCTTGGTGAAATGAAGTCCCGCTGTCGGTGCGGCAGCCGAACCCTCATGCTTTGCATAAACAGTCTGATAGCGGTTTTTATCCTTAAGACGGTGTGTAATATACGGAGGCAGTGGCATCTGTCCAAGCTGATCCAGAATCTCCTCAAAAATCCCCTCATAGGAAAACTGAATCAGTCTGTTTCCCTCCTCCACTACGTCGATAACAGTTCCCTTTAAAAGACCATCACCAAAATTAATCACAGTACCTGGCTTTGCCTTCTTTCCCGGTTTAACCAAAGTCTCCCAGATGTCATTTTCACGACGTTTCAGGAGCAGAATCTCTATATGTGCATCGGTTCCCTCTTTACTTCCTATAAGACGCGCCGGAATAACCTTGGTATCATTGATAACCAGACAATCTCCCGGGTGCAGATATGAAACAATATCCTTAAATACCTTATGCTGCATCTTACCCGTCTCCTTGTCCAGTACAAGAAGTCTGGAGGAAGAACGATCCTCCAGCGGATCCTGTGCAATCAATTCCTGCGGTAAATCATAATAAAAATCTTTAACATCCATTATTTATGCCTCTCTGTTTCTATAAAATTGCTTTTCTATCTAAATTTATATATTAACGCTGTCCATAACTTTCTTTTAGCTTTTATTCCAATCAGTATATATTTTACCCAATTATCATTTGCTTAATCATCGTTTAAAATAGTGATTAAGCAAATTATAATGCAATTTTGTCATCAGAGCAAATAGAAACGCATTTATATTTTTCTTAATCTTCTTTTTTTAATATGATTAAGCAGAAAATAAACTCATTTTTCAAATAGCTATGCGCTATGGCCTATCACTGAATTACTTACCTGGAAAGGTTGTCATCCTCAGTCAAGACTGCGAATCCGGAAAAATCACAAATCCGACATCAAGAAGCACTAAGACTCCTCCCATCACCGAGTTTTTCTGATAAAAACTCGGCGTGGGGAGGAGGGCTAAGGAAAGAAGTATCAAGTGCTTCTAAGATGTCGGATTTGGTTTTTTCAGCGGATTCTTCGTATTCCTTCGGACGACAATCCTTCCAGGTATTCGTTGTTAATTGGGATATTATACTCATGTTCCAAAATATCCAGTTTTTCCTGCTCCTTTAAATCACTGGAAAGCAGTGCTCCCAGCAGACGATGCATCTCATATTTTTCGTCATGTTCTGGAATATTCTTTGTGATTCCTACCATGACGAGGTTCAGCAAACCCTAAATTTTCTCTCCAGTCATAAGGCTTATTTCATTACTTGTTATTTAACCTGATAGATGCTAAAATCTAGGTAAAACGACATACCGCCTGACGACGGTACCAGAAAGGAGTCCAAAAGCATGGGAGTATTTGTAAACCCAGACAATTCTGCATTCCAGGTTGCCTTAAATTCTGAAATCTATGTAGACAAAAGCGGGCTTATTAAATATACGAACAGGGTTTTAAATACGCTGCAAGGCTATATTTGCAACAGTCGTCCCAGAAGATTCGGAAAATCTATTACAGCGAACAAGTCGTTTCGTATATTTCGGAACGTACAATTTCAGAACTTAAAGAATACTATCCTGATGCATTTCCTGATGATACAAAATCATTGCCTGAAGCTTTATCGCAGATTAATGCATCAACAGGAAAAAAATTTATTGTCATCATTGATGAATGGGATGTTCTTATTCGTGATGAGGCATCTAATACAAAAGCCCAGGAAGACTATATAAACTTTCTCCGAGGAATGTTTAAGGGAACCGAGCCAACAAAATATATACAGTTGGCATATCTAACCGGCATCCTTCCAATAAAAAAAGAGAAGACACAATCTGCATTGAACAATTTTAAGGATTATTCGATGCTGAAAGCCGGGCCGATAGCTTCATATGTCGGTTTTACTGAAAATGAAGTTCAGGCACTATGCATAAAATATGAACAGGATTTTGAGAAAGTAAAACGTTGGTACGACGGATATCAACTCGGAATGTACCACGTTTACAACCCCAACGCAGTCGTAAATCTGATGATTGATGATGATTTTCAGAGTTATTGGTCCGGAACCGCATCTTATGAGGCTATTGTCCCACTTATAAATATGGACTTTGATGGACTAAAAGGGGCAATCATTGAAATGCTTTCAGGAAATAGAGTTTCCGTAGATGTGACATCTTTTCAGAATGATACAACAAACTTTGCAAATAAAGATGATGTTCTTACCTATTTGATTCACCTTGGCTACCTCGGATATGATCAAAACATGCAGATGGCCTTCGTCCCAAATGAGGAAATCAGGCAGGAGTTAATCAGGGCAACAAAAAAGAAGAAGTGGAATGCAGTATTACTTCAAACCGGTCAGAGAACTGCCCACCGGTGTGGGATTTGCTGACTTTGTTTTCATTCCTAAACCAGAGTATAAGAATGCTTATCCAGCACTGGTGGTTGAGTTAAAATGGAATAAGAGTACAGAAACAGCTTTACAGCAGATAAAAAACAAAAAATATCCTGAATCGATTTTGAATTACACCGGTAACATTCTCCTGGTTGCAATCAATTATGACAAAAGCAGGAAGGAACATCAGTGTTTGATAGAAAAATACAAGAAACAATGACATGTCACCTGGAGAGGTTGTCATCCTCAGTCAATACTGCGGACGACAATCCTTCCAGGTAATCTTTCATGCGCAGTTCTCCGACAACCAAGACTTACTCTAACTTTCTAAATGCTGCTACCAGGAACAAAAAGGACATAACTTTCGCCATGCCCCATCAAAATGGATTTTTTACCGCGCCTTAGATTATTTCCTACCATTTATGGCAATCACTACATCATCAAAACCGGAATCAGAGTAGCAAGTACCCTGCTGAGAAAGAGTTGCACCCGACTGCAATTTCTGGTTATCATCCATGAAAGATAATTCACTGAAGTTAACCATTTTCCCGTCTTTAAGGTACACCACATCCATCCACACATAATCTGCGGCAGTGTCTCCATTGTTTGTCACGGATGCAACAATACCGCTGTCAGTAATATTGTAGTCAATGGATAGTTCAGAATAGACCGAAGAGTATTCTTTTTCCTCTGATACAGACAGTGTATAATCGAAACTATCAATCTTGTCCCATTCATCAAACGTGGTCCACATACCGGCTGTCTGCCCCGGAGCAACCGCTTTTGTTCCATCACTAGAAGAACCAATCATGCTGCCGGTAGAATCCAATGCGGTCACATTCAGATCAAGGCTCACAACCTTATCAGAATTGTTCGTCACATACATAACGTAATACATAAAAGAATCATCCACAGTACAGAAATACTCCTGTGTACTCATCAGATCCGCAAGATCCGTTTTAGGTCCACTTTCTGCCGTTGTCTCGACCGCTGTAGTGCCAGTTTTGGTAG
>CAVHPN010000012.1:0-52952 GCA_963637995.1 Prevotella sp. CAG:279 | reverse complement strand
AGTTTACAGTATGGAATTGGAGGAAAGATTATGAAAAAAAGAGTATTGAGTTTCGGACTTGCTGCTGTGATGGCTATGTCCATGACTGCCTGCAGCGGATCCGCAAGTACTTCGGACTCAGCTGAGACACAGGCATCTTCTGGAGCTGATGGCGAGGTTTTTAAAATCGGTGGTATCGGCCCGATAACCGGAGCAGCTGCAGCATATGGCGAGGCTGTAAAGAATGGTACAGAGCTTGCTGTTAAAGAAATTAATGAAGATGGCGGTATCAATGGCTATCAGGTTGAGTTCAACTTCCAGGATGATGAGAATGACCCTGAGAAGGCTATCAATGCATACAATACTTTGAAGGACTGGAATATGCAGATGCTTCTCGGTACTGTAACATCCAAGCCTTGTATCGCAGTTGTAGCTGAGTCTTCAGCTGACAATATGTTCCAGCTTACACCTTCAGGTTCCGCAGTAGAGAGTATTTCCGGAGACAATGCTTTCCGTGTATGCTACTCAGATCCGGATCAGGGACGTGCATCCGCACAGTATATCGGCGAGCACAAGCTGGCAACAAAGATTGCTATTATTTACGACAGCTCCAGCGAGTACTCAGATGGTATCCGTGAGTCCTTCGTAGCTGAGGCACCGAATCAGGGCCTTGAGATTGTAGCAAGTGAGGCATTTACTTCAGATAATAATACTGATTTCTCTGTACAGCTTGACAAAGCAAAAGAATCAGGTGCAGAACTGGTATTCCTTCCTATTTATTATCAGGAAGCTTCTGTAATTCTTAAACAGGCAAGCGATAAGGATTTCAAGCCGCAGTTCTTTGGCTGTGACGGTATGGACGGTATCCTTAGTGTGGATGGTTTTGATACTTCTCTTGCAGAAGGCCTGATGCTTCTGACACCATTCTCCGTAGATGAGGAGTCAAGTCAGGATTTCGTATCAGCATATCGTGATGCATACGGCATCGATCCTCTTCAGTTTGCAGCTGACGCTTACGACGGAGTATATGCAATCAAGGCTGCAGCAGAGAAAGCTGGTGTTACACCGGATATGAGCGTTTCTGATATCTGTGATGCTCTTAAGACAGCTATGACTGAGATCACAATTGACGGTCTGACCGGTACAGATATGCACTGGACAGCAGAAGGTGAGCCTCAGAAGGCACCTAAGGCTGTAGAGATTAAAGATGGCAAATACGTGATGATGCAGTAATTTAGCATCATAGGGGTAAAATTACCTTTTGCCACCAACACAAAGACTTGAGTTATTTGGCTAAATTTTAGCCTTGCTGGGACTGCTACTCATTGTCCGGCAGCAGAGAAGCCGCCGGGCATTTGGTAGCAGCCTTATTTTTACATTATATTCACTGCACATGCCTGTCTGTGACTTATTTTCGGTTTAGTCGTGTCGCAGGTAAGCATGTGCAGCGAAATGCAGCAGATGTATCCGCAGGATGACAATCCTGCAAGCATAAAGAGGTAGGTGTACAAATATGAGTTTTCTTTCTTATTTAATTAATGGTATAAGTCTGGGAAGCGTATATGCAATCATAGCTTTGGGCTATACTATGGTTTATGGTATAGCACGTATGCTGAATTTTGCACACGGTGATATTATCATGGTAGGCGGTTTTACCGTATTTACTATTGTTACCACAATGGGCGGTTCACCGATCGCAGGTATTCTGGCTTCCGTAGTAATATGTACTGTACTGGGAGTTACCATCGAGCGCATTGCATACAGACCGCTGCGAGATGCTTCACCGCTCGCTGTTTTGATCACCGCGATTGGTGTCAGCTATCTGCTGCAAAATGTCGCACTTTTGATTTTTGGTTCAAATGCGAGACAGTTCACATCCGTTGTTACGGTTCCGGCCTTAAAACTGGCTGACGGTAAGCTTTCTATTTCCGGAGTTACTATAGTGACGATCTTGAGCTGTATTATAATCATGGTTGCTCTTATGGCTTTCATCAATAAGACTAAAATGGGACAGGCGATGCTGGCAGTCTCTGAGGATCGTGGTGCTGCAACCCTGATGGGTATCAATGTTAACCGTACAATATCAGTTACATTTGCGATAGGTTCTGCTCTTGCCGCTGTTGCAGGTGTATTGCTTTGCTCGGCATATCCGTCACTGTCGCCGTATACAGGCTCCATGCCGGGCATTAAGGCATTTGTCGCAGCGGTATTTGGCGGTATCGGTTCGATTCCAGGCGCGTTTATCGGTGGTATTCTGCTCGGAATCATTGAAAACCTTGCCAAGGCATATATTTCTTCGCAGCTTTCTGATGCTATCGTGTTTTCAGTTCTTATTATTGTTCTTCTGGTCAGACCGACCGGTATTCTGGGTAAAAAGATGACTGAGAAAGTGTAAATTGAAAGAGCAGGTGTTTGAAATGAGTGCATATAAAAATAAAATTCGTGTTCAGAATGCAATCACATACGCAATAGTGATTGGCTGTTATATTCTGATTCAGATTATGATGGCAGGCGGCCACGTAAACAGTCTTTTAAAGGGAATTCTTGTACCGCTTTGTACCTATACCATTCTGGCTGTTTCACTGAACCTGACAGTCGGAATCCTTGGCGAACTCAGCCTTGGACATGCAGGATTCATGTGTGCGGGTGCTTTTTCCGGAGCATTCTTTAATCATGCCATGAAGAGCGTGATTGCCAGCAATCAGGTGCGTTTTATCCTGGCTCTGTTTGTGGGAGCTGCGGTAGCTGCGGTATTTGGTATCATTATCGGTATACCGGTTCTGCGACTCAAGGGAGATTATCTGGCTATCGTAACACTGGCATTTGGTGAGATTATCAAAAACATAATCAACGTTCTTTATGTAGGCATCGACGGAAATGGTATACATGTTTCCATGAAAGATGTGGCTTCCCTTAATATGGCGGCTGACGGAGACGTGATTATAAAGGGTGCACAGGGTATCACCGGTACACCTAAGACCGCAAACTTTACGATCGGCATTATTCTTGTGCTTTTGACATTGTTCATTGTGTTAAATATCATAAATTCACGAACAGGACGCGCAATTATGGCGATTCGCGACAACCGTATAGCAGCCGAATCAGTGGGTATCAATATTACAAAATATAAACTGATGGCATTTACAATTTCGGCTTCACTGGCCGGCGTGGCCGGTGTACTGTATGCCCATAATCTGGCTACACTTGCGGCAACACCTAAGAGCTTCGGATACAATATGTCTATTATGATTCTGGTATTTGTGGTCCTTGGCGGTATCGGTAATATCCGCGGATCCATGATAGCAGCGGTTATTCTGACACTCCTTCCGGAGATGCTTAGAAGTCTTAACAATTACCGAATGCTGATTTATGCGATTGTTCTGATTGCAATGATGCTTCTGACATCCAGTCCGAAGGCGATAGAGATCCGTGAACGCATCTTTTCATCATTTCGAAAAAAGAAGACAGAAGGGGAGGCGTAAATCATGGCAATGCTGGATGTAAAAAACTTAAGTATCGCTTTTGGCGGACTTAAAGCGGTAGATGATTTTAGTATTTCTATAGAAAAAGGTCAGCTGTATGGTCTGATCGGACCGAATGGTGCGGGTAAGACGACGATTTTCAACCTTTTGACCGGTGTATACAAACCTGACTGCGGACGGATAATCCTTGACGGACAGGATATAACCGGACGAAAGTCAATTCAGATCAATCAGGCAGGTATTGCCAGAACATTCCAGAATATCCGGTTATTTAAGGATCTGAGCGTCCTTGACAATGTTAAAGTCGGACTTCACAATCATCATAAATATTCGACCATCAGCGGAATATTCCGTCTGCCATCCTATTATAAGGTGGAAAAAGAGATGGATGAGCGGGCGATGGAGCTCCTTAAGGTATTTGATCTCGATAAGGAATTTGATTACAAGGCATCTAACCTTCCATACGGAAAGCAAAGAAAACTGGAGATTGCCAGAGCTTTGGCTACAGAGCCAAAACTCCTGCTGCTTGATGAACCGGCAGCCGGTATGAATCCGAATGAAACGGCTGAATTGATGAAAACAATACGTTTTGTGCGTGATAATTTTGATATGACGATACTTCTTATTGAACACGATATGAAGCTGGTATCAGGTATATGTGAACGTCTGACGGTTTTGAATTTCGGACATATGCTGGCGGAGGGACCGACTGCCGAGGTTCTTAGAAATCCGGAAGTTATCAAGGCATATCTGGGAGAATAGGGGGATTTCTTATGTCAATGCTTGAAGTGAAAGATTTACAGGTGTATTACGGAGTAATACAGGCACTCAAGGGGATTTCATTTGAAGTAGAACAGGGCGATGTCGTCGCCTTGATTGGTGC
Organism: Prevotella sp. CAG:279; assembly: GCA_963637995.1. Taxonomy (GTDB): domain Bacteria; phylum Bacillota; class Clostridia; order Lachnospirales; family Lachnospiraceae; genus Otoolea. Next base: position 48,608 of record CAVHPN010000012.1, on the reverse strand, counting down.
CAACGGAGCAGGAAAGACCACGACTCTTCATACGATCACCGGTTTGCTGCCATCAAAGAACGGAAGTATCATTTTCGAGGGAAAAGATATAACTCATGTCCCGGGATATAAGCTGGTGTCAATGGGTATTGCCCATGTTCCGGAGGGAAGACGAGTATTTGCATCCCTGACGGTTTTACAGAATTTAAAGATGGGCGCCTATACAAGAAAAGATAAAAAAGAAATTGAAGATACCATTGAGATGATTTATAAACGATTCCCGAGACTTAAGGAACGAAAAAATCAGCTTGCCGGTACCTTGTCGGGCGGAGAGCAGCAGATGCTCGCAATGGGGCGCGCACTGATGAGTCATCCGCGCCTGATGGTTCTCGATGAGCCGTCCATGGGACTTTCCCCGCTGTATGTAAATGAGATTTTTGATATCATTCAGGAGATCAATAAAGACGGGGTAACCGTACTTCTTGTAGAACAGAATGCAAAGAAGGCACTTTCGATTTCCAACAAGGCATATGTGCTCGAAACAGGAAATATTGTTTTGAGCGGTGATGCGAAGGAAATGATGAATAACGAGAGAGTAAAGAAAGCTTACTTAAGCGAATAATATAATATCAGTTCTCTGTATATTAAGCTGACAAGTTATCTGATAGCGGTATAACTATTAGTGAAGAATCAATGTGTTTTTATCGAAAATTTAGCATATAAATTGAAATATTGTCAGAAATCTGCTATAATACCATTAAATAGCAAAAACACTTCGCTTTCATTTATGGTGGTGCCGCCCTCAGGCGGCATATAAGTTTATAGCAGAACAGGGGGCTGAATTTATGAGGCTTACATTTATTGGCGCGGATCATGAGGTTACGGGCAGCTGTCATTTCCTTGAAGCCTGCGGACTCAATATTCTTATTGATTGCGGTATGGAACAGGGAATCAATAAGTATGAAAATGCAGAACTTCCCATCCCGTATTCGGATGTGGACTATGTTCTTGTGACGCATGCACATATCGATCATGTCGGAATGCTTCCGTTTATCTATGCAAGAGGCTTTAGGGGACAGATTTTGACAACCCGGGCCACATGCGATCTGTGCGATATTATGCTTAAAGATTGTGCTCATATACAGGAGTCGGAGGCCGAGTGGAAAAATCGAAAAGCTCTCAGAGCCGGAAAACCTGAGGTAACACCGATCTACACGATGAATGATGCAGAGGGGGTACTGCATCATTTTGTTCCGTGCAATTATGATGAGGTCATCCGTCTTAACGATAATCTGGAAATCCGTTTTATTGATGTGGGCCATCTGCTTGGTTCAGCGTCTATCGAGATCTGGATGAAGGAAGACGATTGCTCGAAGAAAATAGTTTTTTCCGGTGATATAGGGAATAAAAATAAACCTCTCATACGCAGTCCGAGATATATTCATCAGGCTGATTATGTGGTTATGGAAAGCACCTACGGGGGAAGATTCCACAAGAATAGCGGAGATCATGTAGAAGAGTTTGCGCGTGTTATTCAGGAAACCCTAGATAAAGGCGGTAATGTAGTGATTCCTGCCTTTGCAGTCGGAAGAACACAGGAGGTCCTCAATTATATCCGTATCATAAAGGAAAAAAATCTGGTAACCGGACATGGTGTATTCCCGGTATATCTGGACAGCCCCATGGCAGTGGAGGCAACGGGTGTATTTAAGGACAATATGCTGGATTGCTACAATGATGAGACGAAGGAACTGGTAAAAAAGGGAATTAATCCTATTTCATTTCCGGGACTTCACCTGTCGATTACCAGCAGCGATTCCGTAGCAATCAATTTTAATGAGGAGCCTAAGGTAATCATATCTGCAGCCGGTATGTGTGATGCGGGACGTATACGCCATCATTTGAAACACAATCTCTGGAGACCGGAGTGTACTGTCCTTTTTGCCGGATATCAGGCAGTGGGAACGCTTGGACGAAGCATTATTGAAGGGCGTGAGGAAGTCAAGCTTTTCGGAGAGTCTATTGAGGTAAAGGCCCGTATCGAAAAGATAGAAGGCATAAGCGGACATGCCGATGAGGCAGGACTGCTTGAATGGATTGGAAATTTCATGGACAAGCCTTCTCAGGTTTTCATTGTACATGGTGATGATACCGTATGTGATGCATTTGCGGAAACTGTAAAAGAAACCTACGGCATTAATGCGATGGCACCATTTTCAGGCAGCTCTTATGACCTTAAAGAAGGCTGCTTCGTGAATGTTGCCAAGGGCATTCCGGTTCAGAAATCTTCTGCAAATGATGCCACAAAGAAGGCGGCAGGAGTATTTGCCCGCCTGTTGGCTGCCTGTGATCGTCTGCGCCGCGTTGTTATGCACAATGAAGGCGGAGCAAACAAGGATCTGGCACGCTTTGCCGATCAGATTAATTCCCTCTGTGACAAGTGGGATCGATAGTTGAAAATTATAACCAAAGGTTCGGGTGTTTTGACACCCGAACCGATTTTAAGGAGAGTATTATTTTGAAGGTAACAATATACACAGACGGTGCGGCCAGAGGTAATCCCGATGGTCCCGGAGGATTCGGAACCGTTATACATTACGTAGATCCGTTGGGAAAGCTGCATACCAAAGAAATTTCTGGCGGTTACAAAAAGACCACAAACAACAGAATGGAGCTTATGGCAGCCATAGCCGGACTTGAGGCACTTAACCGCCCCTGTGATATTGAACTTTATTCTGATTCGCAATATCTTGTAAATGCTTTTAACCAGCACTGGATTGATGGATGGATAAAAAAAGGATGGAAGCGCGGGAAAAATGAGGATGTCAAAAATACAGACCTTTGGAAACGCCTCCTCGCTGCCAAAGAACCTCATCATGTTGAGTTTCGCTGGGTAAAAGGACACAATGGTCATCCTGAAAATGAAAGATGCGATTTTCTGGCCACCTCGGCGGCTGATGGAGATGAACTGATGACAGATCCGGGAGTAGAATAAGCTTTTATTTAAATGCTAAAGAGACATGTTGCCGTCGGGTAATGTGTCTCTTTGTCATTTTCAAATAATAGATATCTTACAATATATTTACGTCTTTCGAAGAACTATTTTCAATCAGTCTCGAATATGCTAGTGTTGAGCTACAGACTTAGTTAGAGCCTATGTATGAGCTTGATGGTAATGCGAAACAATCACATTTTACCTGACGGCGGCATCACCATGGCTGAAAGGGCGGTTGAGCTGATGTTGAAAAAAAGGGGAATGATCGCTGTTATATGTATGATTTTATTGCTGGGTATTGTGACTACGGCTACGACATGCCACATTATAGACAGTGGAGCAGAAAGCAGCGAGGGCGAAAGTACAGAAATATATTATGAACCACCTTTGGATGATTCTTCTGTTGCATCACAAAATGATGATGAGGATAATGGCGATGTAATTGTCTCTCCGGCAGGAGAGAGTGCTGGTGACGAAGAAACTGAATTGAAATATACGGCGAAGGATTATGAAGAGCGTCTTAATGACATTGATAATACCATCAAAAAGATGGAAAATTCCGACAATTCTAATAGTGCCGATGGTAAGCGCGAAGCAGTCGAATATAAGTACAGACTGTGGGATACACAGCTAAATCAGATCTATCAGTCAGTCATGGATGTGCTTTCGGAAAGGGAAGCGGACGAGCTGCGTGTTCGTGAACGCAGATGGATTAGAAAACGTGATAAAGCAGCAAAAAATGCATCCGCACGGTATAAGGGAAGTTCGATGGAAAGTGTGGAATACACTTCTTCTCTGGCGGATTCAACACGCGACCGAGCATATGAACTTTTGGAATTATATGGTTCATATCTTACCGGGGACTGAAAATTTCTGTGCATTTTATCAAAAAAACAGTTACAAACAGTTGCAAACAAGGTTACAAACAAAGCGCGGTGGCACTTGCGAAATATAAATTCCTATGGTAGGATATAAAGAATGATGATGTTGCCGAGAGGTGACATTTATGTTTACAATATACTTAATATAGAAGTAACTATAGGAGGAAGCAACGTGAAAAAATACGGTGTGAATGAACTTAGAAAGATGTTTCTGGATTTTTTTGAAAGCAAGGGACATCTGGCGATGAAGAGTTTCTCACTGGTTCCGCACAATGATAACAGCCTTTTGCTTATCAACTCAGGTATGGCACCACTTAAACCATACTTTACGGGTCAGGAGATACCGCCGAGAACAAGAGTATGTACCTGTCAGAAATGTATTCGTACCGGTGATATTGAAAATATCGGTAAGACCGCACGCCATGGTACATTTTTTGAAATGCTTGGCAACTTCTCTTTTGGCGATTATTTTAAAGAAGAAGCTATCCACTGGTCATGGGAATTTTTGACAGAGGTAGTCGGACTTGATCCGGATCGTCTGTACCCGTCTGTATTTGAAAGTGATGATGAGACTTTCGACATATGGAATAAAGAGATGGGAATACCGGCAGAGCGTATTTTCCGTTTCGGAAGAGAAGATAACTTCTGGGAGCATGGTGCCGGCCCTTGTGGACCTTGTTCCGAGATTTATTACGATCGAGGAGAAAAATACGGCTGCGGAAAACCGGGATGCACCGTAGGATGTGATTGTGACCGTTACATGGAAGTATGGAATAACGTATTTTCACAGTTTAATAACGACGGTCATGGAAATTATACAGAACTGGAACATAAAAACATTGATACAGGTATGGGCCTTGAGCGTCTTGCAGTTATTGTGCAGGATGTAGATTCATTGTTTACGGTTGATACCAACAAGGCTCTGCTGGATCGTGTCTGCGAGCTGGCACATACTGAATATCAGGTAGATCATGAAAAAGATATTTCACTTCGTATTGTAGCCGATCATATCAAGTCCTGTACTTTCATGATTTCAGACGGTATCATGCCGTCCAATGAAGGCCGCGGATATGTACTGCGCCGGCTGCTGCGCCGTGCGGCACGCCATGGTAAGAAACTGGGTATTGAAGGCGAATTTTTAGCTTCCCTGTCCCGTACGGTTATTGATCTTTCCAAGGACGGATATCCGGAGCTTGAAGAGAAGAGTGCCATGATTTTCAAGGTACTTTCAGAGGAAGAAGATAAGTTCAACAAGACAATCGATCAGGGACTCGCCATTCTCTCCGATATGGAAGAAGATATGAATAAGAATGGTGAGAAGGTATTATCGGGAGACAATGCGTTCAAGCTTTATGATACCTACGGATTCCCGATTGATCTTACCCGCGAGATCCTTGAGGAGAAAAATCTCGGCATAGATGAGGATGGCTTCAATGCTGCGATGAAACGCCAGAAAGAACAGGCAAGAGCAGCAAGAAAGACCACCAATTACATGGGTGCAGATGTTACCGTATATCAGTCCATAGATCCGGCAATTACTACCGAATTTATAGGATATGACAGACTGAGTGCAGAGTCGGAGATTTCGGTTCTTACAACTGAAGATGAGATTGTAGAGGCACTTACCGATGGACAGACCGGCACAATCATTGTAAAAGAAACTCCGTTTTATGGTACGATGGGTGGTCAGGAAGGAGATTTCGGACAGATTACGGCTCATGATGGCTCAATCTTTGAAGTTAAGGACACAATTCATTTACAGGGCGGCAAGATCGGCCATGTAGGTGTAGTGACCAAAGGTATGTTTGAGGTTGGTGAGAAGGTAACACTGTCAGTAGATAAAGAAAATCGTGAACTGACATCACGTAACCATTCTGCTACACATCTGCTTCACAAGGCGCTCCGTACAGTCCTTGGCACTCATGTAGAGCAGGCCGGTTCACTGGTTACCCGTGACAGACTCAGATTTGACTTTACACATTTCTCTGCAATGACTCCGGAAGAGATCGAAAAGGTAGAGAAAATTGTCAACGATCAGATTGAAGCGTCACTGCCTGTTGTGACAGATGTTATGTCACTGGATGAGGCAAAAAAGACAGGTGCCATGGCACTTTTTGGTGAAAAATACGGAGAGAAAGTACGCGTCGTTAAGATGGGAGACTTCTCCACAGAGCTTTGCGGCGGTACACATGTATCAAATACCGGCACTATTGCATCGTTCAAAATATTATCCGAGGCAGGTGTTGCAGCCGGTGTTCGCCGAATCGAAGCACTTACATCCACAGGCCTGATGAACCACTATAAACAAGTTGAGAATGAACTTCATGAGGCAGCCAAGATTGCAAAGACTACTCCGGCAGCCCTTAGCAGCAAGATCGAATCTCTTCTGGAGGAGATTAAGAGCCTGCACTCTGAAAATGAAAAGCTTAAGAGCAAACTTGCAAATGATTCTCTCGGAGACGTTATGAATCAGGTGAAGGATATAAATGGTGTCAAGATGCTTGCTGTTGAGGTCAAGGATGTTGATATGAACGGCCTTAGAAATCTAGGTGATCAGCTCAAGGATAAGCTTGGAGACGGTGTTGTCCTGATCGCATCTACTCTGGACGGCAAAGTAAATCTTATGGCATCAGCTACAGACCAGGCTATGAAGAAGGGCGCCCATGCAGGAAACCTGATCAAGGCTATAGCAGGTCTTGTAGGCGGTGGCGGCGGCGGCCGTCCTAATATGGCTCAGGCCGGCGGAAAGAATCCGGCAGGTATTAAAGCGGCACTTGAGAAAGCGGCAGAGGTAGTTGCCGAGCAGATTAAGTAAGGGCGAAAAAACCCATAAAAAATGTAAAATGTTGTTGACGTATAGATTTTTTATGATATAATCTCCTTAGTGCTAAAAAAATACCCATACAGTTGTATTAATATGCACTTATTACACAACTGGAGGGAGGTTAGGTGTGAGCTATGTCAAATGTAATCGTTAAAGATAACGAGAGTCTGGACAGCGCTTTACGCAGATTCAAAAGAAACTGTGCTAAGGCTGGTATCCAGCAGGAGATTCGGAAGAGAGAGCATTACGAGAAACCGAGCGTTCGTCGTAAAAAGAAATCCGAAGCTGCTAGAAAACGCAAATACAATTAAGTGACTCAAAAGCCCTGGTGATATTTAAACCAGGGCTTTTTTGCTTTCATTCATGGTGGTGCCGCCGTCGGGCAACTATTTTGGGAGAGAAGGTATGAGAGGAAAAGCTGATAAAGCTGATAAAACATTTATGAATTACATATCAGACAGGCGTCTTTGCGCTGTAAGCGTGACAGTCGGAATATTGATGGGACTTATGATTCTTCTGGGAATCCGATACAGTCGAAATGAGTTGATTTATAATACTCCGGCTGAATTTCTGATGCAACTTGCAGGCTGGTCGTTATGTATGTGTATTGTGATATGGTGCTTGTATGCGGGACTGGATTTTTGCGGCTCCAAATTTATGAGAAAAAAAGCTGTGAATTGCACAGCTAATAAAAATAAATATTTTTGGATTGTGAGATGGATTGAGTGGATGGCGCTTTCATGGTGTATCTATCTGCCGGTGTTTCTGGCGGTTTATCCGGGAATTTATTCATATGATGCATCTGAACAGATCCTTCAGTTTTATGGAATGAATCCGCTTACTACACATCATCCGCTGATTCATACCATATATCTTGGCAGCTGCATGAAAATAGGCTACCATTTTTTCCATTCTTATCAGGCGGGGATGGCGCTTTATTCTTTATCACAGTCATTTTTTATGAGTGCTGTATTTTCACTCTGCCTGTGTCGTATGGAAAAAAGAAATGCTCCAAAATGGTTACGGTTTATTTCCTGGTGCTTTTTGGTTCTTAATCCCTATCTGACTGTTTTTTTATTTGTTACTACAAAAGACGTTATTTTTGGGGGATTTTTTTTGCTTGTATTTGACAGTGCATGTGTTCTTGCAAAAAATCCTGAAATTTTTTGGAAAAAAGCCAATATCGGTGAAAGAATATTATTCTTTTGCAGCGCATTTTTTATGACCCTGTTCAGAAATCAGGGTATTTATGTATTTTTATTTTTTCTGATATTATTCTGTGTTTTTTTGAAAAGAAAAGAATATCGAAAGAAAAGGTTTTTAGGTATCTCAATTGCGGTTGCTGTTTTGGCATATATGTGTTCATCTTTTGTGCCGTCCGTGATTGGTGTCGAAAAAGGTGATGCAAGAGAGATGCTCTGTGTGCCTATGCAGCAGCTCGCGCGTGTATATAATGGCGTACCGGAAGAGCTTACGCAGGAAGAAAAGGATTATATTGAAACGCTGATTGAGCCACAGGCGCTAAGTGAATATGTACGTATTAATGCGGATCCGGTAAAAAGCGGTTTTCATACTGAAGTGATGATGGCTGATAAGGGAAAGTTCCTGAAAATATGGATGGAAATAGGAATACGAATGCCGGGAGTTTATCTTGATTCATTTCTTATGGGAAACTGGGGATACTGGTACCCGGGAGATACACAGTACTGGATAGATTACATATTGTATGACGGTGCTTTTCTTGATTATGAGCGTAATATTCTTTATATTACCAGAAACAGCCATTTTACGGCACTTTCCGACTGGCTGCGTGAAACAACACTCACACCAAAGTTTCAGTCGATTCCTGTACTTGCGATTATTCTCAATCAGGCATTTCCGTTTTGGATGATGATTTTTGCGTCGGGAATGCTCATTTGGAAGCGGCGGGCGTATAGAATCATACCTATGACACTTCTGCTTGGATATTGGGGAACACTTTTACTAGGGCCGGTAACTTCACTTAGATATGCGCTGGCACTTATATACTGTATTCCGATGCTGTTAGAAATCATATTGGAATGTGCACAATCATCAGCATCGGTATCAAGTCATGAGCTGGTAGGGCAATAAACGATTATTATAAATTGATCGAAAAAAGGTATACATATTGTGGGGATAAATGGTAAAATAGCGATGTCTGCTTATTTTTAAAAATACATTTGGCAGACGCTGTATCGTTTTCACGGATAGATTGTTGCACAAGGAGAACAGCTGAGTAATGAGCATAATAGAGACTATGATTGATATTCCGATGGAACATGAGCGGAATGTATGCGGACAATTTGATGCATATCTTAAAAAGATTGAGCGGACTTTGCATGTAACCATGATTGCACGCGACGGTGCTTTGAAAATCATTGGTCCGGAACAGACCATCAGGCAGGCTAAAAGTGTGTTTAGCAACCTGCTTGAACTGTCTAAGAGGGGCAATACCATCACAGAGCAGAATGTTGATTATGCACTTTCACTGTCATTTACAGAAAAGGATGATCAGATTCTTGAGATAGACAAGGATATAATATGCCGTACAATCACCGGAAAACCGGTCAAGCCCAAGACCATGGGGCAGAAACAGTACATTGATCTTATCAGAAATAAGATGATTGTGTTTGGTGTAGGCCCTGCCGGTACCGGAAAGACATATCTTGCAATGGCTATGGCAATTCAGGCATTTAAGAGCGGTGAAGTGAGCAGAATTATCCTTACGCGTCCGGCAATAGAGGCCGGTGAAAAACTTGGCTTTTTGCCGGGAGATCTTCAAAGTAAGATAGATCCGTATCTGAGACCTCTTTATGATGCGTTATATCAGATTATGGGAGCGGAGAGTTACCTGCATAACTCAGAAAAGGGCTTGATAGAGGTCGCACCTCTTGCATATATGCGCGGGCGAACTCTCGACAATGCTTTTATAATTCTCGATGAAGCGCAGAATACCACCCCGGCTCAGATGAAAATGTTTCTGACCCGTATAGGTTTCGGATCAAAAGTTATAGTAACCGGTGACCAGTCACAAAAAGATCTGCCTGCCGGGGCAGTGTCAGGTCTTGATACGGCTATCAAGGTACTTAAGAAAATAGATGATATAGGCTTTTGCTATCTGACAAGCAGCGATGTGGTGCGCCATCCGCTGGTACAGAAGATAGTAGAGGCATATGACGTATATGAGAAAAACAACGAAAAAAGGGAATCACAGGAAACACGCATACCGAGACGAAACTCATTTACGTCCCGTGACGGAAAAGACGGAGGAAGAAAGAACAGATGACAATCCAGATAGAATATGAAGCAGAACGCGAGTGGAATGTAGATTATCGCCCTATTATCGAGGAGATCGTGGTTGCAGCCCTTGATTACGAGAAATGCCCGTATGAGGCTGAGGTCAATGTGGTTTTGACAGGCGACGAAGAGATTCACAGTATAAATAAAGAATTTCGCGGAATAGACCGCGCGACGGATGTTCTGTCATTTCCGATGGGAGACTATGATGTGCCGTCAGATTTTGAACGTCTGGAGGAGCAGTCGGAGGATTATTTTAATCCTGAGACAGGTGAGCTGCTTTTGGGGGACATTGTCATCTCCATAGACAAAGTGGATGAACAGGCGGAAAAATACGGACATTCCAGGGAGCGTGAGCTGGCGTTTCTGGTAGCACACAGTATGCTTCATTTGTGCGGCTATGATCACATGGAAGATGATGAGCGTATTATCATGGAAAAGAAGCAGGAAGAAATTTTGGCAGGTAAGGGATATACGCGTTAACATACATGCGCGTTAATATACATGCGCGTTAACGTACAGATGATACGTTATTTGCAGAAAAATCGATGTTTTATGCTAAGAGAAACTTGAGAATATATTGCAATAAGGCGGATTTCTATGGAAAACAGACGAAGCAGAAGAAAACCCGGGATGAGGGAAAAGACAGATAAGAGAAAAGAAACAGACCGGGAACAGCAAGTATACAGGGAAAATAAAACAGACAGATCATTAAGAACAAACGGAACAGAAAGTTCATATAGAATGGACAAAACAGACAGAAAAAAGGATACAGCTGATAAAAAATTACATGGCAAAAAAGAATCAAACAGCAACTTTGTGGTACAGGGAACGATTCTTGCCGTGGCCGGAATTATTGTCAGACTGATAGGCATTTTGTACCGTGTCCCGATGACCAATATCATCGGCGATGAAGGCATGGGGTATTACTCGACGGCATTCAATGTATACAACATTATGCTGATCCTTTCATCATACAGCCTTCCGCTGGCAGTATCCAAGATGGTGGCAGCAAGACTGGCCAGAGGACAGTACCGCAACATGAACCGTGTCCTTCGTGCGGCCCTTGTTTATGCGACTGTTGTGGGCGGACTTGCATGCTTTATCACATGGAATTTTGCGGGATTTTTTGCCACAACACTGTTCAATACGCCTTTTTGCGTATACGCACTTCGTACATTGGCACCAACCATATGGATCATGGCATACCTTGGCGTGCTGAGAGGATATTTCCAGGGGCATGGAACCATGGTGCCGACTGCCGTATCACAGATACTTGAGCAGGTTGTGAATGCGGTCATCAGTGTCGTTGCAGCCAGCGTTTTGTTTAAAGTGGGTGCCGACACAGCCAGAGTATACGGAAAAGAAGGCTATTCTCAGGCATTTGGAGCTGCGGGAGGTACGATAGGTACGGGAAGCGGTGCTTTTGCGGCACTTCTCTTTGTATTTATAGTATTTCTCTTATATCGTCCGACCGCAAAACGCCGTATGGCCAAGGATCACAGCGGAAGTGTAGATTCCTACCGCAGAATTTCAAGGACATTTTTCTTTACGGTTGTACCGGTTATAGTAAGCTCGGGTGTATATAATATCAACTCGGTTATTGATAACGGTATCATGGCACACGGAATGGAGTCTTTAGGACGCGGCAAGGAATTTCTGGCCCTTTGGGGTATTTATAATAATAAATATATGCTGCTTGTACATGTGCCGCTCGCAATAGCAAATTCGCTGTCATCATCCCTGATACCGTCACTGTCAGGTGCCGTGGCCCGCGATGATTTGACGGCGGCAAGAGAAAAGACAGCTCTTGCTGTGAGATTTGCCATGCTGATTGCTATTCCTTCGGCTGTCGGACTGACTGTGCTGTCGGCCCCGGTCAATAACCTCTTATTCAGGGGGGCTAATAATGCAGAGGCAATCAGAATGATGATGGCAGGCGCATCGGCTGTTGTATTTTTATCGCTTTCCACTGTTACCAATGCGATTCTTCAGGGACTTAACCGCATGAATGTGCCGGTACGCAATGCACTTATTTCGCTTTTTCTGCACGTGATCGCCCTGTATGTTATGCTCATGATTTTCAATATGGGTATATACAGCATGGTATTTGCAAGTATATTGTTTGCATTATTTATGTGTATCTTAAATGCGATTGCAATACGTAACACAATCAGGTACCGACAGGAGATGGTTAAGACATTTCTTCTGCCGGCGGTCAGCTCTGCCTTTATGGGGGCAGCGGCATACGGTGTGTACAGAGGAGTCACACTGGTCGTCCACAGCAATATAGTCGGAACAATTTTGGCAGTGCTGGTAGCAGTAGTTGTATATGGCGTACTCCTTATCAAATTACATTGTATCGAGGAAGAAGAAATGTATTCGATGCCTATGGGACGGAAGCTTGCCGTGATCTGTGATAAGCTGCATCTTTTTTAAGGAACAGTTACAGGAAATATTAATTAAAGCAGGAAGGAAGTCGTAATGAGTCAAAAGAGAGTGCTTGTAGTGGGAGCCGGTGCTTCCGGGATGACAGCAGCCATTTTTGCAGCCAGAGAGGGCGCAAATGTGGTTTTGCTCGAACATAAGGACAGGGTCGGCAAAAAGATACTTTCCACAGGCAATGGCAGGTGCAATCTGTCGAACCGCATTCAGAATCCGTCCTGCTATCGCAGCGGTCAGCCGGATTTTCCATTAAAAGCCCTTGAAAAGTTTGATCTTCAAATGACATTGGATTATTTTGAAGGTCTGGGTGTGATTACAAGAGAACGGGATGGATATCTCTATCCGTATTCCGGTCAGGCAAGTGCCGTACTGGATGCACTGAGGTTTGGCATTACCCGGAAAACGATTCAGACGGTGACGGAATGTGAAGTTATTTCGATTGATGTTTACAATAATCAAAATGAAAAATTCAGCGTAAAAACTTCTCAGGGAACTTTTACGGGGGACAGTGTCATTTTATCCTGCGGAAGCAAGGCAGCACCAGTTACCGGTTCGGATGGAAGCGGATACAGGCTGGCCAAAAAGTTGGGTCATCATATCATAAAGCCGCTTCCGGCATTGGTGCAGCTTCGCTGCCGGGAAAAGTTTTTTAAACAGATTGCCGGTGTGCGTGCGGATGCATCAATTGTTTTATACTGTGATGGAAAATTAAGTGCGCAGGATAAGGGAGAGATACAGTTTACAGACTATGGCATCTCCGGTATCCCTGTATTTCAGGTCAGCCGTTATGCATCCAGAGCACTGGACAGAGGCCTTGATGTGCGGGCAGTTCTTAATTTTTATCCTGAACATACAGAAGAATATACACGAAAAATTTTGTATGATCGCTGTAAACATTTGTCAGAACGAAAAATGGAGGACTTTTTCTCGGGTTGGATACATAAGAAATTAGCACTTCTTATCTTAAAACAGGCCGCAGTAAGACCGGATATGTATACAGGAAGTCTGAATGAAAAGCAGATAGACAGATTGGGAGACCTGCTTTGCAGATTTGAAGTAGAAATTGTCGGTACAAACTCTTTTGAACAGGCTCAGATCTGCTGCGGCGGTGTAGATGTCAGTGAAATCAATGAAGCGACAATGGAATCAAAGAAGGTAAAAGGATTGTTTTTTGCAGGTGAAATTATGGATGTAGATGGAATCTGCGGTGGATATAACCTTCAGTGGGCATGGAGCAGCGGTGCGATGGCAGGCAAATATGCCGGAAGGGAGTCTTAAAGATGTTAAGAGTAAATCAGGTAAAGCTGCCTGTTGAACATAGCGAAACCGACCTTCGCAAAAAAGCCGCAAAAACGGCGGGAATAAGAGAAGAACAGATAAAATCACTTAAGATAGTTCGCAGGTCACTGGACGCACGAAAAAAGCCGGACCTTTATTATCTCTATGCACTGGATGTGGAAGTGTCCGGAAATGAAGAAAATGTCGTAAAGCGCGCAAAAAGCATAAATGTCCAGATGCGAAAGGAAGAGAGATATCGGCTTCCTGAATCAGGATATGAAAATCTGAAAGAACGTCCGGTTATAATCGGTTTCGGACCAGCAGGGATGTTTTGCGGACTTATGTTGGCGCGAAGCGGATATAAACCGCTCATCCTGGAAAGAGGCATGGATGCCGACAGCCGAGCCGTGACGGTTGATAAATATTGGAAAGACGGAACCCTTGATCCGGAAAGCAATGTACAGTTCGGTGAGGGAGGAGCCGGAACCTTCTCTGACGGAAAACTGAATACGATGGTTAAGGATCCTTTAGGAAGAAACGCAGAGGTACTTAAAATTCTCGCACAGGCCGGAGCCGATCCTGCCATAACCTATGTCAATAAACCGCACGTCGGGACTGATATTTTAAAAACCGTGGTAAAGAACATTCGAAAAGAGATAGAAGATCTGGGCGGTGAGGTTAGATTTGGCTGTCGTCTGGAAGATTTGGAGATTAAGAATGAAAAGCTCAAATCTATTCGCGTAAGTATGCGGACAGGTATTGACGGAAAAGATAGAACATTTCAGAATATTCCGGCATCAGTTCTCGTGCTGGCCATCGGACACAGCGCCAGGGATACATTTGAAATGCTATCCGGAAAACAGCTTGATATGCAGGCAAAGGCTTTTGCGGTAGGTCTTCGGATTCAGCACCCGCAAAATCTGATTAATTTAAGCCAGTATGGACGTGAAGATGCGGGAAAACTTGGAGCCGCAAGCTATAAGCTTACTGCCCAGACATCGAAAGGCAGAGGTGTATATTCATTTTGTATGTGCCCCGGTGGCTTTGTGGTCGACGCCTCATCAGAACCGGGACGGCTGGCTGTCAATGGCATGAGTAACCACAACCGTGCAGGGGCAAATGCCAACAGTGCACTCATAGTGACAGTCACTCCTGATGATTTTCCAAAGCCCGGCGCACTGGGCGGAGTGGCATTTCAGCGCCAGCTTGAGGAGGCGGCATACAAAAGCGGCGGAGGAAAAATTCCGATTCAGCTTTACGATGATTTCGTCGAGAACAGGATTTCGACCGGATTTGGAGCGGTAGTGCCGCAATTTGAAGGAAGATTCGCATTTGGCAATCTTCGTGAGGTTCTTCCGCAGTCGCTTTCTGAGGCGATGCTTGAAGGAATGCAGCATTTTGGCCATGTAATTCACGGATTTGACCGTGGGGATGCCATATTTGCAGGAGTTGAGAGCCGTACATCTTCACCGCTTCGCATACCGCGAAGTAATGCAACGATGGAAAGCACCATGATTGCGGGAATATACCCCTGTGGTGAAGGTGCAGGATATGCCGGGGGAATCACGTCCGCGGCAATGGATGGTATGAAAACCGCGGAGGCTATTATTGCAAGATATGCGAAACCATAAATAAAAATGAGAGGTAAAACAAATGAAGCAGGAAAAGATTGACCGTATAAATACCTTATATCATAAAGATAAAGCAGTGGGACTCAGCGAAGAAGAGAAAAAAGAGCAGGCCGAGCTTCGCAAGGAGTATATCGAATCAATTAGAGGAAATCTTCGAAGTCAGCTGAATTCCATTCAGATAAAGGAAAAGGATGGTTCCATTACAGATCTGGGAAAGAAGTTCGGTGGGGTTACTGATACAAAGAAATAAGATAATCAAAATAATTAAAATAATTAAAATGTGCATATTAAAGGTTCAAATCAATTTATGAAGATATCAAAAAAAGAAATTCGAAATGAAGTTTTAAAAAAGAGAGCGAACCTGCTGCCTGACGAAAAAAGGAAGTGGGATGAAGCTATATTGGAGCGAATTCGCCCATTTTTTCCCAAACCGGGGACGAGCGTATACGCTTATATCGGTGTGAGAGGCGAGTCGGGAACAGAGTTTATTATCGATGAATTGCTTGATATCGGATGTTTGGTGGCAGTCCCAAAAGTATCAGGACGTGAAATGAGTTTTTACTATATAAAAAACAGATCCGAACTGGCAGAAGGAACATATGGTATTCCCGAACCGGTGGACGGTTGTCAAGAGGCATATGATTTAAAGGCACTCGTGATTACTCCGGGTGTGGGATTTGCACCGGATGGAACCCGCATAGGCTACGGAGCCGGATATTATGACCGCTTTTTTGAGAAAGAACCGGATCATTTGGCCGTAGGAATATGCTATGATTTTCAATTGTTCGATGAGGCTGAATCCGACAGGCATGATAGAAAAATGTCATATATAGTGACACCTACACGCACTATTGATATAAGCAGAGGCAAGGACAAAATCAGTAATACTTGATAAAATGGGCATCATATAGTAATATTAACGCGTGATGCGCAGCGTGAAAACTTTAAAACGGCTGCGTTTTAGGTGTTTTGATACCTTTAGATAAGCATCACAATGAAAGAATGGTAAGGAGCAATACGATCTATGGTTTTAAATGCAAACGATTCGTCCGAATCTGTATCAGGCGTGTTTGTATCTGATAATTGTCAGATTCCGGTGGGAGATATACCGCTAAAGGAACCTGAGAGACAGCAGTATTTTATGTCACTCTGCCGAAAAAAAGTACAGGAAATAGCTGAAAAACTTGGACGTCCGCTGACCTGTTTCATTTCGACATTCGGATGTCAGATGAATGCACATGACTCGGAAAAATTGCTGGGTATACTGTTGGAAGCAGGTTTTGTTGAGGGAACAAGCGAAGAGTCGGATTTTGTCCTTTATAATACCTGTACGGTCCGTGAAAACGCAAATCTGCGTGTATACGGCCGTCTGGGTTATCTTCACAGCTTAAAGAAAAAGAATCCTCATATGATGATAGCACTGTGCGGATGTATGATGCAGGAACCGGAAGTTGTCGATAAATTAAAGAAAAGTTATCGCTTTGTCGACCTTATATTCGGCACACATAATGTTTACAAGCTGGCAGAACTTTTAGAGCAGCGTTTCGATACAGGAAAGATGGTCATAGATATCTGGAAAGGAACAGATAAGATTGTCGAGGATCTGCCTTCGGAGCGAAAATATACATTTAAGTCCGGAGTCAATATCATGTTTGGCTGCAACAATTTCTGCAGCTACTGCATAGTTCCGTATGTACGCGGAAGAGAGCGCAGCCGCGAACCGGAGGATATAGTTCGTGAGATTGAAGAACTGGCAAAAAAAGGCGTGGTGGAGATCATGCTTTTAGGGCAGAATGTCAATTCCTACGGTAAAAATCTGGAAAATCCGATTACCTTTGCACAGCTCCTTCGAAGAGTGGAAAAGATAGAAGGAATAAAGCGAATCCGTTTTATGACCTCGCACCCAAAGGATCTTTCGGATGAGCTGATAGAGGTTATGGCATCATCAAAGAAGATATGCAGACATCTGCATCTGCCGCTTCAATCAGGCAGCAGTGATATCCTTAAGAAGATGAACCGCCATTATACCAAAGAACAGTATCTTGATCTGGCAGAGCGCATAAGAAAGGCAGTGCCGGATATTTCACTGACGACAGACATCATAGTAGGATTTCCGGGAGAAACTGACGAAGATTTCGAGGAAACACTGGATGTTGTAAGAAAAGTGCGATATGATAGTGCATTTACATTCATATACTCAAAACGAACCGGAACACCGGCAGCCGCGATGGAAAATCAGGTTCCTGAGGAGGTTGTAAAGGCAAGATTTGACAGACTGCTTGCAGAGGTTCAGACGATCTCCGCACAGGTATGCGGGAGGGATGTTCATACCGTTCAGGAAGTGCTTGTAGAAGAACCTGACAGTCATGTCGAAGGAATGGTTACAGGACGCATGTCAAACAATACGATAGTGCATTTCCCGGGAAATAAAGATCTGATAGGTAAAATTGTTAAAGTATATCTGGAGGAGTCCAAAGGATTTTATTATATGGGATCTCTGGTAGATTAAGGAGGATAAACAGATGAAAAAGCATTACAAAGGATTGACAGCTCTGCTGTCTGCGTGCATGCTGGCAGGAAGCGCTACTGCGGCGTATGCAGGCCCGGCCGATGATATAGCAAACGGCACGACCCAGACGCAGGAAGGCCAGAGTACTCAGAATACGGCCATATCACAGTCCGCACAGGAGTATAACCAGTCTTTGGGCGAGCAGGCCGAGACCAGTGCGGTTCACGTGGGTGTCAATTATCTCTACAATCCGGAAGGAGATGTATCTGCATTTTCTATGGATTTGAAAAATTTCCAGGGTATAGGCGGAGTATCATACCGCGCATATACCAATACCGGCGGATATCTGTGGTGGTATCATGATGGTATTGCGACAGGTGTCGTAGGCGGGGGAAGTTATGTAGAGGCTGTTCAGCTTGAACTTACCGGTCAGGCAGAGAAAACCTATGATATCTACTACAGTGTAACCTCCAGCGGTCAGGGCAAGATGGGATATGCAAAGAATGGTGAGGTCGCAGGTACGATTGATGTCGGTGAGAAGATTCTTGCCATCGAGGTTGTTCTGGTTCCGAAGGGAACAGAGGGTCCTCAGAGCAGTGCACCACGCTACAAATCCACCGTTACGGGAAGACTAAACGTAGCTGAAAATGCGACAGTTATGTTTAATGAGGACGGAACACCTTATAACGGTTGGCTTTCTGATGATTTTGTCCGCTATTATTTTGAAAACGGTTCTGCAAAGACAGGCTGGCAGTATATTGACGGATTAAAGTTCTATTTTGACTCCTACGGACGTCTGGTTCAGGATGTAGACAGCCTGATCGGCAAACAGTCAGACTATCTTCTGAAGGTAAATAAAACATTAAACTGCCTTACCGTCTATGCAAAGGATGGCAATAATGGCTATATCATTCCGGTTAAGGCTATGCGTACTTCTGTCGGCGACGACACACCAATCGGAACATTCAAGACTCCGGAAAAATATCGTTGGAGACTGATGGTTAATGATACTTATACCCAGTATGCAACACGTATTACCCAGGGATTTTTGTTCCATTCCATCACATATGCAACACCGAATGAGAATGATCTTATTACGGTAGGCTACAACGGTCTTGGCGTTTCCAGGTCACTGGGCTGTGTGCGTCTGACATGTGAGAACTCTAAGTGGGTATATGACAACTGCCATTTGGGAACAACCGTACAGATCTATGAGGATGCAAATGTTGCTTCCCCGTTTGATAAACCTGATCTTGTACCGATTTCAGATCAGCAGACATGGGATCCGACAGATCCGAAGTTCAAATAAAAGAGATATAAAGCAAACCTATATCCGTCTGATTTTGCATTCTGATATATCCTTTTTGTGGTATATGCGGATGTCATAAATCAGACGGAATGCTATGAAGAGAGGTAAATTGTGGCACTTTCACCAATGATGAATCATTATCTGGAGACGAAAAAACAATATCCGGATTGTATACTTTTTTATCGTCTGGGCGATTTTTATGAAATGTTTTTTGATGATGCCAAGACTGTTTCGAAAGAGCTGGAACTTACTTTGACAGGAAAAGACTGTGGACTTGAGGAACGTGCGCCTATGTGCGGCGTTCCTTATCACGCTGTAGAGGGATATTTGAGCCGTCTTGTTCAAAAAGGATACAAAGTGGCCATCGCAGAACAGATGGAAGATCCGAAACAGGCCAAGGGACTGGTAAAACGGGAGGTTATCCGCGTAGTAACTCCGGGAACACTTACGAATTCCCAGGTTCTTGAAGAATCAAAGAATAATTATCTGATGGGAATCGTATATGTGGACGGTGTATTCGGAGTATCTACTGTCGATGTCAGTACCGGAGATTATCTTGTGACAGAGGTTCGCAGTGAGCGAAGCCTTATGGATGAAATATATAAATTTTCACCGTCAGAGATTATCTGCAATGAAGCTTTGTATATGTCAGGAATCGATATACAGGACTTAAAAGTCCGGTTAAATGTCGTCATTACGGCATTGGAAGGCCGGTTCTTTTCTGATGATGCCTGCAGAAAGATTTTGCGGGAACATTTTCATGCAGAGCATATGGAAGCACTGGGACTGGCTGATTATGAGACCGGTGGCATAGCGGCCGGAGCCGTGCTTCAGTATCTTTATGAGACCCAGAAAAACACTCTGGAGCACCTGACAAGATTAACTGTCTATACAACCGGACAGTTTATGATGATAGATACATCCACGAGGCGAAATCTTGAGCTTACGGAGACACTCAGGGAGAAACAAAAACGTGGTACGCTTCTGTGGGTCCTTGACAAGACGAAGACGGCGATGGGCGCCAGAACCCTTAGAACTATAGTCGAACAGCCTCTCATAGACAAGGAAGAGATACTTAAACGTCAAAATGCCATAGAAGAGCTTAATCTTAACTATATAAGCCGTGAAGAGCTGTGCGAATATCTGAATCCGATATATGACCTTGAAAGACTGATTGGACGAATCAGCTACAAGACGGCCAATCCGCGTGATTTAATTGCATTCGGCAATTCATTGGCGATGCTTCCATTTATCAAGCAGATTCTGCAGGAATTTTCGGGGGAATTGCTTAAAAGTCTGGAATCAGACCTTGATTCTCTTACGGATTTAAAAGAATTGATCGATAAGTCGATTATCGAAGAGCCTCCGATTACTGTCAGAGAGGGCGGCATCATCAAGGAAGGCTTCAACGAGGAGGCTGACAGGCTTCGCAACGCCAAGACAGAGGGAAAAGACTGGCTGGCACAGTTAGAGCAGAGTGAGCGCGAAAAAACAGGCATCAAAAACCTGAAAATCAAGTTTAACAAGGTATTTGGGTATTATTTTGAAGTTACCAATTCATTTAAAGATCAGGTGCCGGATTATTTTATCAGAAAACAGACCCTTACTAATGCGGAGCGATACACTACTGACAGGCTTAAAGAGCTGGAAGATATTATACTCGGAGCTGAAGATAAGCTGGTATCGCTTGAATATGAACTGTTCTGTCAGGTCAGAGACCAGATTGCAGGCGAGGTCAACCGCATTCAGAAGACTGCCCGTGCCATTGCGATGACGGATGTGCTGGCTTCGCTTTCCGTGGTTTCCACGCGAAATAACTATGTAAAACCGAATATCAATGAGAAGGGCATTATACGTATAAAAAACGGACGTCATCCTGTAGTGGAACAGATGATGGGCGGAGATTTGTTTGTCGCTAATGATACTTATCTTGATAACGGAAAAAACAGGATTTCCATCATAACCGGTCCGAATATGGCAGGTAAGTCAACATATATGCGTCAGACTGCCCTTATTGCCCTGATGGCTCAGATAGGAAGCTTTGTTCCGGCGGACGAGGCAGATATATGCCTGTGTGATCGTATTTTCACCAGAGTCGGTGCATCGGATGATCTGGCATCCGGACAGAGTACATTTATGGTAGAAATGACGGAGGTTGCAAATATTCTCAGAAATGCAACCAAAAACAGCCTTTTGATTCTTGACGAGATCGGACGCGGCACGAGTACATTTGATGGTCTCTCCATTGCATGGGCGGTCGTGGAGTACATAAGCAATACAAAAGTCCTTGGTGCAAAGACATTGTTTGCAACCCATTATCATGAACTTACAGAGCTTGAGGGAACACTTAGCGGTGTCAACAACTATTGTATCGCCGTAAAAGAGCAGGGCGACGATATAGTATTTTTGCGAAAGATTGTTAAGGGCGGTGCGGATAAAAGCTACGGAATACAGGTGGCAAAGCTTGCAGGAGTGCCGGCACCGGTCATCGAGCGGGCAAAGGAACTTGTGGAGGAGTTAAGTGATGCGGATATCACCGCCAGGGCAAAGGAGATTGCTGAAAATGGCTCCGCAGCAGGCAGTCGAAAAAAAGTGGCAAAACCCGATGAGGTGGATCTTTGTCAGATGTCGATATTTGACACTGTTCGCGAAGATGATATCATCAAAGAGATTATGGAGCTTGAGGTAAATCGGATGTCACCTCTGGATGCGCTCAATACACTTGATAAATTGCAGGCGAAGCTTAAAAACCGCTGGATTAACGGATAATTAACGGATAAGGAGGAGAAATATGGCTGCGATTCAGGTCCTGGATTCCAATACTATCAATCAGATTGCGGCCGGCGAGGTCATCGAACGTCCCGCCTCGGTGGTTAAGGAACTTTTGGAAAATGCGATCGATTCTAAGGCAACGGCGATCACTGTGGAGATTCAGGGCGGTGGTCTGCAGACAATCCGTGTGACTGACAATGGAAGCGGGATCCCTCATGACGAGATAAGGCTGGCATTTAAAAGACATGCCACAAGCAAGATAAGGACTGCTTCTGACCTGTTTCAGGTGGCGTCGTTGGGATTTCGCGGTGAGGCGCTGGCATCGATTGCATCCGTGGCAAAGGTGGAGCTTATCACCAAGACGAGTGATACCATCAGCGGCTCCCGTTACCGCATAGAGGGCGGAGAAGAGCTGGGACTTGAGGAGGTAGGAGCACCTGAGGGAACCACATTTATAGCTAGAGAGCTTTTTTACAATACCCCTGTGCGACGCAAATTCCTCAAATCACCGGCAACGGAGGGAACCCATGTTGCGGATTTGGTTGAAAAGATAGCGTTGTCACACCCGGAAATCTCCATTCGTTTTATAAATAACAATCAAAGCCGCCTCCATACATCCGGAAATCATAATTTAAAAGATATTATCTATGCGGTTTTCGGTCGTGAGATCACTGCAAATCTAATTGAAGTTGATGCCGGAGCTGACCCTATACGCGTAGGCGGTTTCATAGGGAAGCCGCTCATAGCCCGGGGCAACCGCACATATGAAAATTATTTCATAAACGGAAGGTACATAAAGAGCAGCATCATCGGAAAAGCTATAGAAGATGCCTACAAGCCCTTTATGATGCAGCATAAATATCCGTTTACTATGCTGCAGTTCACGATAGATCCGTCCTATATAGATGTCAATGTTCATCCGGCAAAGATGGAGATACGTTTCAGGGACGGAGAGCAGATATATCGCACGGTTTACCATACGGTGGCCATGGCACTTGCCAATCGTGAACTCATACCGGCGGTTTCACTGGAAGATGAGAAGAGCCGGAAAAACGAGGAAAGACTCGCAGGGATAGAAGAAGGAATACTGCCTAAGGTTCTGCCAAAAGTACTATCTGAAAAACCGGAAGTGCAGTCTAAAAAATCGGAAGTAGTATCTGAAAAAACGGAAGTATCGTATGAGAAATCAGAAGTGCAGTTTGAAAAAACGGAAATGCCGTCTGAAAAAACGGAAGTGCTGTCTGAGCGACCGGAAGTATCGTCTGTAAAAAGAGATTTGAACCGTCCTACATTAAAGCCTGTTCGCATCAAGGAGGAACATCCGGAACCTTTTGAGGTGAAGCGGATGGCGACAACACAGGAAAATGCAGTGGAAGACACTCATGTTGAGGAAAAGGAACCTGAATATGATTACAGGCTGACCGGACAGAAAAAATCATTGTCAGTTTCGCAGGAAGAGATAGAAAAAGCTCCTCATATAGAAAAAACTCGTCAGATGGATCTGTTTGAAGACAAACTTTTGTCAAAATCTGCGCGCTCTGAGCACAGGTTGATAGGGCAGCTTTTTGACACATACTGGCTGGTGGAATATCACGATAACCTTTATATCATCGACCAGCATGCGGCTCACGAAAAAGTGCTTTATGAACGGACTATGGCGTCACTTAAAAACAGAGAGTATACATCACAGATGCTTAATCCGCCTATAATATTGAGTCTGACCGGAAGCGAGCAGCTTAAGCTGGAACAATATATGGAGCATTTTACGTCTATCGGATTTGAAATCGAATCATTCGGTGGCAGGGAATATGCGGTTCGTGCCGTGCCTGATAATCTTTTTTCGGTGGCAAAACGTGAACTTCTGATAGAAATGATTGATGATCTGACAGAAGAAAGCGGCAGCAGTACACCGGATATTATAAATGACCGTGTAGCCACCATGTCATGCAAGGCAGCAGTAAAAGGCAATAATAAACTGTCCTTTGCGGAGGCAGATAAGCTGATTGATGAACTTTTGGAGCTCAAAAATCCCTATGCATGCCCTCATGGCCGTCCAACCATTATATCTATGAGTAAGTACGAACTGGAAAAGAAATTCAAGCGAATCGTGTGATAAAATCGTATGATAGAATCGAATTACACTTGTAACAGAATTGCATTACACGTATGACAGAATCGCATAACAATAGGAGAGATGTTTTTTGAATAAACCGGAACATATGGCCCAAAAGAAGCCGCTGATCGTCCTGACAGGCCCGACGGCAGTCGGAAAAACGGCATTATCTATAAAGCTTGCAAAAAAAATCGACGGTGAGATCATAAGTGCAGATTCCATGCAGGTATACAGGCATATGGACATAGGCACGGCCAAAATCACCCGCGAGGAGATGGATGGAGTAGTACACCACCTGATAGATATTCTGGAACCGACAGAGGACTTTAACGTAGTGCTGTTTCAGAAACTGGCAAAGGCGGCAGCGGAAGAGATCTACAGCCGCGGAAAGATTCCTATAGTAGCCGGAGGCACGGGATTTTATATACAGGCATTGTTAAACGACATCGACTTTACCGAGACTGATGAAAATACAAAGTTTCGGGAAGAGATGGAACGTCTGGCAGCAGAACACGGACCTAAGATACTTCACGACAGGCTCAAGATGGTGGACCCGGAGTCGGCAAAGACAATTCATGAAAATAATATAAAACGTGTGATACGTGCACTTGAATATTATGAAAAGACCGGAGAGAAAATCTCTGCGCATAATGAGGCAGAAAGGGCAAAAACATCTCCATATCAGTTCTTTTATTATGTTTTAAATACCGATCGCGCCATACTGTATGAGCGCATCGAAAAACGTATTGATGAGATGGTTAAAGACGGTCTTGTAGATGAAGTGAAAAAGCTTAAAGAGATGGGATGCAGGCGAGATTCTGTGGCGATGCAGGGACTTGGTTATAAGGAAATACTTGCGTATCTGGACGGAGAAATATCACTGGAAACGGCGATTTCAATCCTGAAACGCGATACCAGACATTTTGCCAAGAGGCAGCTCACATGGTTCAGGCGGGAAAAAGATGTCAGATTTCTCAATCTCCCCGAATTTGATAACAATCAGGAAAATGTGCTGAATTATATATTAAAAGAGCTTGAGGAAGAGGCAGATATCAGACAGATATAATAAAGGAAATATCAGACAGGAAATTTACAGAAAAAAATTCAAAGAAATCATTCAAGAAAATCATTCAAAAGAAGGTAATTATCATGGAATTAGATAAGATGTACGGCACTCTGGGCATTTCAGAGGAAGTGCTTAAATATGGTGCTGCGATAGAAGAAACGTTGAAAGATCGATTTGCCGAGATTGACGGCAATGCAGAATACAATCAGCTTAAAGTAATTGCGGCAATGCAGAAAAACCGTGTCAGCGATATACATTTCTCCGGAACAACAGGCTATGGATATAATGATCTTGGACGCGAGACAATTGAAAGGGTATATGCTGATGTATTTCATACCGAAGACGCTCTGGTTCGCCCGCAGATTGTATGCGGAACTCATGCCCTCTACACGGCTTTGGCAGGAAATCTGCGTCCGGGCGACGAGCTGCTCTCACCTGTCGGAAAACCGTATGATACTCTGGAAGAGGTGATCGGCATCAGAGAATCAAACGGTTCATTGAAAGAATACGGAATCACATATCGTCAGGTAGACCTGCTGCCTGACGGTACTTTCGACTATGACGGAATTCGCGCGGCAATCAATGAAAAAACAAAGCTTGTAACGATTCAGCGTTCAAAAGGTTATGCATCCAGACCTACTTTTTCGCCGGAGCAGATAGGAGAGCTCATCGCATTTGTCAAATCAGTCAAACCTGAAGTTATCTGCATGGTGGATAACTGCTATGGCGAATTCGTTGAGCGAATCGAGCCGAGTGATCTTGGAGCTGACATGGTGGTTGGATCACTTATCAAAAATCCGGGAGGTGGACTGGCTCCTATAGGAGGTTACATTGCCGGAACAAAGAAATGCATAGAAAATGCGGCTTACCGCCTCGGATCACCGGGACTCGGAAGAGAGGTCGGAGCAAGCCTTGGTGTAAACCAGTCCTTTTTCCAGGGACTTTTCCTGGCACCGACTGTCGTATCAGGTGCATTAAAAGGTGCAATATTTGCAGCCAATGTCTATGAAAGACTGGGCTTTAAGGTAGTTCCTGACAGCAAAGAGCCAAGATATGACATCATTCAGGCGATCACATTTGGAAAGCCGGAGGGTGTGATAGCATTTTGTCAGGGAATTCAGGCAGCAGCGCCTGTCGACAGCTTTGTTTCGCCTGAGCCATGGGATATGCCGGGATATGATTCGCAGGTTATCATGGCTGCCGGAGCCTTCATCCAGGGTTCATCCATCGAACTTTCCGCTGATGGCCCGATAAAACCGCCATACAGTGTATTTTTCCAGGGAGGACTGACCTGGTATCATGCAAAACTCGGAATCCTTATGTCCCTGCAGAAACTCCTTGATGCCGGTATGGTAAAATCGGGACAGCTTAAAATCAATTAAAAATCTGCCGGCTATCGGCAAAATCTGTTACTGTCTGGGCAATGCATGAACGGTAACAACGCTTAAGAAAACCTTAAAAAAAAATCTGCCGGACTGTATATACACAATCCGGCTGTTTGTGTTAAGATGATAAAGATATGGAAAGGACGGTATCATGAATCGAACGAAAAATTTCTGGATTCTTCTTCTGCTGCTTCTGACGGGAATAGTTTTAGGCGGATTTATCGGTAACCTGGCATCCGGAGTCAGATGGCTGGCATGGATGAATTATGGACAGTCTTTCGGTTTGATGGACCCTGTTGTGCTTGATTTGGGCATTCTGGTTATAACTTTCGGTCTGTCAATCAAAGTGACGATGGCAAGCATCATAGGAGTGGTCATTGCACTTATCACATATCGTCTGATCTGACTTTCTGTATGCATGGAGGGGCACACAGGAGGACAATCTATGAATAAAGAAGAGTTAAGACCGGCAGACATTTCCGAAAAGACAGATAAGAGCCTTGAAAAAGCCAATAGGAGTCTTGAAAAAGCAGATAAGAGTCTTGAAAAAGCAAATAAAATCAGCCGGACTGCCATGCGTGATATTCCGCAAAG
The DNA here is from genome assembly GCA_963637995.1 of Prevotella sp. CAG:279. Classification (GTDB taxonomy): domain Bacteria; phylum Bacillota; class Clostridia; order Lachnospirales; family Lachnospiraceae; genus Otoolea. Next base: position 21,509 of record CAVHPN010000012.1, on the reverse strand, counting down.
GGATCGCCCGTATGAAAAATGTGAGCGGGAAGGTGTGAAGTCACTTACGGACGCTGAGCTTCTGGCAGTGCTTATACGCACCGGAAACCGTCAGGAATCCGCACTTTCGCTGGCAACAAGAATTCTTACCGAGGTACAGCCATCGGGGCTTTTGGGACTTTTGCACATGACACTTCCGGAACTGATGGAGCTTAAGGGAATCGGGAAAGTCAAGGGAATTGAACTCTTATGTGTGGGAGAGCTCTCCCAGAGAATATGGCATTCTCTTACCATCGAGGAGGTCCAGACATTTACGTCACCTGAACGCATAGCCGCATTTTATAAGGAAGATATGCGCCACAAGGAACAGGAGGAGATGCATGTGATGATTCTGAATAATAAGAACGCCCTGATAAGAGACATACTTCTGTTCAAGGGAACATTCAATCAGGCTCCGGCATCCCCGAGAGAGATATTTATAGAGGCATTGCGCCATCACGCGGCCAGTGTGGTTCTGGTGCACAATCATCCTAGCGGAGACCCATCTCCGAGTGCGGAGGATCATCGTACTACGGTAAGGATTCAGGAGGCAGGTGCCATGCTTGGTATCAGGCTTTTAGATCACGTGATTATCGGAGACGGTACCTACTTTAGTTTCAAAGAACGAGGAATACTATAATTATGAAAAACAGCAAGTATATTCTGGCAGGAATGTCAGCATTTTGCCTTATACTTATTACTGCAACATCCATAAAATCAAGCTTTCTGATGCCGCTTCGTACAGGAGTCGGCTTTGTTCTGGTGCCGCTGCAGTCAGGGGTCAACGCGGTCGGCACGGGACTTTATAATGCTCTTGACAATTTTTCATCCTTAAGCGAGGCTCAGGAGGAAAATAAAAATCTGCAGGCGCGTATTGATGATCTTGTTGAGGAGAACAACAGACTGCAGTCAGAGACTTATGAACTTGAGAGACTCAGGGAATTGTATCAGCTTGACCAGGAATATATGCAATATCATAAGATAGCGGCCCGTATTATTGCCAAGGACTCGGGAAACTGGTTTCAGGTATTCAGGATCGACAAGGGCGCAAATGACGGCATTAAGGAAGATATGAACGTTATGGCAGGCGGCGGTCTGGTCGGAATTGTGACGGATGTGGGGGCAAATTATGCCACCGTCCGCGCGATTATCGATGATGACAGCAATGTAAGCGGTATGTCGCTGCGAAGCGGAGATACCTGTAATGTATCAGGAAATCTTACGCTTTATCAGGACGGACGTCTGGGGCTTGACCATATCAAAAAGGAAGCTGATATTCAGGAAGGCGACAAGATTGTCACATCCAATATAAGCGATATCTTTCTGCCGGGTATACTCATAGGATATGCTTCTGAACTTACCACAGACGCCAACAACGTGACAAAATCCGGTACCATAATTCCGGTTGCTGATTTTGACAATCTGCAGGAAGTGCTTGTAATTACCCAGCTGAAAAATGGAGATGGAGGCGAAGATAATGCGGAAACTGCTGATTAACCTTATCATGCTGATTCTGGCATTTACTATCCAGATCTGTGTGTTTCCGCAGATTGCATTTTTATCATCAGCTCCCAATCTGCTGCTGATCGTGGTATTTATATGCAGTTTTATCGAAGGACGCGAGAGAGGGATGTTTTACGGGCTTGTGGCAGGCCTTTTTATGGATCTGTTCTACAGCGGACCGTTTGGCTTTTACACTCTCTTTTTTATTAACCTTGGCTATGTCAGTGGGATTTTCAACAAATATTATTACGAAGATTACATCACACTGCCTTTGCTTTTGAGTCTTACAAGTGACTTTATTTATAATCTATATATATATGTATTCCGTTTTTTGATTCGTAACCGTCTGAATTTCGGACATTATCTGATTACCATCATTATCCCGGAGATCATATTTACTACGGTTACGACTCTGGTGGTATACCGGTTTTTCCTTTTTATAAACCGCAAACTGAAAGAATGGGAGCAAAGGAGAGATTCTAACATTGTTTGATGACCTGAAAGAATATCTGCGTGACTGGGTAAAAAGAGTGCTTACATCCAGACTTTTTGTCCTGGCAGTTGTTTTCTGCCTTATGTCCTTTACACTGATAATGAGACTTTTTAATCTGCAGATAATTAACGGAGAAAATTATCAGAATGAATATACATCCATGACGGAGAAGGTCATAAAAACCGCCAGCACAAGAGGCAATATTTATGACCGAAACGGCAATGTTTTGGCATACAATGAACTGGCATATGACGTTACGATACAGGATGCAGGCGCATACAAGACAGATGCGCAGTGGAATACCATGCTCTATAATCTTGTATCTATTTTAAATAAACACGGTGAAAATGCGCAGACAAGTCTTGAGCTTACCATAGATCATGATGGAAATATAGCTTATACATCAGACACCGCATCAGGCCGGAAACGTTTTCTGCGCGATTATTACGGCCTTAAAAATGTAGATGAACTCGACGATGCCGATGGCAAATATCCTTCTGATATCACTGCATCACAGCTTCTTGAACGCATGAAGAAAGAATACCGTCTGACTCTTGGGGACGACAAGAGCAAGGATGGCAGACCTTTGGACAAAGACGGCAACCCGATAGATGTATCAGATGAAGTGGCACTGCAGATCGTCGGCATACGCTATACCATGCGTTTTACGGCATTTCAGAAATATGAATCTACGACAATCGCCTCGGATATAAGCGATGAAACGGTTGCCGATATACTTGAGCATTCGGCAGATCTCGTAGGTGTAAATATACAGGAGTCAACGATCCGTGTATACAATGAGAGTATATATTTTGCTCCGATTATCGGATATACAGGAAAAGTGACCAGCGAAAGACTTGAGGAACTGAAGGCTGTCAACGACGACTATGAGCTCAATGATGTCGTAGGCCGTACGGGAATAGAGTCATCGATGGAACTGGAATTAAAAGGAAAAAAAGGTTCCACGACGGCATATGTAGATAATGTCGGAAGAATTTTGAGCGTGACAGATGAGGTTGCACCGGTGGCGGGCAATGATATCTGGCTGACTATCGACCTTAATCTCCAGAAAGGAATATACCATATCCTTGAGAAGCAGCTGGCGGGTGTTTTACTTAAAACCATCGTCAATCAGGACGAAAAAGATATTACATATATCGATTCCTCCAGTATCAAGATACCGATAAAAAAAGCATATTTCCAGCTTATCAACAACAATGTTCTTTCGATAGATAATTTTGCTTCGGAAGAGGCCTCTGATGTTGAACAGCAGATTTATCAGAAGTACGAGAGCTCCAGGGCAAGGATAGAACAGGAGTTAAAAAATGAGCTGCAGTCTGAAAATGCCACTCCCATGAACTCGCTTTCAGAGGAGATGCAGGCTTATATGCAGTATATTTACTCCTACTTATCTTCAAGTGATAAGAAAATAGTACAAAAAGATGCGATTGATACCTCAAGCGATACATATCAGGCATGGAAAAACGGTACAATCAGTCTTAGAGAATATCTGTACTACGGAATAGCCAGCAACTGGATTGATACAACCAAATTAAATATCCAGAGCCGTTATTCCAATGCGGACGATGTATTCACGGCACTTATAGATGAATGTTTGCAGGATCTTGAGCAGGATACGGCATTTGAAAAGCTGATTTATCAGTATTTGATCAACAATAATATAGTGACTGGGCGTGAACTCTGTCTCGCACTGTATTCACAGAACGTGCTTGCGTACGATGAGAGCGAGGTTAATCTTCTTCGCGTAAGCGGTGAGGAGTATGCATATCAGTTTCTTATGAATAAAATCAGAAATATCGAGATAACACCTGCCCAGCTGGCGCTTGATCCGTGTACTGCCAGCTGCGTGGTGACGAGTGCCAAGACAGGAGAGGTGCTGGCACTGGTATCTTATCCAAGCTATGATAACAACCGTATTTCTGACAGCACGTATTTTGCACAACTCAATGCAGATCAATCTCTGCCGCTGCGCAACAATGCGACCCAGACCCTTAAGGCTCCGGGATCTACCTTTAAGCCGATCACCGCAATTGCCGGTCTGGAAGAGGGTGTTATCAATTCTTCGGAATTAATCAATTGTACCGGTATTTATGAGGAAGTCAGCAATCCTATCAGATGCTGGAAATATCCGGGCTTTCACGGACCTTTAAATGTTGTCGGTGGTATAGAAAACTCCTGCAACTATTTCTTCTCGGAGGTGGCACACCGCCTGTCACTGGAATCAGACGGAACCTACAAGCCGGAGAAGGGACTTGAGGTGCTTAAAAAATATGCGACGATGTTTGGACTTGACAGAACATCGGGAATCGAGATTTCTGAGGCCACACCGTCCATAAGTGACACTGACCCGGAACGTTCCGGTATGGGACAGGGTACTCATCAGTTTGCAAGTGTTCAGCTTGCACGCTATGTGACCGCCCTTGCCAATCGAGGCACTGTATACAATTTAAGTCTCATTGACAAGGAGACTGATTCACAGGGAAATCTTGTAAAGGATTATTCACCGACTGTAGCTGCGACCCTTGATTTTAATACAAACACATGGGACTGCGTTCAGCAGGGAATGCGTCAAGTAGTTACCAACAGCTCGACGAAGCGTGTCTTTGATGGCCTTGATGTGCATGTAGCCGGAAAGACAGGTACGGCACAGGAGTCGAAAAAGCGCGGAAACCACGCATTTTTCATCTCATTTGCACCGTATGAAAATCCGGAGATTTCGGTTACTGTCAGCATCCCGAACGGATATTCATCATCCAATGCCGCGATGGTGGCAAAACACGTATATCGGTATTTCTACGGATATGCAAGCCTTGATGATATATTGAATTCGGGCGCACTGGATGCATCCAATGAGAGAATCAACGGAGATTAATTAATGTTGTCGGATATATAATGCATGGACAGTAAGGTATGAAAAGTTGCAATTAATCTATTTGTTAGAATTATACTGGAATTTTTCTGTATTTTAGAGTAGAATTATCTTGAGGAGCCATTTAAAGTATGATATTTGATTATCAGTTGAGAAATTATAAGTTTCGCATACTTATTTATATGATTCTGTTAAGTGTTCTCGGTATTCTGGCTGTTGGCAGTGCCAGCAATCAGGACAATTCTTCAGTGATAAAACAGGTTGTCGGAGTGCTTTTATCTCTGACAGTCTGTGTGGTTTTGTCACTGATTGATTATCACCGGTATTTCAGATTCACTACGATTATTTACATCGTCTGCACCGGTATGCTGGCCGCGGTTCTTCTGTTTGGCCGCACAACGAAGGGGGCTACCAGATGGCTTCGCATCGGCGGAATACAGATTCAGCCGTCGGAATTTGTAAAGATCGGTCTGATCATTATTCTTGCGAGTTTTCTTTCGAGAAATCAGGAGAAGATAAGTGAACCGAAGACATTGGGAATGACCGCACTTATCTGTGCACTGCCGGTCGGTATGGTCTACCTGCAGCCGAATCTTTCCACAACCATAGTCATATGTTTCATGATTCTTTGCATGGTTTATATAGCGGGAATCAGCTATAAGTGGATCGCGGGTGCAGTGGCAGTCGGAATCCCTTCATTTGCAGTACTTATCTATCTGTCGCTTAAGGGACTTATCCCATTTCTTCAGAAATATCAGGCGCAGCGAATTATGGGAAAAATTTTTCACAGCAGCAGTGAATTTACCGATTTGAACCGTCAGCAGGACAATTCCATGATGGCGATCGGTTCCGGACAGCTGCGGGGAAAAGGACTTTTCAACAATACCTTAAGTTCTGTAAAAAATGGTAATTTCCTCTCAGAGGAGCAGACAGACTTCATATTTGCGGTAATCGGTGAAGAACTTGGGTTTATCGGAAGTGTAGTGATTATTGCACTTTATGCCTTGCTTGTATATGAGTGTCTAAATGTCGCTGCACGCGCCAGAGATACTGCAGGACGTCTGATAGCGACCGGCATGGCAGCTCTGCTGGCTTTTCAGAGCTTTGCAAATATAGCGGTTGCTACAGGTATTTTCCCGAATACCGGACTTCCGCTTCCATTTATCAGTTCGGGACTCAGCTCACTGCTCAGCATGTTTATCGGCATGGGAATAGTTCTCAATGTCGGATTGCAGAGAAACAATGTAAATGTTCAGTAGTGTCATATTGATTCAATATTGAAAAAATCAACCACAGATTATGATTATAAGGAGGTAGGTATAGATGTATATTGGTTTAATCGCACATGATGCGAAGAAAAAACTGATGCAGAATTTCTGTATAGCATATCGCGGCATCCTGAGCAAGCATGAACTCTATGCTACAGGAACGACTGGCCGCCTGATAGAGGAAGTAACAAATCTCACACTTCATAAATATTTGCCCGGACATCTTGGCGGTTCTCAGCAGCTCGGTGCGCAGATTGAGCATAATCAGATTGATTTGCTCATATTTTTGCGTGATCCGCTGGAACCGAAGCCTCATGAGCCGGATGTTAATGATGTAGTTCGTCTGTGCGATATTCACAACATTCCTATGGCGACCAACCTTGCCACAGCAGAACTTTTAATTAAGGCACTGGACCGCGGAGATATGGAATGGCGGGAGATGTATAAATGAAAAGACAGATAATTGGAGTGACCGGTGCCTTGATGATTGGCAGTATGGGGATACTGACAGGATGTGGCACCGGTGGTCTGAAAGATGCATATTCATTTGAAGAGAGGGAATCACAGATGACATCGGCGGCAGATGCAGGTCTGGCGCCGTTTTTTGCATCTTCTTTGTGCGTACCGGATTCGGATGATGGAAACACAGGTTCAGATGATGCCGTGACAGCGCAGGCAGGTGCACTGTTTGACGTGACAGACGCAAATGTTTTATACAGCAAAAATATATATGAACAGATGTATCCGGCAAGTATTACCAAGGTCATGACTGCACTTATTGCAATAGAAGAGGGCAATCTCTCGGATTCGGTGACAGCGGGGGATGACGTGGTGATTAACGAGTCCGGTGCGTCACTGGCAGGTATAAAACCGGGAGATACATTTACCCTGGAGCAGCTTTTATACGGGCTTATGATTCCCTCAGGCAATGACGCCGCCAACGCTATTGCGGATCATATCGCGGGAAGTACAGAGGCCTTTGCTGAGAAGATGAATGAAAAGGCTAAGGAGCTTGGAGCAACACATACTCATTTCGTCAATGCAAACGGTCTTCACAGTACGGAACACTATACTACGGCTTATGATTTGTACCTTATTTTCAACGAAGCATTAAAACAGCCTCTGTTCAGACAGATTATAAACACGAAGTCATATACGGCCGACTATACCGATGCAAACGGTGCAGCCAAACAGCAGACCTGGGAAGTCGGAAACTGGTATATGAAGGGCGATAGGGAGGCACCGGAGGGTGTGACAGTCATTGGCGGAAAAACAGGAACCACCCAGGCAGCAGGGTATTGTCTGATTATGGAAAGCGATGGGGACGATGGCAAAGAATATATATCAATTGTCATGAAATCCGCGAATCGTCCGTCACTTTATGACAATATGTCGGAAATCATTCAGAAAATTGTAGAATAAGTGATTGCATTATTTATGAATTTATACTATAATTATTAACACAATAAAAGATTTTTTATACAACTTAAATAAACCCAAGGAGGAGATAGTTATGGTTCAGATTATCGCAGGAGCAAAGGGAAAAGGTAAAACTAAATATTTACTCGATATGGCGAACTCGGCTGTTAAAGAAGCCAAGGGCTCGGTTGTCTATCTGGATAAGAGCTCAAAACATATGTATGAGTTAAATAATCAGATTCGCCTTATCAATGTACAGGAATATCCGATTGATACCAGCGATGGATTCATCGGATTTATTTGTGGCATTATTTGTCAGGATCACGATTTGGAGCAGATGTATCTCGACAGTTTCCTGAAGCTGTCCTGCCTGGAGGGAGAAAATATCGAGGAGACTTATAAGACTCTGGAAAGTATCAGCGAGAAATATCATGTGAAATTTGTGTTGAGCGTGTCCATGAATGCAGCTGATCTTCCTGAGGCTGCTAAGGAGAACGTGGTAGTTTCTCTGTAATAAATATAGTGCGGTGATTGTGGGCTGCCGGATTTATCCTTAAGTGAAAGGATAAGTCTGGCAGCCTTTTTTCTTTTTATGAATTGTGCTGTCAGACGGCTATGCAGCCTTTACATTGAGAAAAAATAGACAAACTTTCAAGTTTTTTTCAAAATTGTGAACGAATCTCATCACAGATGTGAAATTATACACAATACAACAAAGAAATGCGCAATTTACTGTAAATTTGTTGTAAAAATTTAATTTATACGTTATAATGGCACATAATAAGCAGTAAATTATGTCAAGAGCGTTTATTGATGGGAGGGAATAGATAATGGATCAGTTACTTGCGTATATGCAGAAAGAGCATTTGGACGGAATGTTCATAAGCAGACCTGTAAACGTGAAATATATAAGTCATTATACAGGCGAAGATTCCTGGCTTTTTATCACGGAGCAGGAAAAATTCTTTCTGACAGATCCGCGCTATACCGAGCAGGTTTCCTACGAGTGCCCGGATTATATGATTTTGAACTGGAGAGATGTATATGGTTCAATCGGCAAGGCACTGGCATTTGCGGCAGGAAAGACAGGAGCCAAAACTATAGGTTTTGAGGCATCCCACCTGACTGTCGAACAGTTTAAAGATCTTCAAAACGAACTCAAGGCAGAGCTTGTACCGGCTGACGGAGTCATAGAGGAGTTTCGCTCCATAAAGAAACCGGAGGAGATAGAGTGCCTTCGTATATCCTGTGACATAGCTTCAAGGGCGTACGAAAAGATTCAGAAAGATATCAGAGTCGGTATTACAGAAAAAGAGCTGGCGGCTCGTCTGAGCCTTTACATGGTTATGGAAGGCGCAGATACACAGCCATACGGCAACATATTGATTTCCGGTGCGAGGACATCCCTTTTGCACGGAATCCCGTCACAGAAAGCTATCGAGTACGGTGATTTGGTTCTGATGGATTACGGATGCCAGTATCATGGCTACCTGTCAGATATGACCCGTACTCTTGTGGTAGGGCGCGCGACTCCTAAACAGAAGGAAGTATATAAGATTGAGCAGCAGATGGTCGCTGCAGTGGAAGATTATCTGAAAGATGGTGTTTCGGCATCAGATGCATATTATGAATCCACAAAGATCATCGAGGGGACAGAGTATTTTAAATATCACTACACGGGAATCGGACACGGTGTAGGCATGTTCGTACATGAAATTCCATTTATGAGTCCTGTTTCGAAAAATGTCATACATGCTGACAATGTCATGACTGTAGAGCCGGGAATTTACATCCCGGGGTGGGGCGGTATCCGCATAGAGGATCAGCTCCTTATAACGAAAACAGGCAATGAAAACCTGATCAGTGCCACAAAGGAGCTTATTGAGCTTTAATCACATTATACAAGGAGGAATATTATGAAAAAACACAAACTACTTGCACTTGGACTATCCGCTCTGATGGCAGCAAGCGTTGCAGGCTGTTCTACACCGAGTACCTCTGTGGATGACACAAAGGCAGCGCAGTCAGGAGATGATGGTTCCAAGACGTCAGCAGCCGGCGAAAAGATCTTCCGATATTCCAATACGGCAGATATCGCGACAATCGACCCTGATAAGACCAATTCGGTAGCAGATGCAACTGTTTCGTATCATATTTACGACGGCCTTTATCGAAATGTACAGGGAGAGCTGCAGCCGGCAACAGCTGAGAGCTATGAAGTCAGCGATGATGGCCTTGTATATACTTTCAAGCTTCGTCAGGATACCAAATGGAGCGACGGTCAGACAGTTACAGCAAAGGATTATGAATATGGTATGAAGCGCCTCTGTGATCCGGCTGCAGCCTGCCCGGGAAGCTATCTTGGAGCAGTATTAAAGAATGGTGCCAAGGTAAGTGAGGGCGAGCTTCCACTTGATGATCTTGGCGTAAAGGCTCTGGATGATTTCACTCTGGAAATTACCCTTGAAAATCCGGCAGATTACTTTGTCAGCATGACAAGCATGAGTGCATTTATGCCGGTACGTGAAGATCTGGTTGAAAAATACGGCAATGAGTTTGGCGGAAGCGCTGATAAACAGGTTTACAACGGCCCGTTTGTAGTTTCCGAATATTCCAATGGCAAGGTAGAACTTAAAAAGAATCCGGATTACTATGACAATGAGAAGATCAGTCTTGACGGAGTCGAGATCCTTACTGTAGCAGACCAGACAACAGCAGTGTCCATGTTTGATGCAGGTGAGCTTGATCTTGCGGAGGTTCCGACAGAGCTTGCATCCCAGTATGAAGGCAAAACACAGTCCTACTACAGCGGTGCAGATGATTATGCGGCGCTCAACCACCGCAATAAATATCTTGCAAACAAAAACCTGCGTCTGGCTATGAATTACGCAGTTAACCGTGAAGAATATATTCTTCTTTCCCACAATGGTCTCTATCAGGCAAATCAGAGGTATGTTCTTCCTCAGGTTCGCAGCGTAGACGGAGACTACGGCACAGAATATCCGTTGGAGGCATTCCCGCTTAAGGGCGATCAGGATAAGGCGAAAGAATATCTGGATAAGGCATTGTCAGAGCTTGGTCTTTCAAGTGCATCAGATATCACACTGAAACTGGTTGTATCCGATTCCGAGACCTCAAAGAAGGAAGCAGAGGTTGTTGCTAATCAGTGGAATAATAATTTGGGCATCAATGTTGAGATTAACATGGTTCCGTATGCAACGAGAAATGCCTTGCTTGTGCCTGACAGCGATGAATACGATATCATCATGAGCGGATGGGCTCCGGATTATTCTGACCCGTACAGCTATCTGGAACTTTGGTACAGCACTTCAGGTTATAACTATCTGAATTACCACAGTGACGAATATGACAAGTACATTGACGCTTCCAAGACCACTTCCGGCAAGGAACGTATGGACAATCTGTTCAATGCAGAGAAGACACTTCTTGAGGACGGCGCACTGGTACCTCTGCAGCTCAGAGAAGTTCAGTATATGGTAGCTGACAATGTAGAAAATCTGGGTGCATACTTCGTAGGTCTTAACTATGACTACATGTATGTTGATATCACGGATTAATTAATGTTTCATCGCAGTGAAAACTCTGCGTGATAGACGCATTTATAAACATTTATCTGATTAATAGCTGCGCTTCAGGGGCTCTAATATCTTTAGTCTCTCTGAAGCGCAGAGTTAAAATGGGATGTTCCCGTGTTTGAAGGAGCGTGAACCTATGAAAAAATATGTATTGAAACGGGTGGGAATATCCATTGTTACCGTGTTTGTTCTCGTGTCCGTTGTATTCTTTTTGGCAAGACTTATGCCGGGCGGACCATTTAATGACCCGAAGATGTCGGCGACAGCCAAGGCGAATCTGAGTGCCTATTACGGATTTGATAAACCATTATTACAGCAGTATCTGACCTATCTTAGCAATCTGATTCACGGCAATTTCGGTTTTTCTACCAAGTATCCCAGCCGTACAGTCAATGACCTTTTGGCCGGAGCGTTTCCATATTCGGCTGACCTCGGTATTCGGGCACTCTGCTTTGCAATTTCCTTCGGTCTTGTATTCGGCATTATATCTGCACTTAACCGTGGCAATAAAATTGATCTTATTTTTGTAATAGTTGCTGTATTGGGCACAAGTGTTCCTGACTTTATCATGGGCGCACTGCTTCAGCATTTCTTTGCTGTCAAATGGGGACTGTTCCCGATTGCACAGTATAAGGGCTTTTCATATACGATCCTGCCGTCTATAGGACTTGGATTTTACACTATGGCATCGGTGTCACGTATCATGCGTGCAAGTATGCTTGAGGTGGTTCAGCAGGATTATATAAAAACCGCCCGTTCAAAGGGAATTTCAAGATTTCGTGTAACCTGGAAACATCAGATAAGAAATGCGATCATGCCTGTAGTCACCATACTGGGACCTACGGTTGCAGCAGTTCTTACAGGTACATTCGTCATCGAATCGCTCTTTGCCATCCCCGGCATGGGCAAATACTATGTTGAGAGTGTGCAGAATAATGATTATTCGCTGATACTCGGAATGACGGCCTTTTACGGCACGTTCCTTGTATTCTGTAATATGATAGTTGATATTCTTTACGGTGTGATCGACCCGAGAGTGCGGATCGGCGGAAAGTAGGTGGCAGCATGGATGAGATAAAAAATAAAGAAGTTAATACGCTGCCTTCAGGAAATGCCGGTGCGGCAGCGGATGTATCAGAAAAAACGGACAGCAGCAGTGTGATCACACGTGATATGTTTGAGATGGTAGGAAAAAACACCGAGAAGATGGAATCAATTTCCAGACCAAGCCTGACATTCTGGCAGGAGGCATGGAGACGAATAAGAACCAATAAAGCGGCATATTTCAGCCTGATTCTCCTGATTTTATATGGACTTTTGGCAATATTTGCACCGATGTTCAGCCATTACGGATTTGATGAGCAGGATGCCTATTCCATGAGTCAGAGCTTTTCGGCGGCTCACTGGCTTGGAACCGATTCCCTTGGCCGTGACCTCTGGGTTCGTGTCTGGATGGGAGCACGCGTTTCGCTTACCATCGGCCTTTTGGCGGCACTTTTAAATACCGTTATCGGTACGGTGCTCGGCGGCTTCTGCGGCTACTACGGTGGCAAATTTGATATGATTGTCATGCGTATCATCGACGTTATATACGGAATTCCGTCCCTTATAGTCTGTATTCTGGTCATGGTTGTACTAGGATCCGGAGTAAAGAGTCTGATTATTGCCATGGTTATCGTGGGATGGACGGGAACCTGCCGTTTTACAAGGGGTGAGGTATACCGCCTTAAGGAGCAGGATTTCGTGTTGGCAGCAAGGGTGATGGGCGAATCTGTATTTACGATCATTATTCGCGAGATCATACCGAATATCATGGGACTTCTTATCACCAATCTTACGATGGCAATTCCTGGGGCAATTTTTCAGGAGGCTTTTTTGAGCTATATCGGACTTGGTATTTCTCCGCCTCAGGCCAGCTGGGGAGTTCTTGCAAAGGAAGGAACCCGTATGATGACGGCGGCACCACATATGCTTTATGTGCCGGCATTCTTTATCTGTACAACTGTACTGGCACTCAATCAGCTCGGAAATGGTCTTCGCGATGCATTTGATCCGAGACTGAGAGGAACGGAATAGGAGGTAGGCGACATGGCTAAGAATATATTGGAAATAAAGAATCTGACCTTCTCATTCCATACATACGGCGGAGTGGTAAAATCGGTAAGGGATGTCAGCTTCAATGTCCGTGAGGGCGAGATCCTTGGAATAGTAGGAGAGAGCGGCTGCGGCAAAAGTGTTACATCCCAGTGCATATTAAAGCTTAACCCTGAACCACCGGGATTTTTTGAGGGCGGATCCATAAAATATAAGGGCGATGAGATTATAACTAAAACAGACCGCGAGATGCGAAAAATACGCGGTGTGGAGATAGGCTTTATTTTCCAGGATCCCATGACTTCCCTGAACCCGACCATGACTGTCGGAAAACAGATCGAGGAGGTTTTTGTCGGTCGAAAGGGAGTAAGCAGGGCGCAAGTGAAGGAACGTGCTCTGGAGATACTTCGTCTTGTCGGCATAAATGAGCCGGAGCGTCGATATAGACAGTATCCTCATGAGCTTTCCGGTGGTATGAAACAGCGTGTTATGATCGCCATCGCACTGGTTGGCAAGCCGAGTATCATCATAGCCGATGAGCCGACAACATCCCTTGATGTTACAATAGAGGCGCAGATTCTTGATCTTTTAAAAGAGCTTCGCGACAAGATGAATACCTCAATCATACTGATTACCCATGACCTCGGTGTTATCGCCAAGATGTGTGACAGGGTGCTTGTCATGTATGGCGGAAAAGTGGCGGAAAAGGGTACAGTAGACGAGATCTTTTATGAAACAGCTCATCCGTATACGGCTGGTCTTATAAAGTCGATTGCCACTCTGGATACATCGAAAAATCAGAAGCTGGTGCCTATCGACGGTACACCGCCTGATTTGTTTGCGCCTCCTAAGGGATGTCCTTTTGCGGCCCGCTGCGAATTTGCCATGAAGGTCTGTTATGAAGAACAGCCGGATTTTTATACGCTTTCAGGCGAACATACCTGCGCCTGCTGGCTTCAGCACGAATATGCACCGAAGGTTGATATTATGAAGGGCCTGACCGAGGCACAGAAAATTGAGGAAAAGAAAAATGTAGAGGCATTGCCTGAGGAGAAACGGAGGGGACACCATGGCTAAACATATTGATAAAAATACACCTCTGTTCCAAGTTACGGATCTCTGCCAGTATTTTAATATAGGCAGGGGAAAGGTACTTAAGGCAGTGGACCATGTGAATTTTACCATCTACAAGGGAGAGACATTGGGACTTGTAGGAGAGAGCGGCTGCGGCAAGTCCACTACGGGACGGTGCCTTGTGAAACTCTATGATCCGGCTGCAGGTACTATTACATATAAGGGTAAAGATATTTTTAAATATACCAGGGAAGAGGAAAAGACTTTCAGGAAAAATGTGCAGATGATTTTCCAAAATCCGCATTCATCGCTGAATCCGCGTATGACTGTAAAGGATATAGTCGGCTCCGGTATGAAGCTCCACGGACTGGCGACGGATAAGGACGTGGATCAGAAGGTAGAAGCAATCCTTAAACGTGTAGGTCTTAACAGGGACCATATGTCGAGATTTCCTCATGAATTTTCCGGAGGTCAGAAACAGCGTATCGGCATCGCAAGGGCTCTTGCGGTAGAGCCTGAGTTTGTCATCTGCGATGAGCCTATATCAGCGCTGGATGTTTCCATACAGGCACAGGTTTTAAATATGCTTAAGGAGCTACAGGAGGAACTTGGACTTACATATCTTTTCATAGCCCATGATCTGAGTGTTGTAAAGTATATATCAGACAGGGTTGTGGTTATGTATCTCGGAACCATGGTCGAATTTGCGGATTCTGAAGAGCTGTATGCGAATCCGCTTCATCCGTATACTCAGGTGCTTTTGTCCTCGATTCCGGTAGCTGATCCGAAGCTGGTGCGTGAGAAGAAGCGTATCATGGTAAAGGGAGAAATCCCAAGTCCCATCAATCCGAAGGACTGCTGTCGCTTTGCGGAGAGATGTCCGTATGCGACGGAGGAATGTAAGGAAAAGCTGCCAAAGCTTAGGGAAGTTAAGCCGGGGCATTTTGTGGCGTGCCATAGAGTGAAGTGACGTGTTACATGGTGGCAGGCCCAGGGCAGGAAATGGAATGGTGTTCAGGTGTTCCTCGCAAAATTACACCATTCCATTTCCTGCCCTTGGGCCGCCACAATTAACTTCTTTTAATGAAAAATAAAAAAACTATTGCAATTATAAAAAAAAATGCTATAATGAGAGTTGCAAAGAGGTGAAGAGAAAAAAACGAACGAAAAAGTTCACGCTTCTTTGACGGTGGGTTTCCGACCTAGATTCCCACATGGGCAAAACCGGAGTAATCCGGCGACGCAAAGCTATAGGGGCCCGAGAGGGTCAGCCAGTTGCAATCTTCAGGGGAGTTATTCCGAAGGTTAGTTCTCATATATAAGAATTAATTGAATTGAAGGTTCTAGGTTAACTGGCATCGGGTATTTTATCCGGTGTCATTTTTTTACCAATTCACTTAAATAGCAAAACCGTGAGAAATCCGGCGACGCAAAGCTATAGGGGCCGATGAAGCCAGCCAGCTACACTTGGAGGGAAAAAATATGAAGAACCTTATCAGAACTTTATTCGTTGCTGTAATGTTAACGCTTACTATGTCAATGACCGCATTTGCACAGAATGCGACAGAGGCCGCTGTACTTAGTAAAGTCAATCAGATTAGAGTAGCCAATGGTCTTAATGCACTGAGATATGATGCAGCTCTTGAGAGCACATCTACCGTAAGAGCTTCCGAGATTACCGTAAAGTTTTCTCATACACGTCCTGACGGTTCTGACTGGTATACAGTAAATGAGGACCTGATGTATGGTGAGAACCTTGCCGAAGGTTTCAAGACTGCAGACGAAGTTGTTAATGCATGGATGGCATCACCGGCACACAAGGCTAATATCCTTAAACCGGACTTCACTACAATGTCTGTCAGTATGACAACAAAAAACGGAAGAACATATTGGGCTCAGGAATTTGGACTTGACTAATCTGAGATATAATGAATGCTTTACTGCCGGCCATTACCTAGTGGCTGGCAGTTTTTGCATAAATCCATAGTAAGTTTACGATTTCTTAACGTTTCTTACTATTATTTTAAAACTACATGTGGTATAATAAATATGTAAAAGTCCGCATATTTAGTTTTTTATGCAAAGGAGAGGATGAAAATGAGGAAGAAAAGGTTTGGCAGGCGGTTGTCGGCGATGCTCTTGTCGCTTCTTCTGATTACCGGTAATTTTGCCGGAACGACAACATCGTCATTCGTTTATGCTGATGAGGATGGTGGATCAGAAGTCGGTGGTGGTTCGGGAGATTCCGGTAAAGATACGTCTGGCAGTTCTGATACAGGTTCACATGACAGCAAGGAAAATTCATCAGATCAGAGCTCAGATGATGGTAGTGGCGATTCCAGAAACGGTGGTAGCCAGGACAGTGACGGCGGCAGTGGATCACAAGACAGCGGTAGCCAGGATAGCGATGGCGGCAGCAGTGATGCCGGAAAAGAAGACGGCTCTGCAGGTGATACGTCTGATGGCAACACCTCTGATTCGGGAGATGCTGCAGGCGATAATAGCGGCAGTGATGCTTCAGATACCGGTTCTGCAGATAATACTGATAAGGCAGATACAGGCAGTGAGAGCGGATCTGGCTCTGAAACCGGAAATACCGGTACAGATGCAGGTTCGTCGGAAGACAAAACCGGAGATGCTACTGATGATACGAACAAGGGAGATTCTGGTTCAGGAACAGAAGGCACGGGAGATGCCTCTGCAAATACCGGTTCGGGAGATTCTGCATCGGCTGAGACGTCGGCAGAAGCAAAAACTGACGAGTCTAAATCAGAAGAGTCTAAAGCTGATGAATCCAAGTATGATGATGGCGCTGCAGAAACAGGTGCTTCCGACGCGGCTACAGATGTCACTGAAGCTGAGAGCAAAGAAGCTGAATCAGCAGATGCAGATGGTACTTCCGGAAATGGTGGTATCGCAGGTGATGTAGAAAACGAGACTAAGGAAAGCGAAACCGAGACAGCCGAGAGTGTTGCAGGCGAGTCTCTGCCTGAGGAAACCCTTGAGACAGAAGAGGCTAAGAAGGAGATAGAACTTCTTTTCCATGTAGTGGATGAAAATGGTCAGGATGTCGATGATAAATATAATGATGTCAAGGTAAAATTTGACAAAGAAGGCATCCTTACTCTGGATGACAGCGAGAAAGCACCGGTTAAGAAGGTTCGCCGTCAGACAGGCAGCCATCTCTTCGGTCTTATCAAGACATATTCAAAAGAGTATACCTACAAAGAGGCAACTCTCAACGGTGATGTGATCAAGGCAGTCAAGAAGACCAAGAACGAAGACAAAGAGACAGTCTATGAGTATACGATTGACGGAAGCACATGGACCGAACTTGATGATGGAGCAGAAATCATTTTAGTATATGTTGCTCCGGATTCTGACGGAGTAGGCCATGCCGAGTACATCGAAGAAGGCCGCATCAAAGTTACCGTAGACATGAATAAAGAACTCCCTGAGGGAGTAGAGCTTCGCGTAAGCGAACTCAAATCTGATGACGATAACTACAATGCATATATGACAGCTCTTGATGATGCTGCCAAAGACTCAGATTCTGAGGTTAAGGAACACACCGAAGAAAATACCATGCTCTACGATATCGCCTTTATCGGTACAGATGAAGAGGGACGAGAGTATGAGTATCAGCCGGGCGATGACGTATCTGTAAAGGTATCATTCCTTGGCGGACAGCTTGCCGGAGAGCTCGGTGCAACCGATGCCTCAAGCGTAGAGGTAAAGCATCTTCCTATCAAGGATGAAGTTAAGGAAAACGCGGCAAATGGCGGTCAGCTGGTTTCTGCAGACATCACAGGACTAAACGCCGCAGATATCAGTGTAGAAGAGGTAAACAAACCGAAGGTAACACTTGATAAGGCAGCTGTTGAAGCTGTACAGACAGCAAGCCTTGGAGAAGATAGTGATGAAGTAGATAATAATGCGGAATGTTCAGAATCCAAAGATGAGGTAACATTCGGAGTATCGTCGTTCTGTGTATTTTCGTTCACAAGTGGTGAACAGGCGGAAGGTACATACTGGAATGGCAGTAAAGATATTTCTGTCAGTGATTTCAAGAAAGCCTTGGGGTTGGCAGGACACACTGCTGTGTATGCTGATCAATTGATTCAGAATTATAGTCACTTGGAAGGTACAATAGTTGTAAATAAATATGTTGATTATGGCAATAACCACCTGAATCAAACGTATTTGTCAAATAACAATGTTGTTAGTATTACTTTAAATAAAAGAGTCTATGATACAAGCAATACAGAACGTGTGTTTAAGATGAGATTTTTTAAATCAAAAAATCCAACATCGGCAACAGATGATCTGGCTACTGACAATGTGGATACATCTACAGTAGAAGTGAAAGTTCCGGCAGATAGTACGTCAGGAAAGGCTGAAATTACAACCAGTACTAATCCAGCTATCTTTGATGCTTTGGAGGGTGATAAACTGTATGTTTACGAGATTGATGATGCGGATCAAATTGCAACTGGTGCATATTATGATTCTAATCAATCAAAAAAATATACTGTTTCATATTCATCTGATGACAGTGAAGACAGCGGTGAGATTGTAGACAATTTTAGTAGGTTCGGAAACTATATTGGCGAGATTGATAAGTATTTTGGTGATCCTGGTTTTCATACTTATCTAGGCTCGGATCACGTGGATAGCATATTTACTGGTAATAATGGATTAGATTTAAAAATATTGCATAGTGATGGAACCACAAACTTTGTGTTAAGAAGATACAAGCAGGATATTACTAAAGATGATAATACACAAAAGTATATTCATAATTTGAGCCAAGAGGATTTCCAAAAAGAAACCGGTCTCAATGCTAACCTTGGCATTGACAGAGAAAGTTCAAAATTCGGTAATTTATCCGTAGAACTTGCCGATGCTAAAAATGGTGTATCAAATGATGGAACAGTAACATTTAATGTTATAAACCTGATAAGCAATTACGGTGATCTGCAGAAAGATTTGGAGTATTATGCAGGATTTGATTCCATTGTAAATGGTGGCGGTCAAGGCATCAAAGAACTTCTTAAAGACTGCGAAAAAAATGATGAATATCTGTTGATTAATATTGATGCTTCAAAATTTAGTGATAAATATACATTATCGAAGCTTGTAATTGATAGAGATGATTCTGGTACCGATTATCCTAGGATGGCTTCACATGTGGTTTACAATATTGTCAAGAGAGATGGTAATGATTTTGTACCATATGGTGGGCTTGTAGATACAGGTAATAGTTGTGTAGCAGGCATGATTTTTGCTCCAAATGCAAAAGTGTCTAATGGATCTGGAATTAGAGGCAGTGTAATCGCAAATAAAGTTTATTTTGGAAATACAGATGGAATTGGAGGTTCAGGAGAGATCCACCAAAAATCCTTCGGCAGCAGTGAGCGTCGCTATGTAGATATCACAATCTCCAATGATTCGCCGGAACAGACTCCTACACTGGAAAGTGTTACCGCTACATTGAGTGCAACCAAGGAGTTGACAGGTAAGAATTTGGAGGAAAACGAGTTCAGTTTTGAGTTGAAGAATGTCAATGGCGAAGTATTGCAAACCAAGCGAAATAACGCAGAAGGTAGTATCACTTTTGACCCAATTAGTTACACTGAACCTGGAACCTATAATTATACAATCACAGAAGTTGCAGGCAATGATACACACTACAGATATGATAGTCGACCGGTAACTGCAACAGTTACGATATCTAAAGACGAAGATGGTAAATTAACCAGCAGTGTAGCGTATTCTGAAAAAACAACATTTAATAATACGTATATACCTGATCCTGATGTTATTAGTGTAACACTTGAAGCAAAGAAGATATTACAGAAAAAGAAGCTTGAAGAAAATCAGTTTAGCTTCCAGCTGAAGGACAATACGGATGAATTGTTGGATACAAAGCAGAATGATGGAAGCGGTAAGATTACGTTCAAGCCCCTTACCTACAGTGAACAAGATGTGGGACAAACTTATACCTACAAAATCACCGAGGTAAAAGGAACTGATACAGAGCATTATACTTATGACGAACATGAGATAACCGCAACTGTTAGAATTTCACTGGGAAGTGATAATAAGCTTAAGGCTAATGTGACTTATGCGGGAGATACGACATTTACGAATGAATATCACGAAACCTCAACCAAGCCGGTTGAGCCCAGTGAGGAGTCGAGTGAGCCAACGGAGTCGACCGAGTCGACTGAGTCCAGCACAGAGGCAACTAGGCAAACAGAGTCAACCAAGTCAACCGAGTCCAGCACAGAGGCGACCAAGTCGACCGAGTCAAGTACAGAGGCAACCAAGCCAACTGAGTCCAGTACGCAGTCAACTGAGTCTACTACCGAGACAACCGGAAGCCATGGAGGCGGCGGTGGTGGTGGTGGTGGAAACCACTCCAGCAAGAAGGAGACTACACCGGGAAGAGTGGAAGGTGAACACCGTGACAGAAACAAAGCTGAGACAGAGGCTCCTGGAGAGGTTTTAGGTGTTGAGAGAGACCGTGTGATTTCCGATCCATCTGAGGTAATCGAAGAATCTGAGGGTACTGTAAAAGGTGTCAGCAGAGGATCAAAAACCGGAGACAATTCTTTGATGAGACTGTTCGGAGTAGGATTTGTCGGAGCAGCAGTACTCCTTTTGGGATGGCTGTGGGTTCGTCTGAGAAGAAAAGAACACTGATAAATCACACAGACGGAGTATTTAACACCGTAAAAATGCAATGAAAGATTTACAAAAAAAAGATGTCAGTTAAAAGCGTTGACAAAGGAAAACAAGCAGAAATCCAGTAAAATCAACGCTTTTAAGGGCAGAGGGCAAACAGGTTAGCTCAAAAATTGAATAACCAAGCGACAAAAGGGATGTTACCGCAAGGCAGCATCCCTTTTCGCATACGCCCACGCCGTAGATTTTGAGAAAAGTCTACGGCGTTTTTTCTGCCCACAACAGTTTACACCATGATTGCGTCCATAATCGTCTGAATGGTATTACAGGTATCATCAAAGGAAATGTCCTTTGCGTACTCATACTCGCGGCTGTATTTCTCCCACAGCCTACGGAGCGTATCGCTTTCGCGGATCTCTTTCATAATCTCCGGGTAGTCTGTCAGGATCATGCCGCTGCCGCGT
>CAVHPN010000011.1:0-43972 GCA_963637995.1 Prevotella sp. CAG:279 | reverse complement strand
TAAAAAAAACGCTCCGCATGGATGCGCACTCGGCGCAAGGGTAGATGGTTGCCAAAGCAACCGCGCCTCGGCGCGAGAATGTGCCAAGGCACATTCTTTTTGCATAAATGTAAAATTAATTATATAATAGTGAAAAATAGATGTATCTATTCAGTAGGTTTGAGCATTCACTGCGAGAACCCTTCAAAAAAAGGAGAAGGTATGGGAAAAAATTACTATGTAGGACTGGATGCAGGCAGTGCTTCACTTGGCTGGGCTGTCACAAATGAAAAGTATGAAATTCAGCGTTCACACGGTAAATCGTTATGGGGAGTCAGGCTGTTTGATGCAGCGAAAACAGCTGAGGAACGTCGTGGATTTAGAACTAATAGAAGAAGATTAGATCGCAGAAACTGGAGATTAGAACTTTTACAGGGAATTTTTTCTGATGAGATTAATCAGATAGATGATGGATTTTTCCTGCGAATGAAGGAAAGCCGTTACTTGCCGGAGGATAAAAGAGACAAGACAGGAAAGCACCAGGAACTTCCTTATGCTTTATTTGTAGATCTGGATTATACCGACAAAGATTATTATAAGATGTTTCCGACAATTTATCACCTGAGAAAGTGGCTCATGGAAACATCAGAGACACCGGACATACGCCTGGTCTATCTGGCTATGCATCATCTGATAAAACATCGCGGACATTTCCTGTTTTCGGGAGATATTGATGAAATTCGGGAGTTTAATACAGCTTTTGATGCGTTTTTAAATCTTGTAAAATGTGAAGAATTGGGGTTTGAAAGAACTTTCGATGAAAACTGTAATCATGAAGCAGAACAAATCCTGAAGAATGAGCATCTTACACGTTCGATGAAAAAAAGTTTGCTTGTAAAATGCCTCGATGCAAATACAACAGCAGAAAAAGAGCTGCTTGGGGCTGTTTCCGGTTGTACAGTGAAATTGAGCAGTATTTTTAATGATGGAGAACTGGATTCCTGTGCACGTCCCAAATTTTCTTTTTCGGACATTTCATATGATGAATATGCCGGTGAACTGCAGGATATTTTAGGAGAACAATATGCCATCATCGAGTGTGCCAAAGCAGTTTATGATTGGGCACTTTTAGCAGATGTGCTGGGCTCTCATCGTTCTATTTCTGAGGCAAAGACTGCTCTGTATGAGAAACACAAAAAAGATTTACGATATTTAAAAAAGATGGTGAAACAGTATTTGTCAGCAGAAGCATATAAAGAAATTTTTGTACTGTCAGATGATAAGGTTTGTAATTATCCGGCATATATCGGAATGACGAAAAAGAATGGAGAAAAAATTCCGATTCAGGGAAAACAGTGCAGTCAGAGCGATTTATATGCTTATCTGAAAAAGAACGTTATTGAGTATATATCAGATGAAAATGCAACAAAATATATCACTGATGAAATTGAACATGGAACATTTCTACCTAAACTGGTTTCAAAAGAAAACAGTGTTATTCCATATCAGATTCATTTATATGAACTGAATTGTATTTTAGAAAATCTGCAGGAAAGAATTCCGTTATTAAAAAGAGAAGGAGAGCATATAAGGCAGATTTTTACGTTTCGCATCCCATATTACGTTGGTCCGCTGAATGGAGTCAGCAAATCCGGAAGAAAGACAAACTGGGTTTGCCGGAGACAGGAGGGGAAAATTTATCCCTGGAATTTTTCAGAGATGATTGATACAGAGGCCAGTGCGGAACAGTTTATACGCCGTATGACCAATAAATGCACCTATCTTGTGCATGAGGACGTTCTTCCTAAAAATTCATTACTGTATGAAAAATTTATGGTATTAAACGAATTAAATAATCTTCGTCTGGATGGAGAGCCGATTTCCACGGTGCTTAAACAGGATATTTATCAGGATGTATTCAAGAGATATAGAAAGGTAACGCAAAAGAAGCTGCTTTCATATTTGACTCGGGAAGGAATTGCAGGTAAAGAAACGGATATCACAGGAATTGATGGCGATTTTAAAAGCGGGCTTACCTCATACCATGATTTCAAAGAAAAATTGTCAGGAATAGAACTGTCCCAATCAGATAAAGAAACAATTATTCTAAATATTACATTGTTTGGCGAGGACAAAAAGCTGTTGCGTAAAAGATTGGAAAAATTGTTCCCTGATATGACTGAAAAACAGCTTATTGCAGTCAGTAACTTATCTTATAAAGGCTGGGGACGGTTGTCCGGAAAGTTTTTGGAAGGAATTACAGCACCAGCCCCGGAAACAGGAGAAGTGTGGACGATCATTCGCACAATGTGGGAAACAAATGATAATCTGATGCAGGTCCTAAGCTCAAAATACCAATTCGCAGAGAAAATTAAACAGGAAAATGACACTAATGAAAAAAAAGAAATCTCGTATCAGCTAATAGAAAATTTGGCAGTTTCACCGGCTGTCAGACGCCAGATCTGGCAGATGCTTCTTATTTTGAAAGAATTATGCAAGGTTCAGGGAGCATCGCCAAAACGGATTTTTATAGAAATGGCGAGAGAAAAAACAGATTCTGGCAGAACGCGTTCCAGAAAGAAAACGCTGATGGAATTGTATAAGAAGTGTAAATCTGAGGAACGTGACTGGATTAACGAGCTGGAACGGACAGAAGATTCACGTTTGAGAAGCGATCGATTGTATCTTTATTATACACAAAATGGAAGGTGCATGTATTCTGGTGATCCCATAGAGCTAAATGATTTGTGGGATAATACGAAATATGATATCGACCATATTTATCCACAGTCAAAGGTTATGGATGACAGTTTGGATAATCGTGTGCTTGTGAAACGTGTTTATAATGAAGAAAAAGAGGACAGATATCCGATTGAAAAATCTATACGTGATGCCAGACACGGATTTTGGAAATCTCTGTTGGATAAGGGATTTATCAGCAAGGAAAAATATAAACGTCTGACCAGAACAACGGAATTTGAAGAGTCGGAATTGACCGGTTTTATAGCCAGACAGCTTGTTGAAACCAGACAGGGAACAAAGGCAGCAGCCAGTATTTTAAAACAGGTATTTCCTGATACAGACATTGTATATGTAAAAGCACCGGTTGTGTCAAGATTTCGCCAGGATTTTACGTTTATAAAAGTTAGAGAAATGAATGATTTGCACCATGCGAAAGATGCATATCTGAATATAGTAGTTGGTAATACTTACTTTGTAAAATTCACGAAAGATGCAGGATGGTTTGTGCGTAAGAATCCGGGAAGGACCTATAACCTGAAAAAAATGTTTTTATCCGGGAAGGTCGAGCGAAACGGAGAAACAGCATGGATACCGGGAGAAAACGGCACAATCAGTACGGTACGCTGCTTTATGAAAAAAAACAATATCATTGTGACGAGGCGCTCTTATGAAGTAACAGGTGGATTTTACGACCAGATGTTGATGAAAAAGGGTAAAGGACAGATACCGATTAAGACAGGCGATGAGCGTCTTTTGAATATCGAAAAATACGGAGGATATAACAAGGAGGCAGGTGCGTATTTTGTATTGGCAGAGTCTGATGGCAAAAAGAATGCAAGAATTCGTACCATAGAGTATGTACCTGTCAGATTAAAAAATGGACTGGAAGATGAGAACAAACTTTGCACTTATCTGACGCAGAGAGGACTGACAAATCCCAAAATTCTGTTAAAGAAAATTAAAATCGATACATTGTTCAGAGTGAACGGATTTTTTATGTGGCTTTCCGGAAGAACGGGAAATCAGCTGATTTTTAAAGGAGCAAATCAGCTGATTTTATCACCGGAAGAAAGCGCGGTATTAAAGAAAATTCAGAAATTTATAACCAGAAGAAAACAGGATAAATCAGTTCGGATTTATGACAACGATGGACTTTCAGAAGAAAGCCTGTGTAATTTATACGATACATTTTTGGGAAAATTGCGTGATACCGTATATGCAAAACGATTGGGGGAGCAGGAAAAAACTCTCACTGAAAAGAAAAATAATTTTCTTGCGCTTGGAAAAGAGGATAAGTGTATCATTTTGAATGAAATTTTACATCTGTTCCAATGCCAGAGCGGTTCTGCAAATCTTAAATTGATTAAAGGACCTGGAAGTGCCGGAATTTTACTACTGAATCGTGATATCACAAAATGTCAGGATATCTGCATCATAAATCAGTCACCGGCTGGAATTCATGAACAGATCACGGATCTGAAAGCGTTATGAGCTGGCGTATTGTAGTCATTTCAAAGCGGGCAAAACTGGATTATCAATTAGGATATCTTGTGGTCAGAAATGAGATTGTGACGAAGATTCATCTTGGAGAAATTTCTACTATTTTGATTGAATCTACTGCAGTTTCTATCACGACCGGTCTTCTTGCTGAACTGACAAAGAAGAAAATTAAGGTTATATTCTGTGACGAAAAGAGAAATCCGTCTTCTGAACTTGTTGGATATTATGGAAGCCATGATACTAGCAGTAAAGTAAGAAACCAGATTCAATGGAACAGAAATATCAAAGACACCGTGTGGACAGAGATTGTGACTGAAAAAATAAGAAAGCAAAAGGAACTGTTGGAATATCGAGGAAGGAAAGAATCAAAGCTGCTTGAGTCTTATTTGCAGGAAATTAAATGGAATGATGAGACAAACCGGGAGGGGCATGCTGCAAAAGTATATTTTAATGCACTGTTCGGTTTGAATTTCACGAGAACGACAGACTGCCCGATTAATGCTGCACTGAATTATGGATACAGTATTATTCTGTCTGCATTTACAAGAGAGATTACCGCAAATGGTTATATTACACAATTAGGACTGTTTCACGATAATATGTTTAATCAGTTTAATCTGGCATCGGATTTAATGGAGCCGTTTCGTATTCTGGTCGATAAGGAAGTTCTGGAAATGCAATTCGATGAATTTAAAACAGACGAAAAACGAAAACTGGTAAACATCCTGAATCACGAGGTGGAAATTGATGGAAGAGTTCAATATGTCAACAATGCGATAAAAATTTATTGTAAGAGTGTATTTGATGCTTTAAATGAGAATGACAGTTCATTGATTCGATTTTATAGATTTGAGCTATAGATTTATGAGAATACTGGTGTTTTTTGATCTTCCGGTAACGACCGGAGAAGAACGACGTGCTTATACAAAGTTTCGCAAGTTTCTGATAAAAGACGGTTTTTTGATGCTTCAGGAATCTGTTTACTGTAAGTTAGCGCTAAATGGAACTGCAGCGAATGCAATGATAGAGCGGGTACGAAAGAACAAGCCTGAACAAGGACTGGTTCAGTTGCTTACTGTAACTGAGAAACAATATTCGAAAATGGATTTGATCGTCGGCGAAACTAAAAGTGAGATTCTTGACAGTGATGAAAGGCTGGTGATTTTATGAGGTTGGCACATAAAGAATTGGAAAAACAGTTTGTGTTTGAAGATGGAAAGGCAGTAGAGTGGATCATAGAATCACCAGCCAGCTTTTCCAAATATATCAGTGAACTGTATGAATGCATTCAGGGTAATGATGGAAAATTTATACTTTCAGATGAAGATAAAGTATTAGATTTAAAAAAGTATGCAGAATTGATTACGGATCCTTTTCAGATTGATTTTAATGACAGGCAGATACAGAAGAAATTATATACACAGCTGCAGGACCTTGCAGTTGGTGGTGAATTTTATCTACATACACAGGAATTAAAATCTCTGATAAAAAAGTATTTTTTTGATCTTGAATATGCAAGCGGATATGATCTGGAAATGGCAGATGAAATTGATTTATCAGCAGTTTTTAAAGCAGTGGGAATTCAACTTGATTGTGAAAATGCAGAAACTTTGGTTGAGCGTATTGAGGCTTATATTAAAATTATGGCTGAATTGATGAAAAAGAAACTTATAATACTGGTAAACAGTAGATGCTATCTGACAAATGAACAGATTGATCAGCTGGCAGAATCTTGCATGTACAACGAAATTGCATTGCTTTTGATAGAAAATGTGCAGAGAGACTTTTCAGACAAGAGAAATTATTGTATAATTGACCAGGATGAATGTTGTATATGTTAAATAGTTTGAGTGCCACAGACAGCGTGGATGAGACGTTGCATTTTTGGACTTTGAAGTTTGAGAATGATGTAAAAATGTATGGTACTCAAACTAGTTGTTACTACGTTTCCATCAGATGCCTGTTTGAGAATGATGTAAAAATGTATGGTACTCAAACTGTTTCTTCTTGCACTACTCGGTAAATTCAGTTTGAGAATGATGTAAAAATGTATGGTACTCAAACCATGAAGACAACAGTCTGTCTTCCTGCATCGTTTGAGAATGATGTAAAAATGTATGGTACTCAAACTGCGAAAACTGTTCTTTTGTAGCACCACCGTTTGAGAATGATGTAAAAATGTATGGTACTCAAACACAGATGCTTATATATCTGTCAATTTTCAGTTTGAGAATGATGTAAAAATGTATGGTACTCAAACATGATTAATTATCATAGATTGAAGCGTAATGTTTGAGAATGATGTAAAAATGTATGGTACTCAAACCGTAATTTACGGTCAACATCCATTTTGGCAGTTTGAGAATGATGTAAAAATGTATGGTACTCAAACAAGCTGTTTCGCAATGTCCTCACCCAACTTGTTTGAGAATGATGTAAAAATGTATGGTACTCAAACATATAAGCGCGCGTCAAGAAAATGTGTTTTAATGCATTTTCTTGACGCGCGCACGAGAATGTGCTAAGTCACATTCTTTTTTTTACCTGTTTTTGAAGATTCATGACATCATGACATCTTGACATGTTCTTCATGAGGTATATACAATACTATTGGAGGCGATTGTATACAGATGCAGTTCAGAGCATTTTCGATTACGTGTAAAGATATAAATTGTCCCACATTTGTCCCACTGAATATGTTAAACTGTTGATGAATAAAAACGAAATGAAAAACGGTGCGCTTTATTTTGGGATTTTTTAATATACAGTTAAACAGCACCGGAGCGAAAAATAAGGAGGATTTAATATATGCCAAGACCAAGGATAACAGATGAAATGAGCTGGGAGGAGACACGGGAGGTTCTTAAGAAGTTTGCGGTAGAAAAAGAAACGGTTTATCGTGACTTTAAGAAGCAGTATAATACCAAAAAGGGAAATGAGCGAATCAAGCTTATACTGGATTATACATTTTTTAATACAGTGGAACAGTTAAGTTATGTTGCAGAGTATGATCTTATGTCGGATTTCCTTAAGCCTGTCGGAGAGGATGGGAAGTTAGATCAGGAAGAAAGCAGAAAAAGAATGAGGGAAATGGCTGCCTTCATGCATGAAGAAATATATAAACCATTTATCGAGTATGTTAAACAGAATCCGAATCACAGTGATGAATGGTATCAGGAGCATTTCCCTATGGATACAGATGCGGGAAAGAACTGGATGCTTCTTCAGCCGGTTTTGATCGAAACTATTTACAAAGATTTTAATGAAGGACAGGAATGGAATAAGATTGGAAGCGACAGATTTTCATCTGAACCCGGAATGCTCGGGGTCTTTGAAAATGAGGTTGCGAACTATCTGGACAGCTTAACTGATCCGTTGGAGAAACATTATGCTGCTTATGCGACCAGAACGATCAAGCCTCTAAAAAAAGAAGTATTGGCAGTCATGCGCAGTCCAAGAACGTACGGAATCTATAAGAAACAGCAGAAAGCATTAAAAAACCAGGAAAAACAGCAGGCACTGCAAAATGGCGCGGAGGCAAAAAAAGACAATAAACAGAGTAAAAGTAGGGTTCAGGACTGGATGGAGTTTGGTCAGAAACTGGACACGAGTTTTATTACCAATGATGAGTTGAAAAACGAATACCAAAAACGGGTTACCAAGGAATTTGAGGAATTCAAGGAGTTAATTAATGTTAGTGGCCTGGAAGGCATGGATGATAATCCTGCAATGGCCGAAATGAAAGAAAATGCAGATAAAGCAAAGAATCTGAATTTTGAGCCGGTAATTACATTCAGCGGAAAGAAAACGGAAGATATATTGAAAGCATTTGATGACCTCAAAGAGATCAAGGTTGATAAATTTAACGGATATCCGCCTGAGGAAAATGCAGTCAAATCGGAAGATACAAACAATCTTGATACCTTTATTAATAATCTTCTGGATCTGAAATCAAGTGCTAGATTGTCCATGGAAATGGATGACCAGAATCTGTACAACAGCGTGATTACAGAGCTTAAGAAGGCTCAGGAACCGACTGCACTTCATGAGTACTTAAGAAAGCGTACCATGGAATCTCTTGCTCAGGCCAATGGCAATCTTGTGCTTCCGGAAAAGGAGTGGTATGCGCATAACAGTAAATACAATCCGGCTGTCGACAAGGCTATTGATTACTATGATCTTTATAAGGATATCACAGGGGAAGTCCTTCGCAAGAAGTACCAGGAGGACGCCAAGACACAGATCCGAAGCGGCTTAAAGGATGCCATGCAGTCCCTGACATCGAAAGAAACTTACCTTACACCGTTTGCAAAGACCTTGCAGGCACTGCAGGAGGCAGGGAAAAATGGTAAAGACAAGGTGGCAAACGAACTTCTGAAGGAGAATCGCCCCCTTTTTAATTCCTCTATGCTTGCACCGTATATGGAAGGCACAAAGCAAATCAACAATAGGATCCGACAGAATAACGAAGAAATTAAGCAGGAATTAGAAAACCGTGACAATAGCATGAAAGAGGCAGAGGCTGAATTCGATAATGCGGAAAATAATCTGTTTATCGTTTGCAATAATCTTAAATTATTTGTGGACGAGATGAGTGATACTTCATCCCGAAAGAACTCAGCGGCCTACAAAGAGATGGTAAAGGCAATCGATGCCTTGCGTCCGGAAAAGAAGAGTGGTTTCTATGAGACATTACGAAAAATGCCTGCGGATGAGCTGAATAAGAAAATGAAGTATGCGGCTGACAAGGTTGATGATTATATTAAGCATGCGGCCGGAAAAAAATGGTATTATATGCTGCCTGGCTCTACCGGAAGTATCCGTTATGAGGCGGCTATGGGAATTATGAGACAGCTTCAGAATATTCCGATTTGTCGTAAGGAGTATGACAGGACACTGGAAAATCGTACTGATTTGAAGAATGATCTTGAAAAAGCAGAGAAACAGTTAAAGAAATATAAAAATCTTGGTGACAGAATTCCTATGAGTCGGCATGAGATTGATCAGATGATAAAACCTAAGGCAAAGGAAGCTCCGATTTCTCGTCGGCAGCCTAAGAGCAATGCGGTTGAAAAGGCATCTGAAAAGGCACCTGCCAATAAGACTGAAAAGGCACCTGAAATGAACTAAGAGGTCAACAATAAATTATGATAAATTTACCATCAGCATTTACAGAACGAATGAAGAAGATGCTTGGAGAAGAATACGAAGATTTTCTTGCAAGTTATGAAATCGAACGTTCACACGGACTTCGCGTAAACACACTTAAGGCGGACCCTGAACGATTTGCCGAGTCTTCTCCGTTCTCGCTTGAAAAGATTTCATGGACCCCGGAAGGATATAAATATTCGGATGAGGATCGCCCTGGACGTCATCCATATCATGATGCGGGTGTTTACTATATTCAGGAACCGAGTGCGATGATAACGGTTTCCCTCTTAAATCCCAAACCGGGAGAAAAAATCCTTGATCTTTGTGCTGCGCCTGGGGGAAAATCCACCCAGGCTGCAGCCTTGATGGCAGGCGAGGGACTTCTGGTAAGCAACGAGATTCATCTTGCCCGTGCAAAGATTTTGTCTCAGAATATCGAACGCATGGGGATATGGAATGCGATTGTGACAAATGAAGACTCTTTCACACTGACAAAATATTTTAATGAGTTTTTTGACGGAATAATCGTAGATGCACCATGTTCCGGTGAAGGAATGTTCAGAAAAGATGATACGGCAGTGACGGAGTGGAGTCCGGAGAATGTAAAAAAATGCGCGGTAAGACAGCAGGAAATATTGGAAAATGCGGCGATGATGCTGAAAGTAGGAGGCAGAATCGCCTATTCCACGTGTACGTTTGCACCTGAGGAAGATGAACAGACAATAGCAGATTTTATAGAAAGACATCCGGAGTTCTCGATCGAAGAAACTCCTGAGTATGCGGGTTGTTCGCACGGAGAAACCTCCTGGTGCGGAAATATTGCCACTGGAATTGAGAAGACGATTCGAATTTGGCCTCATAAAACCGATGGAGAGGGACATTATGCCGCACGTTTAAGAAAAAATAAAGCAGCAGAAACAAGACCTGAAAAAAAGCCGGAAAAAAACCTTTCTTCGAATATAAAAGATAAAAAGTTATTGTCCGTATATGAGGATTTCTGCAAAGAGGTCCTGTCGGAACCGAAAAAATGGATGTCAGGTGCAGTTATGACCTCATTTGGTGACCAGCTTTATCTGACACCGGAAGAAATGGTGGATTTTAAGGGATTGCGTGTGCTTCGCCCAGGACTTCAGATGGGTGAATTTAAGAAAAATCGTTTTGAGCCTTCTCATGCGCTGGCACTGGCATTGCGCCAGGAAGATGTGAAACAGAGTGTCGATTTTACGGCGGATTCTCCCGAGATAGCGGCTTATCTGCATGGGGAGTCCATTCAGCTTTCGGATGAAGGCAATAAAAAGGGATGGTGTCTGGTTACTGTGGATGGATATTCTGTAGGCTGGGGAAAAATCAGCGGAGGAATACTTAAAAATCATTATCCAAAGGGACTTAGAAAGCAGTATTGATGAGCATTTATGAATGTTGACAGCCTGTTTTTAAGGATATATAATACATTTCAGGGAAATAAACCAGAATGGAAGGGGAACAAATAGAATGAAGAAAATTATTTTAACCGGAGATCGTCCAACCGGACGCCTGCATGTCGGACATTATGTCGGATCTCTGAGCGAAAGAGTAAGACTCCAGAATTCCGGCAACTTCGATGAAATATATATTATGATTGCTGATGCACAGGCGCTTACGGACAATGCGGACCATCCGGAGAAGGTTCGAAAGAATATTTTGCAGGTTGCCCTTGACTATCTGGCTTGCGGAATTGACCCGGAGAAATCGACGATTTTTATTCAGTCGATGGTTCCTGAACTGACAGAACTCACATTTTACTATATGAATTTGGTTACTGTTTCGCGTGTGCAGAGAAATCCTACCGTAAAGGCAGAGATTCAGCAGCGTAACTTTGAGGCTAGTATACCGGTGGGATTCTTTACATATCCGATAAGTCAGGCGGCAGATATTACCGCATTTCGAGCTACCACGGTACCGGTTGGCGAAGATCAGATGCCGATGCTTGAACAGTGTAAGGAGATTGTCCACAAGTTTAACAGCGTATACGGTGAGACACTTACAGAACCGGAGATTCTGCTTCCGTCCAACAAAGCCTGCCTGCGTCTGCCGGGTATTGACGGAAAGGCAAAGATGAGCAAATCTCTCGGCAACTGCATTTATTTATCTGATACCGAGGCCGATGTGAAGAAGAAGATCATGTCAATGTTTACGGATCCTAATCATCTGAGAATTGAAGATCCGGGTAAGGTAGAAGGAAATCCTGTATTTATTTATCTGGATGCATTCTGCCGTCCGGAATATTTCGCAGAGTTTTTACCTGATTATCAGAACCTGGATGAACTTAAGGCACACTACCAGAGAGGCGGTCTGGGTGATGTGCCGGTTAAGAAATTCCTTAACAATGTTATGCAGGCCGAACTTGCTCCGATTCGTGCGAGACGACAGGAGTGGGAGCAGAGAATCCCTGATGTATTTGACATCTTGAAGGAGGGAAGCAAGGTTGCCGAAGCCAAGGCCGCCCAAACTCTGAAAGATGTAAAAGCTTCCATGAAGATTAATTATTTTGATGATGACAGCCTGATTGACACCATAGAGTAGACATGCATGTTACTGTAAACGTGCAGACATTTTCTGAACTGAGAGACTGCATGAAACAAATTACGGCTCGGTACTGCTCAGAAGGTTTGCGTTTCAAAACAGGAGGATAAATATATGGTTCCGAGAAAGAAAACATTAGCTAAGACAGCAGCAAAGAAGGAAGCGTCTGTTGAGGAAAAAAAGGTACCGTCGGTTGTAGAAAAGAAGGAGACTGCGGTTGCTGAAATCAAGAAGAAAGAGACAGCAGTAGCAGAGGTAACCAAAAAAGAGACAGCTCTTGCTCATGTGGAGAAGAAGGAAACAGCAATAGCAGAGATTGCAAAAAAAGAGACAGCCCTTGCCCATGTAGAGAAAAAAGAGACAGCTGTAGCTGAAATTGCAAAAAAGGAGACTGTTGTTAAAAATAACAAAGAGACGGCAAAAGATGCCGGAAAAGAGAAGGAGAAAACTGTGACAGTAAAGAAAACCACTCCAAAGACCACTGCAAAGAAATCAGAGGCAGCAAAGACATCAACAGCGAAAAAGACAGCTGCAAGTAAAGAGATAAAGACAGTTTCATATGTGCAGTATGCAGGTGCGGAGATTTCCATCGAGAAGCTGGAGGCAGAGGCTAAGAAGGCATATGCAGCTTTGGGACATAAGGAAGACGAGATAAAGACACTGGCTCTGTATGTTAAACCGGAAGAACATGTGGTTTACTATGTAGTAAACGGAGAAGGTTCCGACGAGTACAAGATTTTATATTAAGAGAAATACAATAAAAGTCAGTTGAGACGACCATCCATTTTAGGGATGGTCGTTTTATAGTTTCATAGGAGAATGCGTCCTATGAAACAAAAACGCTCCGCGTAGATGCGCACTCGCGCGATGAGGAATCATGTCGCAAGCGACCGCGCTCGGCGCGAGTATGTGCCAAGGCACATACTTATTTAATTCTCATATTTATCTGTAGAGTTTTGCCCTGTTTCGGAGTATGATAAAATTGACATGCCGCATCAAGGCGGCACTACCATGAATGAAAGTCAGTTGTATGATAAACTTAGAGGTTTTCTATGCTTAAAATAACAATTCTTTTTTTAGGACTTTTCTGGTGTGTGAAACTTTGGGCAGAGGGACGGGATGCGGCCAAAAGCCGTGCGGTCCTGCGCCATGTGATACATGTGAACGGTACACGGGGAAAATCCACAGTCTGCCGACTGATTGATGCCGGTCTGCGGGCGGGGGGACTGCGTGTGTTTTGCAAAACCACCGGAACGGATCCCATGACCATTGATGTTTCTGGCACCGAGGCACCTCTGCAGCGTAGAGGCAAAGCCAATATTAAAGAACAGGTCGGCATCCTGCATCGTGCAGCCGCACAGAATGCAGATGTGCTTGTGATCGAGTGCATGGCGCTGCAGCCGGAATATCAAAGCTGTGCGCAGCACCGCATTTTGCAGGCCGATGTGGGTGTGATTACAAATGTGCGTCATGACCATGCCGATGTGATGGGAGACAGCCTTTCGGAAATCGCAGATACGCTGAGTAATACGATTCCCAAAGGCGGAATTTTATTTACGGCTGATGTGGCTATGGCAGGTCATCTCAGGAGCCATGCCGAGAAACTGGGCAGCCGATTCGTGCTGTCACGCCCTACCGGAGATGAGCCTGATTTTGACTTTTCAGAAAATATTGCACTGGCGCTTGCGGTATGTGAAAATCTGGGTATTTCGCGGGAAACGGCTCTTGCCGGAATGCCCCACTATAAGCGCGATCCATATGCACTGGCATTATATAAACTGGGACAGGGGATTTTTGTGAATGCCGTTTCGGTAAACGATCCGGATTCCACCTGCATCGTCTGGGAAAATTTGCGAAAAAAACTGGGAGAGAAGGCAGAAAGGCTTATTTTGATCGTATGCAACCGAGCTGACCGTGGAAGCCGAACACGGGATATGCTGACGGTATGTAAGAAACTGGCTCCGGCCGAGGTCTGGCTGGCAGGCTCGCATAAGGGCTATATGACGGCTAGGCTGCACCGGATTTTACCTGGCTGCACCGTGCGCAGCTTTTCGAAAGCCTCTGATATGCCTTTAAGTGATACCGCATCGGGGACAGTGCTGTTTGCAGTCGGCAATTTGTATGGCGCAGGGCGCAAACTGATTGCCCGTGCCCGCGAGGAGGGAGAGCCTTATGTATAATCAGATCATTGTGTTAGGTGTAATCATAAGTATGATTTTTACCGAGTTTACCGGGCTTTCGGCCGGACTCATCGTTCCGGGATATCTGGTTCTTGCATTCCATAGCCCCGGTCGTATTGCTGCTACGCTGATTTTGGCATCCGTGAGTGTGCTTTTGTGCCGTCTGGCCTCGTACCGTCTGATTTTATTCGGCCGCAGGCGGTTTGCTTTTATGATTTTGATGACATTTATTTTGAACTGGATGATTTCGGCATGTAATCTGCTTCCGTTCAGCGTAATCGGTATTTTGATGCCCGGCATTCTGGCGAGGGAGATCGACAGGCAAGGATTTTTCGATGCCTTTCTTGCAATTGCCGCTACAACGCTTCTTACGGCGCTTGTTTTGCTGCTCATCGGTCAAAAGCTGCCCGGTGTGTGAAAGGGGGCGCATTTCGTATGAAGAGTCTGCAAAAACGACGAAGTATGGCTCTGCTTCTGGCTGTAATCTGGCTGGCATTCTGCCTCGCTCTTACTTTGACACTTGGACAGACAAAGCCCACGGAAGACTATGAGATTAAGCTTATGGCCGCCAAAAAGCTTCAGGGTTGGATGGATGATGTCAGAAATTATAAACAGGAGGCAGGACTTTCCATAACACCCTATGATACGCATAAGACAGGTATGATAGGTGATGAATATACGCCGATCACCACTAGCCTTGGCTCAGAGGAGGCGAAGCGTACCACAGCCAATGCAGATATGGCTGCACTGCTGGTGCAGATGCTTACAGAGGCCGGAGTAAAGTCAGGTGATACCATCGGTGCCGGTTTTTCAGGTTCTTTTCCTACTTTGAACCTGGCCGTATTGGCCGCCTGCGAGGTGATGGATGTGAAGGTGATCTATATCGCCTCCATGGGAGCCAGCACATTTGGGGCTAACCAGCCGGAGTTTACATTTCCGGACATGGTCTGTCGTCTCTATCTTGACGGAAAACTTAAGACACCACCGGCGCTTATTACACCGGGTGGCGATTATGACTGCGGCGGTGAAATGTTTGAGGAGGAAAAAGAGGCGGCGCTTACCCGTATTGCAGCCTACGGAGTGGCCGATATCATGCAGGAGCGCGATTTCGCAGAAAATATGAAGGCGCGGGAGAATCTGTATGAGACGCTGGGGCCCATAAGCTGTTTTGTGGGAGTGGGAGGAAACATTACCACGATCGGTCTGGAAGAGGACAAGATGAAGGTCGGTGTAATGTCTCCTTATACAGTTACCAGTGTGCTAAATGACGATGGACTTTTGCAATATTACAATGCACATGGACTTCCTGTACTGCATCTTTTAAATATCAGGCAGCTGGCTGCACAGTACGGTCTGCCATTTGATCCCGAGACGATCATCCCACCGGGACAGAGTGCGCTGTATTATCATACGGTTTATCCCCATCTGCCGGCACTAGCCGGAATTTTTGGTGCTGTGTGCATATTAGCTTTTGCTTGTAAAAGGAGAATTATGAGTGAGGACAGGTGATATCAGAATATCGAATTTAAAAATCCACAAAATCAACCGCAGGGAAATGAATATTGGACTTTCACTGATTGCTCTCAGCTTTCTGATGCCGGTTTTATTTACGGTGCAGAGCTTCCGCGTGCAGGAATATATGTTTCGTGCTTTGAAGAATATTGAGAAGACCGATCTGATGGTGGCTGCCCTGCGCTTGGTAATGTTAAATGCCCTGCGTGCTGCTCCGCATTATATAGGAGCATATTATATTGCCGAGTCGCTGGAACTTTACTGGTGTGATAAAAAAACATGGATACCCAATGCATGTATGATCCTGCTCATACTTCCTTTTGTATATGAAGGCATCGACATGGTACACGGCATTCGTTATGATTATGGTCTGCCTGCCCTGCTTTTGAGCGCATGTGTAGCACTCTTTCGTCGGCTGGACTATCAATATATATCATTAACAAAAAAAACTCTGATGCTGCTGATCTTTACTATATCTTTTCAGTTTTTGGATATTATGCCTTTGATGAGCAGTCTGCCTGTGGGACGCGGTGAAACCAGCTATGATATCAAGATGATCGCGGAAGTGTTGGAGGCTGATTATCTTTTGAATGCGATCGGTGCAGTGGGAATTCTGGTAATGGCTCTGTTTGCAGCGATCATCCTGTTTCAGCTGCAGGACGAAAATAACCTTCTGCGCCTGTCGGAGGAAAAGGAAAAGACGCAGAGCGTGCAGAACCATGCCACACTGCTGGAAATGAAAAACCGTACCTATCAGGAAATGAAATATCTGGTGCATGATCTAAAATCACCGCTTACCAGCACACAAACTCTGGTGGGAATTTTAAAAATGCAGTGTGAAGTCGATGGAAGAGAACGGGAAATCGAATATTTAAACCGCATCGAAAGCCAAATGGACCGGATGAGCGGCATGATCTCAGAAATCCTATATGAAAACAAATATAGTCCCAGCGATACAAAACATCTTTTGGACATGGCTCTGGCTCAGGTATCAGTAGAGGATTATGCGGCCAGGGTGCATATTGACAATGAAGTGCCAAAGGCACAGGTAAACGTAAACAGTATTTTGTTTACACGTGTGCTGGTAAATCTGCTCCACAATGCCGCACAGGCGGCTGAACCGGGGCGGGAGCTTATCATCTGGATTCGTGTGCGTGCCCGCTTGCTTGAGAACACACCATATATTACATTTTCTGTTTCGGACAACGGATGCGGCATGACAGCGCAGCAGCAGACTGACATGTGGGGGCAGGGAATTTCCGGACACGGATCTAGCGGTATTGGACTTGCTTTTGTGAAACAGACCGTGGAAGCCATGGAAGGTTCGGTATTATCGGAAAGCCAGCCGGGAAAGGGCACACGGTTCATCATATTTTTACCGGAGGTGATAGACCATGGAACGAAGGATCAAGATATTATCCATTGACGATGAAGAAAATATCAGATTTGCGTTAGGCGAGCTGTTTCGCTTTCAGGGATGGGAGTCCTGCAGTGCCTCAAACGTGAAAGAGGGACTCGAACAGTTTCGTTTATACAAACCCGACATTGTACTGATTGACTATCATATGCCCGGGATCAACGGAGTTGAAGGAGTTCGG
This sequence comes from Prevotella sp. CAG:279, assembly GCA_963637995.1. Classification (GTDB taxonomy): domain Bacteria; phylum Bacillota; class Clostridia; order Lachnospirales; family Lachnospiraceae; genus Otoolea. Next base: position 26,748 of record CAVHPN010000011.1, on the reverse strand, counting down.
ATGCTGCGTGGACTTTCACGAACTGTTCCGATTATCGTGTTTACGATCGATGAAAGTCAGGATGTGGCTGACCAGTTTTTAAAGGCAGGAGCCAGTGATTTTGCTCTGAAGCCTATAAAGGCTCCGGATATCATAAGTCGTATCAAACTCCATTTGCGCATTTTAGAGAGGGAGTACCAAAATCAGACACCTTTGACCAAGGGACTTAGTGAAGCAACCATGCAGCTGGTGCTGGATTCATTAAAACAAGGTGAAGATTACATGACCGTAAATGAAGTGGCCAAGAGCAGCGGCCTGGCCTATCAGACGGTGTACAGGTATCTGCAATATCTGATTCAGAATAAAAAGGTGGAAATGGTCAGTATCTACGGAAAAGTCGGCCGCCCACGCCAATTATTCCGCCGGGTGGAAAATATGTAAGTAGTACGTAATTAAAAAATAAAGCTGGACCTTGTGAAAACGAGGGGCAGCTTTATTTTTTACTTTGAAAGTGTTGTCAGGCGGAATGTCGGTTTACTATTAAAGTGCCGCCAAGATCTAAAAACAGGATAATATTTCCGAGAGAAATATGAGAATAAATTGAATTATCCTGAAAGAATTTATATAATTTTAACAGATTCTACACATTTTATTTACACAAATCTTGCATATGACCGGGGGAGCGTGTATTTACCCGGGGCAGAGCGCTTAAAAAAGGAGGAAACACTATGAAGAAAAAGCGAGCTATTAGTCGAGTGAGTGCGGTTGCTTTGGCAGTTGTTATGTTGTCAGGCTGTGCACAAAACGCTGCAAACCAGTCTGCTACTTCAGCAGCAGAAGAGACCACTGCCGTTGCCGACTCAGGTGATACAGAGGATGCAGCTTACACTTCTCTGGACGATTTTGTCCTGTGGAACGAGGACGGCAGCCTTACAAAGACCGGCCGTGATGATTCCGGTGAAAACGGCGTTGTATCTTCCGGTAAATACGAAGCTTCCAAGATCGGCCGCATGATCATCGAACAGGGCGGCAATGCTGTGGATGCTGCGGTAGCGGTTGGATTTACGCTGGGTCTTGTGGAACCGAACGCAACAGGTCTTGGCGGCGGCGGATTCATGACACTGCGCTCCGCAGAGACCGGTAAGATTGAATTTATCAATTTCCGTGAATGCGCACCGGCAGCGGCAACTCCCGATATGTGGCAGGTGGATTCCGAAGGCAATGTAATCGGTGACCAGAACATGAGCGGCGGAAAAGCTGTAGGAGTTCCCGGCTATGTAGCCGGTATGGTCTATGCCCTGGAAAACTATGGTACCATGACGCTTGATCAGATTGTGGCTCCTATCATTGAACTGGCAGAAAAAGGAATTACCGTGACACCGACTCTTTCGGGTGATATGAATAACTGCTATGATACATTGATGCTCTACTCAGAGAGCGGAAAGCTCTTCCTCAAGGATGTTGATGGCATGCAGATACCTTACGACATTGGAGATACTTTTACAAATCCTGAATATGCAAAAACATTAAAGCTGATTGCTGAGAAAGGTGCGGATGTATTCTATAAGGGTGAAATCGCCGATGCCATGGTGGCAGCTACACAGAAATACGGCGGATTGATGACCAAGGAAGATTTGGCGAACTACCAGGTAGAAGTAATGGAGCCGGTACACGGCACTTACCGTGGATATGATATCTATTCTTCTCCGTCTCCGTCCTCAGGCGGTACCATTGTTCTGGAGATCCTTAATATTCTGGAAAACTTTGATCTTCCGAGCATGGAACAGGATTCCGCAGAGGCACAGCATCTGATGGGTTCCGCTTTTGCTATGGCTTATGCTGACCGCGGCGAGTACATGGGCGATACCAAGTTTGTCGATGTGCCGATCGAGGGTTTGATCGATAAGGATTACGCTAAGAAGCTGTCAGACAAGATTGATATGAACACCGCTATGACAAATGTACTGCCGGATGATCCGTGGATGTTTGAGCATCAGGATACCACACACTACTCTGTAGCAGATAAAGACGGCAACATGGTTTCAGTTACCTGTACCGTAAACGGCTACTTCGGTTCTTCCGTTGCAGTGGACGGTTATGGATTTATCTTGAATAACGAGATGGGCGACTTTGAAGTAGGAGCAGATCATCCGAACTCCATCGCCGGTGGTAAGACTCCGCTTTCCAGCATGAGCCCGACCCTGATTATGAAGGATGGACAGCCGGTGGCTGCAATTGGTTCTCCAGGCGGAACAACTATCATTGCTACTGTTGCACAGATTTGCTCCAACCTGATCGACCATGGAATGACCATGCAGGAAGCTATCGATGCTCCGCGTATCAAGGGATTCCGCGACACTACACTGGATTATGAGGGCCGCTTCTCTGATGAGACCATAAAAGATATGGAGGCAAAGGGCTGGACCATGAATGTCAGCGATGACTTCAATAGAAGCTTTGGTTCTGTAAACGCTGTGCGCTATGCAGAAGATGGCACGCTGGACGGCGGTGCCGACCCGAGACGTGATGGTAAAGCATTAGCTTACTAATAAATGACACCATGAGATGGAGGGAAAAGCTGCCTTCTGGCAGCAAAACCCTCCGACATAAAAGGAGGATGACTATGAAAAGATCTAAGCGTCTGGTTGCGAGATCTGCGGTTGCATTCAGTTTGGCTGCTTCGCTGACTGCATGCGGAACTGCTTCCTCGACAACAACGACAAGCAGTGATGCTGCTGCCGAGAAAACCGCATCTACCACCGAGACTGTCGGTGAAGATGTCTGGCTGCCTTACAACGAAAATCTTGAGAAAAAGCGTGATGACCGTGACGCTACCGGTGAGAACGGCGCGGTTGCTTCCTGTAACTGGTACGCCAGCAAAGCAGGTCTGGAAATTCTGCAGGAAGGCGGAAACGCATTTGATGCAGCAGCAGCTGTAGCCTACACTCTGGGCGTAGCTGAGCCGTACTTCTCCGGCCTTGGCGGCGGCGGATTCATGACTATTTACAGTGCGAAGGATGACAAGGTAAGTGTCATTGATTTCCGTGAGACTGCTCCTGCAGCAGCAAATGCGCAGATGTGGCTGGACGAAAACGGAGAAATGGAGCAGTTCAGTCTGGACGGCGTGAACAATCTGGGTGACAAGAGCGTGATTGGCGGTCTGTCGGTAGCAGTACCCGGAGAGGTTGCCGGTTTTGAGTACCTGCTTGAAAACTACGGTTCCGATGCTGTCAGCCGTCAGCAGATCTTCCAGCCCGCTATCGACACAGCCAACAACGGCTATGTAGTGGGAGTTACCTTTAAGGAAGAGTTAGACAGCGAGTACACAGGTATTGCCGCAAACGAGACATTGAGCAATATCTACCTGGATGAGAGCGGACTGCCGTATGAGGTTGGCGATGTAATCAAAAACCCTGATTTGGCAAAGACCCTGCAGCTGATTGCTGATGGCGGTAAGGATGCTTTCTATACCGGTGATATGGCACAGGCTATGGTGGATGCCGTTACAGAATGGGGCGGCAACATGACCATGGAGGATCTCGCAAACTATGAAGTAAAGGTTCGTGAGCCTGTTGTCGGACATTATAAAGATTACACTATCTATTCCTTACCACCGGCATCTTCAGGCGGTACACATCTGGTTGAGATCCTTAATATCCTTGAGAATTATGATGATATGGACACAATCGGTGTAAACAGCGCTGAATATGTACATCGTTTCTCTGAGGCTTTCAAGATTGCCTTCGCAGATCGTGCACAGTATATGGCAGACACTGACTTTGCCGATGTTCCGCTGGCACAGCTTACCAGCAAGGAATATGCTGCAAAGCGCTACAGCGAGATTACAGACAAGAGCGGCAGCTACGTGGCTGTAGAGCCGGAAGAGTTAGAGCACTATGCAACTACAAGCTTTTCTGTTGTTGACCAGTGGGGAAACATGGTAGCCTGCACAAAAACCATTAACTACGGCTTCGGCTCCAAGGTTGGAGTTCCTGGCTATGGCTTTATTATGAACGATGAAATGGATGATTTCTCAGCTGATCCTGAGAGTGTAAACTGCGCAGAAGGCGGAAAACGTCCGTTGTCCAGTATGAGCCCATCTATCGTATTGTACCCGGATGGTTCTCCGTATATGACAATCGGAAGCCCGGGAGCTACCCGTATCTTCCCGACAATTGCTCAGGTTATCGAGCGTATGATCGATTATGATATGGATATTCAGGATGCGATTGACTGTGCCCGTATCTACGACAATGCATCTGAAAATATCTGCTATGAGTCCGGTGGTGTAAATCCGATTACCCCTGAGGTTGCTAAGGAACTGCAGGATCGCGGACATGAAGTTACCGATAAGGGAGAATGGCAGCTGTTCTTCGGCGGTGTACAGGGAATCTCGATCGGTAAAGACGGAACCCTGCGCGGAGGTGCAGATCCTCGCCGTGACGGTAAGGCTTTGGCATATTAATGTTCATTTCAAGTAAAAAAAATTTCAGAGTTGCCCGTTTTGCGAGGGCGTGGCGGGCAACCGCAAAAAATAAGCATTAAGAAAAGGAGATATGTGATCATGAAGAAACTTGGTATTTTTATTGCGGCTGGTGCTTTGGCATTGTCTATGACTGCTTGCGGTTCCGGTGCTTCCAGTACAACAACTACCGCAGCTTCTGCAGAAACCGCAGCAGCTGCCGTAGAAGCAGGTGCAGCAGGTGCTGCAACTGAACTGACAGAGATTAGCGCAGGCATGTTTTCTACTCCGGCTATCCTGACCAGTATTGGCCAGAGTGCTGATGTAGACATTGCAAATACACTTTGCACAAAGGCCGGCATTGATGTGACAATGAATAAGAACATTACCGGTGAAGATCTTCCGGATGACTGCAAAACTCTGATCCTTGCAGTTGGCGGATCATCCAAGGGACTTGGTGCTGCCGGTATCGACGCTGACCAGGAACTTGCACGTACAGACGCTTTACTTTCCGCTGCAAAGGAAAAAGGCATCACTGTTCTTGCTCTGCACACCGGTGGCTCTGCTCGCCGTGGTACATTGTCTGACAGCTTTATCACTCCGGCTTTCCAGGGTTGCGATGCTGCTATCGTGGTTTCTGAGGGCGATTCTGACGGTCTGATGTCCGGTATCTTATCCGGCAACGGAACTCCTGCAATCTACGTAGACAATACTGCAGGTACTCTTGAAGCTTTAAAGACTGCTTTTGGTCTGTAAATCTGAGTTACTAAACAAACCAACCTGCGGTCTGATTAAAAAGACCGCAGTTATTTTTAAAAGGAGAACATCATTATGACACCTTACATAATCACTTTTGTTGTGATGGTTGGTGTTTTCATGATCGGCTGCTTTGCATTCAAACTGCCTGTTGGCGTATCGATGTTGATAGCAGCGCTCTGCGGTGCTCTTGAGGGCGGCCTCGGCACCGAGACCATCCGTATGATGGTAGAGGGCGAGTTCGGTTATGTAGATACCATTCTGACTATTGGCTGTGCCATGATTTTTATGAAGGTTATTGAGGGATCCGGCGCGCTGGATGCTTTAAGCAGCCTGATTATTGAGAAATTCCATCGTTTCCCTGCAATTTTACTGGTTTTAATCATGCTCATCATCATGTTCCCCGGCATGATTACCGGTTCTTCCACTGCAGCAGTTCTTTCTGCAGGATCTATTATGGCTCCGGTTCTTGCATTGATGGGAATTGACGCCGTTACCGCAGGATCCATCATCGCCATGGGTGCTTTGCTTGGCATGATCGCACCTCCTGTAAATACCGCAGCGTTAATCATCTGTGCAGGTATTGATGTTCCTTACGTTGGCTTTGAGGGCCCGCTGGCTTTAATTACCTTCCCGTTAGCGATTCTGTTTGTGCTTATGCTTGGCTACAGACAGGCCCGTCATCTGGACTACGAAAAATTGAAGCCTGCTCTGGAAAAACAGGATGCAATCCGCAAACAGTACGGTGCACGCATCTACCTGCCTCTGCTGGTGCTGGTTGTCCTGATGGTTATCTTTAAAGTACTTAAGTTAGGCGAAGACATCGGTATGCCGCTTATGTTCCTTATCAGTGCTGCCGTTGGTCTGTTCACAGGAAAGAAGATCAATGTGCTGACTGCTGTTCCGGAAGCTATCCGTACCGCAGCTCCTGTTATGGGCATCCTGATGGGCGTTGGTATGTTTATCGAAGTAATGACTGCAACCGGCGTTCGCGGTCTGGTAGTTATCAGTTGTCTGCGTCTGCCGAGTACATTATGGCTCTTAGCCTGCGCAATAAGTATCCCGCTGTTCGGTGCCGTTTCTTCTTATGGTGCCTGCTCGGTTTTAGGCGTTCCCTTCGCTTACATTTATGCTTCACTCCTGGGCGGAAACTCAGTTGTAGTTTTAGCTGCTATCAGCCTGATTGCCTCTGTTGGTGATATGATGCCTCCGACGGCTCTGGCAGGTCTGTTTGCCGCACAGGTTACCGGTGTGAAGAATTACACCCAGATTCTGAAACGTTGTATTGTGCCCATTATCATTCTGCTGGTTTACGCCTGCTTCTTCCTGGCAAAATCCAAGCTGATTGCCGGGCTGTTTTAAAGGAGGGATTGCATTATGAGTATTATCACTATCATTTATTTAGCCATCGCCCTTCTGGTTTTTGTAAGCACACTGTACAACATGATTTTTAAGGAAGAACGCCTGGTTGATCAGATCAATGCAGCTATGATTTTAATTCCGTTGCTGCTGCGCATCTTCCTGATCAAGTAAGGAGGGTGAAATAGAATGAAAATGAAGAAAACGTATCTGTCCGCCGTTGCCGTCCTGCTTTGCACAGCTATTGTTGGCGGTATTGCCGGTACGAGCTTTTATACCAAACGTCATTTCAAGGAAGACATAAAGACCGGTGCAAACGTGACTGAGGTATTTAAGCTGAGTCGCTATAACCCTAACCTGGAGGGCACTATCGGTGATTCCGATGTATATGTATTAAAAGGCGAGAAAGAGGGAGGTTCCCTTGTTGTTCTGGGCAGCACCCATGCCAACGAGCCGTCCGGCCATATGGCAGGCATTATTCTGGAAGAAAATGCGAAGGTTGAGGCAGGAACCGTTTATGTAATTCCGAACATCAATAACTCAGCTCTGACCCACAATGACCCGCTGGATGGTTCTCCGCAGTACATGCACTTTACCACAAAAGATGGCGAGACCAGGACATTCCAGTACGGCTCCCGTGCCACTAACCCGATTGATCAGTGGCCGGATCCTGATATTTATACGCATAAGTCCTCCGGTCAGACCCTTTCCGGTTCAGAGACACGTAACCTGAACCGCTGCTATCCGGGTGTTGAGGATGGTACATTATCGGAGCAGGTTGCTTATGCGGTGACAAACATGATCAACACCTTAAACATTGACATGGAAATTGACCTGCATGAGTCCAGCCCGGAGTATGCTGTAAATAATGCAACCGTAGCCCACGAGCGTGCTTCTGCAATAGCATCTGAAGGTGTTCTGAATCTGGAGTTGGAGGGCATTTCCATGAGTCTGGAGCCTTCTCCGGTAACATTACATGGTCTGACTCACCGCGAGTTAGGTGATTACACAAATACCTACGCATTATTGATGGAGACCGGTAACCCAAGCCAGGGCCGTCTGCGCGGCTACACAGATGAGGATCTTGTAAAGACAGGTGCTGATCCTTGTTATGTGATCGCCTATGATTTGGGGCTTCTGTATGTTGACTACAGCTCAGGCGACTTCCCAATCGAGCTTCGTGTCGGTCGTCACCTTGCCGGCATCAGCGCATACATCGACGCATTCAACAATAACAGCAGTGAAGATAAGCAGATTGTTGTAACAGGTATTCCGTCCTATGATGAGATGATAAACAGCAGCTTAGGTGATTACCTGATGTAGTAAAATTTATAAGAATTAAATAAAATTCCCGGTTTGTGGTGTGAAAACACTGCAGACCGGGAATTTGTTTTCCGCACAAAAAAACACTTTCAGGAAAGAATCTATTGCGGAAACTCATGAAATACCGTATAATAATGCAGTTTGATTTGTGATCAAGTAAAACATTAAATGAAACTAAAAAGCAGCGATGGCAACACCGCTAAAAACACGAGAAATGTAGGTAAAATAAGGCTTTATGAGAAAGTTAGCATTAAGTGATGAGATACTGTTAACAGTCCAGCAGCCCGCCAGATACATCGGCGGGGAAGTTAATTCCGTGAAGAAAGATCCGTCCACTGTGGACATTCGGTTTGCCATGTGTTTTCCGGATGTTTACGAGATTGGCATGTCACATCTGGGCATTCAGATTCTCTATGATATGTTTAACCGCAGAGATGACGTTTATTGTGAGAGAGTATATTCTCCGTGGGTGGATTTAGACCGTGTCATGAGAGAAAAGAATATTCCGCTTTTTGCCATAGAAAGTCAGGATCCAATCAAAGATTTTGATTTTCTTGGAATTACAATCCAGTATGAGATGTGTTATACAAACATATTACAGGTATTGGAATTATCTCAGATTCCGCTCCATGCTGCCGATAGAACAGAGGAAGATCCTATCGTGATTGGCGGCGGACCGTGTACGTATAATCCGGAACCGATAGCACCTTTTTTTGACCTTTTTTATATGGGCGAAGGAGAGGTGGTTTACTTCGAATTGCTTGACCGCTACAAAGAGATCAAAGCACGTGGAGGAAGCCGTAGGGAGTTTTTGGAGGCAGCAGCACAGATCCCGGGTATATATGTTCCGGAATTTTATGATGTAACATATAAGGCTGACGGTACGATTGAAACGATGCTACCGAGCAATCCGCATGCTCCGGAGAAAGTTGCAAAGCAGCTTGTTATGGATATGAGTGACACATGGTATCCGGAAAAACCTGTAGTTCCCTATCTTCGTGCAACCCAGGATCGCGTGGTCCTTGAGATTATGAGAGGGTGTATCCGCGGCTGTCGTTTCTGTCAGGCCGGCATGGTATATCGCCCTGTGCGCGAACGCAGCTTAGAAGAGCTTAAGCGTCTTGCAAGAACCATGTTAAAGAGTACCGGCCACGAGGAAATTTCCCTGAGTTCATTGAGCTCCAGTGATTATACCAAACTGGAAGGTATCGTCAATTTTCTGATTGATGAGTTTGACGGAAAGGGTGTCAATGTGTCCCTGCCGTCCCTTCGTATCGATGCATTTTCTCTTGATGTCATGAGCAAGGTGCAGGATGTAAAGAAGAGCAGTCTTACTTTTGCACCGGAGGCAGGTTCACAGCGACTTAGAAATGTAATTAATAAGGGACTGACAGAGGAAAATATCCTAAATGGTTCGGCTGAGGCCTTTAAGGGCGGCTGGAACCGGGTTAAGCTTTATTTCATGCTGGGACTCCCGACAGAGACAGTTGAAGATATGCAGGGCATAGCTGAGCTTTCGGAGAAGGTGGCCGAGGTATACTATGATACGGTTCCGAAGGAACAGCGACACGGCAAAGTGCAGGTAACAGCCAGCACTTCATTCTTTGTCCCGAAACCATTTACACCATTTCAATGGGCTCCAATGTGCACCAAGGAACAGTTCCTGGAGCGTGCAAGCATAGTAAATCATCGCATGAAGGAGATGTTAAACAAGAAAAGTCTCCGCTACAACTGGCATGAGGCTGATGTAACCGTGCTTGAGGGCGTTTTGGCTCGCGGTGACCGCAAGGTGGCAGCCGTGATTGAGGAGGCATACCGTCAGGGCGCAATTTATGATTCCTGGTCAGAATATTTCCATAATGATATCTGGATGAAAGCGTTTGAGACATGTGACGTGGACATTGATTTCTATACGACGCGTGAGCGTGGCCTTGACGAAGTATTTCCATGGGATTTCATCGACGCCGGCGTGACGAAGGATTTCTTAAAACGTGAGTGGGCGAACGCACAGGCAGAGTCTGTCACACCGAACTGCCGCATGAGATGTTCCGGATGCGGTGTCCGCAAATACGGCGGAGGAGTCTGTTTTGAGGGACAGCCGTCAGAAAGGAGCTGCCATGAAGATTAGAATTAAATTTCAGAAACAGGGAACTGTGCGTTTTATCGGTCATCTGGATGTTATGCGGTATTTTCAGAAGGTAATGCGCAGGGGCGAGGTGGATATACGCTACAGCGAAGGCTTCAGCCCTCATCAGATAATGTCTTTTGCATCTCCTTTAAGTGTTGGCCTCATAAGCCATGGCGAATATGTAGATATCGATGTTAATTCCACAGACTCTTCTAAAGAGATGGTCAGAAGACTAAATGAGGTCAGTGCGGAGGGGCTGGAGGTCCTGAGTTATCGTGAACTTCCGGAGTCGGCCAAAAATGCGATGTCACTTGTGGCAGCAGCAGATTATACGTTTTGGTTTAAAGAAGATTTTGAACCTGAAGATGGCAGCAGCGTTGAGGAATTTTATGAAAAATTTCTGATTTTTTGCAAAAGTGAGACAATCCCGTTTGTAAAACAGACGAAAAAAGGAGAGAGGACGGTTGATCTTAGACCATTAATCTGTGAAGCCAGGATAGCAGACCGCAGGGACTACATACCTGAGATGATTTCAGATTGGTACGATGATCTGAATAATGAGATTGTTGAGGATGAAAAGAAGTCAGAGGGAATCTGTGTATTCTTACGCCTTTTATCGGGAAGTGCTTCGAATGGTAAACCTGAACAGGTGCTGCAGGCGTTTTATGAGAGTCTGGGACTTAAATACAGGCCATATGCCATACAGGTAGAGCGAGAGGAACTTTATGCGGATGAAGGTAACGCTGATGCTCCGAAATATGTATCATTAGAGGCATATGGAAGTGAGATTTTGTAATGTTAAGAGAAGGAGAAGATAAAGATGGATCAGCTGATAGTGACTAAATACAATGAACGCAGCATGACAGCTCTTCTCTCTGACGGACATTGCCGCTCTCTTACCGTAGAATCATCAGATGACAGTTTACTTGGGAATATCTATATAGGCAAGGTAAAGAATGTAGTTAAAAATATCAATGCCGCCTTTGTAGACCTCGGCAAAGGTAAGACGGGATATTTTAGCCTTTTAGAAAATAACATGCCGTTGTTTACTGATGAATTGAATCGTTTTTCTGCATCAGACAGTAAGCCGGGCAAAAGAAAAGTAAAAGTCGGTGATGAGCTGCTTGTACAGGTCTCTAAGGACGCTGTCAAAACCAAGGATCCGTCGTTAAGCTGTTGTATTAATTTTCCCGGTACATATATGGTACTGACAGTCGGAAAACCTCAGATTGGATTTTCTTCAAAGATCAAGGATGCAGAATGGAAAGATGAAGTAAAGAAAGAGCTGCTTAAACATAAGGATGACAGATTTGGACTGATCGTAAGAACAAATGGTGCCCTGGTTTCTGCTAAGACATTATGTGAAGAAACCGATAGACTTAAAAAAGCCATGGAAGATCTTTTTGCACGAGCGGCCTGCCGTACCTGTGGCACCCTTTTAGAACAGGGAACACCTTCGTATATTCAGAGCTTGCGGGATGCGAGAAAGGGTACCCTTTCGGAGGTTATAACAGACATTCCGGAGTATGCCGATAAAATTGAAAAATGGATAGAATCAGAAACTGAGAAGACGTTAGATGTGGCTAAAGTGCAGGATGGCATCAACAAAATAGAATCTGTAGATGCCGGGACAGTGCCAAAGCTTGTAAGATATGATGATGAGAATCTTCCGCTGATCAAACTGTACCGCATAGAATCTATATTGCAAAGTGCCATGGAACGTCGTGTATGGCTTAAATCCGGCGGATATCTGGTCATTGACCCGACTGAAGCGCTTACAGTCATAGATGTTAATACAGGAAAATATATCGGGAAAAAGACGCAGGCAGAGACGATTTTAAAAATCAACTTAGAGGCTGCGAAAGAAGCTGCAAGACAGCTGTCACTGAGAAATCTTTCAGGAATTATTATCATTGATTTTATCGATATGGAGTCAGAAGAGGACCGGGATATGCTTATGAAGATACTTGGTGATGAACTGGCCAAAGATCCGGTAAAAACGGTGTTAGTCGATATTACCCGACTTGGACTGGTTGAGATTACCAGAAAGAAGGTCAGACGACCGCTGCATGAGATTTTGGAAAAATCATGATGATATTGTGATGCCAGGGGGCAAAAGAGCTTTTGCCTCCCAACATAATATTTTTAAAAGATAAAAGAAAAGGGGAGAAAAGATGTTTGAAAAAGTTTTTAAGTTATCCGAGCACAAGACAAATGTAAAAACAGAAGTCATGGCCGGAATAACCACATTTATGACCATGGCGTATATTTTAGCAGTCAATCCAAGTATTCTTGGAACCACCGGAATGGACCCTACAGCGGTGCTTCTGGCAACTGCCTTAGCATCATTTATCGGTACAGCCTGCATGGCATTTATGGCCAATCTGCCATTTGTACTCTCTGCTGGTATGGGACTCAATGCTTATATGGCATACACAGTATGCGCCGGATACGGATACAGCTGGAACATAGCACTTCTTGCGGTATTTGCAGAAGGTCTGATCTTTATCGTGCTTTCTCTGACTAATGTGCGTGAGGCGATCTTTAACGCTATTCCGCTGACACTTAAAAGAGGAGTATCTGTTGGTATCGGTCTTTTTATTGCATTTATAGGTCTGCAGAATGCAGGACTTTCCGTAGACTCATCTACATTGGTAACTATTATAAGTTTCCCGGAAAATTTCCATACAGCAGGTATCTGTGCATTGCTGGCATTGGTCGGCCTGTTTATCATGGCAGTTTTATATACCTACCGTGTGAAGGGAGCAATTCTTTTCGGTATTCTCGCAACATGGATTCTCGGCATGCTGTGTCAGGTTACCGGCATTTACACACCGGATGTTGAGAGCGGCTTCTATACACTGTTTCCGACTCTTGGCATTACCGATTTTACCAGACTTGGCGAAACCTTCGGCAAATGTTTTACCGTTGATTTTGATGCGGTTGGAATTATCAACTTTATTGTAGTTATTTTTTCATTTTTGTTTGTAGATATTTTTGATACATTAGGTACTTTGATTGGAGTAGCAACCAAAGCTGACATGCTGGATGAGGAAGGGCATCTTCCGGGTATTAAACCGGCACTGCTGGCTGATGCGATAGCTACATCATTCGGAGCAGTACTCGGCACATCCACCACCACTACCTTCGTTGAGTCTGCATCAGGTGTGGCAATCGGAGGACGTACAGGACTGACTGCCCTGGTATCGGCACTTTTGTTCCTGCTTTCCACTTTGTTTGCACCGATTTTCACTGCAATACCGTCATTTGCAACAGCACCGGCGCTTATCATGGTTGGTTTCCTGATGGTCGGTACGGTAACGGAAATCAGATTTGATGAGGATAATATCACAGAGGCCATACCGGCATATCTGGCAATCATTGCAATGCCGTTGTTTTACAGTATCTCTGAAGGTATATCCATGGGAATTATCTCATATGTGCTTTTAAATGTGGCAGCCGGAAAAGCTAAGAAAATCACACCGCTTATGTATGTGTTAGCCGTGTTATTTGTGCTTAAATATATCTTCCTGTAATTTGTGAAACTGTTAAAAACAGTTGCCAAACTAATTTTTTGAAGCGGAAATCCTTCATAAACTTGACGAAAAAGGGTTTTCATAATAAAATAGTTTATATCAAAAAAGTTTTAAAATTTTTTTGATTTACGTGCAATAAAATGCGTATGTGCCGCATTAACTTATTGAACGGATGAAAATCATTCCTGCGCGGGAGAGCGCGGACAGAGACTGACAAATCAAGTTACTCGAAATCTCTTGATGCATTACACTCCGTTACGATCTGTTCAAGATTTCCCGTTAGGATCTTTTCAATATCGTTTGACAACCAGCAATCGATATTGGGTAAAAAGCACCGGACTGCTTGCAGTGCCGGTGCTTTTTATCGTAAACTATCACAGTTACAATTGACAAATATGTTATTCGGTTATATAATGCAAGTCATGTAGCGAATGACAATTAAATAACATTATCTTCGGGGCAGGGTGCAATTCCCGATCGGCGGTAAAGTCCGCGAGCGTATGGCGCATGATTTGGTGAGATTCCAAAACCGACAGTACAGTCTGGATGAGAGAAGAGAATATGTAAATGACTACAGTGATACATGATGATGGTTCTGTATATTATATAATATGACAGGCATAAAGATTTGAGAGATTCAAATCATCGGAAACAAATGTAGTTGTTTGCAAGGATAAGTAAAGGATATTATACAGCATGAAATCACAAGCCCTGAGATGTGGATAGAGATTCACATTTTAGGGTTTTTTGCTTTGTAGGGAAATGCTTAGCATGGATGCACATTTGTTTTCATGCTTAAAGAAAGGAGGATTACTGCAAATGGAAGATATTAATTTAAAAGAGATTCATTTGAGTGTTCCCGGGGAACAGCCGCAGGATAAGGAGTATATGAAATTGGCCATTAGTCTTGCAGCTAAAGGAAAGGGATGGGTAAATCCCAACCCTATGGTTGGAGCGGTCCTTGTTAAAGACGGACGTATTATAGGTGAGGGATATCATACTCGCTATGGTATGCTTCACGCCGAACGTGAGGCACTGAAAGATGCTGCAGGACGCGGTGAAAACACGACAGGGGCTGATTTGTATGTAACATTGGAGCCGTGTTGTCACACCGGTAAACAGCCGCCATGCACTGAGGCGGTGATTGCAGGAGGCATCAGCCGTGTTATTGTAGGATGTGAGGACCCGAATCCTGTAGTGGCGGGAGGAGGCATTCGCTTGCTTCGGGAAAAGGGAATAGAAGTCGTGGTAGGAGTGCTTCGTGAAGAATGCGAGCAGCAAAATGAAGTATTTTTACATTTTATGAAAACCAAACGTCCATTTACCATACTTAAATATGCGATGACGCTGGATGGAAAAACGGCTACTGCGACAGGCAAATCCCAATGGATCACAGGCGAAAAGGCGAGACAGCGCGTCCACGAGGATCGCGGCTTGTATATGGCAATTATGACTGGGGTATCGACGGTTATTGCAGACGATCCTCAGCTTACATGCCGGATTCCCGGTGGGAAAAGTCCGATTCGTCTGATTGCGGATACAAACTTAAGAACGCCGCTGTCAGCAACAGTAGTAAAGACGGCATCTGAAGTACCAACCTGGATTATAACTACTGTTTCCGATGAAGGTAAAATTAAGAAATATGAAGACGCCGGATGCCGCGTATTAACTGTACCGCAGAAAGATAAGAAACTGGATTTGACGGCAGTTATGGTGCGCCTCGGGGAAGAAAAAATAGACAGTCTTATGATTGAGAGCGGAGGGACACTTGCATGGTCATTTCTTAAGGAAGGACTCATAGATCGGGTACAGGCATATATAGCGCCTAAGATTTTCGGAGGCATAAATGCTCATACACCAGTCCTTGGAAATGGTGTAGATTCTCCGGCAGAGGCTTTTATGATGGAAAATCCCAGATCAGAATGGCTGGGAGAAGACCTGCTCTTGGAATACACAATAAGCCGTCAGTAGAGGAGCAAAAATGTTTACAGGAATTATAGAAGAAGTAGGAATCATACGAGAAATCAAGCGTCAGTCCGTATCGGCTCGTGTTACAGTTGCGGCATTGACAGTTCTTTCTGATGTATCGGTCGGCGACAGTATTGCCGTGAATGGTGTATGTCTTACGGTTACATCATTCGGAAAAGATTTTTTCTGTGCGGATGTGATGCATGAGACTTTGGATCGCTCATCCCTGGGAATGCTGGGGATCAAAAGTCAGGTCAATCTGGAAAGGGCGATGTTAGCCGGAGGAAGATTCGGAGGACATATAGTATCAGGACATATCGATGGGACAGGCGTAATATCCGATATACGTCCCGACGGAAATGCCGTGTGGTATAAAATCAAGACATCAAATCAGATTCTGCGACTGATTGTAGAGAAGGGTTCTATAGCAATTGATGGAATCAGCCTGACTGTTGCAAAAGTAGATTCAGCAAGCTTTTCTGTATCAATTATTCCGCATACGCTTAAGGAAACGGCATTGGCAACAAAAAAAGCGGGAGATATAGTAAATCTAGAGAATGACTGTATCGGAAAATATGTTGCTAAACTCATGGGAATGGAAAATAATTCAGAGGCCGAACATTCCGGGGATGAGAAAATCACAAAAGAATTTCTGCAAAAATATGGGTTTTAAATAGTTGCAATAATTTGTTAACTGTGACGAAAGGCGAGATATTTTGATGGTTTGTTCTGAACAGTTACATAATTTATAATCAGGAGGAGAGAAAAATGAAGCAGTTTGACACAGTGGAAAAAGCTCTGGATGAGCTTAGACGGGGACATTTGATTCTCGTGACTGATGATGAAGACCGTGAAAATGAGGGAGATCTCATCTGTGCAGCGTCTTTTGCCACGACGGAAAATGTAAATTTCATGGCAACTCATGCCAAGGGACTGATCTGTATGCCTATGAGTTCCGAAATATGCAAAAAACTTCAATTCCCGCAGATGGTGCTTGATAATACAGATAATCATGAGACAGCTTTTACCGTGTCTATAGACCATAAATCGACTACAACAGGCATATCTGCCAAGGAGCGCGGCATCACGGCAAGGGCATGTGTTGATCCGGATTCTAAAGCGGAAGATTTCAGACGGCCGGGACATATGTTTCCGTTGATGGCCAAGAAAAACGGAGTTCTTGAGCGTAATGGTCATACCGAGGCAACGGTGGATCTTATGCGCCTTGCGGGACTTGCCGAATGCGGTCTGTGCTGTGAGATTATGCGAGATGACGGAACCATGATGCGTTCTGAAGAACTGTTTGAAATGGCTGAAAAATGGAATCTTGCGATGATTTCCATAAAGCAGCTGCAGGAATACAGAAAGAGACATGAAAATCTGGTTGAATGCGTGGCAGAGACCCGCATGCCTACAAAATATGGCGAGTTTCGTGCGTATGGATATCTGAATCTTTTGAATGGGGAACATCACGTAGCCCTTGTAAAGGGAGACATCGGTGACGGGGAAGATGTACTTTGCCGCGTCCATTCAGAATGCCTGACAGGTGATGCGTTTGGTTCACTCAGATGTGACTGCGGTCAGCAGCTCGCATCAGCCATGACGCAGATTGAAAAGGAGGGAAGAGGAGTAGTACTTTATATGCGCCAGGAGGGAAGAGGCATAGGACTTTTAAATAAACTTCGCGCATATAAATTGCAGGATGGCGGCATGGATACTCTTGATGCCAATCTTGCACTCGGCTTTAAGGGAGATCTGAGAGAATACTATATAGGAGCCCAGATACTTAAAGACCTTGGCATAAAGACATTGCGTCTTTTGACCAACAATCCTGATAAGGTATATCAGCTTTCTGATTTTGGAATGGAAATAAAAGAGAGAGTTCCTATTCAGATGGAAGAGACACCATATGATGGATTTTACCTTAAAACAAAACAGAAGCGCATGGGACATATATTAAACCTGTAACAATTATCACCGGAAAACATTTTTAGTCAACGAGGCACCGCCGTCATGCGAAGTGTCGTTTTTAATAGAAAGGATGGAAGAAAAGTATGCGTACATTTGAAGGAAACGTAGTAGCAGAAAATAACATGAGGATAGGAATTGTAGCCGCAAGATTTAATGAATTTATTACATCAAAGCTGGTTTCAGGTGCCCAGGATGCACTCCGCAGACACAATGTATCTGAGGATGATGTGGACGTAGCATGGGTTCCGGGAGCCTTCGAGATACCGCTTATTGCATCTGAAATGGCAAAATGCGGTAAATATGATGCGATAATCTGCGTAGGAGCTGTTATCAGAGGAAGCACAAGTCACTATGATTATGTATGCAGTGAGGTTTCCAAGGGAATAGCACAGGTTTCACTTTCAAGCAGTGTGCCGGTTATGTTTGGCGTCCTGACGACAGACACAATCGAACAGGCGATTGAAAGAGCAGGAACCAAGAGCGGCAATAAAGGATTTGACTGTGCAACAAGTGCTATAGAGATGGTTAATTTGCTGCGGGAAATTCGAAAATAAGGATTGGATAGATATATTAAAAGCTCTGAATCTTACGACACATCCCTGTCATAAGGCTCAGAGCTTTTTATTTACTCCTAAAAATTTTAATCTGTTTTAATCAATCCCTTTTCTTTGTAATATTTTTCTGCACCGGAGTGCAAAGGAATCGGAATCTGGCTGCACATGTACTCCGGATCTGACAGTGAAGTCAGGGAAGGATGAGCCGATATGAGTTCCTCACGGGATTCGTCAAGTATTTTTGTCATTCTATATACCAGATCTTCATCCATGGAGGCATCAACGCAGAGAAGACATTTGATGCCAAATGTCTCAAGATCTTCAGTCTGGCCTGTATATGTGCCTGCCGGTACTGTAGCACGCACGTAGACAGGGGTAGAAGCCAGTATTTTGTCGAGCTCCTCATCCGTATACTTAAGCAGACGGCAGGGTGTTTTGCTTGAAAGTTCACTCAGACTGTGGACCGGTATGCCTGCAAAGCTGTGAACAGCATCAAGTGTACCGCGTAGAACAGAATCCACACTGGATGAAAAACTATAATTTTCCATGGCAGTATTCGCCGCATTAAGTCCGGCTGCCTTGAGGGCCATACGTGCGGAAAGTTCGGTAGTGGACCCCTCAGGACCGACTGCTATACGGTGACCGGATAGTTCATGAACGTAAGTGATTTTCTTAGACTCAGGCGCCATCCAACTGGAGAGACTGGTATATATAGCTCCGATTGCCCGAAGCGTTTTAACCGGATGCCCGGAAAATTCATCTTTGCCTTCGTAAGCGGAAGAGGCCACATCGCCGCTGACCATGCCCATATCAAATTGACCATTTTCAATATTGTGAACATTGGTATATGAGCCACTGGAAGCGCTGAGGTTAACTTTGATTTCAGAATCATGTTCTGTCAAAACTGTCGCGATGGCGTCACCGGCAGGATACATCGTGCCGCCGCTGTCAGCGGTTCCCAGAGTCAGTACATAAATATTCGATTCTGATTCATTTGGTCGGTCGTTGACTCTGTTGTTTGCATGGCGGGTTTCAGAGCATCCTGAAGCAGCGAGAGTGAAGGCAAGAAGGATCACAGATGCCAATAATTTCTTGAGTAATTTCATTGTATCTTGTCTCACTTTTCTTTAAACAAAAAGAAAGCAGCGGCTTTTGAGTAGAGCAGTGCTGCATAATCCTAATTATATAAATGCGTCATTTTTACAGTACTATAACACAGAAATAAAAAAAAAACAAGAGCATCCGGTTTATGTGGGGGACCGGATGCTCTTTATCAGGTTGGGTACAATAAAATAATAAATTGAGCTTTGGTATGTTGTTTTATAAATTGTTTCTCAAAATGTATTTCCTTCTATTTGCCAACGAAGCTTGCAAACAGAGAAAGGAAAATCGGGTTGTAGATATCGTCGATGATAACTGCGAAGGACGGATACAGAACCCATGCTACAGTGTGCCATCCGTACTGATCCATAACGGCTTTCTCATTTGCAACAGCGTTCGGACCTGAACCACAGCCCCATCCACAGTTACCGGCTGCCATAACAGCTGCACCGTAGTCACGACCAAACAGGTTGTAGGATACGAAGATTGCAAACAGAGCCATGAAGATAGCCTGTACAAGAAGGACGATACCCATCTGACCAGCTACAGGAGCCAGTTTTGTGATATCTGTTGTCATCAGAACGAGTGCCAGGTAAAGCTCCAGGAACATATGCTCGATAGCTTCGATTTCCGGAACCGGGAAGTCCATGCCGGCTGCATCCATGATGTTTCTTGCGATAGCACCTGCGAACAGACAGCCGATGAATTTCGGCATCTCGATCATAGGAATGTTGTCTAACAGGCAGTAGATCGGCATACCAAGTGCTGCAACGAGCAGTGACAGTGCGAATGCCTTGATCATACGTGTGTTGTCAAGTGTCGGTAATGTACCGGTTTTCTCAGATTCAGGTCTGTCGTTCGGGTCAGCTTTAAGACCATGACGGGAAATCAGGAAAGCTGCTACCGGACCACCGATTAAGGAACCCATGATGTTACCCATGGTACCTGCAGCAACACCTACGGTAGTTGCATCCGGAGCACCCATGCTCTCGAAGATAGGACCAAATGCAGAAGCGGTACCAACACCACCGGACATAGATGCTGAAGAACACTGCAGAGCCAGAAGTGGATGAAGACCAACTGCGTTACCTACGATAACACCGATGATATCCTGGCATGTAATAAGCAGACATGCAGCAAATGCGATGAGAGCGCAAAGCTTTCCGCCTGCATGCTGCAGCATCTTGTAGCTGAAACCGAAACCAACGCACAGGAAGAATAAGTTCTGGCATAAGTCTTTTACGGTTGCAGCATCAAATGAGAATCCGATGATACCGGAACCTTTGATGATAGCGACTACGATAGAGAAAATAATACCGGAAACAACAGGTGCCGGGATAGCGTATTTTCTCAACAGAGCACTATGAGCTACGATTGCACGGCCAAGGAAGATAACGATGGCTGCGAAACCAAGTGTTGTAAGATACTCGAACTTAAACGTTGCTACCGCGCCATCAGCAGCTGCCGTGTACGTTCCAAAGTATCCCATGATTGTTTCTAACATGAAACGTCCCTCCATTCTTTAATTTAAGAATTTGTTTATTTCTTTCATGATTAGTTTATGAAAATTCATAAAAGAAGTCAATTTATGTAATTTTAAATAGACTTTTGTAATTATTGTAAGTAAAAGAAGACTATAAAAACAGACTGCAGTACAGATATGATTCTATGGTAAAATCATACAGATGCAGTCTGCTATAGATGTTAAAAAGATGTAAATTGACCGAAAATCACACGATGAGTGTTTGTCAGGCATGTCTATATTTGATAGAAGGACGTCCACCGGTCTGATAATCGATCATGCTGACCAGCTCATTGGTCTCAACCAGATAGTTAAGATATCTTCTGACGGTTATGCGGGACAGATGCACATGTTCAGAAAGCTGTTCACTTGAGAAAACCTCATCTGGATGCTCTGAGAGATATGATTTGATGAGCTCTAAAGTGCGTTCATTTAATCCTTTTGTCAATGGTACCTTTGGCGTATAAACCTCTGCAGGCGAAAATAGTTTATCTATTTCATTCTGTCCGAGATCACTCGTGGAGGTGGCAGCCTGCATCTCTTTCTGACGTTTGTCAAAGCGATCAAGGGCGGCCAGAAATCTTTCATATTCGAAGGGCTTTACCAGATAGTCGGTGACTCCTCTGGATATAAGCTTGTGTACGGTATCGGCATCGTTGGCTGATGTAACCATGATTATAGCCGGAGTTTTGCCTGCTGCATGGAGCTGATCTATAAATTCATCACCGTTCATCTGGGGAGTATAGTAGTCCAGAATAATCAGGTCGACTGTTTTGTTCTGCAGATATTGCAGGGCCAGAACACCGTTTTTAAATATTGATTCCACATGAAATGAAGATGAAAGTTCTACATATTGACGATTGATGGCAGCTACCATCGGATCGTCCTCAACAATGATAACTTTATACATATAATGTGCCTCCTGATGGTTTCAAAATTGAGTTATGATATTAAAAAATATTGTGACTGTTCAGAACCAAGGTTCTCAAACAGATTACTGCGATTTTTTGGTGAATGTGAGAGTGAAGCATGTTCCCACGCCCTGTTCCGTGTCGATTTCAATGGAACCTGCGTATTTTTCAACGAGCTCATGAATCAGAAAGAGACCTATACCGCGGTTGGTGCCTTTTGATGAAACACCTTTTTCAAAAATATGGTCGATTATTTCCGGCTTGATACCGCGGCCGGTGTCTTCACAGATGATGATGTTGACATCGGGCCTGCAATAAATACTTATGTTGATTTCACGCGGACTTTCCGAAGAAACAGATGAATCTGCAGGTTCTGCGAATGTCCGTTCGTGATTTAGCTCTTCAATCGCATTTTCTATCAGATTTCCTACTATTGTAACGAAGTCATCTTCAGGAAGAAGAAGATCGTGCTCTCTGCATGTGCTGTCGTTTGTAACCTGCAGACGTATCCCAAGCTCCGCGGCATGCATCATTTTACCTATTACCAGTGCGCATATTCTCGGAACACGGATACAGTTAGCGGTTTCACGTACGGACTGGCTGGATACCAGACTGCTGTTTGTGATAAAATCGATTGCTCTTTGTATTTCGCCGGTCTGCAGATAACCGAGAATGATATGAAGCTTGTTGAGAAATTCGTGGTTAAAAGCACGGAGTGTATCAAGCATGCTGTGGGCACCGGAAAGCTCATCGGTAAGTCTGAGCAGATCTGTGCGGTCAAAAATAATTATCAGTACACCTCTGCATTGCTGCTTGCCGCGTCCGTGGATGGGAACTTCCTTTACAATCAGTTGTCGTCCGGCCTTGCTTGTGATTTCATGAGTTATGCCTTCATTATCCCTGATTATCTGTTCAAATGAGGTCTGGGGAAACAATTCCTGGACAGTAAGCTTCGTAATAGGCTGTGCGTTCTTTTCATATCCAAGCATTGTCGATGCCTTTTGATTTGCGAAAAGAATTTTTCCGTTTAAATCGGTAGCTACCAGTCCTTCGTTGATCTGGTTGATAACTTCATCCTGACGGGTATAGATGTTGACGAGTTCTTCGGGATCATATCCTAACAGAGAGTCTCTGAGCAATTCGATGAGCGTATGGGTCAGGGAAATACTTACAACCATCATGATGAGAAAAATAATCGCATGAAAAAACAGAAGAATGCGATGCTGGGCGGAAATAGTAGCGGTAAACAAAGATACCATGACAAAGCCGATAATAGTACCGTTTTCATTTTTAATTGCGTGAAAAGCACGGCGCTGCATGCCATGTGTACCGTATCCGGTGGTTATATAAGGCGCGCTTCCTGCAAGAATAGCATCCTCATCGCCGGCTACATAGGAGTCACCTGTTTTCAGCCTGTCAGTATGATAGAAACGCAGTCCGTTTTTATCACTTATAAGTATAACGTTGATATCCGGAACATTTGATGAGAGAGAATCAAGATCCCGGCTGATATTGGTATTCGGGTATCCTTCCTCAATCATTTCAGCTACTTCGGGAACAGAGGCAATATAAGCAGCAGTTCCGCTGATGAGTTTGTCCATATCCTTTCGCTGCCTGGAAATGTCAAAAAGCAGGGTAAAACCTAGGGATATGAGTACAAGAACCGCAGAGAGAAGCAGGAAAGAACGATATAAAAGCTGTTCCATAGCTAATTTTTCTTTTTTTGTATTCATAAAAAACCTCCGCAGTCCGAAATCGCAGCAAATGTGTAAACTTATGTATAAACATGCTAATTATAGTAAAAAAAATAAGAAGACGCAAGAAGATGGATGTATTCAAAGAAATAATTAATGGAAAGTAACGCAAAAAAGCACTTGATATTTTATTAAAACTTCGGTACAATAAAACCAAGGTTGATTATTATTTAACAATCATTATGATGAATATTTAGGAGGAAAGAGATCATGGCAGTAAAAGTTGCAATTAACGGTTTTGGACGTATCGGTCGTCTGGCTTTCAGACAGATGTTTGGTGCTGAGGGATACGAAGTCGTAGCTATCAACGATCTGACAAATCCGGCTATGCTGGCACATCTGTTAAAATATGATTCAGCTCAGGGCAGATATGATGGCCATACAGTAGAGGCAGGCGAGGATTATATCGTAGTAGACGGCAAGAAGATCACAATCTATGCAAAGGCAAACGCTGCTGAACTTCCGTGGGGTGAGATTGGTGTAGATGTAGTTCTGGAATGTACCGGATTCTACACATCCAAGGCTAAAGCTCAGGCACATATTGACGCAGGCGCTAAGAAAGTAGTTATTTCCGCACCGGCAGGCAATGACCTTCCAACTATCGTATACAATGTAAACCACAAGACTCTGAAACCGGAAGATACCATTATCTCCGCAGCATCTTGTACAACCAACTGCTTAGCTCCGATGGCAAAGGCATTAAATGACTATGCACCGATTCAGTCAGGTATTATGTCCACTATCCACGCATATACAGGCGATCAGATGATTCTGGACGGACCGCACAGAAAAGGCGATTTAAGAAGAGCAAGAGCAGGTGCTGTAAATATCGTTCCGAACTCCACAGGAGCTGCAAAGGCAATCGGCCTTGTTATTCCTGAGTTAAATGGCAAGCTTATCGGTTCCGCACAGCGTGTACCGGTTCCTACAGGTTCTACAACTATTCTGACTGCAGTTGTTAAGAAAGCCGGAGTTACCAAGGAAGCTATCAACGAAGCTATGAAGGCAGCTCAGACCGAGTCCTTCGGATACAATGAGGATGAGATCGTTTCTTCCGATATCGTAGGTATCCGTTTTGGTTCTCTGTTTGATTCTACACAGACCATGGTTTCACAGATTGGTGATGATTTATATCAGGTACAGGTAGTTTCATGGTATGACAATGAGAACTCCTACACAAGCCAGATGGTTCGTACAATCAAATACTTTGCAGAGCTTGCTTAATTAAAGCTTTGATTTAAGAAAGTCTTGTTGCTTTGCGGTGACATGGCGACAGATGAAAGTCATAAGGATTCAAGATGGGTCCGGTCCTAGGTCGGGACCGGACCCAATTTTCGTTTTATAGCATCTTTAAAGCTAAGGAGATAAAATATGCTGAATAAAAAATCTGTTGATGATATCAATGTAAAGGGAAAAAGAGTTCTGGTACGCTGTGATTTCAATGTACCGTTAAAAGAGGGGAAAATTACTGATGAGAATCGTCTGGTAGCAGCTCTTCCGACGATTAAGAAATTGATTGCCGACGGCGGAAAAGTTATTCTTTGCTCACATCTTGGCAAGCCGAAGGGAGAGCCGAAACCTGAACTGTCTTTAGCACCTGTAGCTGTCCGCTTATCAGAACTTTTAGGACAGGAAGTAAAGTTTGCGGCTGATCCGGAGGTTGTAGGATCGAATGCAAAGGCAGCTGTTGAGGCCATGAAGGATGGAGATGTTGTTCTTCTGGAAAATACACGTTACCGCGCAGAGGAGACCAAGAATGGCGAGGCATTCAGCAAGGAACTGGCTTCCCTTTGTGATGTATATGTAAATGATGCTTTTGGTACGGCACATCGTGCTCACTGCTCCAATGTAGGTGTGACACAGTACGTTGATACGGCAGTTGTAGGTTACCTTATGCAGAAGGAAATTGATTTCCTTGGCAATGCGGTTGACAATCCTGTTCGTCCGTTTGTAGCTATTCTTGGCGGTGCAAAGGTTGCAGATAAATTAAATGTTATCTCAAACCTGCTTGAAAAATGTGATACCCTGATCATTGGTGGAGGCATGGCTTTTACCTTCTTAAAAGCACAGGGCAAGGAGATTGGTAAATCATTAGTTGACGATACAAAGCTTGATTACTGCCGTGAGATGGTTGAAAAGGCCGAAAAACTTGGCAAGAAACTGCTTCTTCCGGTTGATGCCGCTGTTGCAGCTTCCTTCCCTGATCCGATTGATGCTCCGATCGAGGTTCAAAATGTATCGGTAGATGCCATTCCTGCTGATACCATGGGTCTTGACATCGGACCAGATACAGCTAAGCTCTATGCTGACACAGTAAAATCTGCAAAAACAGTGGTTTGGAACGGACCGATGGGTGTATTTGAGAATCCGACACTGGCTCAGGGAACCATCGCAGTTGCAAAAGCTCTTGCAGATACTGAGGCGACAACCATTATCGGCGGAGGAGACTCTGCAGCCGCAGTTAATCAGCTCGGATTTGGCGATAAGATGACCCATATCTCCACCGGCGGCGGAGCCTCCCTGGAATTCTTAGAGGGCAAGGAACTTCCGGGCGTAGCGGCAGCAAATGATAAATAATTGCTGTTCGGACAGATAATGGAAGTATGACTGATATGCCGCCTGACGGTGGCATTACCATAACTGTAATAATCAGAAAAGAGGATATAAGCCATGGCAAGAAGAAAGATTGTAGCAGGCAACTGGAAGATGAACATGACTCCGTCGGAGGCAGTGGAGTTGGCAGAGCTTTTGAAACCACTGGTTGTTTCGGAAGATGTAGATGTTGTATTTTGTGTGCCGGCTATTGATATCATCCCGGTAGTTAAGGCATGCGAGGGAACCAATATCGCAGTCGGTGCCGAGAACATGTATTTTGAGGAGAAAGGTGCATATACAGGCGAGATTTCTCCGAATATGCTTACGGATGCCGGTGTCAAATACGTGATTATCGGTCATTCAGAGAGAAGAGAATACTTTGCCGAGACTGATGAGACGGTCAATAAAAAGGTACTCAAGGCATTTGAACATGGTCTGACACCTATTATCTGCTGCGGTGAAACTCTCACTCAGAGAGAGCAGGGAATCACTATTGACTGGATTCGTCAGCAGATCAAGATAGCATTCCAGAATGTTACCGCAGATCAGGCTAAGAAAGCAGTGATTGCATACGAGCCGATCTGGGCAATCGGTACAGGAAAGGTAGCTACAACCGAGCAGGCCGAGGAAGTGTGCGGTGCAATCAGAGCATGCATCGGTGAAGTATATGATGAGGCTACAGCTGAGGAGGTCCGCATACAGTATGGCGGCTCTGTATCGGCTGCATCAGCTCCGGAACTTTTTGCCCAGCCTGATATAGACGGTGGCCTTGTGGGCGGTGCTTCACTTAAGGCTGATTTTGGAAAGATTGTAAATTATAAATAAATAT
>CAVHPN010000010.1:0-10221 GCA_963637995.1 Prevotella sp. CAG:279 | reverse complement strand
CCTTGAAAATGACGGAGTCAGAGTCCGTTGCCTTACCATTTGGCGATAGCCCAATATTTATTTTGCAGCAACACAAGCTACGATGATAGTATAGCATAAATTTTCATTTTGTCAAGTATTTTTCAAACTCTTATGTTTATTCAAACAATTAATATTGTAAGTGTTGTCAGGCGGCCATGGAGACTTCGTACTTGCACGCAAAGACTCGCCAGTCTCTGACAGCCAAGCAGACCGCCTGCCTGCACGCGGTCTGCATTATATCTTAACATATTACGATTCTGTCTTTGACTCCGCTGTTTTTTCATCCTGCTTCGTCTCTGGCAGATTTCTCTCTGTCTCCGGCTGTGTACTCTCTTTTCCCGCCTCTGTTTGAGCCTTGACCTCTACTTTAGCCTCCGTCGATTCTGCTGATTCTGTCTCAGAGTCTTCATCCTCCTCATCATCAATCAGATCCTCGGCTATATCAGGCGTATCAAAATACCCCTTCACAGTGCCGAATGAACCGCCGTCCCTGGCTGCCACTCCGGCAAGTGAGAATGTAAACTCCATATCAGCAGGGAGACCCTTTACGCTGATCTCGCATGAGGTTGAGTCTGTATCTGTAATTCTCGCAGAATAGCTCTGTCCGTCATCGTCAATAACAGATACTGTCGGATTTTTCCATTTTACCTTTTTCTTGAATACAACATTTACGGTTCCATTCTCATAATCAACATAGTCAATCTTTACCTGAGCCCCGCTTGTAGATGTATCCTCAAATTCTTCCTGAACAGTACTCTCTGCCACGGTTGTCTCAACCTGATGGGTGGCTGCCACCGTCTGACCTGCAGTTTCTGCCTCACTGACAGGATGAACCGTGCTCTCTTCCATCGTCTCAGGGACTGTCTGTGTTTCTTCTGTCTGTGGCAATGTCACCTCATGTACCTGTGCCGTATCCGTCTCGGCTGCAGTGTCTGTCTTAGAATGACCTACCGTATACGACCTGTTTGCAATCTCCCCTGCGATCTCTTCCATGGTCATCCCGGCAAACTTTTTCATATCTTCATCCGTCAGTTCATTGTCACGAACCAACTCCTGAAGAAAATATGCTTTTCCGTAGGAAATATTATATTTTTCAGCTAATTCCTGAATCTCACCGGTTACTTTCATCTGCTGATCATATACAACCGCCTTTACCTCATGTTCCTGCAATGAGGACTCAACATCATCTACTACATCTTTTCTGAGCGATGCGGCCTTCTTTTCATCATCATTGGAAACAGTAACCAAAATGGCATTGTCAAGTTCATCAAGATAACCGTTTCTGACCATGGAGCCAATCAGGGCATTGACTGCAATATCAAGATCCACATTTTTAAGATCCATATCATCAAGAATCATCTCGGCATCTTCATTAAGTGGATTGGCCTGCAATACCTTTTCATTGCGGTTGACAGATAATTCGATACTCGGATTAACATCAATTCCGACTACGGATTCAACCCTGTGGTTCTGGTAAAATGTAACTGTGCCGCCCAATACAGCCACGCACAGACAGGCTGCTGCTGTCATAGCCACTGTTCTCATCCGACGGTATATACGTACCCGCCTGGACGGTTTCAGGTAGATCTCCTGCGGTGTCGAAAGGTCTATCTTATCTAATATGTTGGGAGTAAGGGTGTCCATCGCCGATTTAAGATGCGACTCTATCTCATCCTTTTCCCACACATTTTCAGAGTGATCGGTCAATGTACTCCCTCCTCTCTCAAATGTTTCTGTAATTTTTTCATGGCACGATTGTACTTGGAAAGCACTGTCGCCAGCGGCATCTCCAAATCAGCTGCAATCTCACGGTGCTTTAAACCACCCGAAGTATGCAGCAACACAATCTGCCTTTCTTCCTCATTTAATATCTGCAAAGCTGCATGAAGTACCATCTTGTCCGCAGCATCTTCAATCTGAGGGCAAAATACCCCTGTTTCAGTCTCAGAAAGATCGCCAAGACCTATATCCGCCTCATGTTTCTGATCACGAAATCGCATATAGCAAAGATTTCTGGCAATCGTAAACATCCATGCCAACGGTTTCCCCTGTGACTGATAGCTTCCTGCACTGGTCCAGACCTTTAAATAGAGTTCCTGCATGATCTCTTCTGAATCCTGAGGATTTTTCAATATCGAAAGAATGAAACCATATATAGTCTTATCGGTGTTATGATAAAGCTGCTGAAACGCTGCCTTGTCACCGTCTGCCACGCGCAGGAGCAGCTTTTCATCACTCATCTTATCATAGGCGACCGTTTCTTCCATAGTCGTTAAAAATCCCATCAAAAACATGGACGAAATTTCCTTTCTATATAACTTAATGCAGCAAAAACGCTTCTTATTGCACCGGTTTTGACTTTTTTATCGTTCATACTCAACCTTTTCCAGAAAAAGTCCTTCTGGAGGCGCACAAAAACCTGCCCTGCTGCGGTCGCAGGCCAGGAGCGCCTCTGATACCGACCGAAATGTTCTCTTCTTAAGTCCCACCTCAATCAGCGTGCCCGATAATATTCTTACCATATTATATAAAAAACCATCGCCTTTGAAACGCAATTCACATACACTTCCATGCATGGTAATATCTATATCTGAAATAGTTCTCACCGTAGATTTTTTCATCCGTTTCAATGAGCAAAAAGACCTGAAATCATGTTTGCCCACAAGAGCTGACGCCGCCACCTTCATAGCCTGTACATCAAGATTTTCTCCCAGGCCGTATACATAGCGACGTTCGAACACATTCTTCTTGGCTGCAGTTTCGATTCTGTAACAATATGTTTTTGAAACCGCATTTAAACGGCTGTGGAACCGCTCTCCCACCTTTTGAGCCGATAAAACAGCAATATCTTCGGGAAGATATCTATTAATATAGATTCTTATATCTTCCTCGCTCATACTGCTGCAAGATTCAGGCAAATGGAAATTCGCCACCTGTCCAAGAGCATGAACCCCCGCATCTGTTCGTCCCGAACCATGAACCTCGATCGGCGTACCCGCCATTTTTTCAAGAATCTGCTCCAATTTCCCCTGTATTGTCCTGTCAGTATTCGTCTGTTTCTGCCATCCATCATATCTGCTTCCGTCATATTGCAAAACGACTTTTATATTACAAGTTGACATTTTTCTTCTCCAAATAACAACCGCACTCCACTGTCTGCCTCGCAGGCGGTTCGTTTTTCTTTTGCACTAATTATACATGACTCTTATCTGAAAGTAAACAGAGATGCCACCTGACAGTGGGTAGCGCGACAATGATTAAAAATTGGTTGTTAAAACAACAGACTTTTTCATTTTCATCTATTATACTTGATATCATTCAGAGCCAAGCGTTTTTGCAAATGCTCTCTTAATAATAACTATAAACTTATTCGTTATCTAATGATAACATTATCATGAATGAAAGATGAGGAATTTTATATGATAAGAAGAATTGTTGAAATTGATCAGAAAAAATGTAATGGCTGCGGTCTCTGCGCCTCTGCCTGTCACGAAGGCGCAATCGGAATGGTTGACGGCAAGGCAACTCTCCTTAAGGATGACTACTGCGATGGTCTTGGAGATTGTCTGCCGGCCTGCCCTACAGGAGCGATTTCTTTTGTAGAACGCGAAGCCGCTGCCTATGACGAAGCTGCCGTTCAGGTTCATATGGCAGCAAGAAAGGCTAAACAGGTATTAGAATCTAATTCTGCTGCAAATTCTAAATCAAATATTCCGGCAAATGCAGCAACGACACCAGGCACAGGACGTCCTGCCTTTGGAGGCTGTCCGGGCTCCATGAGCCGTTTCATCAAACGCCCTGACATGAACGTCTCAGAATCAGGTGCCCAGACACATCCGTCCTGTCCGGGAAGTGCCCCATCTGCCATCAAACATGATGATGTTCCCGAATCATCATATACTTCCACTATGGAAACTGTACCTGTAAGTGCTCTGTCAAACTGGCCGGTTCAGATAAAATTGGCTCCGCTTCGTGCTCCTTATTTTGACGGTGCAAAACTGCTTATCGCTGCAGACTGCACCGCTTACGCATACAGCCGCTTCCATCTTGACTTTATTCGTGGTAAAATAACCCTGATCGGATGCCCGAAGCTTGACAGCGTCGATTACTCCGAAAAGCTTACCGAAATAATACGAAATAATGATATCAAGAGTGTAACTGTTGTCCGCATGGAGGTTCCGTGCTGCGGCGGTATCGAACAGGCTGTGAAAAATGCGTTGCAGGCAAGCGGCAAATTCATCCCGTGGCAGGTAACTACCATCTCAATCGACGGAAGAATTCTGGATTAAACCGACTTGCCGCATTGCGGCGGCAGCACCGGTGATGCGATGGTAACTGTTTTGGAAGGCACCGGACTTTTCACAGTGGACGGAATCGAGCATCTGGTTCATGCCGGTGAGGTCCTTGTCATGCCTGCAAAAAAGCCACATTCCGTATATGCACCCGAGGCATTTAAGTGGATGCTGACGGTTGTCTTTCCTTTTAAGTAATACAAACGGGCGAAACACGCATTGCGAGTTTCGCCCGTTTTTAGCGGAGACGGAGGGATTCGAACCCTCGTGCCGGGATGAACCGACAAACGCATTTCGAGTGCGCCGCGTTACGGCCGCTTCGCTACGTCTCCAATCTGAAAGTGTTCTCATTTCGAGACACCTGTTGTATTATACATGATCTTTCTATATTTGTCATCCTTTTTTTGTGAACTCATATCGAACCTCTTACTTATTATACCTTTCCAACCCCATATTCATGAATATCCCTCATGATTTAAAATATTCCATCCATACAATTCATAAAAAATACGATTTTACTTTTATATGTTGTTTAAAAAAATCCAAATATAATATTTTATATTGCGATTTCACTTTGCATCACTTTCCGGCAATTGATATTTTTGCCCAAAATCCATATATAATTTTTATGCATATTAGCTCACGAGCAAGAACAGATATTGAAGTTTTAACCTCTTCATCGTGAAATTGTATCATGAACACTGTTCATCTTCTCCTTTGTAATATTGCACATAATTTATCTGTTATATGTACTGTTTTTTTGTAAAAAATGTGCTAAAAATCTGCCATAAGGTCTTGACAGCATCTATACTATTCCATATAATGAAATCGATTCCACAATATGAGATGAAAAAAAAGAGAAATTAGGAGGAGATATTTCATGGCAGACCTTATTTACGAAGTACATGACCACCTGGCAACCATTACATTAAACCGTCCAAAACAGTTAAACTGTTTCAGCGAGGAGATGATTCGTCTCTGGACCGAAGCTCTGGAAGATGTCCGCGACAACGATGATGTATACGCACTTCTTCTTTGCGGCAATGGAAAGGCGTTCTGTGCCGGCGGTGACGTCAAGGCAATGGCAGCCGGTGACGGTTTCTTCGAAAGTCACGAGGATATCTCATCCACCGCACTTGCAAGAAAAAATTCACTTTGGAAAGGCATCCAGCGAATTCCGCTTCTTTTGGAAGAAATCGACAAACCTGTAGTAGCCAAAATTCACGGTGCCGCCATAGGTGCAGGTCTTGACATGGCTCTCATGTGTGATGTACGTATTGCCGGAGAGAGTGCTTCCATGGCAGAAAGCTACTTTAACGCAGGAATCGTTCCGGGAGACGGCGGCGCATATTTCCTTCCGCGCATTGTAGGCCGAGATAAAGCACTGGATCTTTTCTGGACAGCACGCACTCTCAAAGGTAAGGAGGCCGCTGACCTTGGTCTTGTTACCCACTGCGTTCCGGACGATGAGCTTGATGCATTTGTAGAAAAATATATGAAAAAGATCCTGGCTGCTCCGCAGCAGGCTATGCGCCTCACAAAGCGTGCAGTCGTACAGGGTGAACAAAGCACACTGCGTGCTTCCCTGGATCTTATATCTTCCTTTATGGGAATTGTTACCGAGCTCGATGACTACCGCGAGAGAACCACTGCCCTGGTTGAAAAGATGCAGCGCAAAGCACAGTAAAATCGATAATCGTATCCAATTCTCAAAAAACAGGAAAGGATGTGCCAAAGCCACAGCACATCCCTTCCTGTTTTTTAATTTATTAGCTGCTATTATCTACTGATAATATGCATCTATTCCATTTGCAATTCCTGCTGCAATGAGTTCCTGATAGTCATCCTGAGCCATCTTCTGATCTTCTTCCGGATTGCTCATAAAGCCCATCTCAACAATACAGACCGGAATCTTACTCCAGTTAATGCCACTCATGCTGTCTGTCTCCTGAACACCTCGATTTTTAAAACCTGTGGCCGCAGATACAGCATCTGTAATTTTCTTGGAAAGTGAATAGCTTGCCGCATGGAGCTCTCCATTGTACGGATTTGAGGCCGTCTGGCACATGGACAATGTTCCGGCTATCGTATTGTTAT
Source organism: Prevotella sp. CAG:279 (assembly GCA_963637995.1). GTDB lineage: Bacteria > Bacillota > Clostridia > Lachnospirales > Lachnospiraceae > Otoolea. The sequence continues at coordinate 3,811 of CAVHPN010000010.1, read as the reverse complement.
CCAGCGAATTTCCATGAAGTCTCACAAATACAGAAGCTCCGCTTTTGTTGGCAATCTCCGCCCTTTCCGCATTGCTAAGATTTACATCATTAGTCTCACGGATCATGACAACCTTATATCCTCTTTCCTCAAGTATTCTCTTCAATTTCTTTGATACCGACAATGTCAGTTCATACTCCGGCAGTTTGGTTGATACACCCACAGTACCCGAGGCAACCTTGGCTTTCATAGTCGACGAACCGGGTCCGACAGGTTCTTTATCAGAATTTCCCTTCGCCTGATGCCCCGCATCTATCGCAACTGTTCTGCCATTTTGTATGGTCATATTCTCCGTATCAGCCTCAGCCCCAAGAGCCGTCACGACTGCTTCTTCACCGACAGGTTCCGTCTCCCCAGAAGACTCTGAATCTGCAGATTCTCCCACAGATGTCTCACTTTCAGGTACGATATCAGCCGATGTCTCATCAGTTTCCTTGAGATACTGTGTATTCTCAGGTTCTGTCTCTTGCTCCTTTGATTCTGAAAGCGTCTTTTTCATCTCTTCATCAGAGAACCCGGCAGTTGACTCTATATCGGTGCGAGCTGTCTGCACCTGAGAGTTGGTCTGATTTGAGAGGTTAAATCCAACATAACAGATACTGATCAAACCTGCCGCTGCCACAAACGCAGCAGCCGCCTTTCGGAAACGTTTTCCATAATCAGGGGTATCAGGTTTTCTTTTTCTGCTTTTTCCTCTTATCATCTGTAAAAAACTCCATCCCAAGTCATGGTAGTAACAGCATCAGGCATCATACCAATTTATTCGATGGTGCCGCCGCCAACTACATATTCGCCGTCATAAAAAACAACTGCCTGTCCCGGCGTTGCCGCTCTCTGCGGCTCATCAAACAGGCATTCAACCCGGTCTTTTCCGATTTTTCGAATCGTACAAGGTGCTCCCTTATGGCTGTAACGAATCTTTGCACTGACGCGCATCGTTTCTTTACCCAGATCCTCAATAGCCATCCAGTTAAGATTTCTGCATGTCAGACGATTGGAAAAAACGTCATCATTTTCCCCAATCACCACCTCGTTTGTCTCCGGGCGAATCTCGGTCACAAAAACAGGATGTCCCAGTGCCAGATTTAGTCCCTTCCTCTGTCCGACGGTGTAATGTGTAATACCTTTATGACGACCTAAAATATTGCCGTACTTATCTACAAAATTGCCTTCCTCAATCCGGCAATCACTATTTTCCTCGATAAATTTTGCATAATCATTGTCAGGCACGAAACAGATCTCCTGACTGTCCGGCTTGTGTGCCACCACAAGTCCAATCTCCTCTGCCATCTCACGAATCTTATCCTTTGTATACTCACCGACAGGCATCAGGGTATGCTCAAGCTGATGCTGAGTCAGATTGTAAAGCGCATAAGTCTGATCTTTCGCCACAGTCGCTGACTTGCAGATGGCATAGCGTCCATTTGGCAGCTTCTTAACCCGCGCATAATGTCCTGTTGCAATATAATCAGCCCCTATCTCCAGACTTCTCTGCAGAAGGGACTCCCACTTCACATAACGGTTGCAGGCAATACACGGATTCGGCGTATGTCCGTCCAGATATTCCTGCACAAAATAATCCATGACATTTTCTTTGAACTCTTTTTTAAAGTTCATCACATAATACGGGATCTCAAGTCTCTCAGCTACCCGTCTGGCATCATCGACGGCACTAAGACCACAGCAGCCACCGTGTTCTTCCTGCTCTATGTTCGTCTCGTCCTGCCAGATCTGCATGGTCACGCCGATCACATCATATCCCTGCTCTTTTAAAAGCCAGGCAGCCACGGAGGAGTCAACTCCTCCTGACATGCCGACTACTACTTTTTTCTTTTCCATCAATACTCTTCTTCGACTTCTTCTTCGCCGATATCTGTCTTCGGTTTTACAAGTCCTTTGATCTCGATGCCATTCTTCTGAGCATAATCCCAGAGAGCGGCATGAATTGCTTCCTCCGCAAGCAGGGAACAGTGTACCTTTACAGGCGGAAGTCCGTCAAGCGCCTCCATAACGGCCTTATTGGTGACTTCCATAGCCTCCTGAACAGTCTTTCCTTTTACCATCTCAGTAGCCATACTGCTGGTTGCCACTGCTGCTCCGCAGCCAAATGTCTTAAATTTTACATCCTGAATGATCTGATTATCATCGATATCCAGGTAAATACGCATGATATCACCGCATTTTGCATTTCCAACGGTACCCATACCGCTGGCATTCTCAATCTCGCCTACATTTCTCGGATGCTGAAAATGATCCATTACTTTTTCTGAATACATCTGATATTTCCTCTCTGTATGTTATCTTCATCTGTCAAATCTACTGCTGCGGATGTTTTTTGATATAATCCTCATAAAGCGGAGACATAGAACGGAGACGTTCTACAATCTTCTTTAAGCAGTCTACCGTGAAATCTATCTGCTCCATGGTCGTCTCAGCTGACAGTGTAAGACGCAGTGAGCCATGAGCAATCTCATGAGGAAGTCCTATAGCCAGAAGTACATGGGACGGATCCAATGAGCCTGAAGTACATGCAGAACCGCTGGAACCACAGATTCCCTCCATATCAAGCATGATCAGCATAGACTCACCTTCAATGAACTGGAATGCAAAGTTTGCATTGTTGGAAAGTCTCTGAGTAGGATGTCCGTTGAGACGTGCAAACGGAATTTCCTTTAATACACGTTCAATCAGATGGTCACGCATAGCCTTCTCCTTGGCAGTGCGTTCTTCCATAGTATCCATGGCAATTTCAACAGCCTTGCCAAATCCCACGATACCAGGCGTATTTTCTGTACCGCCGCGGCGCTTGCGCTCCTGAGCACCTCCATGAATAAATGAACGTGTCTTAAGTCCGGTGCGGATATAAAGGAAACCGCTTCCCTTAGGTCCGTTTAATTTATGTGCGCTGGAGCTGAGCATATCGATATGATATTCATCAACATTGATCGGAACATGACCGAAAGCCTGTACTGCATCAGTGTGGAATAAAATGCCATGTTTCTTCGCAATCTCTCCGATTTCCTTGATCGGTTCGATCGTACCAATCTCATTATTTGCAAACATAACAGAGATAAGAATGGTATCCGGACGGATCGCCTTCTCAAGCTCGTCTAATTTAACAACGCCGAACTCATCTACATCCAGATAAGTAACCTCGAAACCTCTCTGCTCAAGGTACTCACAGGTATGCAAAATTGCATGGTGCTCAATCTTTGTCGTGATAATGTGTTTGCCCTTTGCCTGATATGCCTCTGCAGTGGAAACCAATGCCCAGTTATCAGACTCGGTACCGCCATAGGTAAAATAGATTTCGTTCGGCTTGGCGCCAAGTGCCTTTGCAATCGTCTCGCGTGACTTTGCAATTGCTCTCTTAGGTTCTGCCGAGAAATCATAAACCGAAGATGGGTTGCCGTAATACTCCGTAAAATACGGAAGCATAGCCTCCACTACTTCCGGACGAGTCTTGGTTGTCGCCGCATTGTCCAGGTAAATCAACTGTTTCATAACTAATAAATCCGCCTTTCTTTTTAATGTATGCACGCCCGCCTTTATTGTGATTGTATAAACCAACCACCGCCGCGTACATAGGTTGTAGCAATAAAGGTAAAAGCTTCATCTACGTTCCCTACTATTATATAGGAAAATTTAAAAATTACAAGCAAGAATAAGCGGAGTTTTGAAAAAACCTAGTGGAAAACAGGGTATATACGTTTATTTATATGATACCAGGGTCAAAAGGTCAGAAATTCGACGCAAGCTTGCTTGCAGGAGA
>CAVHPN010000009.1:4521-37902 GCA_963637995.1 Prevotella sp. CAG:279 | reverse complement strand
GCGAAGCAATCTGGTATCAGAGGGGGCAAAAGACCTTTTGACCCCAACATCATAACATATCATCATTATACTTACCTTCTTAAGGTTATGCAACAAAAAAGTATGAATGCTTGGCGCATGGCTTTATAATGTGGTATACTGTGATGTAATGAATCCAAAAGAAAATATACTGAAAAAGGATTAACCACAACATGAATGAAAAAGCATTAAAAACTCTGGAATATACAAAAATTATTGACCAGCTTACAGAATACGCCTCCACCGAGATGGGCAAAGAGATGTGCCGCAAGTTGCAGCCATCATGCGAACTGGAAACAATCCGTCAGAGTCAGATGGAGACAACCGATGCGCTGACACGAGTCCGCATGAAGGGCAGTCTCTCCTTTGGCGGTGTGAAGGATGTGCGCGGATCTATGAAACGACTGGAAATAGGCAGTTCACTGGGTATCCCTGAACTTCTCTCTGTCAGTTCACTGCTGACGGTTGCTGCCCGTGCACAGGGCTACGGCCGACATGAGAAAACTGAAGAATTTCCCGATGATTCCCTTGACGAAAGGTTCCGCGCTCTGGATCCGCTGACACCTGTCAACAATGAGATCAAGCGATGCCTGCACTCAGAGGATGAAGTAAGCGACGACGCCAGTCCAGGACTTTCAAAGGTGCGCCGCTCCATGAAGATTGTGGGTGGACGCGTCCATACCCAGTTAAATTCCATCTTAAATTCCAGTCGGGCTTACTTACAGGACGCCGTTATTACGATGCGTGACGGGCGCTACTGCCTGCCGGTCAAAGCGGAATATAAATCCCAAGTTCCCGGCATGGTTCACGACCAGTCCTCGACCGGTTCAACCGTATTCATAGAACCGCTCGCGATCGTAAAGCTAAATAACGAGCTGCGTGAGCTGGAAATTCAGGAAAAAAGAGAAATCGAGTTTGTTCTGGCGGCTCTTTCAAGCCAGCTGATGCCATATACTGACACTATTCTTTCAGATCTTTCGATTCTGGCAGAACTGGATTTCATTTTCGCAAAAGCAGCGCTTTCCCGCCATTACAACTGCGTGGAGCCAAAATTTAACAACAAGCGTTATATCAACATAAAGGATGGACGTCATCCGCTTTTAAATCCAAAGCAGGTGGTTCCGATCAATATCTGGGTCGGTGATTCTTTTAATCTTTTGATTGTGACAGGCCCCAATACCGGTGGTAAAACCGTATCCTTAAAAACCGTCGGACTCTTTACCCTGATGGGACAGGCGGGACTGCATATTCCGGCATTTGAAGGTTCTGAGCTGGCTGTATTTGACAATGTATTTGCCGATATCGGCGACGAACAGAGTATCGAACAGAACCTGAGTACCTTCTCGGCTCACATGACAAATATAGTATCTATTTTAAACGAGGCGGATGCCAATTCCCTCTGTCTCTTCGATGAGCTCTGTTCCGGTACCGATCCCACTGAAGGTGCGGCACTGGCGATTGCGATATTAAACTTCCTGCACAACATGACCTGCCGAACAATCGCAACCACGCATTACAGTGAGCTTAAGGTCTTCGCACTGACCGCACCGGGTGTTGAAAATGCCTGCTGCGAGTTTAACGTTGAAACACTCCGTCCCACTTACCGGCTGCTCATCGGTATTCCGGGAAAGAGCAATGCATTTGCCATTTCCCGCAAACTCGGACTGCCTGATTACATCATCACCGAGGCGAAAAACCAGATGGAAAAGAAGGATGAATCCTTCGAAGATCTGCTTGCCAATCTGGAAAACAGCCGCGTGACCATTGAAAAAGAGCGTGAAGAGATCGCTTCTTATAAACAGGAGATCGAAACGCTTAAAAACCGTCTTCAGCAGAAAGAGGAACGCTTCTCGGAGCAGAAGGAGAAAATGCTTTCAAAAGCCAGGGAAGATGCACAAAAGATCCTTCAGGATGCCAAGGATACCGCTGATCAGACTATACGAAATATCAACAAACTTGCCAAATCTTCCGGTGTAAATAAGGAACTTGAAGCTGAGCGAACCAAACTGCGCGGCAAGATTCAGGATGTGGATAAGAAACTGGCAGTCAAAAAGACCGCCGCACCAAAAAAGGCCGTTTCCGCGAAAAAGCTGCGTTTGGGAGACACTGTGCGTGTTCTCTCGATGAATTTAAAGGGAACCGTAAGCTCCCTGCCAAATGCCAAGGGAGATCTGTATGTACAGATGGGCATTTTACGTTCTCTTGTCAATATCCGCGATCTGGAGATGGTAGAAGAGGCATCCATCACGGGACCGGGACTTTCCGGCACCCACACAGGCTCTTCCAGAGGCCCCGGAAGCGGAAGCAGCAAGATCAAGATGTCCAAGTCCTTCAGTGTATCTCCTGAAGTTAACCTTATCGGTATGACCGTCGATGAAGCAATTCCGGTACTTGATAAATACCTTGATGATGCTTATCTGGCACATCTTCCTCAGGTTCGAGTTGTACACGGACGCGGAACCGGTGCTTTAAAAGCCGGTGTTCACCGCCACTTAAAAAAGTTAAGTTATGTCAAAGAATACAGACTGGGTGAATTTGGCGAGGGAGACACCGGAGTTACGATTGTTACATTCAAATGATGTTGGGGTCAAAAGGTCTTTTGACCCCTCTGATACACTTTTAAAATACAACAGGAGGAATCAAAATGGCTGAAAAACAGCGCATTCTCATCGTAGATGATGACTACAACATTGCCGAACTAATCTCACTTTACCTGACGAAAGAATGTTTTGAGACAAAAATTGTCGGAGACGGAGAAGAAGCTCTCCGTATATTTCCGGAATTTCAACCCAACCTGATCCTCCTGGACCTTATGCTTCCGGGTATAGACGGCTATCAGGTCTGCCGCGAACTCAGAAGCTCTTCTCAGGTACCGATCATCATGCTCTCCGCAAAAGGTGAAATCTTTGATAAAGTTCTTGGACTGGAGCTTGGTGCTGACGATTATATGATAAAACCCTTTGATTCGAAAGAACTGGTTGCCAGAGTCAAGGCCGTTTTGCGACGCTATCAGCCGTCAGTGCAGACTTCCTCATCGTCTGCAAATGAGCAGCATGGCAATTTTGTCGAATACCCTGACCTTATAGTCAACCTTACAAATTATTCCGTCATCTACAACGGCCATTCTATTGAACTGCCGCCAAAGGAACTTGAACTTTTATATTTCCTTGCCTCCTCACCGAATCAGGTGTTTACCAGGGAGCAGCTTCTCGATCATATCTGGGGCTATGAATATATAGGTGACACCCGGACTGTGGATGTCCATATCAAGCGTCTCCGCGAAAAAATCAAAGGCAATGACAAGTGGGCGCTGACAACCGTATGGGGGATTGGATATAAATTTGAAGTGAAGCGATAAACTGCGACAGGAACAAGCAAAGGCTAATCATGAAATCAAACCATCACACACATTCTCTTTATTACAAATTACTGATCGGCTATCTTATATTCGGTCTTCTGGGTTTCATCACAATAGCAACCATATCATCTGATATGACCTATAGACATCTTATAAAGCAGAAATCCGAAGCTCTGTACGATGAAGCTACATTGATTGCTGATCAGTGCAGTAAGGTCTATGAAGGAAAAAACGTAAATCTGAATTCAGCTTATCCACAGTTGGAGGCTGTTTCCGCATACCTGAGATCTGACATTTGGATTGTAGATCACAACGGTGCCATCGTTACAGACAGCAGCGGGAAACGCACCGGTATTACCATCGATGACTTTGACCCGACAGCCCAGGGAAACCGTCTCTACTCCATAGGACACTATTACAATCTGTTTGACAACAATGTTTTATCTGTTTTGGCGCCCATCACCGGCAATATGAAAACATACGGATATATCATAATTCATATGCCCGTTACAAACATAGAAACAGAGCAGAACAGTTTTTTGAACATCATTTACATAACGTCCCTGATCCTGTTTGCTCTGTCTTTAGTTGTCCTTATTGTATTTACAAAAGTGGTATATTTTCCTCTTAAAAAAATCACATTCGCTGCCAATGAATATGCAGCCGGTAATCTGGCACACAACATTCCGATTACCACACACGATGAGATCGGCTATCTCGCCAGCACATTAAACTATATGTCCAATGAATTAAACGAGATGGAGCAGTATCAGCACAATTTTATTGCAAATGTGTCCCATGATTTCCGCTCTCCTCTGACTTCCATCAAGGGTTATCTCGAAGCGATTCTGGATGGTACGATACCTTCGGAGCTCTATGATAAATACCTGCATATCGTCATTTCCGAGACTGAGCGTCTCAATAAGCTGACTCAGGGCATGCTGACGCTTAATTCTCTTGACAGCAAAGGGTATCTGACCAGAACTAACTTTGATATAAACCGTACGATAAAAGATACTGCAGCGACATTTGAAGGAACCTGCAGTGCGAAGGGCATAACATTTGACCTGACATTTGCCGACAGCATACAGATGGTCTATGCGGATCTCGGAAAAATCCAGCAGGTTCTCTACAATCTGATAGATAACGCGATCAAATTCAGTCACGAGGACTCAATAATCTACATCCAGACCTCGGTGCGGTATGAAAAGGTCTTCATTTCCGTAAAAGACACCGGCATCGGCATCCCGAAAGACAGCCAGAAGAAGATCTTTGAGCGTTTCTACAAAACCGACTTATCGCGCGGCAAGGACAAAAAAGGCACCGGACTGGGTCTTGCAATTGTAAAGGAAATAATTCAGGCACATGAAGAAAATATCGATGTCGTCAGCACCGAGGGAGTGGGAACGGAATTTATATTCAGTCTGCCGAAAGCGACATCTTTTTAAGAGCTTCCTGATTTTCCATGACGCAGTGCATACTGATAATCCGCCTGCAGCTCATCTAACCGCTTTATATCATCCGGCTGGGCGCGCATAGCGCATGACTGTGCCGTATAACCTTCCAAAAGTCTACGAGATAGCTTTTTATGCGTACATTGGCAGTGCCTCCCTTCCTAAGATTTAGGTATTGCAAACTGGAAGTTGTCTATTTCAGTTTTTCCCCTAAATCATAGGCACATTTCAAATCATCTTCACTTAAATCTGATGCGACAGGCACATTTTTGGCGTTCAGTACTCCAGCATTCTCCCAGTTCAAATATTTAAGCATCTCGTGGAATGTCGCATCTGCACCGGATGCCGCAGATATTTCTGCGTCCGCCATCGCAGTAATCAAGACCGCCTTTTTCCCTCCATGTAAAGCATCATTATTCGCATAAAATCTATCAATGACTGCTTTAATTTGTGCATTAAGCGTAAAATAGTAAATTGGTGAAACAAATACTACCGCATCAGCTTCAAGTAAATGCGGATTTAATATTTTCATATCATCTGCATGAAATACACATTTCCCATTTTCACGACATTTATCACACCCTATACATGGATGAACAGACTGAAATGCCGCATCAAAACGAAAAATCTCATGCCCTGCGTCGGATGCTCCCTGCTCAAATTTATCTGCAAGCGTTGCTGTTGTTCCATGTTTGTGGGCACTGCCCGTAATCATAACTACCTTCATTATCAAGTTTCCTCCTTATATCGTGATTTCTATCTCATTGACTTCTGCGACACCTTCTGTGAATGCCTGAATTGCGGCTAATGTGTTTCCCTTTCTTGCACTTCCGTTTATAATTACAATCTTCATTGGCAACCTCCTGAAATCTTGATTTTGATCGCGTATGCGCATCATCCGCAGTGTTATTGAAAAATGCCGCCTACCCGTCTGACATTGGGTAAGCGACATTTTATGTCTTTCTAATTGTATCAGATTTCAAAAAAAGACATCATGGAGATTTTATACAAAAATTTGCTGTCAAAATTCCAGATATTTTTTCTCTTAACGTAGCATCCTACTGATACAGCGGATATTTATCACACAGCTTGGTTACTTCGCTGCGGATATAATCTGCCTTGTTTTCAAAGTCTGTTGCTGCCAGCCAGATGCACTCTGCAATGACTTCCATGTCTTCTTCTTTGAGACCGCGGGTGGTCACTGCCGGAGTTCCAATGCGGACACCTGAAGTAACGAAAGGACTTCTCGGATCGTTCGGAACGGTGTTCTTGTTAAGAGTAATGTATACCTCGTCACAGCGGTTCTGCAGCTCTTTACCTGAGATATCCATGCCGCGCAGATCGACTAACATCAGGTGGTTGTCGGTTCCGCCGGTCAAAATCTTGAATCCCTGCTTCTGAAGGGCTGCTGCCAGAGCGGCTGCATTTTTCTTTACCTGAAGCTGATATTCTTTGAATTCCGGTTTCAGCGCCTCACCAAGGCAAACTGCCTTTCCTGCGATAATGTGCTCTAACGGTCCGCCCTGTGTTCCCGGGAATATAGCCTTATTGAAGTTAAACTTCTCAGCTGCTTCTTTATTTGCCAGAATCATGCCGCCTCTCGGTCCGCGAAGTGTCTTATGAGTGGTTGTCGTAACAACATCAGCATAAGGAATCGGGCTCTGGTGAAGTCCTGCTGCCACCAGACCTGCGATATGAGCCATATCTACCATCAGGTATGCGCCTGCTTTATCCGCAATCTCACGGAAACGCTTGAAATCAATCTCTCTTGCATAGGCGCTGGCACCTGCAATGATTAACTTCGGTTTTGCTTCCATTGCGATGCGCTCTACCTCTTCGTAATCAATCACGCCATTGTCATCGACACCGTAAGGCACGATGTTGAAATACAAACCGGAGAAATTGACAGGGCTTCCGTGTGTCAGATGTCCGCCGTGATCAAGATTCATACCCATAACGGTATCGCCCGGTTTCAGCATTGCGATAAATACTGCCATGTTTGCCTGTGCGCCGGAATGTGGCTGTACGTTTGCATAATCACAGCCAAACAGCTTTTTCGCTCTCTCGATTGCGATGGACTCTACCACATCCACGCACTGGCATCCGCCGTAATAGCGCTTTCCCGGATATCCTTCTGCATATTTATTGGTCAATACCGATCCCATCGCCATCATAACCGGCTCAGATACGATATTCTCCGATGCGATCAGCTCCAAATTTCTTCTCTGACGGGCTGCCTCTGCTTCAATTGCTTCTCCCACTTCCGGGTCAGCTTCTGTAATGAATTTCATTACCTCATCTACCATGTCTTTTTCTCCTCTTCTTCTCATTTTCTGTCATACACACCAAGCCGGCAAGTAGACTTTTTCAGGTTTCATTAAATATTTTCACTACCGGTAATTTCCCTAATCACGCAAGTAGCGTATCAGCAAGCTGCTCCAAAGCCGGAATATCACTTTCCTTAATTGCTCCGCGAATAGTAACCGCCGGCTCAACCACAGTGATCTCCTTCATGGCATCCAAAAGACCCTTCATCGTGCGTGCCGCAGTAGGTGCCCATGAACCATTCTCAATCAGGCCAACCATGCGTTTCTGATAATTTTTGCTCTGCAAATGATGCAGAAAATCTGCCATAACCGGCATCACACCTGCATCATAGGACGGTGCCGCCAGCACGATTTTTCCATATCTGAATGCATCTTCCAGCGCCTCCGCCATATCATCGCGCGCAAGATCCGTGATTGCCACCTTAGGGCATCCCTTCTTCTCAAGGATTTCCTTTAACTTTTTCGCTGCATCTTCCGTATTGCCGTGAAGAGAAGCATAAGCGATAAACACTCCCTCCGACTCAACGCCGTAGCTGCTCCAAATCTGGTATTTTTCAAGCACATGAGGAATAGTTTCCTTCAAAATCGGTCCATGAAGCGGGCAGATAATCTGAATATCAAGACCGGCTGCCTTTTTAAGAAGTGTCTGCACCTGCATTCCGTATTTTCCTACGATATTGAAATAATACCGTCTTGCCTCACAGTCCCAATCCTCATCTGCATCGAGGGCACCGAATTTGCCGAAACCGTCGGCACTGAACAGCACTTTGTCGCAGGAATCATAGCTTACCATAACCTCCGGCCAGTGTACCATCGGAGCCATGACAAATGTAAGCTCATGGCGGCCCAGCTTAAGGGTGTCACCCTCCTTGACTGTCAACGCACGGCTGGTATCAATGTCAAAATAAAGCTTAAGCATCGGAAATGTCTTAGCATTTCCAACAAGCGTAATATTCGGATATTTTTCCATAACTGCCTGAATACTTGATGCATGGTCCGGCTCCATATGACTGACAACCAGATAATCCGGGTTTCTTCCGGACAGCGTCTTCTCCAGATTTTCCATAAATTCCGTCTGTTTACGCTTATCTACCGTATCCATGATCGCAATCTTTTCATCCATAATCACGTATGAATTATAAGAAATACCGTTTGGCACCACATATTGGCCTTCAAACAAGTCAATGTCATGGTCATTTACACCGATGTAGCGAATATCTTCTGTGATCATTTCCTGCTTCCTCCTATTCTGTTTTCTTATGCGTTTAATCAATCTTTCTCTTCAATAGCCATAATCATGTCTACTCGTCTCTGATGGCGTCCGCCCTCAAATTCTGCATTTATCCATTCTTCGACGATCATCTTTGCAAGTTCGCTTCCCACCACGCGAGCGCCGAAACAAAGCACATTTGCATCGTTGTGGCGGCGGGACATAACTGCCGTGTAAGGCTCGCTGCATACGCATGCGCGCACGCCCTTTACCTTGTTGGCTGCAAGAGAAATACCAAGGCCTGTACCGCAGATTGCAATACCGAGGTCTGCCTCGCCGGAAACAACCGCACGGCCTACTTTTTCTCCATAAACCGGGTAATCGCAGCTCTCACTGCTATCAGTACCCAAATTTATCACTTCGATTCCTTTTTCTGCCAGAAAATCAACAATAATATTCTTCAGTTCTACTGCTGAATGGTCATTTCCAATAGCAATTTTCATCTTATTTTCTCCTCATCTGAATAACTTTTCCGGAATAAACTGACATGCCGTCTAACACTAACGATGCCAACTATGGCGAAAAGTCAGCAACCCGATTATCATGGAATCATTTTAGTCAAGTTGTCTGACAATGTCAAGACTGCGAAATTTCAAAATGATGATGGCAAATATCAATAATGAAAATGACAAAAGGCACAGGAGACGCTTTTCGCAATCTCCTGTGCCCATGATATCATGACTCGCACCTTCGGTGCTTGCCGCTGCTGTGCAGCTATCATGATCCAATTCACCGTTCGCCAATCATGCAAGCATGTTGGCTCACTTGTGCTCATTACATCACTCTGTGTGTACAGCCGAAGCTGTCAGCTTGCCGTCAGAAAGCCCGATCTCAATAGTATCGCCTGCCCGGACTCCGTCCGCCAAAATCAATTTAGCCGCCAATGTCTCAACATTTTTCTGCAAATACCGTTTAAGCGGTCTTGCACCGTAAACCGGATCATATCCATTTTCAACAATGAAGCTCTTCGCCTCGTCGGTCAGGGAAATATTTAACTCCTTATCTGCCAGACGCCTGTTGACATCTGCTATCAGAAGTTCAATAATTCCGCCGATATTGTCTTTCGTCAGAGGTTTGAACAGAATAGTCTCATCCAGACGATTAAGGAACTCCGGACGGAAGTGAGCACGCAAATCATGCATAACGGCATCCTCGGCCTCACTCTTAATATTTCCCTTCTCATCGATGCCATCCAGCAGATACTGGGAGCCGATGTTGGAAGTCATAATCAGGATCGTATTCTTAAAATCAACTGTCTTGCCGGTTGAATCAGTGATACGTCCGTCATCCAGTACCTGAAGAAGTACATTAAATACATCCGGATGCGCCTTTTCAACCTCATCAAACAGTACAACAGAATACGGTTTGCGTCTTACTGCCTCGGTCAGCTGGCCGCCCTCATCGTATCCGACATATCCCGGAGGAGCTCCGATCAGACGTGAAACGGAATGTTTCTCCATATATTCACTCATATCGATACGAACCATATTGTTCTCATCATCAAAAAGTGCCTGCGCCAGTGCTTTTGCAAGTTCCGTCTTGCCGACACCCGTAGGACCTAAGAAAAGGAACGAGCCGATCGGCTTCGTCGGATCCTTGATTCCGGCCTTCGAACGAATAATGGCCTCCGTAACCTTGGTAACACCCTCATCCTGTCCGATAACACGTTTGTGCAGAAGTTCATCCATATGAAGAGTCTTGCTTCGCTCGCTCTCAGTAAGCTTTGCAACCGGAATACCTGTCCATTTGGAAATAATACGGGCAATCTCATCCTCGGTAACACTCTCATGCACCAGACTCAGATCCTGATTTTTGACCTTTTCTTCCTCCTCGGCCAACTCTTTCTGCAGCTGCGGAAGTTTACCGTACTGAAGCTCAGCCGCCTTGTTGAGATCATAAGCTTGTTTAGCCGCCTGGATCTCTCCGTTTACATGTTCAATCTCTTCACGGAGTTTGGAAAGCTTATCAACGGAAGATTTTTCATTCTCCCACTGGGCCTTCTGTGTAGAAAAGCTGCTCTTAAGTTCTGCCAGCTCTTTCTGTAATTCTGCCAGACGATCCTGACTCAAATGGTCAGTCTCCTTCTTAAGGGCTGCCTCCTCGATCTCCAGCTGCATGATACGTCTTGATAGTTCATCAAGCTCCGACGGCATAGAATCCATCTCAGTCTTGATCATCGCACAGGCCTCATCGACCAGGTCGATGGCCTTATCCGGAAGAAAACGATCCGTGATATAGCGATCAGACAGCATAGCAGCTGATACAAGAGCAGAGTCTGTAATCTTTACGCCGTGGTAAACCTCATATCTTTCTTTAAGGCCACGCAGAATAGAAATCGTGTCCTCCACAGTCGGTTCATCTACATGAACAGGCTGGAAACGACGTTCCAGAGCCGCATCCTTTTCAATATACTTACGGTACTCGTCCAAAGTCGTGGCACCGATACAATGCAGCTCGCCTCGTGCCAGCATAGGCTTCAGCATATTTCCTGCATCCATCGCGCCCTCGGATTTGCCTGCACCTACAATCGTATGCAGTTCATCGATAAAGAGGATAATCTGTCCTTCACTCTTCTTGACCTCGTCAAGAACCGCTTTCAGTCTCTCTTCAAACTCTCCGCGGTACTTAGCGCCTGCCATCAGAGCGCCCATATCAAGGGAAAACAGCTTCTTATCCTTAAGGCCCTCAGGTACATCCCCACGCACGATACGCTGTGCCAGTCCTTCGACAACCGCTGTCTTACCTACGCCGGGTTCACCTATAAGCACAGGGTTATTTTTCGTCTTTCTGGACAAAATCATAACCACGTTTCTGATCTCGCTGTCACGACCGATGACCGGGTCAAGTTTCTGCTCTCTCGCACGCTCCACCAGATCACAACCATACTTATTTAAAGTGTCATAAGTTGCCTCCGGATTATCACTGACAACACGCTGATTACCACGTACCGTCGAGAGTGCCTGCAAAAAGGTTTCCTTAGTGATGCCGTACAAACGGAAAAGTTCCTTTACCGCCTTGTTCGGCTGCTTGAGCATCGCAAGAAATAGGTGTTCGACGGAAACGTACTCATCGCCCATCGCCTTGGCTTCATCCTCCGCGCTCACCAGCACCTTATTCGCATCATTGGAAAAATATACCTGACCGCCGGATACCTTGGGCAGTTTTCCGATTGCCTGCGCTACCTCGTCACGAAACTGATCGCCCGAGATTCCCATCTTTGTTATCAATTTAAATATCAAACTGTCTTCCACAGTCAAAAGACTGTACAGCAAATGTTCCTGATCAATCTGCTGGTTTCCATATTCATATGCCAGCTTTTCTGTATTCTGAACAGCTTCCAGAGACTTCTGGGTAAATTTACTGATATTCATAAGCCTGCCTCCTTTCGAACAATCCATAAGAACCTAATGGTTCTTTTTTGTTCTAGCAGTAATATAACACTTATTATTAGCACTGTCAAGAGGCGAGTGCTAATTTTTAGCTTTTTTGTAAACCTTGATTTTACTGGGTTTACTTGAATTTCAGCTGCGGACCTAAAGTTTCCCGACTTCAGGTCCTTTTTTCAGCCTTGTTTCTACAGTTTGTCTCTACCTTTTTCCTGCATCCTGTTTTTCACTCATCCGCCAGAACACCTTCACAATCTCCGACAGCACTATTACACTGAATGAAACAGCAAAAATCTTTCCCCATGTTGACATTGAGAGCGGAACGGTGTTAAAAAATGCACCGCCGAACTGGGTAATGCAGATCTGCAAAATAAAGGTGCAACCTACAATTCCCAGCATCAATTTATTTTTAAGCAGATGCGGAAATATGCTTTCGCTGTGTAGTTCACGGCAGTTAAATGCATTAAATAGCTGGAACATAACAAAAAGTGTAAAGAGTACCGTGCTCTCCTGTTCTGGTGCCACCTTCATAAAGTTAAAGACATACTGTGACAAAAATACTATGGAAATATAAATTCCGGTCATACCGATGCGCACCAGCATGATTTTAGAAAGAATGCTGTCACCGCGTCTGGTAGGTTCACGTTTCATAAGGTCTGCATAGTTTGGTTCAAGACCGAGGGTCAGTGCAGGCGGGCCGTCCATGATGATGTTGACCCACAGAAGCTCTAGTGCAGTGAAAGGTGCCTTTAGTCCAAATAAAATTGATACAAATACGACCACAACCGAGGCAAGGTTTACCGTGAGCTGAAAGCTTATGAAACGCTTGAAATTCTCGTATATGTTACGTCCCCATTCAACAGCCTTTACAATGGTTGCAAATGAGTCATCCAGAAGAACTATATCGCTGGCCTCCTTGGAAACCTCCGTTCCGGAAATTCCCATTGCTATGCCCACATCAGCATTTTTAAGCGCCGGTGCATCGTTTATACCATCTCCGGTAACAGCCACGACATTGCCTGCCGCCTTTAAAAGCTTGACTACCCGCATTTTGATTGACGGTGTGCTGCGGGCGATAACACAGATCTGCGGCAATTTTTCGCTCAATTCCTCATCCGTCATGTCAGCAATCTCTCTTGCCTCCATGGCAAGACCACCATTATCGAGAAGATGAAGCTCGTTTGCTATAGCCTTTGCGGTTACGATGTTGTCACCGGTCAGAATCTTCAGTGCAACACCGGCATTCTTACATGATTTAACAGCCCCGTACACATCACTTCTCAGTGGATCCGAGATCGCCACAAAGCCGTCAAACACCATCTGGCTTTCTAACTCCTTATGACAGACCTCATCTTCATAATCCTTCATACTCTGAAGCTCTTTATGTGCAAATGCAATTACACGCATGGCTTTTTCCTGTACGCTCATCATACAGGCTTCTATTTTATTTTTCTCATTACTATCCAGACTGCACATCTCAAAAATGCACTCAGGACTGCCCTTGACATAGGAAATAATAGATCCGTCCACCTTGGAGATCGTCGTCATATGCTTAAGATCCGATGAAAACGGAAATGCCTGCAAGGTCTCATGGTCATCCCGCTCATCCTGATATGTCTTTTTACTCTCTGCGCAGGCCTTCGAACCAAGATAAAAATTAAGCATCGCACATTCGCTGGGATTTCCTATAAAACTTCCGTCCGCATTTACATCGGCAGTAGTATTAAGGCAGATATTATGAACCAGCCACGGTGAAGTAAGCTCTGTGACATCCGTATGCCATTTCGTATCATAAAATCCACCGACGGTCATACGATTTTCCGTCAAAGTACCTGTCTTATCCGAACATATTACGTTGATGCAGCCTATAGTCTCGGATGCAATCATCTTCTTAACCAGTGCATTCTGTTTTGACAATTTGATAATATTAATTGAAAGAGATACCGCCACGATAGTCGGAAGCCCCTCCGGAACCGCAGCTACAATCAGGACAATACTCGTTACAAATGCCTCCATAACATTTGTAATACTTATATTTCCCTGTAAATAAAATGAAATCAATTCGGAAATAAATACGACCGCAGCCGCAATCACGCCCAAAATCGTGATATTTTTTCCAAGTCTTGCCAGTTTTTCCTGAAGAGGCGTGCTTCCCTTATCGGCACCGCCAAGTTCCCTCGCGATCGTACCAAATTCAGTATAATCACCTACCGCCGTGACTAACACCCTTGCGTGTCCGCCTGTGATATATGTGCCGCTGTAAACCATATTGGCCCGTTCTGCCAGCGGAAGCTTTTCGTCTGAAATTTCAAAATTTGCATTCTTTTTCGCCGGCACACTTTCTCCGGTAAGCATGGATTCATCCGCTGCCAGTTCATTGCTCTCCAAGAGACGACCGTCAGCCGGAACCTTGTCGCCTGTAGATAAGAGTACCACATCTCCGACAACAATATTATCCTGAGAAAGTTCCATAATCTTGCCGTCTCTTACCACGCGAACGATAATATTGTCACTGATCTTCGAAAGAGCCTCAAATGCCTTAGCACTCTTTCCCTCCATAACAACACTGATAACAACCGAAAGTGCGATTGCAATGAAAATCCCGACACATTCCAGGAAATCCGCTTCTCCCCCTGTCATGCCTCGAAATATATTGACTGCCAGTGCGATGATTCCCGCGGCAATCAGCATGAGAAGCATAGGTTCCGTCGTCGCATCCCAGATTCGTTTCCAGATCGACTCCGGTTTCTGCCTTGTCAGCACGTTAACTCCGTAAGTCTTCCTGTTTTTTAACGCCTGATCTCCGGTAAGACCGTTTTTGGCATTGCTGTCAAATGTTTCCAACAGCTTTTCCCTGGTTTCCATAAAATCAATCATAGAAGCCCTCCTTGTATATTTTTAAACCAGATGATTATGTGTTTCACAGATTGAAATTTTCCATAAAACAACAAAACCGCGTAAGGTATCTCCTCACGCGGTTCAAAAAAACGAGACCATGCATGGGAAATCCTTTTCCATACATGAGTCTCGTTCATTAAGACAAGCCAGACCGAACGGTCAGTTTGTTGACTTGTCACACAATTAAAGTAAACTGACATGTCACCTGACGGTAACAACACCATTGTGCAAACTACTCCCTCAATACGGGCACATCTAAGTTGTAGGGAAAGTTTATCATTAAGAAAAGCTTTTGTCAATACATCTGTCACCGTTCATGTCACTACTCATGTTACTGTTCATGGGTTGCATGACCGGCAACGGATTTTTCTTTATTTCTTTGAAAAATACTTTTCTTTAATAACCTCAACCGGCATATCCTGTCCTGTCCAGAGCTTGAAGGATGCTGCTCCCTGATATAAAAGCATGTACATACCGTTTCCGGTCTTGCAACCTACCTCCTTAGCCTCACGCAGCAGACGTGTCTCCTGCGGATTGTAGATAACATCAAATACAAAGAGGTCCTTATGGAACATGGTCGTATCAGTGATGATAGTCTTGTCAACATTCGGTGCCATACCTACAGATGTACCGTTTACAAGAATTGCACTGTCTGCAATTGACTGACGAAGAAGTTCCGGATCTGAGTAATCATGGAGAGTCACCTTACATTCGGTACGCTCATTCAGCTTCTTCACTATCTCCTCTGCTCTCGGATAGAAGACATCCTTAACATTAAACACATTGATTTCTGCCACTCCGTCAAGTGCTGCCTGAACAAGAATTGCTGTAGCTGCACCGCCTGCACCTAAAAGTGTCATCTTTTTGCCGATGATGTCAACACCGTACTCTGCAACTGCGCTCATAAATCCGACACCGTCCGTGGTATAAGCGGTCAGTACGCCGTTATCATTGACAATTGTATTGGCTGCACCGGAAATCTCAGAAGCCGGTGAAACCTTATCTGCCAGCTTGCACATAATATTTTTACCCGGCATAGTAATATTCCAGCCGCGTGCGCCCATCGTACGCAGACCTTCAACTGCCTGCGGCATCTTCTCTTCCGGAACATCAAATGCCAGATATGTATAATCAAGTCCCAGCTGATTGCAGGCCTCATTATGCATCTCCGGTGATACGCTGTGTGCTACCGGACTTCCAAGTAAACAAAGTAACCCAGTATGTCCTGTGATATGATTTGACATATTTTTTACCCCTCTCTTTTTAAATGATGTTGGGGTCAAAAGGTCTTTTGACCCCTCTGATACCAGATTGTGACCCTGGTATCATTTAAATTTCTTAACCTGTGCAATGATCTCTTCGCAGATCTCATATGCAGATTTTCCGTCTGTTGAAATTCTTATATCAGCTGCCGCCTCATAAGCCGGTCTGCGCTTCTCCATAAGTTCTGTAATATATTCTACCGTCTTATTATTCTCCAGAAGCGGACGATCGTGATTCTCCTTAACACGATCAAGTATAGTCTCCGGCTTAGCCGTCAGCAGAATAACCTTACCGCTCTTCTTCATTTCCTGTACATTGACCTCGCGCATGGCCACACCGCCGCCGCAGGATACAATCTTATTCTTCTGGGTGCCTACTTCTCTGAGAAGATTTGTCTCTTCATTACGGAAATATTCCTCACCGTGCAAATCAAAGATTTCTGAGATGCTCATGTTATTCTTCTTAGCGATCATCTCATCCATCTCAAGTACGTCCATAGCAAATGTATGCTGCAGCGCACCTGAAACCGTACTCTTGCCGACTCCCATAAAGCCAATCAGGAAAATGTTAAATCCAAACAGCTCATGGGACTGTATTCTCTTACTGCGGTAAAGAATACTGTCATATACGTCCATGATTGACTTCTTATATTCATAATCATCCAGCTTTGCCAGCATGTGCTTTTTCTTACGCTCTTCCTCATCCGGCTGGTAAATCTGTAATCCGTTTTTCTGCTTATAATTTGTAATCTCCTGGATAATCTGACATCGCATCCTCAGTGCATCTATCAGAATCTCATCACACATATCCAGATCATTTCTCAATTTTTTCAACTCATCCATATTTCATCCCTCTTTGTTACTACTTCTGCCTCACCCGATAGTTACGTTTGCTTTTCATAAACCTCTTCTATTAACGCAAATAAAGAGGCACTTTTGCGCTTTACATTGCAAATGTGCCTCTTTATTATACCTGAATGCAACTATTAAAGCAAGTGCTAAACAGGAATAGCTGATATAACCGAAAGGGATAGGTATTGGATATATATTAGATACCCAGTTTTTCTTTCATGTAATCAACCGGTGTTGATTTGCCTGTATACAGCTCGATAGCGATCAGAGCCTGGAATAACATCATGCTCATACCGTTGTATACACGTGTACAGCCTGCTTCCTTAGCCTGTTTCAGCATAACAGTCTCGCGTGGAGCGTATACTGTATCTGTTACAATAAGGTCTTTACGGAAATAGGATGTATCCGGGATATTAGTCATATCCTCAAGCGGATGCATACCTACGCCTGTTGCATCACAGAAAATATCTGCCTCATGCATTTTTTCCTTTAAGAGTGCCAGATCTGCCAGATCATGCATCTCTGCCTTGCAGTTGGAGTTCTTGTTGATGATATCAACGATCTCCTCGCCGCGAGCGTAGAATTTATCTTTAATATTGAAGATATGCATCTCTGCGATTCCGTCTAATGCACCGCGTACTGCGATAGCTGTAGCAGCACCGCCGGTTCCGATAAGAACCATCTTCATTCCCTTGAAATCGATGCCTTCTTCTTTGATTCCCTGCCAGTAACCCATACCATCGGTATTGTAGCCTTTTAGATATCCGGTTACGTTGCCGTCTTTATCACGGGTATTAACTACGGTATTGATAGCTCCGCAAAGCTTAGCTGCCTCATCTACCTCGTCAAGGTATTTGTGAACTACAGTCTTGTTTGGCATGGAAATGTTGGAGCCTAACATCTTCAGAGCACGGATACTCTCAACTGCTGCTTCCAGAGTATCGTTATCAACCTCAAATGCAAGCTGGATAACATCATCACCGTTCTTGTCATATGCAAGGTTATGTGTAGTCGGAGACTGGGTGTGGCGGATCGGGTAAGCCATTAATCCTACTAATTCGGTATGTCCTGTTACGTTTGGCATAATTTTGTCCTCTTTTCTTATATTTATTTTTAAATATTTACTTTAAAAATGTTGTCAGGCGGCATCTATTTTTACTGAAGCGGCTGAAGATCCAGGAATCCTCTTGCTTCAAGTACATTTAAGATAGCGCGTCCTTCCATTGTTCCTTCCATGATACGACGTGCACGAACTGAGTCACCGATCGGATAAACAAATGTATCTGTATCCTCAAATGCCTCTTCAAGCTGTGCAAGAATCGGGTTGTTTGCGCGCATTCCAAGGCAGTTAAAGCCAAGGTCAAAGTTCAGATCCTCGATAGTTCCGTCAGGAAGCTTCACGGTAAATGCATTTTCCTTAACTTCCTGCAGTGCGGTATTTACATACTCTTTTACGCCGTATGTATCATGAGTTTCACGCATGGAACATTTGGTGATCGGGTCAGCCAGCATACCAATCTGCGGAAGCATATCAACGATTGTACATTTTGCTCCGCGAGGTGCAAAATACTCAACAACATCAAGGCCTACAGAGCCGCCGCCGACTACAACTACCTTCTTGTCCTTGCAGAAATCATCCGGATATTCACCGGCTTTTACCTTCTGAATCATCTCGAAAATAGTATCAACATGACCTGCGGCAATATTTTCCTTAAGTCCCTTGATCGGCGGAACCAGCGGAACAGATCCCGTAGCATTAACTACAATATCCGGCTTGAACTGTTTAATCTTGTCAACTGTTGCTTCGCAATTCAGGAAAACATACAGATTTTTAAGTCTCTTTGCACGTGCCTCCAGGTATTTCGGGAAGTCCTTCATACGGTTTTTACTTGGAAGATCTGAGATAAATGTGGAAAGTCCGCCTAATTTATCGCTCTTCTCAAGCAGGAATACGTTGCATCCTACCTCTGCTGCCGTACATGCTGCCTCAAGACCTGCCGTACCGCCGCCGACTACGACTACGTTGCAGTTTTTATCAACTTTAAGCTTCTTGTAAACATCACCCTCAGGTACGGCCGGGTTTACTGTACAGCGGATCGGACGGTTAACACCGATACGGTTTCCTGCACATCCGACATTACATGAGATACATTTGCGAAGAATATCTTCATCACCGTTCTGTACCTTATTTACCCAGTTAGGCTCTGCAATCAGGCCGCGTCCCATGCCGACAATATCTACATCTCCGCTCTCAAGCACCTTCTCAACGACCTTAGGATCACGGTAGTTGCCTGCATTGATAACCGGTTTTCCGAATTTTTCCTTTACGGCTCTTGACATATAAGAACGCCATCCATCCGGAAGGAAGTTGGAATCGATCTGATACTGCAGTGACGGATTAAGTCCGCAGGAAACATCGTACATATCTACGTACTCGTCAAGATACTCAAGGTATTCCAGTGTATCTTCCAGGTTGTTTCCGCCCGGCACACGCTCTTCTGCAGAGATACGAACGATAATCGGGAACCACGGTCCTACATTTTTACGCACCTCTTCCAGAACCATCTTCGGGAAACGGAGACGATTCTCTACTGAGCCGCCGAATTCATCTGTTCTTTTGTTGTAATATGGGGAAATAAACTGACTCATCAGATAAGAATGACCACAGTGGATCTCAATTGCATCAAATCCGATAGCCTGAACACGCTTAGCAGCCTCGCCATATTTCTTTATGGTAGTCATAATCTCATCTTTCGTCATAGGACGCGGGATCTCTCCGCCTGCCTTTGTCGGAATATTTGATGAAGATACTGTCTCCATACCGGTTCTGGCAGATGATGCGGAAGCTCCGGCATGATTGACCTGAATTGCTACCATGGCGCCGCTCTTGTGAAGATTCTCCACCAGCTGGTAGTAACGTGGCATAAAGCTGTCATGATCGATTCGGATCTGGCTTGTGCCATTGGAACCGACCGGATATTCAATATTGGCATTTTCCAAAATAATCAGTCCGGTTCCTCCCTTGGCACGAAGGGAATAATAATTCATATGACGATTGCTCATCTCACCGCTTGTCTCGCCGTAGTTTGTACCCATAGGTGTCATGGCGATACGGTTTTTGATGGTCATTCGTTTAATAGTGATCGGTTCAAAGATTTTCGGGTACTTGCTCTTCATGATGTAATTTCTCCTTCTTCACTTCATGAGAGGCATCCCTGTGTTTGTGACATTTTTATCATAAACTATTTGCTTAAGAATTAACAATATCTTTCAGGTAAATTTTCAATACGTTTTTGCTATCGGTTTCACGCTCAGCCTGAAGCCCATCCTGTCGCGCCTTTTGCTTCATATAATTAATGAAGCGTTCCACTGCCGGAAGGTGATATCTGTTTTTCATCCAGAACATAAAAACCTGATGATAAATGTCGAAATTTTCAGTTGAGTGAACATTAACCCCGGCTGAGGCATCCAGAATATCCGTTCTGGGCATAAGGGCTATTCCGAAGTTCTCACGCACAAAAGACGTTATGGAATACTCGTCCGGACACTCAATTATAATATCGGGTTTGATGTTGTATTTTTCATAGAGCGCACGGGTTCGAATCCCCATCCATGAATTCCTGTCATATCCTATCACCGGATACCGATTCAACTCACTGAGTGCTATGCTGTCCCTATCTGACAGCGGATGATCTTTTGGTGTTATGATAACCATCTTCTGATTGGCTATAGGGAAAAATTCCATATCATCATTCTCCAGGCATCCGCCGAAGCCTACATCCAATTCACCTGATTTTATCTTCTTAGCAATGGCCGGTGTGTGATTCTGCATAAAATTAAAGACAACCTTTTTGTTCTCGGGCTGCTGCAGAAAAAGCTTTACGCGATGCGGAATGTAGTGGCCCGCGAGCGGAAATACATATCCGATATCTATTCTTCCGCCCTCCATGGACAGCTCTTTCATCTTCCCCTTTGCAATATGGCATTCAGAAAGAATCCTGTCCGCATATTCGAGGAACATCCTCCCCGCTTTGGTAAGTGTCACACCGCGGCCCTCTTTTTCAAAGAGCACCACTCCGAGTTCATTTTCCAGTGAAGCCATTGCCCGGCTCAGTGATGGCTGCGATATATATAATGTCTCGGCTGCCTGGTGGTAATTCTCCAGATTGGCAACCTTCTGAAAATATAAAATCTGATTAAGCGTCATTCCCAACATCCCCTATCTGATTACATGCAATACGTGTTTAAATGGTATTCTGACCCTGAAAAAGCTTGATAATACTGGGTTCATGAAACCCGCAGCACCTATTCATCAATATTTTTCATGAATGTGAATATTTTTTTAATTTTTTTCATGAATTATTTGTGCTTTTTTTCTGTACAATTATCGTATCACATCTCTACAAATATTAAAACTTATATATATTTATAACATATCAATGCCTAAAATGCATTGTTTTTTTGCTATAAAGGTATTAGACTTTATTTATATCAATTGGTACAATATTGTTATAAGTTATGTTATTTTTTTAACGCTTAAAGGCGTAACTATTATCATCGGCATCTCCTCAAGTGTTTGTGACAAAACATCATACATCATCCGCATGGCTATTGCCCGACGGCAGCCGGTTGTGCGAATCATGAATTAAGGAGAAGACAATGAACAAAAAATATCTGCCAAGTGCACTCATCATGTACTTGAACTACTTTATCCACGGTGTAGGCTGTTCGATTCTCGGACAGGCAGTCATCAAGGATGCGCTCGCTGCAGCATGGGGTGTTGAAGCGATGGCTATTACTGCTATTTCCGCTGCATTGGGACTTGGCCGTCTGATCGCCCTTCCGTTTGCCGGACCTCTTTCCGACAAATTGGGCCGCCGCATTTCAACTGCTATCGGTAGTGCTTCATATGCGGTTTACCTGATTGGACTTGCTTTCGCATTCAATGCCGGACCAAACGGCGGATATCAGATTGCATATGTATGTGCAATCATCGGAGGTATTTCCAACTCATTCCTTGATACCGGTATCTATCCGGCTGTTGCAGAGATCATCAGCAGTGCTCCGGGTGTTGCTACCATGGGTATCAAATTCTTCATCGCGATTGCGCAGATGCTTCTGCCATTTGTACTCGGTGTTGCCGTTACAACAACTGCAACGGGACTTACATCCTACAATCCGTTGTTTATCGGTTGCGGTATCATTTATGCGGTTCTGTTTGTACTTATTTTCCTGTTTCCGCTTCCGGATTCAGAGCAGAAATCCGGCGGTAAATCCGAGGGACTTATTGCCAGCTTAAAGCACACTAACTTCTCATTTGAGTCCATCGCCATGATCGTAATCGGTTTTACCTGTACAGGTACTTTCCAGTTATGGTTAAACTGTGCACAGAACTTTGCAAAGGAGAATGCAGGCTGGGCTAATCCGTCAATCATGCAGTCCTACTATTCAGCAGGTACTCTGATGGCACTTGTAGTTACATCACTGCTGACCCGCAAAATCAAGGATGTTCGTTTCATCCTCTTCTATCCGGTTATCTGCCTTGTAACACTGATTGCAGTATTAATCGGTCACAGCCAGACACTTATGATTGCAGGTGCTTTCATCATCGGATGGGCAGGCGCCGGCGGTCTGTTACAGATTGTAACCTCTGTATGCAACATGCTTTTCCCGAAGATCAAGGGAACCGTTACCGCACTGGTTATGATTGCATCATCATTATGTAACTATACTATTTTAACGGCTGCTTCCAAGATGGCACCGGCTAATGTTATGATTATGAATATCGTTCTGACAGGTATCGGTGTTCTCTTAGGTCTCTTCGTAAATGCACGTTATGCAAAGATGATAGCGCTGGCAGCAGGCGACAAATAATTTAATAAATAATGAAAGGATTTGAAAACCATGAATACAGTTAAAGTAAGAAATCTTGAAATCGGCACAGGCGCACCAAAGATCATCGTACCTATCGTAGGTGTTACAAAACAGGAGATCATCGATGAAGCAAAGAGCTTTGATTCCATTCCTGTTGACGTTGTAGAGTGGAGAATGGACTGGTTCGAGGACGTATTTGATTTTGATAAAGTTGAGGAAGTATTAAAGGGACTTCGTGAAGCTCTCGGTGATACACCGCTTCTTATGACATTCCGTACCTCCAAAGAGGGCGGCGAGAAATCCATCGATCCGGAAGACTATGCAAAACTCAACATTAAGGCAGCTCAGACAGGCTATGTTGATTTCATTGATGTTGAAATCTTTACCGGTGATGCAATCGTAACAAAGATTATTGATGGTGCACATGCAGCCGGAGTTAAGGTCGTAGCTTCTAACCATGACTTCCACAAGACACCGGAGAAAGCAGACATCATCTATCGTCTGCGCAAGATGCAGGATATGAATGCAGATATCCCGAAGATCGCCGTAATGCCGCAGAACAAAAAAGATGTTTTAACTCTTCTTGCTGCAACTGAGGAAATGACTTCTCTCTACGCTGATCGTCCAATCATTACCATGTCAATGGCAGGCACAGGCGTTATCAGCCGTCTTTGCGGTGAGGTATTCGGTTCTTCCATGACATTCGGTGCTGCTAAGAAAGCATCCGCACCTGGACAGATGGCTGTAAAGGATCTCGAAACAGTTCTCGGACTGCTTCACAACGCAATGTAATATCTGGCCTTACCAGTTTATTATAATTTTAACCACCTATTTTACCTTAGGATATCTCCTGCGCTCAAGGCACAGGAGATAATCCTAAGGGCATTCAAGGCCTGCCACCTCCATCGCAGGTCTATTTTGTTCGTATGGACACTTTCATTTTAATGATGTCCGCAGTAAAATTAACTATGTATGATGTTGTTGGGATCAAAAGTTCTTTGGATAACTTTGATAATGTATTTACGAGGGGAGTTATTAATGAAAAAAACACTTCACTGGCTGGATGAAAACCTTGAAGAATTTCTTCTGGTAGTCATGTTAGCCGCGATGACACTCATTATGGGATTTCAGGTACTGTCCCGATATGCACTTGGGCGGTCTTTGTCCTGGTCCGAAGAAATTACAAGGTATATTTTTATCTGGTGCGGTTTCCTAAGCGTCAGTTACTGCAGTAAAAAATGCCTTTCTATCAAAATCGAACAATTCGTTGCTGCCTTCCCGCGTAGGGGAAAGGCTCTTTTTAAGGTTGTCAACCATACATTTGAACTTATCTTTTTCCTGTACATGATCCCATTTTCATATTCTTACATGATATCGGCCGTAAAAAGCGGACAGTTATCACCTGCCTGCGGTATTCCCATGTATTATATTCAGGCCGCACCTTTTGTTTCTTTTATTCTGGTCACATTCCGCATATTGCAGAGATGGATCATAGAATTCAGGATCGCAAGAGGCGAAAATGTATTTGACCCGGCTCATCCGGAGCGAAATACACCAGAATCATTCATTGAAGCAAATTCTGATACACAGGATGACAACTCAGGAAAGGAGGAAAACTGATGCCTGCGGTTCTTTTATTTATCATCTTTGTTGCACTGCTCATCATTGCGATCCCGGTATCAATCACTCTCGGTATCGCCTCAGTACTTCCTTCCGTATTTGATCCGTCCTTTACCGTCGGAGCAAAATATCTGATTCGTGCCATGTTCGGCGGTCTGGATTCATTTCCGCTTTTAGCTGTTCCGATGTTTGTCTTATCGGGAATCATCATGGCAAAGGGAGGCATTTCCAAAAAATTATTTGATGTTTTCGCCTTCTTTCTCGGTAATTTCACTGCCGGAATGCCATGTGCAGTCATAGTTACCTGTCTTTTTTACGGTGCTATATCAGGATCTGCGCCTGCAACGGTTGCGGCAGTAGGAAGCATGACAATCCCTATTTTAACTCAGCTCGGCTACGACTTGACCTTCTCTACAGCAATCGTAGCGGTAGCCGGCGGACTTGGAGTTATCATCCCGCCAAGTATTCCTTTTATCATGTACGGCATGGCCTCCGGCGCATCTGTCAGCAATCTGTTTCTGGCAGGTGTCATTCCGGGTCTGATGATCGGACTGCTTCTGATGGTTTACGCTGTCTATCACTGCATTCGTTTTGGGGAAGATAAGGAAAAGATCCACAATGAAATTCACAAGCTCCACCAGAAAGGCCTGCCAAGAGTGCTTCGTGAAAGCTTTTTCGCCTTATTAAGCCCGGTAATCATCCTCGGCTGCATTTACAGCGGTATAGCATCTCCTACCGAGGCAGCGGTTATCTCCGTTTTTTATGCCCTGTTTGTCAGCCTGTTTCTGTACAAAACAATGAAATTTAAGGATATTCCACCGATTTTTGTGGAAGCCATCCGTACATTTACACCTATACTTTTTATTCTGGCAGCTTCCACCGCATTTTCAAGGGTTTTGACTCTTATGCAGGTACCACAGGCAGTAAGCGCCTTCATTCTGGAACATTTTAACAGCCCGGTATCCATACTGCTTGTTATCAATATCTTCCTTCTTATCGTAGGAATGGTTATGGATACGACTCCGGCTATACTGATCCTGACTCCGATTCTTCTTCCGATTGTAAGCGCAATCGGTATGGATCCTGTTCAGTTTGGTGTTATCATGGTTGTCAACCTGGCAATCGGCTTCGTAACCCCGCCGATCGGTGTAAACCTATTCGTTGCCAGCTCTCTTACAGATGTGCCCATCATGGCAATTGCCAAAAAGGCAATACCTATGATCGGACTGTTTCTGGTAGCTCTCTTATTGATCACGTTTATACCGGTTTTATCGCTGGGTCTCTTATAAAACGAGAAAGGATGTCTTGCCATGAATTCTATTTCAAAATTTATGCGCCGCAGGAGCTTTGTAAGGCCGGCTGTAGCGGTCATTTCTTCTTCAATACTGATACTTGGCACTGCTCTTTTCCTGACCGGATGCAGCTCGGATAAGGAAGAGCAGCGTTATTCCTGGCCGCTTGCCACAGCGAGTCCCGAGGACACCGTCACACAGCTTTTTGCCGAAAAATTTGCCGAAAGAGTCGGTGAACTGAGCAATGGTTCGATGCGTATTCAGGTGTATGCCAACTCCACTCTCGGCGGAGATCGCGATCTTCTAGAAACCTGTGCCGACGGCGATATTCCTTTTGTTGTGCAAAATACGGCACCGCAGGTTCCTTTCATGAAGGATCTGGCTGTATTTGACCTTCCCTGTGTGTTTGACTCACTCGATGACTGCCGCGAAAAACTTGATGATCCTGAGTTTTACAGTCTGATAAGTCAGGTATATACCGACGGCGGATACCATCTGCTCGGCATGGCCGATCAGGGTTTTCGCGTCATGAGTACAAATAAACCCGTTTATTCCCTGGATGATTTCAAGGGTCAGAAGATCAGGACCATGGAAAACAGCTATCACCTTGCATTCTGGAAGTCAATAGGTGCCAATCCGACTCCTATGACATTCAGCGAGGTATATATCGGTCTTCAACAGCATACCATAGATGCGCAGGAAAATCCGTATGAGGTTATAGTTTCAAACCGTCTCTACGAGCAGCAGGATTATGTTGTGGAGACAAACCACCTTCCGCATCTGATTTCACTCATAGTAAATGATGATTTCTTTAAGAAACTTTCGACCGAAGAACAGGAAATCATGACTCAGGCAGCTAAAGAAGCCACTGAGTACGCCAGAGAACAGTCTGATGCCCGTATCTCAGACCGCATCGCTACGATCGAAGAAAGCGGTACGCAGATCTTGACACTCTCAGATGAAACAAGAAACGATATCAGACAGGCAGCAGAAAGTGTATACGAAAGTATAAAGGAAAACATTTCTCCGGAAATATACGATTCATATATGGAGCCGTGAGCATGTAGATCGGCTGAAAATCAGTTGATTGGTGTTTTCGGTGCTATCACAATGTCTTAAAAATAAGAAAAGCGGATATACCGGCTATTCAGTCAGTACATCCGCCTTTTTCTTAATTTAAATCATTATTTTTCTTCTTCGGCAGCCTCAGGCTCCGGTACGTTATTATGAACTGCCGTAACCGTAGCAACAACAGCTTCCATATCT
The DNA here is from genome assembly GCA_963637995.1 of Prevotella sp. CAG:279. Taxonomy (GTDB): domain Bacteria; phylum Bacillota; class Clostridia; order Lachnospirales; family Lachnospiraceae; genus Otoolea. Next base: position 11,025 of record CAVHPN010000009.1, on the reverse strand, counting down.
GTCAGGATATCTACATCCTTATCCTGTGCAATCGAGAGGTCTTTCACACGGATCGTATCACCGATCTTCATCTCTCCGACATCAACTTTTACTTTTTCAACCAGTGCAGCAGGCAATGCACGATATGATACTTCTTTCAATACCTCCTGCAGAACTCCGGCCTCTACCTTGTCATGGTTTTCAAATATAATCTCAGCAACCGAATGAACCTTTTCATTGCTTACCAATGCCTGAAAATCAATCTCTACAACCTGATTTGCCATTGCATCGTAATCAACTTCCTTAATCAGAACATCGTAAGATTCGCCATCCACATCCAGCATAATCTGTCCGCCCTTCATTTCAGTCTTCAGCAGACGGTCAACATCCTTTTTGGTCATCTTAACAGGTATAGAACCCTGAATCTTCTTTCCGAATACGTTTCCTGTTACATAGCCTTCTCTTCTGAGTCTCTTTGCCTTAACATCCATGCTTCTTTTTTCAGCTTTTAAAGTAGTCATTTGTCTTTTCCTCCAAAAATCTGATCTGCGTCTTCCGCACGCCTTGTGTGGAAAACACATCGTGCTTAGCAGCCCTCAGCTATGGGGTTTTGTTAAGTAGCTATCTCTTTGTTACAATCGTATTATAACAGGGTAATCAGAAAACGATTAACCAAAAATAAAATAAATTCGGCCGTATTTTCAGCGTTTTTAGTGTTGTTTTTTTTATTTTGTATATTTTAAAAATACATTTCCCTGAATCCGCCTCCCGGCTTGAGTACGCATACACTCTTGAATCCGCAGGCCTTTGCCAATTCCTCTGCCATTTCAAATCCATACCCGATCGTTGTGGCACTGTGGCTGTCTGAATTGATAATAATCCGTCCACCGCAGGCATGCAGCTCTTTTAAAAGAGTTTTTGACGGATATGGTGCGCTGCGATACCCACGGGACATGGCACCCGTGTTGATCTCAAACGGCAATCCTTTATCTGCCAGTTTCCGCATTGCCACAATCGCCGGCTCAAGATATGCATCATTTGTCTCATCAAAATGTTTATATCCCTCATTAAATTTCGTCAGAAGGTCAAAATGTCCGATGAAATCACATTGGGTCCGGTCAAAAATGAGTGACTCCGTTTCAAAATAATCCTGCGCAAAGGCATACCAGTCACCGTTCCAGAGTTTTTTTACGGCTTCTGCCAGCCTTTCTTCCGTATCATCCACCGAGACATATTCGCCATTCTTGATAAGTGCATGGGTAGAACCAATCGAATACTCGGCCTTTTGCACCGGTCCCAGGCCATCAAGCTCAATCCCGATATACAGATTCATCTTCCCCCGGTATTCCTCTCGAAGATTCTTAAGTTCTTCTGTATACAGGCGAAGCTTATCGTCATCCATGCCAAATCCTGGTTCAAACATCGAAAAATCGGCATGTCCCGAAACGCCGAAATCAGTCATTCCCATCTTATATGCCGCCTCCACCATCTCCCGCGGTGTGCTCTTTCCGTCGCAAAAAGTAGTGTGGGTATGAAAATCTGTGTGAAGCATAGGTATCTCCTTTCCGTCCGCGAACGTAATGTTCTCTTAAGCATTTTTCGTGCATTTTATGTAAACCAGCTTAGCTTTAAATGGTCACGAATTTCTGCTATACATCAGACTTCGCTTTGCCATCTGCATTCTTTTTTCAAACTGTTCATAAAAATCCTTTTTAGCTTCATAGGGCAGCAGATAAAAGAGCTTCATAATCAGTAAATTACGCCTTTTTTCACGCTCAGCTGCAGCAGCAACACGATTCTCTCTCTGCATTAACTGCTCCTCTTTGGTCCCCTCACACAGGTCATTCAATGTGCTTTGGGCAATCTCCATCTCATTTTCCCTTATTTCTTTAAGAAAATAATGCCATGTGCTGATATATGCTTCATACCTCTTTAAATCATGGGTATCTATCCACTTTTTTACCTTCACCTTCGTGCGATTCTCTTTTTTACATTCATGAATCTGAAGAAAATACGAAAATCCGCCATTTTCATAAAATCTTCCTAGTGGAAACATACGGCATATTCCCGGTCTGTATGTGTGAATCGTACAGCGTCCGTTATCATCTAAAAAGCCGCAGGCTTCATCCGCACCCTTCAGTGCCAGATTTGGCAAAATCTGCCCGTCCACAACATTCCATTCTATTTTCTTCTCATCAAGCAGGTGTTCCAGCGTATCTCCCCGCAGGGCTGTCAGACGATATATATCATACGGATCCAGCACAATCGAATTTCCCATGCCGTGGCAGCACGCCGAACAGCCACGGCAGTCATCACATCCGGCCTTTACCATATCGTCGCGACTATATAATCTTCCGTCAGAAATCTCTTCCATGCTGACATTACGTTCCATCTCTACTGCTCTCTTTCTTTATTGGTCTTAATAATTTTCCCGTGTATATCTTAACAGGCGTCTTCCGCATAATCACATGCAGATGAAATCATCTGTATATTACTTCCTGTATCAAAAGCGATGTCAAATTCGCCGTGCTGTGAAAAATAACCGGTTCCAGCAGGCGCCCTTTTTTTTCATACAGCCATGCCAAAATTAATCCCATTAAAAATGCATATACTCCCTGCAGCAGATTTCCATGAATAAGCCCGAAAAAAGCTGCCGAACCGGCTGCCGCCCAGAAAAACGGCAGTACGCATCTTAATCGCTCAAATATAATTCCCCTAAATAATAGTTCCTCACGAAGCGGTGCGGCTATACACATCAATATGTACTGCTGCCATCTTTGGCCTGTAAATAATGGCGACATATTAACCGTTCCGGATAAACTTAAGATAAACAGATTAAGTAAATTAAGCAAAAGACTGAATGCCGCAGCCAGAATTACTATTTTGCATATATCAGTCCATGCAATTTCTGAAACACCTATTTTTTCTAAAATTCTGTTTTTCTCTGAAATTCCGTTTCTCTTTGAAATACCGCTTTTTTCTGGTTTACCATTTTCTTGAGGATCATCATTTTTTTCGCTCCGGCATATTTTTCTGGAAAGATAAAACGGACAGATAACCGCAAATGCAAGAAAAGATGAGATAATTCTTCCGATATTACCATCCTGATGTCCTATCACAGTCACACATCCGTCAATCAGATCGCTTATGACACAAGGATAAAACATCTGCCAGACGATGCGCCAATCTGCTCTCGTACCTTGTCGTGCATTCATCTTGCGCCTCCTGTCATCTCTTTCAGATTACACCCCGTTCTTCGCACAAATATCCCGAAGACAGCACTTATCGCAATAAGGTTTCGTCCTTGCTGTACAGACCTCTCTCCCATGATATACAAGACGGTGGCAGAAATCACTGCCCTCTTCGGGCGGAATCAAATTCCACAATGCCATTTCCACTCGTTTCGGATCCTTAATGCCATCCACCAGACCTATACGGTTGGAAAGCCTGATACAATGAGTATCGGTGACAATCGCCGGTTTTCCAAACACATCTCCCATAATAAGGTTTGCGCTCTTTCTGCCCACTCCGGGAAGCTTAAGCAGTGCATCAAAGTCCTCAGGCACCTGCCCTCCGTACTCGTCACGCAGTATCTTCATGCAGGCACTGATATCCCTCGCCTTGCTGTGTCCCAGACCGCAAGGCTTCACAATTGCTTCTATGTCTTCCACCGATGCATTGGCCAGTGATTCTACGTCGGAATATTTCTCAAAAAGTCCCTTCACAACAACATTAACCCTGGCATCGGTACACTGCGCCGCCAGTCGAACACTTACCAGCAGCTTCCATGCCTGATTGTAATCCAGAGTGCATCCCGCATCCGGATATTCCGATTTAAGGCGGTCAATCACCTCGGCTGCCAATTTCTTTTTTTCTTTTTCCGTCATTTTATTTGATATTTCTTTCTTTGTCATCTTATGTAAACCAGTCGAACAGATATCCCTTATTCATGCTTTGTCTGAGCAGTATGGTTTTTCCTGCTTCTCCGCTTTTTTGGTGGTTCCGGTTTTTCTTCTTTCTGTTTTACTCTCACATATATGATTGATAGAATTTTATTGTGCGGATTGCGCGCCGAACGCACTTCCACAGAATCAAACAGCTCGATAAACTGTTTTAATTTGGTACATTTATAATTTCGCGGATCAAATCCCGGCACACGTTTCGGCAGATTATCGCCCAATTCTGATAAATCCACCCACCCATCATCATCGGCATGTGTATTTATAATCGAAATAACCTCTTTTTCCATCTCATGTATATCAGGGATATTGCTTACAGAATTTGAATCACCATCTTTTTCCGCCTCTTTCTTCGATGTTTCTGCCTCTGCCTCCTTGCGCATCTGAAGCTGGGCTGATGTCTGGGAAGATGTTTCCTCATTCAGCAAAACATCCAAAAACTTAAAGCTCTCACACGCCGAAACAAATGCATTGGGAGTCTTTCGCTCTCCCATACCGATCACCGTCATGCCGGATTCTCGAAGACGCAGTACAAGCTTTGTAAAATCACTGTCTGATGTGACAATACAAAATCCATCAACATTTCCCGAATATAAAATATCCATAGCATCTATGATAAGCGCTGAATCCGATGCGTTTTTACCCTGTGTATAATTATATTGAAAAACCGGTGTAATCGCGTAATCACGTAGATTTTTCATCCATGCCCGCACGCTCTGTGTCTGAAAATCACCGTAGAGCCGCTTATATGTGGCGCTTCCGTAGTTGCTGACCTCATCCAGAATCAGCTTGATATATTTACCTGATACATTTTCAGCATCGATAAGTACGGCTATTTTTTTGTCATCCATCTCAAGTTCCCTTTCGTCTCAATTGTCAAGTCACATGAATTGATTATACTATTCAATCAAAACTGCTTCAAGTAAAAAACTGTGTGCGGAAGAAATTCATTCATATTTTATTCACAATTCATTAAAAAAGCTTTTACACATTCAACACGTTTTCTTCACTATTTCTCTCTATACTGTAACCATAGCAACAAGCAATGCTTACAAATTTTTTTCATAATACTGAGCTGAGATTATATCAGCTCTCCTCCCTTTTTCAATACCAAAAGACCTCTCACTGCTGGAGAGGTCTTTTGTTGTTATTATGCTCATGACAAATCTTCCTTACAGTGTTACAATAAAGTAACGAAATTCATTTTGAAAGGATCCATATATGCCAGGATTTACCACACACTATATATTCGGTATGAAAGCTTACAACGACATGCCATTTACACAACTTAAGCACATCATAGCAAAGTACAGGTGGCTGTACCAGCTGGGTCTTCAGGGACCTGATATGTTTTTCTACAATATCCCCATTTTGCGTCATCGTGATTATCGAAATGTGGGATCATACATGCACGAGCACAAGGCAAATGCCTTCTTTGAGTGCTGTCTGCGTCACATAGGCGCCGTCAAGTCACGTCAGCAGCAGGAGGAGGCCATCTCCTATCTTGCCGGATTTATCAATCACTATATTGCCGATTCCATCTGCCATCCGTTCGTATACGGCCGCATCGGTTATCAGGTGGAAAATCCCACCTCAAAACATCATGGGATGCATGCACAGCTGGAAAACGAGCTGGATGCTATTTTGCTCTGGAAATATAAGAAAAAGAAGCCGTCTGAATTTAATCAGACCGCTACCATCTGTCTGAATGGTCAGGAAGTTCAGTTTATCTCAAATTTTCTGGCTTACTGCATCAATGAAACATATTATCCCATAACTCCAAGAAACAATTTTCAGGTCACTCCGGCTATGGTTCACCGTTCCATATGGGCACTGCGTTTTGGCTGCAGGACGCTTTCGGATAAAACAGGTAAAAAGAAGTTCGGCATCGCCAGTATAGAATCTATTTTTATAAGTCACCCTGTGGCGTCCGCAAAGATGGTAACTGATTCCGTCACTGACTACAGAACCAGCTGCAATCTTAACCATGAAGCCTGGACAAATCCATGGGATAAATCCCGCGTATCCACTGCTTCATTTGTAGACCTGTTCCACGAAACCCTTGATAAGTGCAGCCGGGTGTACTCACTTCTGTGTGACGCGGTCACCGATGAGCAACCTCTGGATAAACAGGATCTGTCACCGCTTCTTACAGAGCTTGGAAATAATTCATACCACAGCGGGCTGCCGGAGTCATACTAAACCGGCTTTTTGCGGTATGTTTTTCGGTATATTTTAGGGGAATGCTGATTATATCAGCCTTTCCCTATATTTAATTCGCCCTCCTGCATCTTACTGCAGCCCGCGCCACCCTGCTTGTCGTGCAGGTAAAAAGAGTCATATCCCAGTCTCCTGTAAGCATTCCTTCTATATCTTCTCCCGGTATCTGTTCCACAGCTGTTACCACATACTCGTATCTATTTCCGCTTAAATCGGTAAATGTTACTTTCTGTCCGGCTTCCATCCATTTGATCTTCTGAAAATGAGCCCGGTAGTTGTGACCGGCGATCACCAGATTATTGTCCTGTATGGATCCGCTGTAACGACATGGGGCTCTTTTTAAAAG
>CAVHPN010000009.1:0-3915 GCA_963637995.1 Prevotella sp. CAG:279 | reverse complement strand
TCTTCGGACTGTGGTCATTATGTGAACCACCCGGGTGTTTCGGACTGTCCGGTGTATCCGGAGTGTCCGGTGTATCAGGTGTGTCAGGTTTATCCGGCACATCCGGTACATCCGTGATTTTATTGGTCAGAACAGTTCCGTTATCGTCCGTCACCGCAGTTCCTTCATAATACTTCACAGGATCCTCCATGGCACTGTATGCACCACCGGCCTGCGGCAAATCTGTCCATGTATATGTCCAGTTATTACTCTCATTTAACGTTACCATCATGTTGTTATACGGCTTACCGTCCTGATACAGATGCACAACGACCGAACCCGGCCGAAGAGCCGCTGCATTGTTATTGTCATCCCATACCTTTCTTACAGTGAAATCAGTAAGTTTCGGTTTTGTGGTATTGTCAAATTCTACGCAGCTGTAATTTTCAGGAGAAATCACATTGATGGACGCCAGATAGTAATTTCCGTTCTTCTGGATCTCAGCTTCAACCGTAAATACCCTGTCATCGAGTATCACATCATCAACCGAATCTGCCACTTCACGGATCTGGTAATAATGAACCGCCAGATCGGCACGAATATTGCTGTAATGAATCTTTGAAAATTGAATTTTTCCGTTTTCATCGTTCGATACAATCTCAGAATATGCATCTTTACCCGTAAGCGGCTCGCCGTCTAAATTGACCTCCGTTATCTCAAAACGATATTTTCCGGCTTCCTTACAAATCTCATGATCCACGTATTTATAAGCATCTATCGTGACATCAGGACTCTTCATAGCCATAATCTGGCCATACTGGCCGAGTGCCACCAGATCCTTAAGTTCGTTAGACTTTGTTGTATCCTTCTTCTCGCCGTCAACCGACAGTTCCACGTCATTTGTCAGATTATCCATACTAGCCTGACACTCAGTCTGGAAGGTCAGTGTAAAGTTTGGATGCGCAGACGGATCTGCGATATCAACAGTCAGCTGGTTTCCCTTCAACTGCCAAGTCGGTGCCGGTGTGATGTCCTTTCCGGCCGTATCTTTCACGTCAACGCTGGTGCTGATAAGGCTAAGTGCCGAATTCATGTTGTCGGTAATTGTGACCTTATTAAGGTTCTTAAGCTCCTCCAACGTATACAATTCACTTAAGTTTACATCCACTGACCATGTAAGAATCTGATTTCCGTCAGCGGTTGTTCCGGCTGTCTTGGCATCTCCCTTCTTTTCGAACGGTGTCTTGGTAGTTACCTTACCTGTGCTTGAGACTCCCTTGCTGTTGCCGTCAGCCGCAGAAACATTGAAATTATTAGCTAAAGATACAATATCTTTATCCTTTCCGCCTGCCTCAAGGAATTTATCACGATCTAATGCCGTCACGTAAGATACTAAAACCTTATGTTTTGCCGCAAGTTCATTAAATGTGAGTGTAAATCCCCTCACGCCGGTTTTGCCAAGCTTTAAAGGATCACCGTTTTGATCCGTAAGTGTCACTCCCTGCGGAAGAGTATCTATCGTATACTCCTTCGTTTCGGTGATATTGTTACCGTTCTCATCGTCATAGGTAAGTACCTTTACAGACCACGAACTAAGGTAAAGCGCATCATTGTACGCATCTTTCTTATCATCAGCCACATTTTTGACTGTTACCTGATCGGAAAGCCTGAAATCTTTTCTGGCTGCTGCCTTTGTATCTGCTGTAGCAGTCCAAGGCTGGATATTGCCATCCGATTTCCCCGGAGTTTTTTCCGCTCCGACAGGAGTCTCAGGATAAAAAGTCTTCTCCTTTACAGCACTCTTGCTCATCGAACCATATTTCATAGTAGCTGTATTGGCTAAAGTATACTCAACCTTTTTATTATCGGTTCCGTCATTTTTGTAATTGTAACCGCCGTTTTTAATAAAAGTTGCAGAATCAAATTTTGTGTTATATTTTACAGTGTATGTTTGATTCTTATCAAGTACCTTATCATCCTCCAGATTTTTTATAACAATCTTTAACTTCTTGCCATTGTCAAGAAGTTCAACTGTCAGATTATCACTCCATCCAGTTGCCGGAGTTTGTTGATTGTAAATGCTACTATAGCCCTGACTAATTGTAACACTTGCCGGGTCTATGGATGTAGCAGCTGTCGCTGCCTTCTTAATCACTTCTTTTTCTTCATCCGACAGGATAGAATCTTCCGGAATCTGAATCTCAAAATGGTCTTCGATGGTAAGCTCATCGTTAGCCTGGCTGCCTGTAGTTGCAACAAGCTGCCACTGCCCTTCTCCGGCTGCCGGTGTGGTACTTACTGCGTTTTTAGTCAGATTAAAATCAGTAATAGAAATAACATTTCCCTTAGCAGACGCATTTTCGTCCAATCCGTCATCAAGCAGGTTCTTTATAGCACCGCTGTAGCTGACACTGCCGAAAATCTCAGCTGCCTCTTTGTAAACCTTATCCCAGTCTGTCTCAACCTGATAAGTCGCAACCAGATATTTTTGGCGTTCCAATCCCTCTGCCTCTACAGTAAATCCGGCATGTCCGTGAGACAGTTTCCATGGATCTGTGGACGCTATGCCTAAGGTTGCCGGTGTGGTTGTCAACTTCAGACGAATATTCGGATATTTTGAAGAATTACCACTCCAACTTTCTGTACCGGAAGACGGTGTGCTGCCTAATGTGAGATCCATTCTCAAATTGCTGTAAGAATTATGTGAAACTCCATCAGGGTAGTACAATTTTCCGTTCTTTATTTCTGTACCGCCAAAAGTCTGCTGCGGTACCTCCCAAATCAGATCATTAGCTTTCAAGTCTGAACTTGCTGACGGTATTGTATTTGTATAGTAAAGCTTTATATTCTTATAAACAGAATTTTTCTCCACTATGTGTTCAAATACGTTTGCAATATTGCTCTTCATCGGTTCACTGAATCTAGCATAAGATACCACCTCGCCGGTTTCAGGATTCTGCACCGATAAGCTCTCGGTTTCATAACTCAGCGCATCATTAAACACGATTTTATTGGCAAAATCATCCTTGCCCATGGTTCCCGTATATGCACAGCTAAGCCAGTTGGTAGTATTTGCATCCGCAGTACCTTCATTTGTCTTATACAGCAATTCTCTCGTAAGGTAGGTACTGTCTACACTGCCCCCGCAGTCAACCTTCAGAACATTTGTAGCATCATCCTGGCTGTCGTTCGAATTGGCTGAATTTGTATTGGCCGAATTCGAATCATTAGCGGTCATGATGCTGTTGGTCTGAAGTGAAGCATAGGTACGGGACGCCTCGGCATTGTTAAATACCTTCAATCCATTGCCGGTATAGTAATCACTCTGGCGGAAGGACTTATTATCTAATTCGGCATCAGTTGCATCCATATCCAGTGTCAGGGTGTAGCTAATAGTAAATTCTGTCTCTGCAGGAATAATCTCCATGTTATTTTTCAATTTTAACATGAACAGAGAGCCTGCTCTGTCAGAAGAATATCCTGTACCAGACAGAAGCGACAGGCTGGAATTCGTCCATCTGTTCGCAAAAGATCCGTTTTCGTAAACTTTTTCCTCTGAAGCATTCTCATCTTTAGTATCTTTTGCTGTGATTACAAGATTAGATACACTCATGTGACGGGCCAGTGCCTTCACAGCGACAGTGTTCTTATCATTCGGACTGCCAGTTTCGACACTGTAACTTGTACCATTTACATATTCTACATTACCGGACGCATTTTTCTCTGCTTTTACATTGGTAAATCCGGTCAGAAAATCCTCTATGCCCACATATTTAGAATCGCTGATGCCATTGACAACCTTTAATGTATAATTTCCTGAAAATCCGCCCGTATAGCCCTTCACTACCGGGTCTGCCTTCTTATTAATCGACAGAAGTGCGGAAATCTTATTTTTAACCGAAGCCGAAACCGGGGTTTTACCCTTAGCACTCCAAT
>CAVHPN010000008.1:0-29590 GCA_963637995.1 Prevotella sp. CAG:279 | reverse complement strand
GTAGCCCAGCTGATTTGAGACAGTGAGGATGATTCATCCTCACTGTTTTTGGTTCATAGGAAAATACGTCCTATGAAACTGTTTCACCATGACCGATACAAACTGGGAGGCAAAGACAGATCTGATGCAGACGATAAAGGAAGATATTAAAAACGGTACATTTAAACCGGTCTATCTGCTGTGCGGCGAAGAGGCTTTTTTGAAACAGAGTTATAAAAAGCAGCTGCGTGCGGCCATCGTGGGTGATGACGCGATGAATTATAACCATTTTGAGGGAAAAAATACGGATGTGAAAGAACTGATCAGCCTGGCTGATACTATGCCTTTTTTTAGTGAACACAGGTTGATTTTGGTTGAAAACAGTGAATTTTTCAAGGTTTCTTCAGAAGAACTGGCAGATTATCTTCCTTCCATGCCTGATACTACCTGCATCATATTTGTGGAAGATGCGGTAGATAAACGTAACAAGCTCTACAAAAAGGTAAAGAGTCTTGGATATGTTTGTGAGATGAAACGTCAGAGCGGCGCTGAGCTTGGCAGATGGGCGGCATCGATTCTCACACAGAATGGACGGAAGATCACGTCATCTACAATGAATCTTTTTCTGGAGCGCGTCGGCGATGACATGGAAAATATCCGGATGGAGCTTGAAAAGCTTATTGCGTATACCATGGGAAGCGATGTGGTGACTGATGATGACGTGAAAGCGATCACAACGGTACAGTTAACAAACAGGATCTTTGAAATGGTGGCAGCGATAACGGCCGGAAAAAAGAAAAAAGCGATGGAACTCTACGAGGATCTGCTGACCCTTCGAGAGCCGCCGATGAGGATCTTATATCTGATAGCCAGACAGTTTAACCAGCTTCTTTTAGTATATGAACTTAAGGCCTCCGGTGCAGATCAGGGGACGATTGCCTCGAAACTTAAGGTACCGCCGTTTGTGGCCGGAAAGTTGAGAAGTCAGACGTCCGGATTTACGAGAGAACAGCTTATCTACTATGTCCGGACCTGCGTGGATTACGAGGAAGCTGTCAAAACCGGACGGATGGGAGATAAGCTGGCGGTTGAAATGCTGATAAATCAGCCCAGAAGCTTGGCACGTTGATCTTCCAATATGGAAACGGCATTCGAAACAGCTTCGGTAAAATCGTTAAGATAACTAGGACGGAAGGAAACGTTATTTTGAATCAGATCGACAGGTAGTTCTTCGGTTAATTCACTTACATGAAAAATCAGCAGCTTTTCATCATCAGGAATGCGGGTGTTTTGCTCGAATACTCTGGAGATCAGCATGGAAGGGTAGAAAATACTGCAGGCATGCCGGGAACAGAGGTTAAGCTGGGTGTCATAATCGCTCACATAGTAGCGTGTGTGCAGAGATATTCCTTTGCGGTAGAGACAGCGGTCAATGAGGTTGGTAAGGGTGCTTCCTTTTTGATTGCGGCACAGAGGAAGATGGGCCAATTCATGTAGGGAGAGTGTCGGAATGCCTTCTGATAAATAAGGGATCGTGATTTTGGCCTCATCAAGCTGACGTCGTGTGGTAACAAAATATATGGAATCCCTGGTCAGAGGCGTGAGTGTCAGATGTTCAGGGGAAATAGTATGAACCCCCACACCGACAACCGTGTCCAGACGGCCTTCTTTGAGGCGTGAAAGCAGGGGAAGTGTATCATCTGAAAAAATGGAAATCTGTACATCGGGATATTTTAAAGAATAAGAAGGTAATAGAATCGGCATCAAAACCCGGGCACGGGTTGAATTGATGCCGATTCTTAATTTACCGGCGCTTCCCTGACAGATTTCACGAATTCTGTTGTCGGTATTTTCCTCAAGTATGGACAACTCACGCAGGGAATCATACAGACATTGTCCTGCGGGAGTGAGCGAAAAAGAGGGCTTTCGGTTAAATAAGGGTGTTTTATAATGTTCTTCTAAATTGTGAATATGCGCGCTGGCACATTGCTGGCTTACAAAAGCGCGCTTTGCAGCACGGGTGATATTTCGCTCCTCGGCGGCATAAAGAAAAATCAGTTGGGCGGTAGTCATGGAAATCCTCCTTCGCACAATAAAAAGTTGTGTATATGTAATATAATACTGTTTTACAGTTGTGACTGTCAATGATAAGATGATTATGAACAAAGGGAATATACTGCAGCATGTCTACTGTCCAGACAGAGCGTGAACAGTAGCCATGCATAAAAACATGAGAAGGAGATGAGAAAATATGGATGAGAGCAAGATGCAGTTCAGCTCTTATCGGAGCGGAGAACTGGTCAACGGAATCGAGCGATCGGCACACCGGGCACTTTTGTACAGTACCGGCCTTGACACGGAAGATTTCGGAAAACCGCTGGTAGCGGTGGTCAATTCGTTTACGGAAATGGTTCCGGGACACATCCATCTGCGGGAATTGGCGGACTATGTAAAACAGGGTATCATCGAGGCGGGCGGAATTCCGAGAGAATTTAATACGATTGCGCTGTGCGACGGTATTTGTCAGGGACATAAGGGCATGAGTTATCCGCTGCCAAGCCGTGAGATCATAGCAGATTCAATCGAGATGATGATAGAAGCTCATCATTTTGATGCGATGGTGATGCTTCCTGGATGTGATAAGATTGTTCCGGGAATGATCATGGCTGCAGCCCGTGTAAATATTCCAACTATCATTGTTCCGGGCGGACCTATGCTGCCGGGGCGTTACAAGGATATGGACGTAATCACCCTGACAGATATGAGAGAGCTTATCGGGAAGACGCAAAAAGGACAGCTTTCTGAGGAAGAGCTTTTGGAAATCGAGAAAGCGGCTCTGCCAACCTACGGAACCTGCGCAATGCTTGGAACGGCAAATTCCATGAGCTGTCTTGCTGAGATTCTTGGACTTAGTCTTCCACACTGCGGAACAGCTCCGGCTGTTTCATCTGAAAAGAGAAGAATAGCCAGAAATTCCGGAAAACGTATAGTGCAGATGATTCACGAAGGTCTGACAGCCAGAAAGATTCTTACAAGAGAGGCGCTTTTAAACGGAATTGCCGCGACGATGGCTATGGGCGCCTCGACAAATACGGTGCTTCATTTGATGTCGATTGCAAACGAGGCCGGGGTTCATCTGGAACTGAATGATTTTGACAGAATCAGCAGAGAAGTTCCTTACATATGTAATTTAAAACCATCAGGAAAATATCCGATCGTTGCATTGCATGAAATTGGCGGCCTTCCGGCAGTTTTAAAGGCAATAGAAGGAAAATTAAACGATAATCACCTGACTGTAACGGGAAAAACTATCAAGGAAAACCTTGAAAGTCAGGAACTGGTAGAAAATGATATTATCTATCCGCTGTCTGCGCCCAAAAATCCTGAAGGCGGTATTGCAATTTTGTATGGCACACTGGCACCGAACGGTGCGGTTGTTAAGAAATCAGGTGTGAAACCATGTATGTATCAGTTTGAAGGCCGGGCCAGAGTATTCCATTCTATGGAAGATGCCAGCTATGCGGTATCAAATGATATGATTAATGAGGGTGATGTGATCGTCATACGCTATGAGGGACCGAAAGGCGGACCCGGTATGCGTGAGATGCACATGACAACTTCACTGTTGGTAGGAAGAGGCATGGACGAGAGCTGTGCGCTGGTAACAGACGGAAGATTCTCAGGCTCCACCAGAGGACCGTGCATCGGACATATTTCTCCGGAGGCGGCTGAAGGCGGTCCGATTGCGGCAGTCGAAGAGGGCGATCGCATCAGGATCGATATTCCGAACCGTAAACTTGATCTTCTGGTACCTCAGGAGGTTATCGAAGAGAGACTTAAGAATATTACCCCGGTTTATAAGGAGAGGACACCATCGCTGGCAAAATATGCCTCACTGGTTACCTCTGCTGATAAGGGAGCCATTCTAAAAATAAAAAAAGACATATAGGATATTAATATATCTAAGGAAGTATGGCATAGATTTAACCTATGTAATGGTATTAAAAACGCATATTAACATATAGCAGCCTTTTTGCGCTACACTGAATTACGGAAAGCGCAGAAGGGCTGTTCGTTGTAGGAAATTGCTTCGCAATTTGCCTATAAAACTTCCATGCCGCCTGACGGTGGCATTACCATGAATGAAAGTCAGTTGTTTCGTGCCTTCGGCACTCTCACAACCGCCGCCTGAATTCGTAATCCGGGCTATCGCCCTACTTACTCATACAGGCCTGGTTGCCAAATGCCCAGCTATCCCCTCGTGCAAGTACGCGGACTGTCTGGTTGCTTGGCAACACTTTCAGAGTAAATAAATCTATGTTAGGAGGATATGTGTATGCGTACATCAATTATCGGTTACCCGAGAGTAGGTACTCTGAGGGAACTAAAATTTGCCACAGAAAAATATTTCAGAAAAGAGATTTCTGCTGATGAGCTGCAAAGTACGGCGAAAGAAATCAGAAAAGCCAATTGGCTGACACAGAAAGTTTCGGGGCTTGATTTTATCCCATCAAATGATTTTTCATTTTATGACAATATGTTGGACACTGCAGTCCTTTTCAATATTGTTCCGTCCCGTTATTCTTCTTTGGATTTGTCGCCGATTGATACTTATTTTGCAATGGCAAGAGGATATCAGGGAGAAATGGGAGATGTAAAAGCACTTGCTATGAAAAAGTGGTTTAATACCAATTATCACTACATGGTTCCGGAAATTGACGACAGTACTGATATTCGGCTTGTAGGAACAAAACCGATTGATGAATTTGAAGAGGCAAAATCTTTAAATATTGTCACAAAGCCCGTCATTGTCGGTGCATTCACATTGTTAAAGCTTTTGAGATATAAGGAAACGAAAACTGCTGAGAATTATGCCGACGATGTTATCACCGCATATGCTGATTTACTTGCAAAATTTAATAAGACCGGTGCAGAATGGGTACAGTTTGACGAGCCGTATTTGGTATATGATTTAACAGAATCAGACATTGCTCTTTTTGAAAAGCTTTACAAAGGTATCCTTTCTGCAAAAAATGAAGTAAAGATATTGCTTCAAACATATTTCGGAGATGTTCGTGACTGCTATAAGAATATTTCTGCTCTTGATTTTGACGGTATCGGTCTTGATTTTATTGAAGGAAAAAAGACTTTTGAACTTGTATCAGAAAACGGATTTGCAGACGGTAAGGTCCTTTTTGCAGGGGTAGTAAACGGTAAGAATATTTGGAAAAACGATTATGAAAAAACTTTGAAGCTGATTGATGATTTAAAATCCAAAGGAATTGAAACAGTACTTGGCACTTCCTGCTCATTGCTCCATGTTCCGTATACTTTGAAAAATGAAACAAAACTGCAGCAAAAATATCTTGAACATTTTGCTTTTGCCGAAGAAAAACTCCTGGAGCTTGCTGAACTTAAATTATTGTCAGAAACAGACTATGTAAACGAAGACTTGTATAGAACCAATATTTTATTGCACGGTAACAGACCTGATTGTAATGACCCTGCCGTTAGGGAAAGGGTTGCAAATATAAGCGAGAATGATTTTACAAGAATTCCTGCATTTGAAAAAAGAGAAAAAATTCAAAAAAAGGAATTTTCTCTGCCATTCTTCCCGACAACAACAATCGGCTCTTTTCCGCAGACGTCGGATGTTAAGGCAAACCGTACCGCTTTTAGAAAAGGCAGCATTACAGAAAACGAATATATAGAATTCAACCGTAAAAAGATTGCTGAATGTGTGAAACTACAGGAAGAAATCGGTTTGGATGTACTTGTTCACGGAGAGTTTGAAAGAAATGATATGGTTGAATACTTCGGTGAACAGTTGAATGGCTATCTGTTTACCGAAAAGGCATGGGTACAGTCCTACGGCACACGCTGTGTTAAGCCACCGATTATCTGGGGCGACGTTTCGAGGAGCAAGCCGATGACGGTGGATTGGTCGGTTTATGCACAAAGCCTTACTGAAAAGCCAGTGAAAGGTATGCTGACAGGACCGGTGACGATTCTTAACTGGTCGTTCCCCAGAGAGGATATATCGATAAAGGAGAGCACATATCAGATTGCATTGGCTATCCGTGATGAGGTTTTGGATCTGGAGAAAAATGGTATCCGAATTATTCAGGTTGACGAGGCTGCGCTGCGTGAAAAATTGCCGCTTAGAAAATCTGACTGGTACAGCGATTATCTTGATTTTGCCATCCCTGCATTCCGTCTTGTCCACAGCGGAGTAAAAGCGGAAACACAAGTACATACCCATATGTGTTACAGCGAATTTACCGATATTATTAAGGCAATTGACGATATGGATGCAGATGTTATTACCTTCGAGGCTTCTCGTTCCGATTTACAGATATTAGATGCTTTAAAGGATAATAACTTTAAAACGGAGGTCGGCCCAGGCGTTTATGATATTCACTCACCGAGAGTGCCATCTGTCGAAGAAATCAAATCCGCACTTTATAAAATGCTGGATAAAATTGCGCCTGAAAAGTTATGGGTCAATCCTGACTGCGGATTGAAAACGAGAGGAACTGCCGAGACTGAGGCAAGTCTTAAAAATCTTGTACAGGCGGCGAAAGAAATCAGAGAAGAAAATATGACAACACTTTAAAAATATTGTGCGAAAAAAGGCCATCATTCTGTCACACCCACAGAATGATGGCCTTTTGAATTGGGTTAATTTTTAATATTGAAAGATCCTCTCCGGATAATTAAGCCAGAGTGTTAACAGTCTTGGAAAGACGGGATACTTTGCGGGAAGCTGTATTCTTGTGATATACGCCCTTGGAAGTAGCCTTGTCGATCTCGCTTGTAGCAGCTAATAATGCAGCCTGTGCAGCAGCCTTATCATTTGCAGCAACAGCAGCTTCTACTTTCTTGATAGCTGTTTTAACTTTAGATCTGATAGCCTTGTTTCTTGCAGCTCTTGTCTCTGCAACTAAGATTCTTTTCTTTGCGGATTTAATGTTAGCCAATGTAGTGTACCTCCATCATAAATTCTTTTATTTTGATTCGTAATTCATTTTGTATTTGGTTTGCATTAAAGCCTGGACACGGACAGTTCAATGTAAACATACTATAGTATTCTATCCAATAAAGGCATTCTTGTCAATATTAATTTGAGTGTTTTAAAGGGAAAATTTAGGAAAATGGTAAATCATTTAAGAAGATTTTTCTTTGATGTATTCGTGGAATGTATTTTGAACTAATTGTTGAAAATATACAAAACGTAAAAATGATTCAAGTTAAAATGCACAAAAATGATGAAAATCAAAAATGCGCAAAAAAGTGCTTATGCGGCTCAAAAAAAACATATATAATAATAGACGTAGCATAGTCAGAAAATAAGTCTGAAAAAACGCAGTGAGATTGCATACGACAGTAGAGATCGAAACGAGTTTCCGATCTCTGCTTTTTTTATGCTCACATTAATATGATACCAGGGTCAAAAGGTCAAAAATTCGACGCAAGCTTGCTTGCAGGAGAATTTTTGACCTTGGGACCCGCCAAAAACATGAGTAAGTAGCCATTTTTCGAAGAAAAATGAGCGAATTACGAATGTTTTTGAAGGTGCTATGTGCCAGTGGCTCATGCTTAGCACCGACCGGAGCGGAGCGTAGATGCGAGAGCACATTGTGCGAAGCAATCTGGTATCAGAGGGGTCAAAAGACCTTTTGACCCCAACATCATTAATATTATTTATCGGAGGAAATCAACATGCCAAGAAATAAGAGAGAAAGTTTTATTTATTCAGTCATTATGTGCTTTATCATGGTGCTCTGGATGAGTATGTACAATGTAACACTTCATATGGGACATTTATCCCTTGAGACAATCCGCGAGGGATGGATTGGATTCCCGTTTGCATTTATTTATGCATTCCTGTTTGACTGGTTTATCGTATCCGGCCCGGCAAAGGGAGTTGCATTCCGCTTTTTTGTTACTCCTGAGAGCAGCACACTTCGCAAGGTAATCACGATCTCCTGCTGTATGGTAGTTCCGATGGTATTTTTTATGTCCTTATACGGCGGACTGGAAGCCTGCGTAAAATCAGGCGCATGGAACCATTTGATCATTATCTGGGCTACAAATATTCCTAAGAATATCATCATGGCACTTCCGTTCCAGCTTATAGTAGCAGGACCGCTTGTGCGCCGTGTGTTCCGCGCGGCATTCCCGGAGGGAACCGTGCTTCAGGAGCCGGCTGCATAGGGAAGTGGCAGCAAAACTGATTTGCAAGAAAATATGAGAAAATTGCAGTAAAAAAAGAAGTCATTCGGTTTTTATTAAAATCGGATGGCTTTTTTGCATTTTATAAACTCAGTTTTCGTCTGCTGCTTAACATCTGGTATCATATTTTGACATATTGCATTATTTTGGTTGAACAGAAAGACTTTTAAGCTATATAATGAAGTCATACAAAAGATCTTAGAACTTGTGAGAGCGCCAAAGGCACAAAACAACTGACTTTTAGCCATGGTGGTATCACCATCAGGTGACATGTCAGTTTGCTTAATGGAAAGGGGAAAAAGGTATGGTAAAACGAAGGTGGTATGGACGTGTACCGGCGGCGGCACTGGCTGCTATGCTGGCGTTAAACAGCGGCGGAATGCATCTGCAGGTAAAGGCGGAAACCTTGTCAGTATCAGAGCAGGAGACTGGAGAATCGGAGAATTCGATTTCCGATGGAAACATAGTTTCTGGTGGAGATATAGTTCCCGATGGAAAAAATGAAGATGTAAAAGAGCAGGAATCGGGACAGAGTAAGACTCAGGAAGAGAGCCAAAATCAGACTGGGGAGCAGAGCCAGAGCCAGACTCAGGGGGCTGATCAGGGCAAAGAGCAGGATCAAAGTCAGACGCAGGAACCTGAGGAGGATCAGAAACAGGAATGGGGTCAAAGTCAGACGCAGGAATCTGAGGAGGATCAGAAACAGGAAGAGGACAAAATCGAGACTCAGGAAACTGCTCAGAACCAGGGTCAGACTCAGGGGCAGACTCAGGAAGAGGGCAAAAGTGAGACTCAGGAGTCTGGTAAGGATCAGGAAGAGGATCAAAGCGAGACTCAGGAGCCCAGTCAGAGCAAGACTCAGGAATCCGGTCAGGAACAGGAATCTGATCAGAGCCGGAATCAAGACCAGAGCGATGACCTGCAGGAAAAAGATGGAGTGGTTTCTGATTCTGATAGCCTGAATCAGGAAGAAACATCAGAAAATAATGAAAACACACCCGATCCGAAAACAGAAGAATCAGAGAGCGAAGAAGGTTCAGATGATTTGAACGAAAATCAATCGGGGGGGTGACTGATCCCGAAGACTATGATGAAGAGGAAGAAACATCGACTCTTGTTGTTACCGGTTTTGAAGAGCTTTCAGAAGAGATCCTAGGACAGCAGCTTGACCTTGGAAGTGCGGAGAGTGATATAGTCCTTCCGGATACATTGACTGTAACGGTACGTGAGAAAAAGGCAGACAGTGATGAACAGGACGAAAAACCGGAAAATGAGAAATCAGAAAATGAAGAGGCAAAGGACAAAACTCGGAAATTAAAAGGAATCACATGGGAACTGGACCCTGAGCAGAGTGATTATCCGGAATTTAAGAGCGGAACATCATTAAAAGAATATTTCTCAGAATTTGACGAAGACGGCAATCCTATAGAGACCGATGAAGAAACATGGGAAGGTTATGAAGAAGCAAATGCACCTTACATAGGAGCCGCATATGTCTATAGGGTAGTTTTGCCAGAAGAAGATGAGGACGGCAATGTAATAGAGTACAGCTCAGAAGAGATTCCGGAAATCTGCGTAGTGATCGGAAATATGACGGCGGAACCGATGGAAGCACTTGAACTGACAGATGAGGTGCCGGAGTATACGGTGCAGTATGAGAGGGTTGACAGGTATCCGAATTTTAATGTATTTACAATAAAAGGAGGGCAACTTGGTACAGAGATAGTATACAACAATGAAGATGCAGTTCTTAACGACGCTATTGAAGACTGCAAGAAAAATTACAATACAGACGGAAAAATTAAATTAACTATCGATGGCTCAGCTGGAGGAAGCTGCAGTTTCACAATCAAGGAAAGCTGTACTATTGTTCTTGAAGGCAACTATGTGAGAGATAGGGGAACATTGTTCACAATCGGTGCCAAGGACATAGAGGTAACCATAGAAAATTATGCCAAGATAGGTGCGGGAACATTCTTTAGCAACAACTATTCGGATAGTTCAAAGGTTATATTTACGAATCCCGGTAAGGAAGAAATAAAGGCCGGAATTGTTGTCGGAAAAAATGATGAAGTGAACTTGGATGGAACCACCATCACTTGCAATGATGGAAATGCACTAGAGGTTAATGGCAATTATGAAATGACAGGCGGTAGAGTCGATGGCAGAGTTTCTATTGGCAGCAGCGCTACATGTAAATTGCATAGTGTTATTGTAAATGGCGCAATCACAGGTGATGCTAATGGCAGCGGCAAACTGATAATTGATACTCAGAGTGAGGATTATACTCAGAGTGAGCTAAAAAATTACATATACATGGTTCCTGATGTGGAAATTCATAACAGCAGTGTAAATGTCGAAAATTCTTCTGAGAATGGTTATGAGTCGGCAATCTATATGCCTGAAAATGGAAAACTCCTTATAGATAATTCAACTGTGGCCATCACCTGCAATGGCGGCGCGGCAGCTTACGGGATTTTTGGCCAGGATAACTGCAAAGTGACATTGAAAGGAAATGTGGATATCAGTGCAACGTCATCAGGAAATGGCAAAGCGGCAGCGTCCATGCTATATACGGCGGGAACCAAAACCGTGGATGCAACGGAATTAACCGGTTTAAGCAATCCATTTACGATAGCTGTGACAACTACTGATTTAAACAAGATGTCTTCGTACTTTAAATGGATCGAAGGATCGAATACAAGTATAGATGCCATAAAAGAGAATACTTCATTTCAGCTTTTAAGTTCGTTTGAGGATAAGGCTGCATCAGAGCCATCTGATAATTATATGTTAACTTACTCCGGTAATTATATTTGTGTTAAAGACAAAACAGCAGGCGCGATTGATATTACTTCGGGCGAGATTACGGAAGTGTTGGTTGTACAGTCAGAGGTTCTTGAAGATAAGGTAAATATAACGTATAAGGTTCAATATGGAGATGATACAGATAAAATCACAGAAGAAAATACGCTTACGATAAGCAAAGACAGTCTGAATGATGTTCTTTCTGAAATTTTGAATGTGGACACAAATCCTGGATATACTCTGACGTTTGGTTCGGAAAGTCAGACGTACAGCGGCAATGTGACTGTCGATACGGGAGATGGTGCGACTATTGTTCTGAAGGGCAAAATTGACGGGCGATGCAGTATACTCGGCACAGGAACTCTTGAGTCTTACATGGATGCGGCCGGCTTTGACGGAGATACGGCAGGCACGATTAAGATTTTTGGTGGTTCTGTCACCAGCACAAGCGGCAGTACGATTAACCTTTCAAAGGCAAACCTTGAAGTAGGTAAAGAGGCTGAAATTAAAGATAATTCCACAACTTCAGAACCGCACTATGCGATCAAGGCACTTGGAAATGTTCAGATCCATATAGACGGTGGTACGATAGAGTCAGATAACAGTGCTGCGATTTATCAGGATCGTGCAAGCGGTAATGCATATTGCGCAGAGGTTTATGTCAAAGGCGGCGAGATATCGGGAGGTACTTACGGAATCAGCCGTAATGGATCGAGTAAAACAGAGATTTCAGGCGGAACTGTTTCAGGTCAAGTTGCTGATCTGTGCTTCAGGGCCAAAGAATCAGGCGTAGATGGAAAAGTAAAAGTAACCGGTGAGCTGCCATTCCAGACAATTGAGCTTGTACAGAAGCAGAATATGAATATGGATTTGACAGAGGCAAAAGTGGGATCTGATAAGAATCTTACAATTGCTCTTCCTGCAGACAATGACGGCAATCCGATTCTTTTGGGAACAGTGACTAAATCCGGGCACAGGGATATATTGGATTATGTTAAGCTTAGTGCAAGCGGTGCTATTTGCGTAGTGGATAATAAGACGGCAGCAGAAGCAGATGCAGATTTATACATATACTGGCAGAGAACAAATACGATTTCAACAGTCGAGTATTATAAATCATTTGCGGATGTCACAACTGCAGCCACCCCGATTTATAAGCAATATATCAAAAAGCACGGTTATCCAAGCAGCGTCGTAATTGATCGAATGACAAATACCGAATGGAAAAACAATAAGGGAAAAATAATCACAACGAATGATACCGTGAGTGACAGTACGCTTAAGCTTTACCCTGCATACAATATAGAAATCGATTCCGCTGTAGACTCAGATTCACTGACTTCTTCATCTGCGTCGATTGTCGGCAAGACAAACGGCACGGTGGTTTATTACATAAGTAACGAAAGTTTTGATGCTACCGGGACTGCCAAGGAACTTGAAAATACTGTTAAAAATAAAAAGAATACTACAGAAGCAGGCAGTGTGAATGTGACAGACGGCAAATTTTCTATTTCATTCACTGATTTAGATCCGTGTACAGAGTATACATACTATCTTGCGGCAAAGAATGATAATGGTGACTATTCAAGTGTGTATAAGGTCACATTTAAAACTACCATCAGGACATTGACAAAAGATGATTTCTCCTATACGAATGTGTTGGAGACTACATATGACGGAAAGGCATATCCGGCGACGTTTACAATCAGTCCTAATAAAGCAAATGCGGATGGAAGACTGTTTGAAATTGATTCCATCAGATTTAAAAATAAGCTTGCGGACGGCACATATGCGGCAGAATTTGAATCTGACAGACCGATAAATGCCGGGACCTATGGGGTATATGTTACAACAAAGTATGAAAATACCGGCATCCAGCACGCAGAAAACCTTCTTATTGTAGATATTACAATCAAGAAGGCAAAATTGAGTGATAATGCAAATTGGTTCAGTGTGCCTGATGCTATCGACTATGGTAACGACGGAGAAAATGCAATTCGACCTACACTAAAAGAGGAGAGCAGTACTATTTCCGGCTATGGGGCTCTTGGTTTTGACCTGTATATGACAAGCGCTCTTACTGAGAAGGCCACTAAAAACAGTGACGGTCACTACGATGTGGCTGTCGATCCTACATCTTCATACGGACAGTATTCGATTGGTATCACATGCACCGGCGGAGAGAATGTGGAAGCACAGAATTCACCTGTATACCTGGGTGAAATTAAGATTAACCGCTTGGAGAATCAGGTCAAAGTAACATGCGCGGACATTTCATATGGCAACCTGCCACAGCCGCAGGTAGAAGCTACGGATACGAGCGGAGAAGTTACATATCTGTACAGTCAGAGTGAGAATGGAAATTATGCTCCATGGAATCAGCAGAATCAGGTAGGCACGTGGTATGTGAAGGCCAAGATAGGAACCAGCACCAATTATAAGGAAGCGGAAAGTGAGCCGGTTGCCTTTAAGGTAACAAAATCAAAGCTGATTCCGTCGATTTCTTCTTTAGACAGCAAGACGTATGACGGAGATACTAAAGCCTCTGGAACACTGACTTTGACACCGCAGAGCGGATATGCGATTCCGGACGATGATAAGGAGTCTGTCCTGGCTGCAGACGCTGTCACAGGAACCTTTGAGTGGGCGTCAAAGAATGCAGGAACAACCGGTATAAATGTTTATAATATAAGCCTGAATCAGACATTAACTGGTAATTATGAACTGGTACAGGATAACCTGTCTGCAGAAACGTTTGGTAATTCAAAGATAGAAAAGGCTAATCTTACCGTGACGGCAAAGGATCAGGAGATAACCGCAGGAATCGAGAATCCGGCATATGCAGTAACCTATAGCGGATTTGTAAATGAGGAGGCTGAAGGCGTATTAGACGGGACACTTGAGTTTGATTGCGAATATACAGCTAAGAGTCCTGCGGGAACTTATTCGATCGTTCCGTCGGGACTTACCTCGGATAATTATGAGATTCAGTTCGTCGGCGGTGTACTTACGGTGAAAGAAAAGACTGGAAGTACAGAAGGTTCCGACAGCTCCAAAGATACTGATTCATCAACAGGTGACTCCGGAAGTACGGACAGCGGAAGCGGTTCGGGGACATCAAAAGGAGATTCAGAAAGTACGGACAGCGGAAGCAGTTCGGACTCATCAACGGGAGGTTCCGATTCATCATCTGGCGATTCGGGAAGCTCTGGTGGCTCTGACAGTTCCAATCCATCTGACAGTGACTCAAGCAGCTCGGGTTCGTCTTCTGACAGCGGCTCAAGCAGCTCAGGCTCGTCTTCATCAGGTAATTCGGGAAGCTCAGGAAAAGGTTCTGGAAGTTCCAAATCTTCAGGATCATCTTCTTCAACCTCGTCTTCGGGACCGTCGGTAAAAGGAAACTGGCATCAGGATGAAATCGGATGGAGATTTACATATGCTAATGGTTCAAGAGCTGCAGGAAGTCTGGTAAAAGATGCATCAGGAAATCAGCGTGAAGTATTTACCTGGGTAAAAATAAACGGAAACTGGTGGGCATTCGGCGTGGACGGTTATATCAAAATCGGCTGGGCGCAGGATGGCAAGGATGACAACTTGTACCAGATAGATCAAAATACCGGCATGAAAACCGGTTGGTATTTTGATGAGTCAGGGGACAAAC
Source organism: Prevotella sp. CAG:279 (assembly GCA_963637995.1). Taxonomy (GTDB): domain Bacteria; phylum Bacillota; class Clostridia; order Lachnospirales; family Lachnospiraceae; genus Otoolea. Next base: position 14,907 of record CAVHPN010000008.1, on the reverse strand, counting down.
ACTGGTATTATCTAAATCCGGTGAGCGGTGAGATGGTTACCGGCTGGAGACAGATTGATGGAAAATGGTACTATTTTTCAGAAGTGACCGGAGAACCTAAGGGCTCGATGTATCAGAATGCACAGACACCTGACGGATACCGGGTTGGCCCGGATGGTGCCTGGGACGGACAGGCGGCATTAAGGTAAGACAAAAAAGTTAATTAAACTGACATGGCGCCTGACAGTTACATTACCATAACCGGCATGTATCTAACGGTGACAATCTTTCACTGAAAGTGAGAATATAGATATGTGAATATAGGTCTGCAGATCATGCAAATATGTGTGATCTGCAGGCTTTTTTCGTTGTATGGTAAAACACTATGAAACTCGCATGCCGCCTGACAGCAGCGTTACCATGACTGAAACTCAAAGACCCCACACTTTGCGAACCCTTACAAATTTATGAAAAAGCTATGAAAAATCCCTATGCCCCCTCGTCAAGTGAAAAAAGTTATGTTATACTTTGTAATGTATGAGTTTTCTATAGTCAATGAAAATCATTACTTTTAAGAAAGCGCACAGGCAGCAGCGGTTTAAAAACAGTTGTACAGTTGTTTAGCAGGCGCATTGACAGCAACACATAAAGGGATTATGTATGCTTAATGAAGATAAGATAAAGTTAATGACAGAGTTGGCACTGTTTGAGAAAAAACACGCGTCAAATATGAAAACTGTCAGTCAGTATTTCAAGAATGATTATATCAGCCGCAGCCTGATTAGGGGATTTGTAAGCTATACGTTATGTAGTATACTTCTGTTCGGGATGTGGATACTTTTTAATGTAGAGGTGGTTTTGAACTCTGCGGGAATGGATGAATTGAAGGGACTGGCTTTTCGAGGAGGCATTTTATACCTCGGGGGGCTTTTTCTGTATGTCGTCCTGACAGTGGTTATATATGGTGAGCGGTATGATTATGCAGAGAAGATGAAGCGGATCTATCTGGTTAAGCTTAAGCATCTGGATAAACGCTATGATATGAACCGCCGGGCCGCAAAGACAGAAAGAGAGAGGAAAGACAGATGAGAGGACTCCTTGCAGGAAAAGAAGCTCTCAAGGCTTTTTATGCCAGATACAGTGCTTTTGTGAATGCTTTTGTGCATTTTGTCACTGCTTTTGCAACGGTATTTTTTATAAATCAGAACATTGGTCTTATGCCGAAATTAAGCGGCGGTATGGTGCCTCTGATTGCGGGGATTATCTGTGCATTTCTCCCGTTTGGAGCTGTCGCGTTTTTGATGGGTATTTTCCTTCTGGCACAGCTTTTTGCGGCATCCATGGAGGTGGCACTGATAACATTTTTGTTTCTGCTTATTGTAGTGCTGCTCTATTACGGATTTCAGCCGGGGGACAGTGCGTATCTGCTTATCACTCCGATAATGTTTTTCTTAAAGGTGCCGTTTGCTGTCCCGCTTATTCTGGGACTCACGGGAAGCCTGATATCAGCTATTCCCATGAGCTGCGGTATATTTCTCTATTATGTGATTATGTATGTAAAGCAGAATGGAAGCTTTTTGGCAGGCAGCGAACAGACCGAGATCACACAGATGCTTTCACAGGTTCTTAAGAATTTGATGGCCAATCAGACTATGCTGGTTATGGTTGCAGCGTGCTGTCTGGGTGCTCTGACAGTATGTGTGATTAAGAATCTGTCTATCAACTATTCATGGAGTATAGCCATTGCGGCAGGAATTATCATGCAGATTCTTGTTGTTTTCATCGGTGATTTCAGATTCAGTGTGCCGGTATCCGTATCGGAACTGCTTGTCGGGATGGTTGGAGCTGTGGCGGCTTCCCTGATATATCAGCTGTTTGTATTTTCGGTTGATTACAGCAGAACCGAATATACGCAGTTTGAAGATGACGATTATTATTATTACGTGAAGGCCGTACCGAAGATAGCGATTCCGAAGACAGATGTCAAAGTGAAGAAAATTAACAAATTGAAAAAGAAATAGAAATAGAAATAGACATGGTTAAAGGCCCGAGAGGAAGGAAGATAGATGGCAGAGATACTGACGGAGATTTATTCGTGGATCTCTTTTGTACCGAAGATAACCTTTAAAAATTTAATAGAGATCGCGATTATAGCAATTCTTGTATACGAGATGCTGATCTGGATCAAAAATACGCGGGCGTGGACTCTTCTCAAGGGTATTATTTTTATTCTTGGATTTTTTCTTGCAGCAGCGGTACTGGAGCTGGATACGATATTGTGGCTTCTGGAGAAGACATCATATATCGCAGTGACGGCTATCATAGTCATTTTTCAGCCGGAGCTTCGCAAGGCCCTGGAACAGATCGGCAGTCAGAACGTTCTTACATCGCTGTTTTCCGCAGATGACACTAAAAAGAATGAAGATTTCAGCGAAAAGACCATTGCAGAGCTGGTGCGTGCATGTTTTGAGATGGGAAAGGTCAAGACCGGTGCACTTATAGTTATAGAAAGAAGCACTCCGCTTGGAGAAATCGAAAGAACCGGTATAGAGGTTGACGGTATCGTGACCAGTCAGCTCCTTATCAATATATTTGAACACAATACACCTCTTCATGACGGTGCCGTGGTGATTCGCGGAAACCGTGTCACGGCAGCTACCTGCTACCTGCCTTTGTCAGACAATATGGACATAAGCAAGGCGCTGGGAACCAGACATCGTGCGGCTGTCGGAGTCAGTGAGACGACAGACAGCATAACATTGGTGGTTTCTGAGGAAACAGGGCGTGTATCGGTGGCAGTTTCGGGACATCTTAAGAGCGTTAAAGACGTAGATGAACTTAAAGATATGCTTTCGGTTTTAGTAAAACGTGAAAATGAAAACACAGGTCGTTTCAGAATATGGAAGGGAAGACGCAAAAATGAGAGAAAAGCTGACGAATAATCTGGCGATCAAGCTGATTGCCCTGTTCTGTGCTTTTTTTGTATGGCTTGCGGTTGTCAATGTGGCAAACCCGATCAAGGTATCGACAAGGGAAGTCCCGGTCACGATCACAAACGATCAGGTGCTTGAACAGGCCGATTTGGCTTATGATGTAGTAGGCAAAAAAACAGCGACGATAAGCTTTAAGATTCGGACAAAAGATGATTATAAGATTAAGGCAACAGATTTCTATGCGTATGCGGATTTGTCGGATATGTATGATGTAACCGGAGCGATTCCTATACGCGTGGAAGTGCTGAATAACGAGGAGCTGCTTGAGTCAACACCGGTGGTCAAATCTCCGGAGGTTATAAAGATAACTACCGAGGCGCTGCAGACCAAAACATTTACGCTGAAGGCATATCCGCAGGGAAATGCGGCAGATGGTTATGCAGCCGGTGAAGTGACGATGACACCTGCTCAGGTTACTGTAAAGGGACCAACATCGCTGGTTGGTCAGATAAGCACTGTGGGAATCCGGTTCAATATCGACGGTGCAGCTGCTGACATAAGCGGAACAGCCACACCGGAGTATTTTGATGCCAATGGCAATGTACTGTCAGATCTTGGGGATTCCGTCAAGACGGTGGGCGGTGACATCACTTACACGATGCAGATCCTTAAGGTAAAGGAAGTACCGCTTGATTTTGATGTGACCGGAGAGGCTGCGGAAGGTTATCGGTATACCGGCCCGAAAACCGATGTTAAGACGGTTTCGGTGGCAGGTCTCAAGACGGATCTGGCATCCGTAAGTACTATTACGATTCAGGGACCTTCTTTAAATGTGCAGGATGCAACTAAGGATGTGGAGTGCGAAATTAATCTGGAGGAGTATCTGCCATCCGGCCTTACTATAGTTGGTCTTGAAAGTACAACAATCAAAGTAACACTGCAGGTGGAAAAACTAACCGAAAAAACGTTCACGATAAAGCCTGAGGATGTCGTTTTGACAGGAAAAAATAACAGCTACAGTTATTCTGTTGAAGATACGAATGTCGAAGTCAAGGTAAGAGGACTCGAAGAGGATCTGAGCAGTCTGTCGGCATCAAAGATGAATATTAAGGTTGATGTATCCGGAATGGGACTTGGCAAACATACAGTAGCGGCACAATTCCAGATAGGAGATGCATTTGAGATGCTGTCCACACCGACAGTGACTGTAGATGTCAGTGAACGTGGCAGCCAGGCGTCCCAAACAACAGAAGATTCAGACAGTGACAGGGGTGACACTGACAGTCAGACAGGTTCTGTATACGAAACTGGATCAAGTCTGGCAAAAGAAACAGCGGATACGGAAAATAATAACGCAGCATAGAGGTTGACAACGTATCCCCAAATTAGGAGAGAAGTATCAAATGGTAAAAGCAAAAATCAGATTAAAAAATCCGACCGGTCTCCATCTTCGACCGGCCGGGATATTGTGTAATGAGGCAGTAAAATATGACTGTTCGATTCAGTTTCGGTTCAGAGATACCTTATCCAATGCAAAAAGCGTATTGAGTGTGCTCGGAGCGTGTATCAAGAGCGGAGACGAGATTGAATTTATCTGTGACGGCAAGGATGAAGAGAAGGCATTGTCTGCCATGCTTAAGATAGTCGATGACGGTCTGGGAGAATAGTGGGCAGATATGATATGCGGCTAAAGAGCCGTATGCAGATGAGGTGCAACGGTGATTGTTTATTTGATTTGTTACGCGGCATCGTTTGTCTTGGCACTCAGCCGCCATTATCTTTTATCGGGAGTGGGACTTATTTGCGCGGCAGTTTATCTGTATATATCGGATTACAGAAAAAGCGGAAGTCTGCTGCATCTGCGCGGAGTATTTGCACTTTCATTTACAGGCGGTCAGGGACTGGCCTGCATGAAGCTTAGTTATTTAAGCCAGACATGGAGTACGGCGACATGGCTGAGTTTCCTTTTTGCTTTTGCAGGTTTTTATCTGACATTTTATTGCCTTGAAAATTATTTTGGAGAGGCATCTGTAAACACGAGCGGACACTTAAAGGTTATGCAGCACAGAGGACTGGAATCGTATGCCGGATCGGTCTTTTTTTGTGCTGTTGCTCTTACGGTAATGTCAGCGGCATGCTTTATAATCGAAGCCGTATACATGGGATATATTCCGCTGCTTGTAAGAGGGGTACCGCATGCGTATTCGTATTTTCATATTACGGGCATTCATTATGTGACGGTATCGTGTGTACTTGTGCCGGCATTATCGGTGATTTATTTTTGCATTGAAGGTACAAGAAATCGTTTCAGGATGATAATCATGCTTTTGGCAGATATGGCTGCAATCATGATTCCGCTTTTATGTGTATCGCGTTCACAGCTTTTATTTGCTGTCATGCTCGCATTGATTACTTATATACAGATTGAAAAGCAGCTGAATCCGGTTTATTTATTATGTGCACTGGCCGGATTTATCGTATTATATATTCTCCTTACGATAGCCAGAAGCCATGATACAACATATCTGAATACAATTTTTGAAATGAAAAAACGTCTGCCGATATTCCTGACACAGCCATATATCTATATTGCAAACAATTATGACAATTTTGACTGTCTTGTAAAGGGAATTGTAAAGCACAGCTTTGGCGTGAAGATGCTGGCACCGCTTTGGACATTTACCGGACTTAAGTTTCTGATGCCGTCATTGACTGCATTTCCGTATTATGTGACAAAAGAAGAACTGACAACGCTTACCATGTTTTATGATGCATATTATGATTTTGGCGTGGCTGGTGTGCTTGCCTTTTCATGTATTTTAGGTGCAGTCGCATATATGCTGATGAGAATGATTCGTCAGGTACAGAATCCTGTACTATATCTTATCTACGCACAGTTTGGACTGTATATGCTGCTGTCATTTTTTACCACATGGTTCAGCAACCCTTCCACATGGTTTTATTTCGGGATTACGGCACTTATATATATACTGGTGTCTTACCGGGTTGCAGGAAGAAGGTAATTTATAAGGTCTAAAGGTGGGGGGACGTATGCCTCCTTCATTACATAAAATATAAACAGAAAAGAGGATAATATAATGATTTCAGAAAAAATGATACCACTTATGAAAAACAACTCTGCTATCCGTATGATGTTTGAAGAGGGCAATAAACTGGCTGCCAAATACGGACGTGAAAATGTTTTTGATTTCAGTCTGGGCAATCCCAGTGTCCCGGCTCCGGCAGAGGTTAATCAGGCCATCAAGGATATTGTAGATGAAGAGGATTCTCTTTTTGTACATGGATATATGTCCAATGCAGGTTATGAGGATGTGCGTGAGACAATCGCACAGTCATTAAACCGTCGTTTCGGTACCTCCTTTGGTGCAGGCAATATCCTTATGACAGTAGGTGCAGCCAGCGGCCTCAATGTAATACTTAAGACTCTGCTGAATCCGGGAGAAGAAGTACTTACCTTCGCTCCGTATTTTGTTGAATACGGTTCATATGTCCGCAATTATGACGGTAAACTGGTTGTTGTATCTCCGAATACGGTAGATTTTCAGCCGAATCTAACAGAGTTTGAAGAAAAGATCAATGCAAAGACCAAGGCAGTTATCATAAATACACCTAACAACCCTACAGGAGTTATCTATTCTGAGGAAACACTTAAGAAAATTGCGGCAATTCTTGAGAAAAAGCAGCAGGAATTCGGCACTTCAATCGTTCTTTTGTCAGATGAGCCATACAGAGAGCTGGCATATGACGGGGCAGTTGTTCCTTATGTCACAAAATATTATAAAAATACTGTTGTATGCTATTCTTACAGTAAATCCCTTTCTCTTCCGGGAGAGCGTATCGGATATCTGGTTATTCCGTCTGAGATGGATGAGAGTGCGTCTGTTTTCCAGGCTGCAACGATTTCAAACCGTGTATTAGGCTGCGTAAATGCGCCTTCGCTGATGCAGAGGGTAATTAAGCGCTGCGTAGATGCCAATGTTAATCTTGAGGCTTATGACCGCAACCGCAATCTTCTTTACAACGGACTTAAAGACTGCGGATTTTCCTGCATCAAGCCGGAAGGTGCATTCTATCTGTTTGTGAAATCTCCGGTGGAAGATGAAAAAGAATTCTGTGAAGTATGCAAACAGTACAATGTACTGGTGGTTCCGGGAAGTTCATTTGCGTGTCCGGGCTATGTACGTATCGCATATTGTGTATCCTATGAGCAGATAGAGAGATCACTTCCTGCATTCAGAAAGATTGCAGAACACTATGCACTTGTATAAAGGAAAAAGATGAAACGAATTCTTAGAATACTTTTGAATATCGCAATTCCGCTTTGTGCTCTTCTTATAGTTATATTTCTTGGACCCAGACTTTTGAAATTTTTTATGCCGTTTGTGGTAGGCTGGATCCTGGCACTGTTAGCCAATCCACTGGTGCGTTTCCTGGAAAAACGTGTCAGACTGGTTCGCCGTCACAGTTCGATACTTATCATAGTATTTGCGCTGGCGATAGTGATAGGTCTGATTTACGGAGCAGGCATACTGATATATCATGAGCTTGGAAGATTTCTGGCAGATATACCTGATATCTATAGAAGCGTTATTGTGGAGATGGAACAGGCATTACAAAACAGCAGAAAGCTGGCGGAGTATTTTCCGCAGAATCTCCAGACGCCTATTTTATCATTCTCAGACAATATAAACGGGATGCTGGGAAAGATGCTTTCAAGGGCAGCACAACCGACTGTGGAGATAGCAGGAAGTGTTGCCAAGAGTATTCCGAGTATTTTGGTAAATACGGTAATAATTATCCTTTCTTCGTATCTGTTCCTGGCAGAGCGGGAAACGATCATGAAATGGCTTAAGGAGCATTTGCCGGAATTTGTCTTCAGATATATTGATTATCTGAAAAAAGACGCTAAAGGAATGCTGGGCGGATATATCATGGCGCAGATTCGCATTATGTTTGTGGTGGCTTTTATACTGGCAGTGGGCTTTGTGCTTCTTAAGGTCCGGCATGGAGTGCTTTTGGCACTGCTTACGGCATTTCTTGATTTTCTGCCGATATTCGGAACCGGTACGGTGCTGTGTCCGTGGGCACTGGTTAAGCTTTTTGCCGGAGAATACGCATATGCTGCGGGACTGGTCTTTCTGTATATCCTGACACAGGTTGTCAGACAGATGGTTCAGCCAAAGATCGTAGGAGATCTTATGGGGGTATCACCTCTGATGACACTGTTCCTTTTGTATATGGGATTTAAAATAAAAGGACTGGCAGGTATGATTCTGGCAGTACCGGTGGGACTTGTTTTTATCAATTTTTACAAATATGGTGCCTTTGATTCCATGATCTATAATTTTAAATTGCTTTTAAAGGAGATCGACAGGTTTCGCAGGGAAGAATGAGATAATTAGTCCAAAAGAAATACACGACTGCGCAGCAGACATTTGTTTTTCTTGGACCGTTTAAGTTTTATAGGAGGAAGTTGCGATGGGAGAATATACAAACCAATCCGCTCTTTTTTTTGATGAAGATATTGATTTGGTAAAAATGCAATTTACCGATATTTTTGGACAGACGAAAATGATTCAGATGACGCGGATGCAGGCTGAAAAGGTGATGAAAGAGGGCTATGCAATCAATCGTTTCGCACTGGGCGGACTGCAAAAGGCCGGCATTGAGGGTGCTGCCGCCCCGGAGTATCTGACAGATCGCAGTGAGAGCGTGGAACTGTATTTGAAACCGGATCCATCTACATATCAGATTCTTCCGTGGGATTCCGGTCAGGAAAATGTTGCGCGTGTGATATGTCAGGTATGCAATGAGGACGGAACACCGTCATGGACAGATTCACGAAATATACTGCAGGAAACCGTAAAGCGCGCCGAAAAGATGGGCATGCACTTTGACTTTGATTTTCAGTGTGAGTTTTACCTTTTTCACATAGATGACGGTGGCAGACCGACTACGGTTACACATGAAGTCGCAGGATATTATGATGCAGGCCCGATTGATCTGGCAGAAAGTGTGCGCAGGGATATGATGCTGAGCCTTGAAGAAGCAGGACTGGCTGTTGAAAGCACTCATCATGGTCTGACTGCGGGCCAGCATAGTTTTATACTTCCGGCAAGACGTGGAGTGGAGGCTGCGGATTATCTGCAGACTTTCAAGGCTGCCGTTAAACGTATAGCAAAGAGACATGGCCTTCATGCCACATTCATGCCGAAACCCAATATGAGCGGAGACGGTTCCGGACTTCATGTGGGAGTATCTATTTCTTCAAAGAGTGATGAGGAAGCTCTGGTTCAGGCAAAGCAGTTTGCGGCAGGTGTCCTTAAAAATTTAAATGACATGATGATTTTTACTAATCCTACTGTTAATTCTTACAAGCGTCTGGCAGCGGGAAGAAGTACTGTTTTCCAGCCTGAATTTCCGGCTGCAGTCTGGGAGAAAGGCAGCGAAAAGGCGGTTCATGTAAAAATCGCAAGAAATGGCCGTATTTCAGTAGAAGTGCAGTTTCCCGATCCGGCTGCCAATCCATATCTTGCTTTGACAGCAATTCTGGCAGCAGGGCTTGAGGGAATCGAAAATGCCATGGAGCTTGATGAGGAATCGGGCGATGAAGATGCGCCGCGTTTTCCGGAGACATTGGGGGTACTGCTTCGGAAACTGGATAATAATGAATTTGCACATCGCATATTTGGAAAAGAATTTTGTCGGATGTATGGAGAAGGTAAAAAGGAAGAGTGGGATCGTTTCTGCTCTTATGTGACAGATTGGGAGTCGAACGAATATCTGTATCGTTGTTAGGGATGTACATAGTCGCAGTGAGGTGAAACCGCGTGGGAAACATCATAGTAGCATTTTCAAAGCCGCAGGACGGACGTAATATCAGAAATATACTCGTAAAAAACGGAATACAGGTCATTGCTTCCTGCACATCAGGTGCGCAGGTTCTGATGTCGACCGATGATTTACGAAATGGAATTGTAGTAAGCGGCTACAATTTTGGAGATATGACGTGCCAGCAGCTGGCTGAGCAGCTGCCGCAGGGGATTGACATGCTTTTGATCGCATCGCCAAGCAGGTGGACCGGAGAAAATATGGGAAAGATTGTATGTCTTCCGTCTCCTTTTAAGATGGGAGATTTAGTCTCAACACTGCGTATGATTGAGCACACACAGGCAGAAAAGAGAAGACGGATGCGCAGACAGCCGCCGCCAAAGCGCAAAGAAGAGGATCAGAAAACTTTGGATAGCGCAAAGTCAATTTTGATGGACAGAAACAGGATGACAGAGCCTGAGGCACATAAATATCTGCAAAAGTGCAGTATGGACAGTCAGGTAAGCATTATCGAGGCGGCTCAGATGGTAATCAGTCTTTACAAGATGTCGTGAAGTAAGCTTTGCATAGCCTAAGAAAGATCAAATGGGAGGGCCACAAATGAAATTTACAAAAATGCACGGAATTGGCAATGATTATGTCTATGTCAATTGTTTTGAAGAAACAGTAGAAAATCCGGAGAAGACGGCGATTGCGGTCAGTGACCGCCATTTTGGAATCGGATCTGACGGAATGATTCTTATTATGCCGTCTGAAGTTGCGGACTGTCGTATGGATATGTACAACCTGGACGGATCTAAGGGAGCTATGTGCGGCAACGGAATTCGCTGCGTGGGAAAGTATGTATATGATCATCATATAGTAGATAAACCACAGATTTCAGTGGAGACAGGATCCGGTATCAAATATCTGGATATGAAGGTTGAAAATGGCAAGGTTACCGAGGTTACCGTGGACATGGGAGAGCCAAAACAGACTTCCGAGTTACCGGAGGTAATCGAGGTAGATGGTAAAATATATGAATTTACCGGAATTTCCATGGGAAATCCGCATGCGGTTTTATTTATGGATGAGATAGACAACCTGGATCTTGAAAAGATCGGACCTAAATTTGAATTTCATAAACGTTTTCCGGATCGCACCAATACAGAATTTGTCAAAGTGATAGACCGAAAGCATATAAAGATGCGCGTATGGGAGCGCGGCTCGGGCGAAACCCTTGCATGCGGTACGGGAGCGTGCGCCGCAGCTGTTGCATCGATTTTATCAGGATATACGGACAATGATGTCGAAGTAAAATTGCTTGGAGGAACGCTTAAGATTAACTGGGATCGGGAGAAAAATACAGTATTTATGACAGGTCCGGCAGTTGAAGTATTTAAGGGAGAGTACGAACTTTAATGAAAGTGTCGTCAGACGGTCATGACAGAGCAAATTGTGCATTTTCGTTAAAAAAATCGATTTGTATACTGCTATTTTGTTAAAAAAGATGGAAAAATAATCCCCGATATGGTATGCTGAGATCATAAAGAAGGTGCGTGTACAGAGATGTATGCGTTTCTGCAGGCGGGTATTTTCTGAGATGAAAATGCCGGATTGAAATGTGTTTGTAATGTGTAAAGGGGAGGGGTTTGTATGTCAGAAAAGAAAAAGGTTATTATCACGATCGCAAGACAGTACGGAAGCGGTGGCGCTGATACAGGCAGGAAACTGGCGGAGGATCTGGGTATTGGCTTTTATGATAAGAACATTCTGAGAATGAACTCGGATGAGAGCGGAATCAAGGAAAGTTATTTCCATCTGGCTGACGAGAAAGCAGGAAATCGGCTTTTGTACAAGATCATCAATACATTGACTCCGGAAACAGGTGCACCGTCATTCGGTTCAGACCTCATATCTGCCGACAACCTGTTCAGATTTCAGTCTGAAGTTATTCGGAAACTGGCAGCGGAGGAATCCTGCGTTATTATCGGTCGTTGTGCCGACTATGTACTGGACGGAACGGAAGGTCTGGTTCGTATTTTTCTGTATGCTGACATCAATGTTCGTGAAAAACGTGTGAGAGAGAGAAATCTTTATGCAGATAAGGATGTTCTCAAAAATATTCACAGGATCGATCGTGAACGCCGGGATTATAACAGGTATTATGCAGGACGAGACTGGGAAAAACCTGAGAATTATGACCTCCTTATAAATACAACCAAGATAGGTGTTGACGGAGCCGTTTGCCTTATCAAGGATTATCTGAAGATGCAGGGATATCTTTAATGATTATACTTGCAATAGAGTATTGTATCGTGTAGAATGACACATGCAGCCGTGGTAAATACAAGAGTATTCGAGCGGCTGCATGTGTCTATTTATGTAGGAAATTTTATGTTACCTGAACAATGCAATACGTGAGAACGGAGAATATTTATGAAATATCAAAATGATATTGATATGATGAATACCAACAAAAATGTATTTATGATGTCACTGCCTATATTTGTAGAGCTTTTGCTGCAGCTTTTGGTAGGAAACGTCGATCAGATGATGGTAAGCCGTGTATCACAGCCGTCAGTAGCTGCGATCGTTAACGCAAATCAGATCATGAATCTGGTAATCATAGTGCTGAGTATGGCATCGACCGCAGTTACGGTCATCCTGTCACAGTATCTGGGAGCACAGGACGAAAAGAATGCATCACGAACCTGTATGGTCTCGATTGTTCTGATCGGTTGTGTCAGTCTGGCCGCAACGATTCTGGTATTTGCAGGTCATACTCCGCTTTATCGGGCCATCCATGTGCCGGACGAGGTCTTTGAGGAGGCATCTCTTTATTTATTAATTGTCGGCGGATTTATATTGGTTCAGGGACTGTATCTGACTTTTTCGGCGATGATTCGTGCATTTGCGATGGTAAGAGAAGTCATGATTGTATCTGTTATCATGAATGTCATGAATATTGTGGGAAATGCAATATTGATTAATGGCTGGTTTGGAATGCCGCAGCTTGGTGCCGTCGGCGCAGCCATATCTACAGATATCAGCAAGCTGGTTGGTCTGGCACTTATGGTGTGGATGTTCTTTAAGAGCCACCGCGTCAAGATGGGAATGAGTTATCTTAAGCCATTTCCGGTGCAGATATTGAAAAACTTATGCCTGCTGGCAATTCCTACAGGTATTGAAAGCTTTTCTTATAATCTTTCTCAGATGATTATTCTTGGAATTGTCAACTCATTTGGCACACTTGTAACTGTGACAAAAGGTTATTGTACAATTTTTGCAAATATTGATTATGTATATGCCATGGCAATAGCGACTGCCACACAGATCGTGTTGGGATATTTGATTGGAGCACGTCGCCTTAATGATATACAGAAAAGAGTTAATGCAACACTTAAGGTTGCCATTGCCGCGTGCGTTGGAATGGCAATATTGATGTGCCTTGGAGGCAAATATATTTTCCTGATATTTACAGATAATCCGGAAATTATTGCACTTGGGCGAAGAATTCTTGTTATTGAAATTGTACTTGAAATTGGACGCGCGGTGAATATTGTCATGACAAAATGTCTGATTGCAGTAGGGGATGTGCTGACTCCTACTACAGTCGGAGTAACATTTCAATGGGCGGTGGCAGCTGCCGGAGCCTGGCTGCTTGGCAGTAAGCTGGGATGGGGTCTGGAAGGTGTCTGGATAGCGATGGCGGCTGACGAATGCGTACGCGGACTTATCTACGCGGTACACTTTAGGAAAGAACGATGGAAGAAAAATTTTAAGGCCGTTGATACAGATTGACAGACATTCAGTCATGCTGGTGTCAATGTCGGGTGAGAAGTCAATTTAATCAGATATAAAGAGGGTATGTAAAAATGAAAGAGGCAGGATGGAAGAAAAAAGAGAATATTTCTTCAAAAGATAAGAGAACACAGGTACAAAAAAACGGTAAAAACAAATTCAAAGAGGAAAAACACAGATTTAATGGGGAAAAAACCTCTTCAAAATCACTGAATGGTGGACAAAATATAAATAAATCCAAGAATGGAAAGGTAAAATGTCCGATCTATTATGAGTGTGGCGGATGTCAATATCTTCATATGACTTACGAAGGGCAATTAAAGGAAAAACAGAAGTATATTGAGGGGCTGATAGGAGGAATGTGTCATGTATTGCCTGTAATCGGGATGAAAGAGCCCTATCATTACCGCAATAAGGTTCATGCTGTATTTGGCCTTGATCGGAAAAACAACCCGATTTCCGGTATCTACAAGGAGGGGACACATCGGATTATTTCGGTTGATTCATGTCTCATAGAAGATCAGAAGGCAGACGAGATTATCGTGACAATCCGTAATATGCTTCGCTCATTCAAAATTCGTGTATTTGATGAAGATACAGGATATGGTCTCCTTCGTCACGTCCTGATTCGACGCGGATTTGCCACAGGTGAGATTTTGGTTGTGCTTGTTACGGCTTCGCCGGTTTTCCCATCAAAGAATAATTTTGTAAAGGCGCTTCGGGAAAAACATCCGGAAATTACCACGATTGTTCAGAATATAAACGGAAGAAGCACCAGCATGGTTCTCGGAGACAAGGAACATGTGCTATATGGAAAAGGATATATTGAAGATATATTATGCGGCCTGAGATTCCGTATTTCATCGAGATCCTTTTATCAAGTGAATTCTGTACAGACGGAAAAACTATATGCCAAGGCGATGGAATACGCAAAACTTACAGGAAAGGAAACAGTACTGGATGCTTATTGCGGTATCGGAACCATCGGTCTGATTGCCAGCCAATACGCCGGAAAGGTAATAGGTGTGGAGTTAAACCCGGATGCCGTGCGCGACGCAGTTCAGAATGCGAAAAAGAATAATATAACCAATGCTCAGTTTTTCTGCAATGATGCAGGACGTTTCATGACCAATATGGCAGCGCGCGGGGAAAAGGCGGATGTGGTATTTATGGATCCTCCAAGAAGCGGAAGCACAGAAGAATTTATAGATGCGGCAGCACTTATGCAGCCGAAACGCATTGTATATATTTCATGCGGACCGGATACGCTGGCACGTGACCTCAAAATCTTTGCAAGGCATGGATATCGGGCAAAAGAAGCCTGTCCCGTGGATTTGTTTGCCTGGACCGGACATTTGGA
>CAVHPN010000007.1:0-23033 GCA_963637995.1 Prevotella sp. CAG:279 | reverse complement strand
GCACGAGGGGATGGCTGGGCATTTGGCAACCAAGCCTATATGAGTAAGTAGGGCGATAGCCCGGATTACGAATACAGGCGGCAGTTGTGAGAGTGCCGAAGGCACGAAACAACTGACTTTCAGAGTGAAAAATGTAATTGTTTATAAGAGGCAGTGAACCGACATGAAAAATAAAAAGGCAATATTGATGGTAAGCTTTGGAACGAGCTATAACGATACCCGAGAAAAGACAATAGGTGCAATAGAAACGGACGTAAGGGGCGCATTCCCTGAGTATGAGGTGCGGCGGGCATTTACCAGCCAAAGAATAATCGATAAATTAAGAAAGCGGGACAATCTATCGATTGATAATGTAAACGAGGCACTTGACAGGGCAGTTAAAGATGGTATTGAATATATGATTGTGCAGCCTACGCATCTGATGGATGGTTTCGAATATATGGACGTAAGAGCTTTAGTTGAGGCAAATGAAAACAGGTTTAAAGGACTTGTACTCGGAAAGCCGCTTTTGTCTGATGATTCGGATCTCGACGCTGTGATAGAGGCTCTGGTGGGCATTCTCGGAGCGCATGACGACGGACAGACGGCTATTTGTCTGATGGGACACGGAACAGATGCGGATGCTAATGCTGTTTATCACAAAATGCAGGAGAGACTTAAGACTAAAGGCTACGCTGACTATTATATCGGTACCGTCGAGGCAAAGCCGGATATTAAGTCTGTCATAGAGATGCTTGATGCTAAAAAATGTTATAAAAGGGCAGTTTTACAGCCGCTTATGGTTGTGGCCG
This sequence comes from Prevotella sp. CAG:279, assembly GCA_963637995.1. GTDB lineage: Bacteria > Bacillota > Clostridia > Lachnospirales > Lachnospiraceae > Otoolea. Next base: position 22,242 of record CAVHPN010000007.1, on the reverse strand, counting down.
GAGATCATGCCTGCAATGATATGGCCGGAGATGACGATGATTCATGGAAAAATCAGTTAGAGCATGCGGGATATGAGACAGAGTGTATCCTCATGGGCTTGGGAGAGATAGAGGCAGTACGTAGTTTGTATATAAAACACGTTATGGATGCTGAATCGGATATTTAAAGAGGTACAGAACAAAAACAGGCAATTGTATATAACATGGCTTGTATATATAGAAATCAGGGAATAAATATGAATAGAAAAGGCTCAATCGGCGTTTATAAAAATAAGAATAAGAGAAAGTGGGCACTTCTTCTTACGGCACTGCTTTTGCTGGGAATAGTGTCCTTTAGCGGATGCAGCGGCAAATCTGATAATTCGTCAATATCGGCCACAAATACAGATGCATCAGGAACTGAGAATACGGCAGATGAAAATTCATCTTCAACTCAAACAACTGAAGGCGCGTCCGGAGAGTCAGCGGATTTGACGGCAAAAGAAGGAGAAGATATAAGCAGCTCTCTGGTTTGGAAAACTCGTATGCAGCTTACATATGCGACTCAATTTGCAATCGATTATTATGAGGATGAGAACAAGGCACAGTATGAGCTTATTTCGATATCAGACGGAAGTCGTTTCCTTGTTGTCCCGGAAGATGGAAATGCACCTGCCGATCTGTCGGACTCGATACGGATTTTAAAACGTCCGGTAAAGCAGATTTATCTGGTTGCAACTGCGGCTATGGATATGTTTAGGACGCTTGATGCACTGGATGATATACGTTTTTCGGGAACTGACGTATCCGGATGGTATATTCCCGAGGCAAAGGAAAAGATGGAGAATGGTGATATTCTCTATGCAGGGAAATACAGTGAACCGGACTATGAACGTATTGTATCTGAGGGCTGCTCGCTTGCAGTTGAAAATACGATGATTCTTCATTCTCCCGAGGTGCGCGAAAAGCTGGAAAGCTTTGGAATACCGGTACTTGTCGATCACTCCAGTTATGAGGCGCATCCGCTTGGCCGTACCGAGTGGATACGTCTGTACGGAGTCATAACAGGCAAGGAAAAAGAAGCAGAAGAGGCATTTAAGGAGCAGAAAGCGTCTCTTGAACGTGTGAGCGCAGAAATTTCGGATGATGTGAGTGAAGACGGAGATGCTGATAAGACAGAAGAGCCCACGGCGGCCTTCTTTTATATTACTAATCAGGGAAGCGTCAATGTGAGAAGATCTTCTGATTACATACCTAAAATGATAGAGCTTGCCGGAGGCAAATACATATTCGAAAACCTTGGAGAGGATGGGAAGCGTTCTTCCACCGTAAATATGCAGATGGAGGAGTTCTATGCGACGGCCAAAGACGCAGATTACCTGATTTACAACAGTACGATCGACGGAGAAATCAAATCAATTTCTGAATTACTTGAAAAGGCACCGGTATTAAAAGATTTCAAGGCAGTCAAATCAGGAGACGTCTGGTGTACCACAAAAAATCTATATCAGGAATCCATGTCGGTCGGCCCGATGATTGAGGACATATACGCAATCTTTCACGGCAGTAAAGAAGCGGGAAAATATTTATACAAGCTTGAGCCTTGATAAAGTTGTAAATGTGTGAATTAACCAGACAGTTGCAGCGATTAAAAAATGCAACAAATTGTAAAAGGTAGATATAACAATTCAAAAATGAATGGAAATAACTTTGATAAATCAAAAAACGGCGAATCCTTTCGCTCTGTCAGATATACACGTACAGCGGGAGTATTTATTCTTCTGCTGATACTGTTGTTTTTATCCCTGCTCTGGAGTATATGCTCAGGAAGCGTGTCGATTTCGGCTTCTGAATTTTTACACGAACTTCGAAGACCGGAAATACGGGGAACCGCGTGGACAATTATATGGGAGATCCGATTTCCGAGGGCATTGGCTGCACTGATACTTGGCGGTGCGCTTTCTTTGTCGGGATATCTTCTACAGACCTTTTTTCACAATCCGATTGCAGGGCCTTTTGTCCTTGGAATTTCATCAGGGTCAAAGCTTGTGGTGGCGCTTGTGATGGTTGGCTTTCTGGAAATGAACGTAAGTATCAGTTCCGGAGTGCTGGTTCTTGCGGCATTTGCCGGAGCTCTGATATCGATGATATTTGTGCTTTTGGTGGCGCGCAAAATGGAACAGATGGCCATGCTGATTGTCGGCGGTGTAATGATAGGATACATTTGTTCGGCGATCACTGATTTTGTGGTTACATTTGCAAGCGATTCCGATATCGTAAATCTTCACAACTGGTCGCGCGGCAGTTTTTCGGGAATGACATGGGACAATGTGACCGTGATGGCTCTTGTGACTGCCATCACGTCTGCAACAGTTTTTATACTTTCAAAACCGATCGGGGCTTATCAGATGGGAGAGACATATGCAAAAAGCATGGGAGTAAATGTTGCTCATCTTCGCTTTTTTATGGTAATCCTTTCAAGCGTTTTGTCGGGATGTGTGGCAGCATTTGCAGGCCCGGTATCCTTTGTCGGGATTGCGGTACCTCATCTGGTAAGGTGGCTTTTTGCTGATTCAAGGCCGCTCATACTTATTCCGGGTTGTTTCCTGGGAGGCAGTGTATTTTGTATGTTGAGCGACTGGCTGGCCAGGACGGTTTTTGCACCGACAGAGCTCAGTATCAGCACTGTAACTGCGGTATTTGGCGCACCTGTAGTGATTCTTGTCATGATGAGAAAACATGCCGGAAAGAGTTAATGGTAATGTAATGAAAAGCTTTTATTTTTATACTGACGGTTTGAGGGTCGGCTACGGAGAAAACCAGATTTTGGAGCCGATCCGAATAGGAATACAAAAAGGTGAAATATTGACACTTGTCGGCCCTAACGGAGCCGGAAAATCAACAATTCTAAAAAGTATAGCGGCTCAGCTTGCACCGCTCGGAGGCACAGTGTATTTGGAGAATGCAGACCTTCTGCGGATGAAGGGCGCAGAGCGTTCCAGAAAAATGTCAGTTATGTTTACTGAGAAGATTCATGCAGAATGGATGACATGTCGCGAGGTGGTGGCGGCGGGGCGTTACCCATATACAGGGAAATTCGGAGTCCTGTCAGAGTCAGACTGGAAGTCTGTAGATGATGCGATGGATGCCGTATGTGTATCAGAATTGTCAGAACGGGACTTTAATACCTTAAGCGATGGTCAAAAGCAGAGAGTTCTGCTTGCCAGAGCACTTTGTCAGGAACCGGATATCCTGCTTTTAGATGAGCCTACGTCATATCTCGATATTCGCTACAGACTGGAATTTATGGCGATTTTGCAGGAGCTTACAAGACAGAAGAAGGTTGCGGTTATTTTGTCCATACATGAGCTTGATATGGCAATGCGTGTCTCTGACTGGGTACTTTGTATAAGCGAAGGGCAGAATGTAAGATTTGGCCGCCCTGAAGAAGTACTGACATCGGCCGGAATATCAGAATTATTCGGAGTGAAAGAGGGCCGTTTCTTTAAATCGGGAGGCAGTATGGAGCTTCCGCCTACGGTAGGCGAACCTGAAGTGTTTGTAGTGTCCGGTGGAGGAAGTGCACGCGAGATATTCTGGAAATTGCAAAGAGCAGGCATTCCTTTCGCTGCCGGCATACTTTCAGAGGCCGATATAGATTATCCAGAGGCCTGTACACTGTCTTCCAGAGTAATCTCGGTACCCGCGTTTGCAGATATTACAGACAAAGAAAAGAGTGAGGCGCTTGCATGTCTTAATAGCTGTCAAAGGGTCATATCATGCCGCAGGACATTCGGTGGATGGGCATCTGCCAACGATGAACTCCTTGAGTATGCAAAGAAAAAAGGCAAGAAGATAGACTATAAATAAGAAAAGGAACCGGGGAGAGTATCATCCGGTTCCTTTTTATGCAGTTTCTGCAGAATACCTCTGCAGGATTTCCTATATTAGTATATGACTGATTTCCTGATTACAGGGAAAGAGCCTCTTTAACTTTGGAAATGATATGAAGTCCGATATCTCTGGAAGCGTCTACGGACTGAGCACCGATGTGCGGAGAAACGATGAAGTTGTCGCACTCAAACAGTGGGCTTGCAAATGTGTCATCACCTGTCAGACCGCTGCCTGCCAGCTCGTTTTCCATAACATCTGCTGCATATCCGCCGATCTTTCCGGCTTTAAGTGCCTCATACATATCTTTCTCGTTTACGATACCACCACGGCTCATGTTAAGAACAACAGCGTCATCCTTCATCTCAGCGATGGACTTAGCGTTGAACAGATCCTTTGTATCCGGTGTCAGCGGTACGTGGATAGATACGAAATCAGCTACCTTTAACATCTCGTCAACGGTCATGCCTGTAGCATGCTCTTTCTCGAAATCTTCCGGTTTCAGGAATGGATCGTAAGCAACGATGGTCATACCGAATGCACGGCCAAGTTCTCCGACTCTTCTACCGATACGGCCAAAGCCCATAACACCAAGAGTCTTTCCGCGAAGCTCACGGCCCTCGAATTTATATTTGTTCCACTCGTGTTTAACTTTTACATCGTAGTTAGCTGTGAAAGTTCCACGGGAGATGTCTAACATCTTGGAAATGGTAAGCTCTGCAACTGCGTTAGCATTTAAGCCCGGTGCGTTGAAAATCTGGACGCCCTTGGATTTTGCATAATCCATATCAATGTGATTCAGACCAACGGAGCAAACACCGATAACCTTAAGGTTCTTTGCAGCGTCGATAATCTCCTGATCGATCTTCGGATCTACACGCATAATCAGCACATCAACATCACCGATCTCAGCTAATACCTGAGCCTTAGTGGATGGCAGATTGTCTGCAGTTTTAACTTCCATGTATTTGCTGAGCTCTTCAGCGATGCCAGCATATACTTTGTCAATGATAAGACACTTCATAGTATAATTCCTCCGCTCTTAATTTTTAAAATGTACCTATGTGCAAGTATACCTAAATTCCGTTATCCAGTCAAGCTATTTTGCCTTAACAAAAGCAATCCGGTATTAGATTTTTTGTATAACACATATAAGCCCACGATGAATATGAGCCTGTTTTTGTAGAAAATGCAACGACGGCGATTTATAAATTGATTTTATAAATCCGGGGGACTATAATGAATACAAGATGCATTTCAAAGCCCGGTTCCGGGCTGCATTCTAAGATTTCGATATGGTGATATCACCGTCAAGAGATAGGTCAGTTTGCTCAAAAGGGGCAGCTGTAATTCATGAAAAATTCCAAGAAAACGATAACTGTTCAGATCTAAGCAAAATTTTATGCATCAGACTTGAAATGCCTGTATTTCTAAGAGTGAGGATAGCTCTGAGTGGTTACAGCAAAACGTCGAATGAAAGGAAGGGGAAATTTGATAGAGGGGTACGTAAATCTGGAACGTGCTTACGATAAAATGAGATTTGGCTGGCAGGAAACGATTGTGACTGAATGGCAGAAAGGACGAATGTATGGGGAAAAGAAGAGACAAAGAGCGTGGATGGAGACTGGTAATGATGATTTTTGCAATGTTTTGCCTGGGGAATCTAAGAATTCAGGCTTATGCGCAAAATGACAGTGAGGCTGAGAGGCTTTGCATATATTCTTCATCATATCAGGCGGAGGATGAGATACCGGATGCACCGGAAGAATACAATGACGGAAAAATATCATACCGCCTTGTTGAAACTGAAATTGAGGAGGTACCGGTCAGGGACAGAAGTAAAGAGGTTTCAGGGGAAATCCTATATGAGGCTGTGAACAAGGCTCAGGAAATACCTGAAAATGCGCCTATGGAAGTAGATGATAAGGAAAGCCGGGAAAAAGTATCACTGACATTGCCGTTACAAAAAACTTCCTACGAAAATGAGCGGTGGCAGGACGGATTTGAGATTTCCGTCGTATTTCACGAATACGGAGCAGAAACATACAGACTTGGTGAAATGCTTGTATCTCATGATTCCGAGAATCCGCCTCTTGATGAGTGCAAAAAAGAATTGATGGCAACTGTCGGATTGTCTGAAGAAGATGTGGAGATCGAGTCTGCTCTTTGGAATGGCGAAGCATATCAGGATGAAGAAGGAATATGGTGTCGTGATGCAATTGTCAATGCAAAAAGGCGTGTTTGGGACTGTCGTGCGGTGTACGCCGGTACGGCGAGGCTTCCGGAATATAATCGTTACAGAATGAGAATGGAATATGAAAAGACAGAACCGGATGTGTCAGAAACGGCTGCTCCCAAATCTACTGCAGAGGTGACAGAGGATAGAGAGACAAAAAATGTGGAAAATAAGGTCGTTCCGTTATGGAAACGGTGGATTCGCTATGCACTAACGATAAGTGTAAGCCTGCTGCTTATATTGCTTGCGATAACAGGTTTTCAATTGCTTAAGAAAATAGGAAGAGAAACAAAGAAACGGTAAGTTGAAAAAAAGAGAAAAGTGGCTTATACTAATTCTGAAAGTATTGCCGGGCGGCTATGCAGATCGCGTGCTTGCATGCGGGAATGTATAGCCATCTGTTTATACAGAAAGAGATGTTAAAATGACAAGAGATGTAGTATTTAAGATGGAGCGTCCCGGTCTGGTAGAAGTGGGCCAAACGGTGGAAGTGACGGAATCTGTCACGCCGTTCAATGTCAATTATATGATTGAACCGGCTGTGGCGATGTCGGGACTTTTTAAACTAAATGACCGTATTCCGGTGGATTATGGTATTGTGAAGTCAATAGATGAAAATGACAGAGGATATTATGTCACGGTAACATTTGAATATGAGAAGGCGTAACTGCTGACATAAAAAGCAGAAATAATAAGCAGGAGGCTGTTCATATTGGTGAACAGCTGCAAAAGGAGATTAAATGGCTGGAAGATTACCCTCTGATCCGATTATGTGTCTGAGTGTTGTAAATACAAAACTCAGGGATTTTTATTCGGATTTAGATGAATTGTGTGAAGAATTTGATATTTCACGCTCAGAAATTGAGGAAAAACTGAAGATGGTCGGCTATAAATATGACAAAGGGCAGAATCGGTTTATTGCTGTTTAAGGGCAGACAGCAAGGTGGCTTTTATTGCCCATTATTATAGAGTTTTAACAAAATAAGAGAGGTATAGATATTATGTTTCGTGCGATAAAAGTTCTGGGCAGAGTAACAGGCTTTTTAGTTTGTTCTATGGGGACACTTAAGCGTATGGACCGGGAAAAACAGGAAGATCCGGTTGCGGTGGCCACAGAAAGCACTCAGATGGTAAGAAAAATTTTCGAAAAGCTGCTTAAAATAGCGGGTGTTACGGTGGAAGTGCGCGGATATGAGAATATCCCAAAGGATCGTCCGGTGCTTTATGTGGGAAATCACAGGAGTTATTTTGATATTCTGGTCGGATATACGACTGTTCCGGGACTTATGGGATTTGTGGCAAAGAAGGAGATGGAGAAAATCCCGCTTTTGTCGAAATGGATGATAAATGTCAACTGTCTGTTTTTGGATCGAAAGAACATAAAAGAAGGCCTGAAAACAATTCTGGCCGGTATAGAAAAGGTGAAAAACGGTGTTTCGATGTGGATTTTCCCTGAGGGAACCAGAAATAAGAATGAAGAACTTTCCGACCTTATGCCGTTTAAGGAAGGGAGTCTTAAAATAGCGGAAAAATCCGGCTGTCCGGTTGTACCGGTAGCGATCAAGGGTACGGCTGATATATTTGAAAAACATATTCCATGTATCTGTCCGGGGCATGTGGTAATTGAATTCGGAAAGCCGTTCATTGTAAAAAAGCTTGAGCCGGAAAACAGAAAATTTGCCGGTGCATATACAAGAGATCGGATCATAGATATGCTTTCCGAGATGGAAAAGGAGAACAATTAGACAATGGATTTACAGGAGATAAGAGGCCGCCTTGATCAGATTGATGGTCAGATAGAGAAATTATTTGAAGAGAGAATGAACCTTTGCGGCGAAGTGGCAGAATATAAGATCAAGACCGGAAAAGCGGTTTACGACGCAGAGCGTGAGAAAGAGAAGATTGAGTCGGTCAGGGAGATGGCAGACGGAGAGTTTAACAAACAGGCTGTAGCGGAGCTTTTTTTGCAGATGATGACTCTCAGCCGCAGGTATCAGTATCAGAGAATTTCGGGGCAGGTCGGTGGACCGGATCTTGGATATCGCAAAGTTGATAAACTGGAGACTAAAGGAAAACGTGTGGTTTTTCAGGGGCTTGAGGGAGCATACGGACATGCGGCCACAGTGCAGTTTTTTGGAAAAGATGCCGATATTCGTCACGTGCGCAGATTTGAAGATTTGATGGTGGAGGTTCAGGAGGGGAGAGCGGATTTTGCGGTTCTTCCGATTGAAAATTCTTCTGCCGGCGCGGTTACGGATAATTATGATTTGCTCATCAAGTATGACAACGTAATAGTTGCCGAAACATTTTTGCCGGTGCACCATTACCTTCTGGGAACCGGTGATGCCGATATTTCAGACGTAAAACGGGTTTACGCACATCCTCAGGCATTGATGCAGAGCAGCGAGTTTTTAAATAAGCATGACTGGCAGCAGATCAGCATGGAAAATAATGCCGTAGCAGCGCAGAAGGTGCGGGATGAGAATGATTCCTCCCAGGCGGCCGTAGCGGGAGAGATAGCAGGAGAGATTTACGGGCTTAGAAAGCTTGCAGGTCCTATCAACAACTGTCCAGATAATACAACTCGTTTCCTGATACTTGCCAAGGAGCGTATTTATCAGGCAGGAGCTGAGAAAATAAGTCTTTGCTTTGAACTTCCTCATCGAAGCGGTACTCTGTACAGCATGCTTGGAAATTTTATTTTCAACAATGTCAACATGCGTAAGATTGAGTCAAGACCTATTCCGGAAGAAAGCTGGCAATATCGTTTTTTTGTGGATATTGAGGGAAATCTTGAAGATGTGAACGTGCAAAATGCGCTGTATGGCATCATGAGGGAAGCCAAAAATGTAAAAATTCTGGGAAATTATTGATTGGACAGTTACTAACATATTGCCAATATTTTCGGAATTCCGAAAAAAGAACAGAAAAAAGACAAAATAAAAAAATAAAATAATAAAACGACAAACTAATAAAAGGACAGAATGATGGAAGAAAAAAGAAAAAACACAATGATTTTATACCGTAACCTGAGATATCAGCAGTTATTTGACGATATGTGCAGTCTTTTAAAACCGGAAGAGGGCGAGAGACGACCGGATGCATATGCATGTGCAAGCCAACTTATTGACCTGGCAGTTACCTATGGATTTCGTGGAAATCTGTGGCATTGTTTTCTGGCATTTTGCATGGCAAACAATGAAAATGCCTACAGTACATCCTGCGAGATAGTAGGAGATGTGGGGGGAAGCTTAAGCGAACTGGCACGTCACGATTTTGCCCTGGTTAGAGAGCTCTTTTCACTGGATATCGCGAGACTTGATGAGAATGAAAACGGCATCTGGTCCGAGATGAAGGACTATAAGAATTCACTTGAAAACAGCAAGGCATTTAATCACCGCATCAGGGACAGAATTGTTGAACTGGCGGTGGCACTTAAAAATACAGACAGTGATCAGGAATTTCAGAATATTGTAACCGAGTTCTACAGAGAGTTTGGTGTCGGAAAGTTCGGACTCAACAAGGCATTTCACATCATCATGGATGACGAAGCAAAAAAGGTCGATATAGAGCCTATTACCCGTGTGGAGCATATCGGGCTTGACGATCTGGTCGGATATGAGCTTCAGAAGGCAAAACTTATCGAAAATACAGAGGCATTTATCGAAGGACGCGCTGCCAACAACTGTCTTCTTTTCGGTGACAGCGGTACCGGAAAATCATCAAGTATAAAGGCCATCTTAAATCAGTATTATGATCGCGGACTTCGCATGATTGAGGTATATAAACATCAGTTTCGCGGATTATCAGATGTGCTGGAGCAGATAAAAGACAGAAATTATAAATTTATTATTTATATGGATGACCTCTCATTTGAGGAATATGAGCTAGAATACAAGTATCTGAAGGCAATCATAGAGGGCGGTCTCGGCATTAAGCCTCAGAATGTCCTGATCTATGCTACATCTAACCGCCGTCATCTTATCAGAGAGAAATTCAGCGACAAGCGTGAGCTGGATGATGATCTGCACTCCAATGATACGGTACAGGAGAAGCTGTCACTGGTTGCCCGCTTTGGCGTGACGATCTACTACGGATCACCTGATAAGAAGGAATTCCAGAATATCGTTCGTGTGCTTGCGGATAAGTACCATATTCATATGCCTGAGTCGGATCTTTTCCTTGAGGCAAACAAGTGGGAACTCAGCCACGGAGGACTTTCAGGACGTACCGCAACGCAGTTTATTGCGAATCTCAGAAGCAAGCTGAAAGGATAAAAATTGATTCGGGTGCCAAAACACCCGAACCTTTGCTTACAGCTGCAAATAAGTGATTCAGGATTTGGCATTAACAGAAAGGAGAGAGCAGATAATATGGCTGTAAAAACCTTTGCCGCTATTGATGTAGGTTCTTTCGAGCTGGAACTGGGAATTTTTGAGATTTCGGCCGCATCGGGAATCCGTGAGATCGATCATGTGCGTCATGCACTGGCGCTGGGTAAAGACACATACAATGACGGACGTCTAAGTCACGAAATTGTTGAGGAGATGTGCGAGGTCCTGAATAAATTTCGGGAAGTCATGAAGACATACCGGGTATCGGATTACCGCGCATTTGCCAGCAGCGCACTTCGTGAGGCAAGAAACAGTCAGATGGTTCTTGACCGTATTTCGGTGCGTACAGGGCTTATTGTCAGAACTATGAATAACTCGGAACTTCGATTTAAAAGCTACAAGGCGGTAGCTGCCAGAGAAGAGGAGTTTCAGAATACGCTAAAAAACGGTGCTGCACTTATGGATGTCGGCTTTGGCAGTACCCAGATTTCACTTTTTGATGACGAAGTGCTGGTATCCACCCAAAATCTGCTGCTCGGAGTGCTCAGACTCAGTGAGATGTCCGCACACTGGCGTGTGGACTATCAGAAGATTCCGGCCATCATCGATGAACTTGTCGAAAATGAGTTATATACATTTCGGAAGATATTTTTAAAAGAACGCCGGATAGAGACACTTATTGCCACCGGAGAGACCATGAATTATATGGTCAGCCGCGGAATGCATGTAAAAGGCGGAGCCCGTTTTACGGCAAAAGAATTCGGTGTTTTCTGTGAAGAACTCATCGGTATGTCGTCGGAAGAAATACAGGAACGCTATGAATTGCCTCAGGATTATGCCGAGGTGCTGATCCCGAGTGCTATTTTGTACCGCAAGGTACTTGACATGACCGGTGCATCCTTTATCTGGGCACCGGGAACTACACTTTGCGACGGAATCGCGGCCGAATACGCTCAGGAAAGCCGTCTTATAAGATTTCACCATGATTTTGAGGCGGACATTCTATCGACGGCTCGACAGATGGCAAAGAGATATCGCTGCCACAGTGCTCATGTGCGCGAGGTGGAGCGAGAGTCGGAGCTTATCTTTGATGCAACAAAGAAATATCATGGTATGGGAGCGAGAGAACGACTGCTTTTAAAGATAGCGGCCACATTGCATGACTGCGGTAAATTCGTAAGCATTACCCGCGGCTCAGAGAGCTCATATCAGATTATCATGGATACTGAGATCATAGGAATCTCGCATCTTGAACGTGAGATTGTAGCCAATATTGTGCGATATAATATTCAGGAATATGATTACGATGATGTTGTCATAGAGTCGGATTTGTCACAGTATGCGGGACTTGTCACTTCCAGAAGAGAACTTACAATTCTGATCGCAAAGCTGACAGCTATACTGCGTCTGGCCAATTCCATGGATCGCAGTCACAGACAGAAACTGACCGACAGCCGCATCGCGGTAAGAAACGGCAGCCTGGTGGTTACGACGGGCAGTCCGGAAAGCATAGTTTTGGAGCAGTATTCATTTGATCAAAAGGCAGATTTCTTTGAAGAAGTGTTTGGAATACGGCCTGTACTCAGGCAGAAAAGAGGAGTATGAGTATGTCTGATTCAGTTTTAAAATATGGTGAACCTGAAAATTATGTTAACCGCGAACTAAGCTGGCTGGAGTTCAACTACAGGATCCTCGGCGAGGCGCGGGACAAGACTACACCGCTGTTTGAACGTCTGAAATTCTTAAGTATTACGGCATCAAACCTGGATGAGTTTTTTATGGTCAGGGTGGCGTCTCTTAAGGATATGGTTCATGCAAAATATGAAAAGCGGGATATTGCGGGAATGACGGCACAGGAACAGCTCGATGCGATAGGTGTAAAAACTCATGAGCTGGTTGAGGATCAGTATAAAACCTACAACCGCATGCTTTTGCCGCTTTTGGAGCAGCATGGACTGCATGTAGTTACCGAACATGAAAAACTGACGAAGGAGGAGGCTGCCTACGTTGACAGGTATTTTGAAGAGTCGGTATACCCGGTTCTGACACCGATGGCAGTTGATTCATCCCGTCCGTTTCCGCTCATTCACAATAAATCATTAAACATTGCCGCCCTTGTCCGCAAGAAAAAGGGAGACGGAGAGCTTGAATTTGCCATGGTATGCGTGCCCGGCGGACTGCCGCGTGTGGTAAAACTCCCGTGCAGTGAAGGTACGTCCATCATTTATCTGGAAGAGGTCATCGAGAGAAATATTGATAAGCTGTTTTTAAATTATGATATTATCAGCTGTCATCCATTCCGGGTTATGAGAAATGCCGATTTGAGCATCGACGAGGATGAGGCGGAGGATCTTTTAAAGGAGATTGAACAGAAGCTTAAGAAGAGACAGTGGGGCGAAGTTATCCGCCTTGATATCGAAAAAAAGGCTGACAAGCGCCTCTTGGATATACTTAAAAGAGAGCTGCATGTCAGCGGAGATGCGATATATGAGATAGACGGCCCCCTTGATCTGACTGTTCTTATGAAGGTATTCGGTCTGCCGGGATTTGATGAATTTAAAACACCGGCATATGCTCCTCAGCCGGTGCCGGCACTTATGAATGATGACGATATTTTTACAAATATCAGAAAGGGAGACATATTGCTGACTCATCCGTTTGAGACCTTTGAGCCGGTAGTAAACTTTATAAAAAAAGCCGCAAGAGATCCGGAAGTACTTGCCATCAAGCAGACACTTTATCGTGTCAGCGGCAATTCTCCGATCATAGCTGCTCTTGCAGAGGCGGCAGACAACGGAAAACAGGTATCGGTTCTGGTTGAGCTTAAGGCCCGTTTTGACGAGGAGAATAATATTATCTGGGCAAAAATGCTTGAAAAGGCCGGATGCCATGTTATCTATGGACTCTTGGGACTCAAGACACACAGCAAGATTACTCTGGTAGTGCGTCGTGAAGAAGATGGCATACGCCGTTATGTACATCTCGGAACCGGAAATTACAATGATTCCACGGCGAAGTTGTATACAGACTGCGGACTTTTGACCTGTGATCCGCTGATTGGAGAAGATGCGACGGCCGTATTTAATATGTTGTCCGGTTATTCAGAGCCGCTTGGCTGGAACAAGCTTTCTCTGGCACCTCTGTGGCTGAGGGGACGTTTCCTGAGGCTGATTCAGAGAGAAACACGCAATGCACGTGAGGGACGCGCGGCAAGAATCATCGCAAAGATGAATTCGCTGTGTGATCGTGAGATTATTGCAAGCCTCTATGAGGCATCGGAAGCCGGAGTAAAGGTGCAGCTTATTGTCAGAGGCATATGCTGTCTGAAGGCAGGAATCCCCGGACTTAGTGAGAATATAACAGTTTGCTCTATCGTGGGAAATTTCCTCGAACACAGCCGTATTTTTTATTTTGAGAATGACGGAGAACCGCAGATTTTCATGGGAAGTGCTGACTGGATGCCGAGAAACCTGGATCGCCGTGTGGAGATACTTTTTCCTGTTGAAAACGAGAAGCTTAAGGCGCGTATCTGCCACATTCTTGAGGTACAGCTGGCAGACAATGTAAAGGCACAATATCTGAAACCTGACGGAACCTATGCAAAGCGGGATCGCCGCGGCAAAGCACCGGTCTGCGCACAGGATACATTCTGCAAAGAGGCAGTGCAGGCGGCAAAAGAGGCCGGAAAGGGACATGATCCTGCGGCAATGCGGGTATTTATACCACTTGAACAATAAAACAGGAGGTTTATTATGTCTGAGATACACGTATTGGTAGTTGATGATGAAAAGGAGATCGCTGATCTGGTAGAGATATATCTGGTCAGCGACGGATATAAGGTATATAAGGCATCCAATGCGATGGAAGGCCTTGAAATTCTGGAAAAAGAGACTATCCATCTGGTACTTCTTGATATTATGATGCCGGGCATGGACGGACTTGAGATGTGCAGAAAAATCCGTGAGACGAACAATATTCCGATTATCATGTTGAGTGCCCGCTCGGCCGATCTTGATAAGATCCTGGGACTCGGAACAGGTGCAGATGACTACGTCACAAAACCGTTTAATCCGCTTGAATTGACCGCAAGAGTCAAATCCCAGCTTCGCCGCTATACGCAGTTAAATCCACAGAGCGGCGCAACCGGACAGGCTCAGAATGAGATCTCGATCAAAGGTCTCACGATTAATAAGGATAACCACAAGGTGACCGTATGCGGTGAAGAAGTTAAGCTGACACCGATAGAATTTGACATTCTCTATCTTTTAGCATCCAATCCGGGACGTGTATTCAGCACCGATGAAATATTTGAAAAGGTGTGGAATGAGAAAGTCTACGAGGCCAATAATACAGTCATGGTGCATATCAGACGGCTTCGCGGCAAGATGAAAGAAGATACCAGACAGAACAAGATTATTACGACTGTCTGGGGAGTAGGATACAAAATTGAAAAATAAAAAGGATATGAGCCGTCGCTTCCGGACGAGGATGGTCACGAATATCATCTACAGCACGATAGTTGCATGTCTTGTAGAGAGTTTCCTGATTGCCAATGTGTCGATGATAAGCACCTATCTTAGGGAGACTCGCTATCGTGATTCTTTTTTCCTGCGTCTGGCACAGACGGAGACATTGATGGCATTTTTTTATCTTTTGTCGGGAATAGCGATCTTTTCGATTACGTTCTTTGCATTGCAGGAGAGATCTATGAGATATATCAGCCGTATATCGGCTGCGATTCAGAATATCTCAGAAGGAGATCTCAATACATCTGTTGATGTGAAGGGTGATGATGAGTTTACGGCTATGGCGGTCAACCTCAATAAGATGGTCGGTGATATCAGAAATCTTATGGATAAGGAGCGGGAGGCAGAGCGCACGAAAAATGAGCTCATTACCAATGTTGCGCATGACTTGAGGACACCGCTTACATCAATCATCGGTTACCTGGAACTTCTGTCAGGGGATGTGGAGATTCCGACAGAAATGCAGAAAAAATATATTGATATTGCCTATGCCAAATCAAAACGCCTGGAGAAACTGATAGAGGATTTGTTCGGTTTTACCAAGATGAATTATGGAAAAGTGACAATGCATGTATCCAAGGTGGATATTGTCAAACTGCTGAGTCAGTTACTGGAAGAATTTTATCCGAGTTTTAAGGATAAGGATCTCTCCTATGAACTGCAGAGCAATGTTCCGGGAAAAATCATTACCGCCGATGGCAATCTTCTTGCAAGGCTTTTCGATAATCTTATAAACAATGCTATTAAATACGGGGCCGAAGGCAAGAGAGTCCTCGTAAACGTTCATGCGGAGGATGAGGTTGTCACTGTCTCGGTAACCAACTATGGGTATGTCATACCGGCAGAGGAGCTGCCGCTTTTGTTCAATAAATTTTATCGTGTAGAACAGTCGAGATCTTCCAACACCGGAGGCACCGGACTGGGACTGGCCATTGCCAAAAATATAGTTGATATGCATGGCGGTACGATTCAGGTTACGAGTGATATGAACGGAACTGTATTTACAGTGCGTTTGCAGACGAATTTTGACATTAACCGGGAGAATTTCAAGACTCCGTAAAAGAGGGTGACATTGCAGGAGGTTGAGGATACAGAAATGTACGAAAAGAGAAAAATGCGGATCTTTTTTTCAATATTGATTGTCCTTGTGATGATATTCGGCCTTCATGCGGGTGCTGTATATGCTTCATCGAAGTCAGATGAAGCGAAGTCAGATGAAGAGCAGCTTAGTATGGATGTCTCTTATGGATTCAACAACACGGCAAAAAGTGACCGTTACCTTCGGGTAACGGTTCTTCTGAATGCGGGAACCGAACCTTTTGAAGGCACACTTGAATTTCTGACGGAACAGTCAAGCCTTGAGACCTATCAGTATTCATATGAAGTGTCTCTACAGAACGATGAAAAGCAGGAAAAAGAATATTATATCCCGCTGGGGGTGCGCGCCGATCGGATGTACGTCTCGCTAAAGAACAAAGAAGGAAAGACTGTTATCCGGAAATCTTTGCAGCTTGGATCGGATGACTATTCGGTTAAAAGTTATATCGGCATTTTCACGGATAAGCCCGGAAAATTCTCATATGTTGACGAAGCCGGAATCAGTTATGGTTCGATAAAAACGACGGCGGTTTATCTTGATGAAAAAAATGCGCCTGATGACAGACGGGCCTATGAGCAGTTTGATCTTGTAATTGTATCCGGCTATGAGCTTGATAAACTTAATGATGTACAATATGAGGCCCTAGATAGCTGGATAGAAAATGGCGGAACAATTCTCTTTGGTGGTGGTCATGATTATAAGATTAATTATGGGAAATTTGCCGGTCGGGTACTGGAACCGCCATATCTGGAAGCAGTGTCTATGCCGATAAGCCTTGATGATGAATCTGTACCCGGTGAACAGACAAAAGAAATTTTGACGGAATGTGTCGATGTAAATCTAAAAAACGGGGGCACGCTCATTTCGGGAGATATATTTCCGCTGCTGTCCTGCACGGCTCTGAAAAAAGGCAGGATTGTGGCTGCAGCATTTTCGATGGATGCAATTTACGAATTATGTATGGAGAATCCTTCGGCGTTTGAAAAATTGTATACATCAGCCCTGGGGGATGATGCCGTGGAGAAACTGACACAGGAAGATTATTACGGATATTCGAGTCAGTATTACAATGTTCAGAGTCTTATAAACACCGGCAATGCCGGACGTGTGCCAAACGTAGCCGCGTATACAGTTATAGTTATCATATATCTGCTGCTTGTTGGGCCGGGGATATATTTTTACCTGAGAAAGAGCGGAAATTACCGTTATTATCTACCGACAGTTATACTGGCGGCATTTCTGTTTACAGGAATTATATACTCTTTGGGAATAAAAACGCGTTTTAAAGAGCCATTTGTCACATGTGCGACGATCCTGGACACCTCCGGTGATGATGCTGAGGAAGAGGTTTATCTTAATATAAGGAGCCCGTACAATAAGCAGTATTCGGTAAGTTTAAGCCCGGAATATGAGATTAGACCTTTGACAAAAAGTTATTTTTATGATTCGACTTCAGAGGAAGAACTTACGGAAAATGATGATTATTATACAAATATTACATATCATACAGACCGTACAGACGTAAAAATAAAAGAAAATATAGCATTTTCACCAAATCTGTTTGTGCTTAATCGAGAAAAGAAAAGAACCGGAAAAATGGGTTTTGAAAGTGATATCTCCTATTTTGACGGAGCACTCTCCGGAATTGTGAAAAACTGTTTTGAAGAACCGATAGAAGATGCGGCGTTGTTAATAGACGGAAAAGTGATGCTGCTTGGAAATCTGGAACCGGGGCAGACGATCAATTTGGAGGACAGGGAAATATATAATTATCCTCTTAACTACCCATATGTGGCAGCACAGTTGGTTTCCGGTGCAGATGGATATGAAAAAACCGCAATCGAAGATCCGGCATTTTTAAAAGCTCAGGAGAGGACGAGACTGCTCAGTTTTTATATGAATTCTGATTCGGGAGGAAAGATGTCCGGGGCCAGACTGATAGGATTTTTCGGAAACAAGGACCAGAAAAACAATGATTTTCTGGCAGATCTAAGAACCACATCTGAAGGATTTTATATGGTAACGGAGTCTGTTATGCCAAATAGGGAGAAGGACGGTCAAATCTACCGTTCTGCGCTTGAAACCACACCAAATGTGATTTCGGGAAATTATAATTCGGAGTATAATACGATATATACGGGGGATTCTGCCGCGACTGCGATAGTTGAATATTCGCTCGGAGGCGACATTATTATTGATAAAATCACATTTGAAACGCTGTCTGCGAAATTTTTGGATAATCCTGCTTATCCGTACATTTCGCAGTTTTCCGGAGATATGTATTTTTACAACTATGAGACAGGGCAAAACGATAAGATGGATCTTAAGGAAGAATATTTGGCTAAGGAGCTTGCACCATATCTTTCTCCGTCCAATACGCTGACAGTAAAATATGTGGCGGAACGGACAGAAGAATACGGTGTGGACAGTCAGCTGCCAAGAATCTATGTCGTAGGGAGGAAACAGCCATGATTACGATCAAAGACCTCAGAAAACGATATGGCAGATTTTATGCGGTGGATGGATTGAATCTTGAGGTCGGAGACGGTGAACTTTTCGGATTTGTAGGACCGGGCGGGGCAGGAAAAACGACGACATTTAAGATGCTGGCAGGACTGCTTGTCCCGGATGAAGGTACGATAAATATTGACGGTCTGGATGTTTGCTCGAACAGGAAAAAAATCAGCAGCCGGATAGGGTATGTGCCGGATTTCTTCGGCGTATATGATAATCTTAAGGTATCGGAATATATGGAGTTTTTTGCCTCCTGCTACGGGATCACGGGGTTGCAGGCGCGAACCAGATGCCATGAACTTCTGGAGAAGGTGCGTCTGGATGATAAAGAGGATTTTTTTGTTGACGGACTTTCAAGAGGAATGAAACAGAGACTGTGCCTAGCGAGGGCACTTATCCATGATCCTTCACATCTGATTTTGGATGAGCCGGCTTCGGGGCTTGATCCCCGCACCCGCGTGGAATATATGGAGATTCTCAAAGAACTCAGGAAACAGGGAAAAACGATTCTCATCAGTTCCCATATTTTATCGGAGCTGGCTGAACTTTGCACTTCCATATGTATAATTGAGCAGGGCCGGTCGGTCTTTTGCGGCAGTATGGAGCAGATTATGACGCGAATTAATTCATCCAATCCGCTGATGGTAACGATTTTCAGTAACAAGGAAAAGGCACTGGAAATCTTTAAAAGTCATCCCTGTGTACAGACAATCACGGTGCAGGGGAATGACATAAAGTTGGGGTTTCTCGGAGAACGTCAGGATGAGGCATTTCTTTTGCGTCAGCTTATAGACGCAGATGTGATGGTCAGCGGCTTTATGCGTGAGAAGGGCAGTCTGGAATCGCTTTTTATGCAGATTACCGGACATGAAGAAGAGAGGACGATGCTGAAACATGAGATGGAATCCGGTATTTAGACGTGAGATAACAGTCGGAAGCCGCAGCATACGCATGATGGTCATCATGTTTGTTTTTAACAGTGTTCTGGCAGCTACAGCACTTTTTAACATGTATTCGGCTGCCGAACAGGTCAGGGCCGCAGCTGAAATTCAATATTCACAATTTCTGGAACTTTACATATTTGTATCTTCAATAGAGTTTATGATGCTGCTTTTTATTATGCCGGCACTGACGTCGGGCAGTATCAGCGGCGAGCGGGAACGACAGACACTGGAGCTGATGATGACAACTGCCATGAAGCCGGGAGATATAATTCTTGGAAAACTGGCATCATCCATGGCGACAATGCTTGTGCTGGCAATATCGGCGCTGCCGCTGCAGGCGATGGTATTTGTCTACGGCGGCGTCGCTCCTTTCGATATTGTCATGCTTTTTGTATGTCACCTGTCAGTGACGCTTTTAACCGGAAGTATAGGAATATTCTATTCGTCATTGATGCGGCGATCGGTGGCTTCGGCCGTATGTACATATGTGACTGTTATTTTGATGACTGCCGGAACATTTGCAATCAATTTATTTTCATACCGTATTGCACTTCAGGCATCAGATTCATACGGAATTGCTTCCAATACATCAGAAATGGTCAGTTCCGGAATTTTGCGTTATCTATTACTTTTCAATCCGGCTGTATCGTTTTATAATGTAGTTAACACACAGGCGGGAAGCGGTAGCATGAAAAAATGGATTGAACCGTTGTTTGGTACATTTCCGGATAATCCGGTTACTGTCCACTGGACGGCATGCAGTCTCATGCTGCAATTTGCAACTGCTGCGATTTTGATTGCACTTGCAGTATGGATTATTACACCGAGAAGGAAAATAAAGAAAGTCAGATAAAAGGAGGTAATAGACATGGGTATTATAAAGGCGGCGATAAATGCGATTGGCGGGGGGCTTGCCGATCAGTGGCTTGAGGTGATTGAGCCTGCAAATATGGGTGAGCAGACAGTCTTTTCGGCCGGAGTACAGACGAGACGTGGAGAGAACCGCAAGGGAACAGCCGGAACAGTATCTAACGGCTCTGTTATCCATGTATATCCGAATCAGTTTATGATGCTTGTGGACGGCGGAAAGGTCGTGGATTATACCGCAGAGGAAGGGTATTATACAGTACAGAATTCATCACTGCCGTCACTTTTTAACGGACAGTTTAAAGATTCCCTCAAGGAATCCTTTAATCGTGTGCGCTATGGCGGACAGACACCATATGCACAGAAGGTTTATTATATAAATCTTCAGGAGATCAAGGGAATCAAGTTTGGCACAAGGACGCCGATCAATTATTTTGACCTGTTCTACAATTCAGAATTGTTCCTGCGTGCACATGGAACATATTCAATCAAAATCACGGATCCGCTGAAGTTTTATGCAGAGGTTATACCGAAAAATCAGGACCAGGTGGAAATCGATTCTGTCAATGAACAGTATCTGGCAGAGTTTTTGGAAGCTCTTCAGACATCCATCAATCAGATGTCGGCTGACGGCGTACGGATTTCCTTTGTGGCATCCAAGAGCAGAGAACTCGGCAGATATATGGCAGATACTCTTGATGAGGAGTGGAACAGACTGCGCGGTATGGAGATTCAGTCTGTCGGTATAGCAAGTATTTCCTACGATGAGGAATCCCAGAAGCTTATAAATATGCGAAATCAGGGTGCTATGCTGGGAGATCCTTCTGTGCGGGAGGGATATGTACAGGGCGCGATGGCACGTGGATTTGAGGCGGCAGGTTCCAATGCAAACGGTGCGATGGCCGGATTCATGGGAATGGGTGCCGGTACGAACTTTGGCGGCGGATTTATGGGAGCTGCATCGGCGTCCAATATGCAGCAGATGCAGATGCAGCAGGCTGCAAGACAGGGATATCAGGCCGGTGGACAGCAGGCAGCAGGCGGCTTTGCACAAGATACACAGCAGACGGTGGCACAAGGCATTCAGCCGCAGCAGGCACAAAATGTGAATGCGTCCGCGCAGGCTCAGTCATGGACCTGTGAATGCGGCAATGTCAATCAGGGCAAGTTTTGCAGCGAATGCGGCAAACCAAAGCCTGCGGGACCATGGACCTGCAGTTGCGGAAATGTAAATACAGGTAAATTCTGTTCGGAGTGTGGAAAACCGAGGTCATAGAGTATATGAAGATACAGTCGTATAAGTGCCCGAATTGCGGCGGCGGACTTATATTTGATCCCAATACGCAGAGGTTTAAGTGTGAATACTGTCTCTCTGGCTTCACAGAAGAGGCACTGAAAGAGATGGAAGAGGCGTCAGCAAGTGCGCAGGAAATGGCTGGGAAAGATCAGAAAGATGACACAGTGTCACAGGAGACGGCCACGAAAGAGCCGGAGGCTGCTGCCAAGGAGCCGGAAGCGCCTGCAAAAACGCAGGCAGCCGCAGGGATGGCGGTATATACCTGCCCCAGCTGCGGTGCCGAAGTGGTGGCGCAGGAGACGACAGCCTCCACGTATTGCTGTTATTGTCATAATCCGGTTATTATGTCGGGCAGACTTGACGGCAGCTACCGTCCGGATGGTCTGATTCCATTCGAAATTGATAATAAAAAGGCGAAGGAAATATTCAAAAACTGGATTCAGAATAAGAAATACGTACCGAATGACTTCTACTCACCTCGTCAGATGGAGTATCTGGAAGGAATATATTATCCGTACTGGATGTACAGCTGTCAGGTATCGGGCGAGATGCAGG
>CAVHPN010000006.1:132799-140591 GCA_963637995.1 Prevotella sp. CAG:279 | reverse complement strand
AGGCAGCTGATTTAACTGATGATATGGATTTTTCAGATGAGATGGCCGTCATGGCCGGTTTTACATCTGCCCAGATTGATGCGTTTATCTATGCACTAAGAAAAAAGGGTGTGGGAAAAATTGATTATAAAGCACTCCTTACGCAGTATAATATGAGATGGAATTCAGTAGAATTATATCGCGAGATAAAAAAAGAACATGAGGAGATGATGCAGGCAAAACAGTAAGTCGACCCGTTACCTGAAGGTAACATTACCATGAACAATAATAACCAATTCAGCTGATAAGGAGGCATAATATGCTTGAAAAAGTTGATTTGAAAACATCTATGGATAAGGAAACTTACAAAAAACTTCGCTCTACAATGGATGTAAAATTAGGCGAACTGCAGCGCGAATGTAAGGAAGAGAAAATTCCGGTTATGATAGTATTTGACGGATTTGGGGCAGGCGGAAAAGGAACTCAGATTAACCGCCTTATTCAGCCGCTTGATCCACGCGGTTTTGATGTATATGCAAGCCGTGAAACCGGCGAAGAAGAGAGAATGCGGCCATTCCTCTGGAGATACTGGACTAAAACACCAGAAGACGGAAGAATAACCATTTTTGATAAGAGTTGGTACGATAAAGTTACCATTGATCGTTTTGATCATAAGACTAACTCTCAGGAATTAAATGGGGCATTCAGGGATATTCTTTCATTTGAAAAACAGTTGGCTGATTCAGGCGTCATTTTGATTAAATTGTTTTTGTATATCTCCAAAGACGAGCAGAAAAAACGCTTTAAACGCCTTGAGGACAGTAAGGAGGCTTCATGGCGCGTAACTGAGGCTGATTGGAAACGTAACAAAGAATACGATACATTTCTTGAGATGAATGAAGAGATGCTTCAGAGAACAGATACAGGGTATGCACCATGGACAATTGTGGAAGCAACGGATAAAAATTATGCCGCTGTAAAGATATTATCCACAGTTACGGATCGCCTGGAATACGAAATTAAACGTCGACGCGTGGAACGTGAAGAAAGCAGACATAAACAAATCAAAGTTCCTGATGAGAGATTTAAAAATGGTGTTTTATCCGGAGTTGATCTGACAAAAACAATTACAGTCGAGGAGTACAGAGAACGTCTGAATAAATTGCAGAAAAAGCTGGAGACTTTGCATGGAGAACTCTATCGGCTTCGTATTCCTGTTGTGATAGGATTTGAAGGATGGGATGCAGCCGGCAAGGGCGGTGCTATCAAACGTCTGACGAGTCACCTTGACCCACGCGGTTATAAGGTTAATCCCACCGCGGCACCAAATGATATTGAGAAGGTTCATCATTACTTATGGAGATTCTGGCGAGAAATGCCAAAAGCAGGACATATTGCCATATTTGACAGAACATGGTATGGACGTGTTATGGTTGAGAGAATTGAGGGATTTTGTCAGGAGAACGATTGGAAACGTGCATACCAGGAAATTAATGAGATGGAAGAGCACATGTCTAATTTCGGTGCTGTTATTGTAAAATTCTGGATTCATATCGACAAAGACGAACAGGAACGACGTTTCAAAGAACGCATGGAAGATCCTGCCAAACAGTGGAAGATAACTGATGAGGACTGGCGCAACCGAGAAAAATGGGACGCTTACGAACAGGCCGTCAATGAAATGCTTGTACGAACCTCGACAACATATGCACCATGGACAATAGTTGAAGGAAATTCAAAGTATTACGCTCGCGTCAAGGTATTGGAAACAGTAGTTGAAGCCATGGAAGAAAAGATAAAAGAAGTAAAAAAACATTTAAAATAGATACAAATTATTAATAATATTAAAGAAGAAATGGAGATATAATGATGGAAATGAAAGCAAAAGAACGTACACTTGCAATTATGAATGACAACGCTAATGCAGCAAGCCCTGTAGAACTTTTTAATATGCATGTAAAACATGTAGGCATAAACATGGAGACAGAAGAAAAAGCCTGGGAAGTCGCAGAATTTTTTGCAAAATTCATGGGATTGATGCCGCGTGAGACAGAAAAGGCTGTTTTCAGCGGTGAACTTACAGAAAATATGAAAGTCGAAAGTTATGGTACCTGCGGTCATATCGGATTTGGTGTAAATGATTGCGAAGCTGCCATTAAATACTTCACAGGTCGCGGAATGACGCTTCGAGAGGAAAGTAAGAGATTTGACGAAAAAGGTAACTGTATTTTTGTTTATTTTAAAGAAGAAATAGGCGGATTTGCGATTCATCTGGTGCAGGATTAGGTATAGACATGAAAAAGGTAATAGTAATCGGAGGCGGTGCCGCGGGAATGGCTGCGGCAATCGCTGCTGCAGAGAATGGCTGTGCTGTCACAATCTATGAAAAGAATGAAAAGCTTGGCAAAAAGATATATATCACAGGTAAAGGACGATGCAATGTAACTAATGACTGTGATATGGAAGGATTATTTGACAGTGTTGTCACAAACAGTCGTTTTTTATACAGTGCATTTTATGGATTTACCAATCAGGATATGAAAAATCTGCTTGAAGAAAATGGCTGCCATCTCAAGGTAGAGCGCGGCAACCGCGTATTTCCGGTCTCTGACAGAGCCTCAGATGTCACAGCCGCCCTTGCAGGACGGCTACGGAAACTGGCTGTAAAAATTCAACTGAACCATACGGTAAGCGGCTTATGGCATGATGATGAAGGTTTAAAAGGGGTGATTTTGGCAAAAGGCGAAAAAAACTCAAGATTTGAAGCTGCGGATGCCGTGATCATCGCAACAGGAGGTCTCTCTTATCCGACAACCGGCTCAACAGGGGACGGTTATCGTTTTGCACAAGAAGCAGGTCATAAGATAACAGAAATTTCGCCCGCTCTTGTACCGTTTGAAACAAATGAAGATGTTAAAGAGCTTCAGGGCCTTTCTCTTAAGAATATTAGGGCTTCTGTTTTGGACGGGAAAAAAGAGGTCTACAGCGAATTCGGCGAGATGCTGTTTACTCATTATGGTGTTTCTGGCCCGGTTCTTCTAAGTGCAAGCAGCTACGCAGCCAAAAAGCTTAAGAAAGGGCCATTGACGCTTGCATTGGATCTGAAACCTGCACTCTCAGTAGAACAACTTGACGCACGTATCTTGAGGGATTTCGAGGCGGAAAAGAATAAACAGTTTAAAAATGCACTGAATCATCTATATCCGTCCAAGCTTATTCCTGTCATGATTCGAAGAAGCGGCATCGATCCTGAAAAACAGGTCAATGTTGTTACAAGGGAAGAACGCAAACGTCTTTCTGATGTTACCAAGAATTTTACGTTGACACTTACCGGACTGCGCGGCTTCAATGAAGCAATTATTACTCAGGGCGGCGTGACGGTAAAAGAGATTAATCCATCTACCATGGAATCAAAGATACTTCCAGGTCTTTATTTTGCCGGAGAAGTGCTTGATTTGGATGCAGTTACAGGTGGGTATAATTTGCAGATTGCATGGTCGACAGGGATGCTTGCCGGACGCAGTGCTGCACAATGAGCCAAATACGTATTTAAAAGAGAGGAAATAAAATGCCAATTAATATAGCAATAGATGGACCGGCTGGAGCCGGAAAGAGTACTGTAGCGAAGAAGCTGGCAGAAAACTATGGATATATATACGTAGATACCGGTGCGATGTATCGTGCAATGGCACTTTATTTTCTGCGACTTAATATAAAAAGCAGTGATGAGAAAGCTATATCGAGTGCGTGCGAGAGGGTTTCGATTTCATTAGAATACGAAAATAGAATTCAGCAGGTATTTCTCAACGGAGAAAATGTAAGCGGAGAACTTCGTACAGAAGAAGTGGGAAATATGGCATCCAATACTTCGATTTATCCGGCTGTCAGAAAGAAACTTGTAGAGTTACAGAGAAATTTAGCGTCACGTAGGGATGTAGTCATGGATGGCCGTGACATAGGAACGGCTGTTCTGCCGCATGCCAACCTCAAGGTTTATCTTACTGCAAGCAGCCGTGTGAGAGCTAACAGACGTTATAAGGAATTAACAGAACGCGGTGAAAATTGTTCTCTTGATGAAATTGAACAGGATATTATAGAGCGCGATTATCGGGATATGCACCGTGAATTGTCACCGCTTAGACAGGCAGAAGATGCTGTTTGCCTGGATACATCTGATATGACTTTCGATGAAGTTATGAAAAAGATGGAAGAACTGGTTAATAAATGTACCCAATAAAAAATGTACCTAGGCAGCAGAGAGTTAATTAAGTTCGAACTCTCTGCTGTCTATATAAGAATTTTTCTTCAGCATATCAAATGTTCAATTACATCATTCTAAACAGGCCTATCACCTTTCCAAGAATTCTCACATCGTCCACAATAATCGGGTCCATCTCGGTATTTTCAGGCTGCAGACGGTAGTGCCCGTTCTCTTTGTAAAAACGCTTAACAGTCGCCGAATCATCAATTAACGCCACAACAATCTCACCGTTTTCCGCGGTATTCGTCTGCATGACAATAACACGATCACCATCAAAAATACCGGCATCAATCATACTGTTTCCCCGTATCTTTAACATAAATGTTTCATGGTTAGGAAGAAATTCTCCAGGAATAGGGAAATAATCTTCGATATTTTCTTCTGCAAGAAGCGGTGCACCTGCGGCAACCGTACCGATAAGTGGAACATTGACAAGTTCGCGGCGTGTAAGATTAAATGTATCATCTACTATTTCGATAGCTCTCGGTTTAGTCGGATCTCGCCTGATATAACCGTTCTTTTCAAGTCGTTCGAGATGGGAGTGTACGGAAGAAGTTGATTTGAGTGCCACTTTCTCACAGATTTCCCGTACTGTCGGCGGATATCCTTTTTTTAAAATGCACGACTTTATAAATTCTAAAATTTCCCGTTGTTTATCTGAAATACGACCTTGAGTCATAAATAAGTTCCTCCCTGTTAGCTATTTATATCATTACTGAGCGTATATTTCGAAAACAGTAATACAAACTGTGATACTGTATCACTCTAATTGTCAAGAAATGATTACAGTTACAATGTTAACATACGTCAGAAAAAAATGCAAACGATTGTTCGCTTTTCAATAAAAAATGTATTGACAAACATTTGTTCGTATCATATAATTGCAGCATACAGAACAGATGTTCAGAACATCCATTCTGCTACCGGTTAAAAAGTTGTTTTTGTTATATAATGAGAGGAGAAGCGTAAATGAATATGTTGAAAAAAAGTGCCATGATTTTGTCTTTTGTATTTGTTATGCTTCTTTCATCGGTATTTGGATGCAGTTTGATGTATGTTATGGCGGAAGAAGAAGGGACATCTCATCCGGACAGGTATTATACAAGTATACATATTGAGAATGGTGATACTCTGTGGAGTATAGCAGAAGCATATAGAAATCCTGAGGAATCAGTCATTGATTATGTTCGTGAATTACGACAGATTAACAGTCTGTCAGATGACCATATTGATACAGGACATTATCTGACAGTGCGTTATTATAGATAAGATTGCCTATTCAGCAGATTCTCGCATTCACTATTGCCGCAGCATTGATTTTGTTTTTATTACTCTGTTAATTTGTTCTTCTTTCTGTTAAAATATGATATGTACTTAATCAAATGATTACATGATTAACTGACATGAATTACGAATGGGAGGACTCAGAATTATGAGTATTGTTTTTCACGAATCGTCAAAGATATTTCATCTATATAATCAGAGCGTAAGTTATATTATGATGGTTCTTCCCAATGGACATATGGGACAGTTATACTACGGGAAGAAGATTCGTGACAGGGACGATTTCTCATATCTGCTTGAGTTAGCTCCGCGAGATATGGCATCTTATTTATATGAAAATGATCGTACTTTTTCTCTTGGACATGTTAAACAGGAGTATGCTGCCTATGGTAATGGTGATTACAGACATCCGGCGATAGATGTTCTCCAGAACGATGGCAGTACCTATTCGGATTTTGTATTTAGAGATTATGTTATCACTGCCGGAAAGCCAAAACTGGTTAATTTGCCTGCAACTTATACGGAGCACGATGATGAGGCAGAAACTCTTACCATAATTTTAAAAGATATACATGATAATCTTGAACTGCATCTTTCATATACAATATTTGCTGATGGAGGTATTATTGCCAGAAGTGCATCTATAATAAACAATGGAAAAGATTCTGTGCAGCTTAGGTCAGCAATGAGCCTTTGTCTAGATCTTCCGGATCATGATTATGAGTGGATTCAGTTCTCCGGTGCATGGGCCAGAGAACGGACTCCGCATAAGCGAAGATTAGAATATGGCATCCAGGCCATAGACAGTACAAGAGGGCATTCATCACATGAACAGAATCCTTTTATTATTTTAAAACGTCCATCAGCGGATGAATTTCAGGGTGAAGTTATCGGATGCAGTTTAATTTACAGTGGTAATTTTCTTGGACAGGCTGAGGTGGAATCACATGGAACAACTCGTCTGTTGATGGGAATTAATCCTTTCGGTTTCAGCTGGGAGTTGAATCCGGGTGATGAGTTTCAAACACCGGAAGCTCTTTTATTTTATTCTTCAATGGGACTCAATGGTTTGAGTCAGACGATACATCGTCTTTACAGAAGAAGATTGGCAAGAGGGTATTGGAGAGATCGAGTTAGACCGATTCTTATAAACAACTGGGAGGCTACTTATTTTGATTTCTCAGAGGAAAAACTTCTTAAACTGGCTTATCAGGCCCAGAAATGCGGTATAGAACTTTTTGTTCTGGATGATGGCTGGTTTGGCGCCAGAAGCAGTTCAAAGGCTGGACTCGGAGATTGGACACCTAATCTTGAACGTCTGCCGCATGGGCTTAGCGGACTGGCTGAGAAGATAGAGAAGCTTGGCATGAAATTCGGCCTTTGGATTGAACCGGAGATGGTAAATGCAGACTCTGATTTATTTCGCGCACATCCTGATTGGATATTTGAGGTTCCCGGACATAAGCCCTGCCATGGGCGTTATCAATATGTGTTGGATTTTTCGCGACAGGAGATTGTAAATTATATTTTTGATAAAATCTCATCAATTTTAGAATCTGCCAATATTTCTTACATCAAGTGGGATATGAACAGAAGCTTGAGTGATGTATGGAGCAGAGATTATCCGGTAAGACAGCAGGGAGAGATATTTCATAGATATATTCTTGGAGTGTATCAGCTGTATGATCGACTGACTGAAAAATTTCCAAAAGTTCTTTTCGAATCATGCGCCAGCGGAGGAGCACGATTTGATGCCGGAATGCTTTATTATTCACCGCAGGGGTGGATCAGCGATGATACTGATGCGATCGAACGTCTTAAAATTCAGTATGGTACCTCTTATGGATATCCGTTAATTTCTATGGGATCACACGTATCGGCATCTCCAAATCATCAGCTTCACCGACAGACTCCGCTTTGGACACGTGCAAATACAGCTTTTTTCGGAACCTTTGGATATGAGTTGGATTTGACGCAGCTTGACGATGATGAATTGTCCAAGCTGAAGATACAGACTGATTTCATGAAAAAGTATCGACACCTTATTCAATTTGGTACATTCTACAGACTTTCAAGCCCGTTTGAAAATAATGTGGCAGCCTGGATGGTGGTAGATGACGATTGCAATGAAGCTTTGGTGGGTTGGTACAGAAAACTTAACATTGTAAATGGTCCGTTCACTCGATTATTATTGCATGGTCTGAACGAATCAAGTCTTTATGAAATCACGGAATATATCGAGGGAATGCCAGCTAATGTGAGTTTGCA
>CAVHPN010000006.1:0-132789 GCA_963637995.1 Prevotella sp. CAG:279 | reverse complement strand
GTCTGCATTATGGCGACGAACTGATGAATTTGGGGTTGATTACCAGTGATTCATCCTCAGGGCAATATTCAGACGGTAGAAGAGAAAGCTGCGATTTTGACTCTCGTTTGTTTTATTTACAAAAAGAGAGCCAAGATCCACATATATGTGAGATCTCGGCATAGTTGAATTTAAGTGCTGATTAATATATTACAGATTCTTTTTCTTGTATAAAAACCATGAGGCTGCAAGTGAAAAGGTCAAAAGATAAGTGAGTAATATTGCGATCGACGTGTAAGAAAACTGCTCATGGTTTGCTATACTGCGGATTGCTGCACTGGTCTGTGACAGAGGCAGAT
This sequence comes from Prevotella sp. CAG:279, assembly GCA_963637995.1. Taxonomy (GTDB): domain Bacteria; phylum Bacillota; class Clostridia; order Lachnospirales; family Lachnospiraceae; genus Otoolea. Next base: position 132,451 of record CAVHPN010000006.1, on the reverse strand, counting down.
ATTGAATCAATTGCCGCAGACCATTCGGCATATTTTTCTCCGAAAAGAATGTATTGCAAAGGAATGCCATTGGCATTATTACATAATTTGAAAATCTGGGAACATCTGTATGTTTTTTTGCATAAAATGACACGACAACTCCTATAGTTGAAAAAACAGCACCATTTAAAAACATCAACAGAAAAGACCAACCGTTAAAGCAGAGGCCGGTTTTTATAGGTAAAACCAGCAGAATGATAATAATGCCGGCATATAATCCGCGTAGACTTCCACCGATGATTTGCCCTGCGATAAACTGCCATAAAGGAGTGGGAGAGATAATAACCTGATCAAATGCCTTTTCATAAAGTCTTTGGACATTCAGATTTTGCGCAATAGCAGAAAAGCTTCCATTCATTGTAGTCAGTGAAACCACACCCGGTATCAGAAAATTCAGATATGCCTGACCGTGGGACATTGTCTCTACTCCAAAACCAAATACCACAATATACAATACAGGTGCAATCATGGCAGCCAATGTGATTTTTATAAAATCACGACGGAATTCAACCCATTTTTCCCATAGTACAGTAAGAATTCCCATTTAATTCAGCGTTTCATATTCTGTCCAACCACATTCAGGAAAACATCTTCAAGCGTTGTATTGCGAAGAGCCATTTCTTGTTTGCTGTTGAATAGATACTGAATCGCCTCCTCCTTTCTATGAAAATAATATGATTTCATGTCATTTGTAGCAATCTCATCAATTGCATACCTGCCGAGTGTCTCTATCATGTGTTTTGGCGAGTCGATTTCTCCCAATCGCCCCTTTTGCATAAATCCCACACGATCACACAGATTTTCTGCCTCCTCCATGTAATGCGTTGTAAGGAGGATGGTAAGTTTTTGCTGATTTAATCTTTTTAAAAGATGCCACATCTGACGACGTGCCATCACATCCATACCGGCTGTCGGTTCGTCCAAAAGAAGAATTTCAGGTTCAGTCAGAAGTGCACGACATACCATCAGTTTTCGCTTCATACCTCCGGAAAGCTTGCGTATCGTCCTGTTTCTGTAGTCAATCAGGCCGCAAAATTCCAGAAGTTCTTCTGAACGTGTTTTAATCTTTTTTAGAGGCATATAGTAAAGACGACCCTGGTATTCCATAATTTCATTCATCGTCATATCCTGCCGCATGGAATACTCCTGAGTTACGACGCTTAGTTTCTGCTTTAATTGAACTTTTTTTCTTGTAAGTTGTTCACCATTAATAAAAATATCACCTGAAGATGGAAGCAGGAGAGTAGACAACATCCCGATTGTGGTGGTTTTGCCCGCACCATTTGGTCCTAAAAGTCCAAAAAATTCGCCTGTCTCGATTTTTAAATTCAGATCATCAACTGCAGTAAAATCATCATATTTTTTCGTTAAATGATTTAATTCAATCATGAGATTCTTCTTTCAAATTTTCATGCAAATTATTTTTTGCTTCTTCTTTTGGAGCTTCCTTCACGACAACAATTGAATAGTAGCTTGCCTTGTCGGGAATTTCATCAATACTGTTATAGATATGTTCATCAGGCATACCGCAATTTTCCACCATGAAACCCTTTAGATTATTGCGCTTTAATGTTTCTTTAACCACTGGCATTTTAGAAGCGGCTTTCATAAGAACTTTTGTTCCGGGATATGTAAGAGCCGAGTCTATGTCATAAGTAGATGGTACAATATGAAGCTGTTCTGAACGATCAACAAGGCTATCCTCCAATTTGGCGCTGACAGCACAAAAAGAAGGTATACCATTAATAATTTTTGTCTTATATCCGCATTTTTTTACAATGCGGTGTATGTAAATATAAGTACTGTATATAGTCGGATCGCCCAAAGTAAGACAGGCAACATCTTTTCCTTTTTCCAGTTGTTCCATGATGCTGTCAGCCGCTTTCTGATATGCGGCATCTAAAACTTTCTTATCCTTTGTCATAGGTGTTACGAGATCTATGCATTCTTTTTCATCCAATCCTTGCACAATTCCTCTTGCAATTTTATAAGAAACCGCCTTCTTTTTGCCGTCTGCCGGCACGGCAATTACCGGACAGTTATTAATTGTTTCAACTGCAAGATATGTCATAAGGCGTGGGTCTCCGGGGCCTACACCTACGCCATATAATGTTCCCTTTAACATAATTTCTTCCTTTCGCTGTTCTTTTTATTGCTTTCTTATATTTATCCCTTATCTCGAAGCTGTACTTTATTTCTGGCGCTTCGTCGTCTTTCATCTTCCAAAGCTGCATAATGCTTCTTGGTGGTGTTAACATCGCTATGACCAAGGACATCTGCAACAAGATAAATATCACCGGTTTCACGATAAAGATTTGTACCATAAGTACTGCGCAGCTTGTGTGGGGTGATTTTCTTTAAAGGAGTAACCAGTTTGGCATATTTCTTTACCATTTTTTCAACACTTCTTACATTGATTCGTTTACGCTGCATGGAAAGGAAGAGTGCTTCTTCGCTGCCTTCCTCAGGAACTATATGTTCGCGTTCTGTCATATAATCACGAAGAGCATCCTCAACCTCCGCACCGAAGTATACGATGACTTCCTTGCCGCCTTTTCTGTGAATACGAAGCCCGCCGTTTCTGAAGTCGACGTCGTTTATATTGAGACCGACACATTCTGATACACGAAGTCCTGTTCCCAGCAGCAGAGTCATCATCGCCAGGTCACGAACCTTTGTTTTTGCATGATATGCTTTTTGCTTTTCAGTCAGATTCTCCCCATCCTCAACTTCATCAAGGAAACGCGCAACCTCATCCACATCCAGACGGATTATTTCCTTTTCGTGTATTTTTGGAAGTTGCAGAAGAGAAGCAGGGTTATTCCTAATCCGTTCAGTTCGGTAAAAATAGTTATAGAAACTTTTAATGGTTGATATTTTTCGCATAAGGCCACGTTCAGTGTTCATTAAATCCTCATGTTTTTCAGTGGAATAGCATTTTAGATACTCCATATATTCTTCCAAATCCATAAGAGTTAGCTGATCTAGCAACTCAAGCTGCAAGTCACGCAGATCCTTTGATTTTAATATAGGATTTGTTTGTTTTAAATAATCGAAAAAAATTTTTAAATCATATGCGTAGGCAAGACGTGTTCTAGCCGAGGTACGTGGCTCAATACCACGAAAAAAATCCGTGCAGAATGGTGGAAGCTCCTTTAAAATGGCGCGGATTCTTTTGATATTTTCGATATCTTCCTGTTCATGATAGGATAGTGTAGACATATTTATTTTCCTCCTTCAAAGACAAAGGCTTCTAAATACTTTTTACAAGTGTTTGATCTTTTCAGGCCATCCGGGAATATTGCCTTCTGTAATTGCATGAAAAAAACTGTCCTTTATTCCGGGATTATCGTGATTCAGCCCTCTGATTAATTGTTTCACATATTCACGTTTGGTTTTTCCATCAGCAGGACATGGATTCTTACATACCGGAAGGTTATATTTATTTTTAAAGCCTATAACATCGGCTTCGCTGACATACATAAGAGGACGAATCAGAGTAAGACCTGTCTTATCAAGATGCGTTTCAGGCGAAAATGAATAAAAACGACCTTCATGAATCAGCGACAATAGCATTGTTTCAATAATATCATCTCTGTGATGCGCATAAGCGATTTTATTACATCCAAGTTCTAAAGCTGCGTTATTTAAAGCTCCTTTTCGCATTTTTGCACACAGTGCACAGGGATTGGATTCCTTCCTCATTTCAAAGAGAATTTTCCCGATTTGAGTTGGAACAACCGTGTATGGAATGTCCAGTTCATCACAGAGTAACTGAACCGGCTTTAAATTAAATTCCTTTGCATCAGATGAAAATGAAGGGGATATTTGTTTGGCATATTCTGATGAAATTGTATTAAAACCAAGATCAACGGTTATTGCGCTGATTTCAAAATGTTCAGGATAAAAACGTCTCAGTCCATGTAAGGCATATAAAAGCGTCAAGCTGTCTTTACCGCCTGAAACTCCGATGGCAATTTTATCACCGGATTTTATAAGCTGATAATCATCGACAGCCTGACGAGTTAAACTGAGAAGACGTTGAATTTTCATGTGAGTACCTTTCCAAAAAACGTAATAAAGAAAAACGATTTAAAATACAGGAATATCAAGTGCTGAATATAGGTTTGTTACTCAAGATTTCTTAAAACAGAAGATACCCCCAACTATTCGTGAAAGGCAGCTTTAGCGAATAGTTGGGGGTTATTTTGCAGATTCAAGGTAACTATCAGTTTTCTTTAGCTGATAGATATTCCTGTTTTTTTCTTGCAAATTCTTTGATAATGTCAACAGCTCCGTCAATGCCTACAGCACTGCTGTTAATGCATAAGTTGTAACTCTTTGAGCTTCCCCATCGTTTGCTGGAATAATAATTATAATAGCCGGATCTCTGTTTGTCTGTCTTAATCATAACGTCCCTTGCTTTATCTCTGGAAATGTTATGACGTTTCATAAGTTCCTGAATCTTTATTTCTTCATCAGCAGATATAAATACAGAAACCATGTTCGGATAATCAGCCAGTGCATAATCGGCACATCTTCCGACTATAACACAGGATTCTTCGTCAGCCAGTTTTTTGATTGTATCAAACTGCGCAAGAAAAATCTTATGATTAATAGGCATGTCCATGTATCCAGATGCATTGTATCCCATTGAATAAGTATCCATTACAAGAGAATACAAAAAACTATTGGTTGGTTTCTCATCATGTGTTTTAAAAAGCTCTTCACAAAGGCCGCTGTTTTTTGCGGCAAGTGCAAGAAGTTCCTTATCATAGCACTTAATACCAAGTGATTCTGCTAATTTTTTTCCAATTGTTCTTCCGGAGCTGCCGCATTCGCGGCCGATTGTAATTACTAAATTTCCTTTCATGTCTTCCCCAACTCCTTTCGTTATAAAAACTGACATGTCACATTCGGTAACATCACAATGACTGAAAGCCGGATGTTTAGATAACTATATTATAACACAAATTTCTGAAAAGTCATCCATTTTTAGCAACAAAAGGTGTTTATAAAGTAAATATAAACTAAAATGTCTGAAAAATATATGCATAACATAATGATAACACTTGCCACTTGCCAAAATCTTTCAACATTGTAGCTGCGGTTTTTTAGGAATACTTTGCCCTGAGTTTCCCCAGCAACTCATTAAAATAAGCCGGAAGCGGTGCAGAAAATTCTACATATTCTCCTGTAGTCGGATGAATGAATCCGAGAATACCTGCATGGAGTGTCTGACCTGTTAAGGAAAATGGCTGTTTTGCCGGTCCATAGACATCATCTCCAAGTAATGGATGACCTATACTGGCCATATGAACTCGAATTTGATGTGTCCTACCTGTTTCAAGTCTACATTCTATAAAAGTATATTCTCCAAAACGTTCCAAAACATGATAATGAGTGATGGCATCGCGTCCCTGCTTTGAGTGAATGCTCATTTTTTTACGGTCGGTCGGATGACGGCCGATGGGAGCATGTACTGTTCCGTCATCCTGCCGAATATTTCCGAAGACAATTGCATAATATACACGAGTAATTGAATGTTCTTTAAGCTGTTCTGCCAGAGAATTGTGGGAAAAATCATTCTTGCATACCACGAGAACTCCGGTTGTATTCATGTCAATCCGGTGAACTATACCGGGACGCATAATGCCGTTAATTCCTGATAGTTGATCTTTGCAGTGATACATCAGTGCATTAACCAATGTTCCGGAATAATGTCCGGCAGCCGGATGAACAACCATTCCTTTAGGCTTGTTTATCAGTATAATATCTGAATCTTCATATAAAATATCCAAAGGTATATCTTCAGCTTCTATGGCACCTTCCTGAGGCTCTGGTACTTCAAATACTATGCCGTCGCCTGCAGTTAATTTATAGCTGCTTTTTACTGCTTTACCGTTGACTTTTACATTTCCTTCTTTTAAAAGCTTTTGCAGGAACGAACGGGACTGATCCGGACAGCTGTCAGCCAAAAATTTATCTATACGTATTCCGGAAAATTCATCCGAAACATTAAACTCCTGAATCATCGACCTGACCCCTTCTTTTTGCTTTTTAATGATAAAAATTCAAGTTCATCATCAGAATAAAAGAAGAAAAACAGAAATACCAGTAAAAACGTAGCTGTTACTACATAACAGTCAGCCACATTAAAGATCGGAAAATCAATTAATTTAAAATAAAGGAAATCCACAACATATTTTTGAGTTAATCGATCAATCATATTGCCTACAGCTCCAGATACGAGCAAAAAGAGGCTGCACATCAAAGGCAGATAACGTCTGCCTGAAGGCATACGGTATACTGCCCATAATACGGCAAGTATAACAGCTGCAGCAATAACGAAAAAGAATCCCTGCCGCCCCTGAAGCATTCCGAAGGCAGCCCCGCGGTTTTCGGAATAATATAATTCAAAAACTCCATTGATAATTACAAACGGACTGTTTCCTTTAAGTTTAAGAACAGCAAGATGCTTGGTAAACTGGTCAGCCCCAATGCTGATCGCTAGTCCTATGAAAAAAAACAGAAATTGTTTAAATTTTGTATACATCCACATTTTCCCTTCTGTCCATATCAGGCCAATATTTGGTCAAGGGCCTGTTTCATCTCCTCTTCCGTTACGGTACGATCCACATATGCATTTCCTATAGATTGAAGAAGAATGAATTTTATAATACCGGAATCCATTTTCTTATCATTTTTAGATGCAGCAATAATATCATCTTTATCCAAACCGGATACCTGAGTAGATATATGAAATTTTATCAGGGCATCTCTAAAGTGTTCAGTATCTTCTTTCTTAATAAGACCGCGGTTTTCACACAACTTCATTGCTGCCAAAGAACCAAGTGCCACACATTCACCGTGTAAAAGCTTAAAGTCTTTAAGTTTTTCGATTGCATGACCCAAAGTATGACCGAAATTGAGAAGCATGCGATCACCTTTTTCAGCGGGATCCTTTTCAACTACAGCTCTTTTTATTTCATTGCTCCAGGTCACTGTCTTACGAAGAAACTCCGGCTTTCTTTCCCAGATAGATGTGGAATTTTCAATCAACCATTCATAGTAAGCGGCATCCTTGATTAGGCCGTGCTTAATAACTTCTCCCATTCCTGCAGAGAACTGATTATTCGGAAGTGTCTGAAGTGTATTGATGTTTGTAAAAACAAGCTTAGGCATATGGAATGCACCGACCATGTTTTTGTAAGAATCAAAATCAACACCGGTTTTTCCGCCAATACTGCTGTCAACCTGGGAAAGAAGCGTTGTAGGAATCTGGATAAATGATATTCCGCGAAGATAAGTTGCGGCAGCAAATCCACAGAGATCACCCACAACACCACCGCCAAGAGCAACAAGCATATCATTTCGATCAAAATGATTAATTATCAGCGTCTCATATAAATTACGTACGGTATCAAGATTTTTGTGCTCCTCTCCTGCCTGAAAAACATATGAAATAACTGTCTTACAGCAAGGATTCAGAAGTTTTGTTATCTCATCTAAATATAATTTTTCTACATTTGTATCGGTTACAATACAGAGACGTCGATTAGAAACAGACAGTTTTTCAATTTCAGCAGGCAGTGTCTCAAAATCTTCAGTCATCACGATATCATATATAGGTTTACCATCCATATGGACAGTTACTCGATTAATATTATTTTTATTAAGATCTTCTTTATTTGAATCAATCATTTAAACAGGTCCTTTCCTTTTCAAACATATCTATCTGCATAAACATATAATCGTCCCTTTTTTGTCAGGCCTTTACATCCCTTAAAACGAAACTTTCCAAGACCTCGAACTGAAACAATTTCATCTTCCTTCAGTAAAGTCGAAGGTGAAGTACAGATTTTTCCGTTTATAAATACTTTTTCGCCTTCGATAAGAGGCAATATCTTGGTACGAGAAGATGAAAATACCATGGCAACAACGCTGTCAAGACGTGCTGATGCCACACTACCGCATATCTGCTCGGTTTTCGGAACAATTGGTTCGGAAAGCTCGGCTCTATGACATCTAACAGGAGTATGTCGTACCATTGTAAGCTCCTGACATAGAAAATCAGCCATTTTTTTCAGGCAGAACACATAAGCGCCTTCCTCATTAGTTAAAATGTCTCCAATGCAGCTTCGCTCAAGGCCGAGATTCATAATAGCTCCAAGATAATCACGGTGTGTCAGCTCCTCGCTGTAACGGATATTTGAAGGTACAACTTCAAGCAGAGTTATTGGTAAATCAATATTTTCATCATCATACGAGGCGAAGAAACAAACTATCTTGCGTTCGGCTTCTTCAAAGCCGCCATTAATCCCGATTCTGACAGGAGGCAGACTTTTTTCTATTAAATGAAAGAGATTCTGTTCATTTAACGACAAAAAACCGGTACTTGTCTGTATATCCCGCTGATAACAAAGCCCGGCTAATTCAAGAAATCTTTTTTTTAAAAGTTGTTCTTCTTTTTCAGGAATCATGATTCACCTCGTGCAAGCACGCAGTCTGTCTAGTCGCATGGCAACACTTTTAACATAAAAATACTCCCAGTTTCAGAGGAACAACGAATCTGGGAGTACCTAAGCATCAGAAATGAAGATTCATTCCGGAAACATTCACGGATCCATCTGCCAGGAGCTCTGGAAAATCACCGGAGAGTTCAACTGAGGATGGCGTCGCAATAAAGATGTAATTGGAAATTTTCTGAAGATTTCCATCCATGGAGTAGGTGGCTCCACAAGTGAAATCGATGATACGCTGTGCCATCTCCATGTGAATTCCTTCCATGTTTAAGACAACAGCTTTTCCGGCCAACAGGTAATCACAGATTTCTCTCGTATCTTCCATAGATGTTGGCTTAATCAAAGATACTTCCATACTGGTGCGGCGCATCTGCACCACTTTGTTGGAAGAACGTGGCAGAAAACGCGGTTTTGATTCTTCCTCATGGCGGTAATCATCAGTGTCCTCGTCTCTCTTGCCGAAAGAACGTCTTTTAACTACTGGTTTCTCTTCTTCGAAGTCTTCCTCGTCGAATAAATCGTCGTCATTCTCTGTGAGACGCATTGTATCCATTATTTTGTTCAGAATACTCATAACCTATTTCTCTCCTATCTTTGTCCTGGCGCCAAAAATCCCCGTGCCGACCCTTACCATTGTTGCTCCTTCTTCAATCGCTGTCTGGTAGTCTCCGGTCATTCCCATCGAGAGGACATTCATGGTAATATTATCAATGTTTTTTCGTTGCATGTCAACATATAATTGATATAATTTTTTAAAAACTTTTCGATTTTCTTCTGAATTTTCCACGAAAGGAGCAATTGTCATAAGACCTTGAATATGAACATGAGGTAATTTGGCAATTTCTCTGGCAGCAGCCTCTACATTTTCAGGTGCAAAGCCAAATTTAGACTCTTCTCCTGCAACATTAACCTCAAGAAGAATGGAAACATCTAAATTACGCTTGAGGGCTTCTTTCTCGATACATTCAGCCAATTCGACAGTGTCAACAGAGTGAATCAGAACTGTTTTGTCGATAACCTGACGAACCTTGTTTTTCTGTAAATGCCCGATCATGTGCCAACGGATGTCTGACGGAAGCTGGGGCTGCTTTTCGAGTATTTCCTGTACTTTATTCTCGCCAAAATATCTGGCTCCCGCATCATATGCTTCCTGTAGCATAGATACCGGCTTAGTCTTGCTGACAGCGATCAAAGTCACTTCATCAACATTACGTCCGGACCGTTCACAGGCACTTCGAATATTTCGCCGTACCTCTTCTAATTGTTCACTAATCATTTATGCTATACCTCCCTCGTCTAACCGTAAAGTAATCTGTCAGTTTTTATTGATATACAATCTGTCCATCTGTAACTGTGTCTGCATTTAGAACAATATGGTCATATACTGACAATCCATATTTAGTGCCCTTTTCAATAATATAATATTCGCCACTGTTTGCCAGCTCATTTACCTGCTTAAATACGGCATATCCCTTATTTATATTGTAAGCACCCGTTAATTTAGCAGTAGCACCAATTTGATAGCGTTCATTGGAGTCCGGTTTTACCAGATAATCTCCGCCTTTAATAACACCGTCATCGCTCTTTTCAACATAATAATATTCATCAGTAGAACTGTAAATATCAGGTGTGACGAATTGAACAGAGGTCTTTCCGCTGTCATCATAAACTTCCTTATTAAAGCCCATATCATCATCGGTACCATTACCTCCTGTTGTCATATATTCAACGGGAATGGTATAAAATTCCTTTTCTGTTACCGCTGATACCGGAATTTTCAGGCCTTGTGTTGTTTCGCTTGAAACCTCAAATGTCAGGAAACGCTCTGATTCAAACTGAATCATATAGCGGTCAAAATCAAGTCGTCCGTACAGGTTTCCATCTGAGCCGGTAAATGTTGAATAAGTCCCCTTAAATTTCATATCGCTTCCAAGCGGCTCAATAGTGAGAGTTGTCTGGTCTGCAAATTGATCTTTATCCTTATCATCCATCTGGAAAACAATACTCCAGTTCTCTGATGTGATAAGTTTATAAACCGGTGTACCGGACTCAATCAGCTCTCCTGCTCTTCCGACCTGTCTTGAATACTTGCTTCTGTCAAATGAATCGGCTGTTATATCTTCCGGAGAAAATCCGTCAAAAGAATCAGTCACATATGAAATGATTCCTGGCTGTGATGTTGATATCTGCTTGTAATTGATTCCCTGCTCCTGAAGCTTAGCATCCATGTCACCTAATGCGTTGAAATTCATATATTCAGTCACTGAAGCCTGGAGAGAATATTTTGCATCATAAACCGAGTCAAAACGTTTATCATTGTAAGAGAGACAAAAAGAATTAAGCTGCTTTTTCAGATCCGCCATGTTTTCTGCGGAAATAGAATCTCCGGAAGACTGATTTTCTTCCAGAAATTTTCCTAATTCACCTGTTTCATCCAAAGAATAAACTTTGGCACCGGCACCGGCTCTCTTTCCCTCTCGTATATAATAGTTGACATAGCCTGTCTGAGGTGCGGTTTCAATAGTTTCATCCCTTAAAATTATACCGTTGTATTCCTTATTGTTTACAATACTTCCCTCCACAACCTCATAAAACTGAATATGGTCCTTGCGAAGGTATGTATAGACACTGAAAGAAAGATAGACGAAAATCATTGCAAAAATGATCATGCCAACGTTAATATTTAAAGGTTTTTTATATCGTACGATTTTTTTGCTTTTGGCCATGCAGCCGATCCTCCATTTATAGATTTAATAATTTTGGAGCAAATGAATTGTCTCCCGACGGCGGCACCAGCATGATTGACGCCGGAGTACTACGTGATCTGCAAATGCCAGAAAGAACGGCATGGAGTGTCACCGGCATTTCTTATTGTATGATAGAGATTTGGTTTTATATATATCGAATCTCCTGTTTCCAAAATATATACGGTTCCATCAATATTTACTTCCATTCGGCCTTCCAGAACAACACCAACTTCAGCATATGGATGAAGTCCCCAGGATGGCGGTGCATCTGCAGGTTCCGGATCGTAAGTTGAAAATTCGTAAATGCCACGTTTCTTTCCAAAATCCAAACGTCGAATCTTCAATTTATATTCGTCATAATCATATGAAAGCTGATCATTATAGCGAATCAGAGTACGCTCCTCATCGGATGGGCTGAGCAGATCCCGAATTGAAATACCGAGGGCTACACAAATACGCTGCAGATTGCTTAATGTCGGACTTGCCTGATTACGCTCCAGATTGCTGAGATATCCAACTGAAAGGTCGGTAAATTGAGACAGCTTCTGAATCGTTATAGATTTACTTTTTCGAATTTCTTTGAGACGCTGCCCAATATTCTCCACTTCATCAAATTCCATGCAATTCCTCCGATTATCTATAATACGTTTTCGATTTCACGACGTTTATTCCATGCACTTTCTATTCGGTCAAGCGCCTGTACTATAACACTTCTGGGACTTCCGAGGTTTAATCTGACAAAACCGGATCCTTGTTTTCCGGAATGTGTACCCGGATCCAACCATACCTTTGCCTTTTCTGAGAAGAAGTTCATCAACTCATCATCGTCCATGCCAAGTTCATGGCAGTCCAGCCAGGCAAGATATGTTCCCTCAGGTTCAACAAGATGAATTTGAGGAACACGTTTATCGCAAAATTCACGAACAAGAGAAAGATTTTCAGCAAGATAAGGAATAAGCTCTTCAAGCCATTCTTCTCCGCCTTCATAGGCTGCTCTGCAGGCAAAAAGTCCCAGTCTGTTCATATTTTCCTGCCCCACATTAAGAAGAACAGAGCGGAATTTGCGTCTCATCTCGGGCTCAGGTATAAACAGATTAGATGTTGACAGACCTGCCAGATTGAATGTTTTGCTTGGTGATGTGCATATCATGGAGTGAAGACATGCCTCCTCAGAAATAGATGCATACGGAATCTGCTCATGACCCGGCCAGACAAAATCTCCATGAATCTCATCACTTACCACATAGACATGATGGCGAAGGCAGATTTCGGAGAGCGCGGTCAGCTCGTCCCTCGTCCATACACGTCCAACCGGATTGTGGGGATTACACAGGATCATCAGTTTTACATGTTCATCCAGTACCTTTTGCTCAAGATCCTCCAGATTCATCCTATAGCGTCCATTTTCGTAAATGAGCGGATTTTCAACTAATGTACGTTCATTACGAACAATAGCTCTGCTGAAAGGATGATAAACCGGAGGCTGAATAAGAACTGCATCACCTTTTTGTGTAAATGCCTGTACAGCTATTGATATAGCAAATACTATACCCGGTGTACATGTCATCCACTCCTGTTTGAGATTCAGTTTATGACGTTTTTTGTACCAGGTAGCTATCGCTTCAAAATATGAATCGTCAGCTCTACTGTATCCGAATATGCCATGTGAAGCTGCTGCTTTCAGAGCATCTATAACGCTTTCAGGCGAACGAAAGTCCATATCAGCCACCCAAAGCGGCAAAATATTATCCGCCTTGCCATTTTCTTTTTTTAAATCATGTTTGATCGACCATGTATTATTTCGGTCTATCACTGTATCAAAATCATATTTCATAGTAAAGACACCTCTCTGTTCAATATTGTCTTTTATTATATATATAGGCTTTCATTACCAAGATTCATCACTGCTTGTTTGGATTATTTACAGTAACGTAAAGGTATGCATGTATAACATATCGCCTGCCGCTGCCTGACTGTCCGGTGCAGGTGGAAAGTGTCAACAGCTGTGGCCTCTTCGTAAAATCATTTTTTTCTTCTGAATCCTTATAATTAGAATTTGACAATGCCATTTTCACATATTGGTCATATCCGTCGTCACCATCAAAGTCATCATAGGTTTTGCTTCCTTCGTTTGTTTCGTAAAAAGAAAATATACGGTATTTTCTTATACAATCTTTGGTATAAATATAAATATACGGATCGGAGGAACACAAACCCTCTTCTCTTTCAAGGCGCTTCAATGAGCCGAACATCGAACCGTCTTTCATGTTGTGACCGAAAATATAGGTATTCATGCCGGTAAAGTCTCTAGGACTGAGACTGTCATAAAATATGGAACCGGCAGAATTTTTCCTGCCTTCAAATGTTTTATGAAGATACTCATTATTATCAGCAGAATATACTACAGGATACTTAAGCGCCAAAGCAGGAATATAAATAACACAGGCAAAATCATTATTCGTTTTTTCAAGTGAATCATAATCGATTTGAAGTACAGGATAATACATGGGATCATCTGCTGCTATGTCATCAGAAGCCGTTTCCTGAGATAATTTATCTGAATATTCTTTCTCTTCTGAAGAGTCTGTATCACGTATAAAGGTATCAGCCAGCACTTCATACTCATCTTCGGCACTTTTGTATTCAATGTAGTCTTTTAAGAAAAGTGCGCCAAACACAATCATACCAATAATTGCTATTACAGGTATCATATTAAAAAGAAAATGACCGTAGTTTTTTTCCTTGTTCTTCATAGTTTTTCCTTTATATTTATCAGTGTACAGGGTGACCGTCAGCTTTAGGCATTTTTCTGATTGCCAGTAAAAAGCAAATCATATGAGCCGTAGCCGTGACTGCCCACGATATCGGATATGACAAATATAAAATTGCCAGACTCCGCTGTGCGGCAAATACCGTAAAAATCCAGACAACTCGTAATCCACATGCACCAGTAAGCGAAACAAGTGTTGGCAGAATCGAGTAGCCCAGTCCGCGGATACTTCCTACCATCGTGTCCATAATTCCGCACAAAAAATATGTTGTGCAGATAATCGACATTCTAAGAAGTGCATAGGAAATTACTTCCGTATCTTCTGAATAAATCTGCAGCAACCACGGTCCGCAAATATATGCCGCAAATCCAAACACAAGTCCTACCGTAATCACAACTCCCTGACAGGTCGCCAGTATTTTTTTGATTCTCGTGTATTTTTCAGCACCGATATTCTGACTGGTAAAACTTAAGTTTGTCTGATAAAGTGCATTCATGGATGTATAAACAAATCCTTCAATATTCTGGGATGCCGTGTTGCCTGCCATCGCTATAGAGCCAAATGAATTGACAGATGATTGAATAAGTACATTGGATACGGCAAAAATAGCTCCCTGTATACCTGCAGGAAGTCCTACTTTTATAATAAGCAGAAGTTTTCTGCAGTTTATACCGAGTCCGGAGAGCTTTAGTTTCATGGCGCCATTTGAAAGCATCAGACATCGAATAATAAGAATTGCAGAAATACACTGGGAAATAACAGTAGCCAGTGCTACTCCGGCAACATCCATATTTAGCTGCGTAACAAAAAAAACATTCAGTACGGCATTGATAACACCGGCAATGGTAAGAAAATATAACGGACGTTTTGTATCTCCGATAGCCCGCAAAATTGCGCTTCCGAAGTTATAAACCATAGTGGCCGGCATGCCTGCAAAATAAATACGCATGTATATGGTTGATTTATCAATGACATCATCCGGAGTTCCCATAAGTTCAAGCCAGAAACGCGAGGTAAATAATCCTATAAAGACAAGGAAAAAGCCACTCAAAAGACTAACTGTAATCGCCGTATGTACCGTCTCACTCATATCCCGATCATTCTTCGCACCATAATATCTTGCAACCAGTACATTAGCACCGATAGACAGACCTATGAAAACATTGATCAGAAGATTTATGAGCGAACTGGTGGATCCGACTGCGGCCAATGACTGACTGCCTGCAAATCGTCCCACCACGATTACATCTGCCGCATTGAAAAGAAGCTGAAGTACTCCGGAAAGCATCAGCGGTATGGAATATGAAAGAACTTTTCCCAGAATTGGACCGTTGCACATGTCCATTTCATAAGATTTCGCCATGTTGTTTCCCCTTTGCAGAAAATTAAGTATAATTCTGACACTCTTACACTATTCTAAACTCTTTCATGTTGCTTTTCAAGACCTCTTTTTATTGAGCAGCGATTGACTTTTTAATTTCACGTCTTATAATGATGATAACAATGTGGGGTCAAAAGACCTTTTGACCCTGGCATCATAATATTAAGGAGGACATTGTGATGGATACACTCAGACTTGAGAAAATACTGAAAAAGATGAAGTCAGAAGGAATTGACCAGATGATTATTTCTGATCCATATGCAATTTATTATCTTACCGGCCGTTATATAGATCCCGGTGAACGTTTGCTGGCACTGTATATCAATGAATCCGGCAACAATAAGATTTTCATTAACAATTTATTTACCGTTCCGGAAGATCTGGGAGTGGAAAAAGTACGTTTTTCAGATACAGATGATTATATTACTCCGCTTTGTGAATGCGTTGAGAATGGAAAACCATTAGGTATAGATAAAACCTTTGCTGCTCGTTTCCTGATTCCTGTTATTGATAATTCGAGTGCATCATCTTACAAAGTCAGCTCTATATGTGTAGATGAGGTTCGTGCATGCAAAGATAAGGAAGAACGTGAAAAAATGCGTGCCGTATCCGCAATCAATGATCAGGCCATGGCCAGATTTCGTTCTTTGATTCATGAAGGTGTGACTGAGGAAGAAGTCGCCTCTCGGATGCTTAATATATATAAGAGCCTTGGAGCGGATGGCTTTTCTTTTGAACCGCTGGTTGGATTTGGTGCAAATTGCGCTCTCGGACATCACGCTCCTGATAATACGGTGCTTAAAGAGGGAGATACCGTTTTATTTGACGTTGGATGTAAAAAGGATGGTTATTGCGCTGATATGACACGTACTTTTTTCTATAAAAAGGTATCATCCGAAAAGCATCGTGCCATTTATGAAACTGTACGCCGTGCCAATGCAGCTGCAGAAGCTATCCTGAAACCGGGAATTCCGCTTTGTGAGGTCGATAAGGCTGCAAGAAAGATCATAGAGGATGCCGGTTATGGACCGAATTTTACGCATCGTTTAGGACATTTTATCGGGCTTGAGGTCCATGAGTACGGTGATGTCTCATCTGCCAATACCAATGTTACCGAAGTTGGAAATATTTTCTCTATCGAACCTGGTATCTATGTAGAAGGTGAAGTCGGTGTTCGTATCGAGGACCTTGTACTCATTACCGAAAACGGTTGCGAAGTTCTAAACTCATTCAGCAAGGAATTGGATATAGTTGAATAAAAAAGAATGTGCCTTGGCACATTATCGAAAAAGGAGATATCACCTGACGGAGGCATCTCCTTTTTCTTACTTATATTCTTGAAGGCTTGGTTATGAATTGAGTTTTGTTAGCATCATTTCATTTACTTTTCCGGGATTTGCTTTTCCCTTCATAGATTTCATTACCTGTCCCACAAGGAAACCAAGAACCTTGGTTTTTCCGCTCTTATACTCTTCTACTGTCTTGGGATTGGCAGCCAATACATCCGAAACAGCCTGTTCCAGGGCACTGTCATCATTTACCATGCCAAGGCCATGCTCATCTACATAGGCAGAAGGATCAACATCTTTATCAAAGATAGCTGCAAATACTTCTTTTGCGGTATTGTTGTTTATAGTTCCTGCATCTACCATGTCAATCAGCTTGGCAAGATTAACAGGTGAAAACCAAAGACTCTCCGCATCCTGTCCTTTCTCTTTAAGAAGTCGACTTGCTTCTCCGATGAGCCAGTTTGCTGCTTTCTTTGGTTTATTGCAAATAACGGTGGTTTTTTCAAATACATCAGCCATCTTTTTTGATTCGGTAAGCAGTCGGCTGTCGTATTCTGATAAGCCATATTCACTCTGATAGCGGGCAATCTTCTCCGGCTGTAATTCCGGCAAGGAATCGCGAACAGACTGAAGCCATTCGTCACTGATACAGATCGGTGGCAGATCCGGATCCGGGAAATAACGATAATCTTTTGCATCTTCCTTAGAACGCATAGCATAGGAGTATTCCTTATTATCATCCCAGCGTCTGGTCTCCTGGATAACCTTTTTACCCTCTTCCAGCAATTCAATCTGACGGGCACGTTCTCCGTCAATAGCTCTTGCTATAGCTTTGAAGGAGTTTAAGTTTTTCATCTCAGTTCTTGTTCCAAATGTATCACTGCCCACTTCACGTACTGACAAGTTGACGTCGGCACGCATAGATCCTTCCTGCAATTTACAGTCTGATGCTCCCAGATATTGAATCAGCAGACGTAAACGTTCCAGATACGCTATAACCTCATCCGCACTTCTCATATCAGGTTCTGAGACAATCTCGATAAGCGGTACACCGCTTCGGTTATAATCAACCAGAGAGCAATCTTCCCATTCGTCATGGATCAATTTTCCAGCATCCTCTTCCATGTGAATTTCATGTATGCGAATTTTCTTTTCACCTGCCGCAGTCTCGATAGGAATATATCCGTCATGGCAAATAGGCAGATAAAGCTGAGAAATCTGATAGTTTTGCGGATTATCAGGGTAGAAATAGTTTTTACGGTCAAACTTGCAGAACTGATTGATACCGCAATTTGCCGCAAGTCCTACGGACATTGCGTATTCAACCACCTGTTTATTTAAAACAGGCAGAGAACCTGGCATACCGGTACAAACAGGACAGGTGTGTGTGTTGGGCTTTGCACCAAATTCGGTAGAACAACCGCAGAAAATCTTTGTTTTAGTCGCCAGCTCTACGTGAACTTCCAAGCCGATGACGGTTTCATATTCTTTTTTCATTTTATCTGTCCTCCTTATCGGTCATAACCGGAAGTTTCCATAACCCTCGGATTTTCTCATATGCAGATGCCGCACGGAACAGTTTTTTCTCCTGAAAACAATCTGCGATCATTTGTAATCCTATTGGCAGTCCCTTGCTATCAAGTCCACACGGAACGGAAATACCCGGAAGACCTGCCAGGTTTACTGATACAGTATAAATATCGCCCAGATACATTTTCATAGGATCGGAAAGACTATCGCCCAATACCGGTGCAGTGGATGGTGCTGCCGGACCCAAAATGACATCGTATTTTTCAAATGCCTTGTCAAATGCTTTTTTTATCAGGGCTTTGGTGCGCAGTGCTTTCAGATAGTATGCGTCATAATAACCCGAACTTAACACAAATGAGCCAAGCATGATGCGGCGTTTTACCTCAGGACCAAATCCTTCTGAACGGCTCTTTTTATACATATCATGGAGATTTTCGTACTCTTTTGTGCGATAGCCGTATTTTACACCATCAAAACGTGAAAGGTTTGAACTTGCCTCGGCAGATGCTATGACATAATAAGCAGGAATTGCATATTCAACCATACCAAGGTTGAAAAATTCAACCTCAGCTCCCTGCTGTTTCAATGCATCGGCAGCAGCTAATACGGCTTTCTTCACATCTTCATCAAGGCCTTTTCCGAGATAATCCGACGGAATTCCGATTTTCATTCCTTTAACTTCGCCGGTCAGAGCGGAAGTAAAATCATAGAACTCGCGCTTGACTGATGTACTGTCCTTTGTATCATACGAGGAAATTGTCTCCAAGATTGCTGCGCAGTCTGCAGAATCCTTTGCGATCGGTCCGATCTGATCAAGAGAAGAACCGTAAGCAATCAGTCCGTATCGGGAAACTGTTCCGTAGGTTGGCTTTATACCAGTCACACCGCAAAAAGAACTTGGCTGGCGTATGGAACCGCCTGTATCTGATCCAAGGGCAAAAAATGTCTCTCCTGCAGCTACGCAGGCGCAGGATCCGCCTGAAGATCCTCCTGGAACATGATCGGTATTCCATGGGTTTTTTGTCGGTCCAAACCATGAAGTCTCTGTCGTGCTTCCCATAGCAAACTCATCCATGTTGGTTTTCCCGAGTAAAATGGTGCCTGCCTGTTTTAATTTGATAGCTGCTTCAGATGAATATTGCGGAACAAATCCTTTTAAAATCTTAGAACTGCAAGTAGTTTCAATACCTTCCGTACAGATATTATCCTTGATTGCAACAGGTACACCTGCTAGCGGTCCGGTAAGAGTTCCGTCATCAATTTTTTTCTGAATTTCATCAGCCTGCAAAAGGGCTGACTCCTCTGTCAATGTTACATAAGCATGAATGGTATCTTCATATTTGTGAATTCTGTCAAGAGACGCTTGTACAGCCTCGCGAACAGATATTTTTTTTGATTTAATTTCTTTTCCCAGCTCAAGTGCTGTCATTTCTGAAATTTCCATCTGGGTTTCCTCCATATATGATATGTTTACGTAATTACTGTTCTGACAACTTATAAACGGTAGTATTTATTCAACTGTTCTTGGCACTTTGTACTGTTTTTCTTTTTGCTCCGGTGCATTGGCAAGCATAGCATCTGATGCATCACCGTTTGTCACGACATCCTCGCGGAATACGTTATGAATGTCGAAAACATGTGACATGGGTTCTATTTCTGAAGTGTCCAGCTGGTTAAGCATATCAATATATTCAAGCATTCGATTCATGTCGCTTTTGGCAGCTTCTTTCTCCTCAGGAGAAAGAGATAATTTTGCCAGAATTCCAACATAATCAATCATATCATCATCTATTTTTGCAGCCATTGTATCTATTCCTTCCTATTATAATGTGTTATATCTAATCAGGTTCTATGGTACTAAACGACTCATGTCTCTTGGGAAAAGTGAAACTTCGCGAACATTTTCCTCACCAAGGAGCTGCATTGTCATACGTTCCAGACCTATGCCAAGACCACCGTGAGGCGGCATTCCGTGCTTGAATGTACTCAAATACTGTTCCATTCCATCGGTATCCATGCCTCGTTTTTCTATTTTTTCCATCAATTCAGTATAATTATGAATACGCTGTCCTCCGGTTGTCACTTCCAGTCCTCTGAATAAAAGGTCAAAGCTCAGTGTTACGCTCGGATCTGTTGGATCATCCATAGCATAGAACGGACGTTTCTTTGATGGATAATGAGTTACAAATACAAAGTCAGAATCGTATTCTTCTTTAAAATAACGTCCAATCAGATGTTCCTCTTCCGGTTCAAGATCATATGGGTTTTTGATCTGGGTACCATATTTTTCTGATGCAAGTTTTTTTGCCTCGGCAAATGTTACAGCAGGTATCTTATCTACATTCGGAAGCTCCACTTTCAGTATTTCCAGTTCTCTGGAATAATCTTTTTTCAGTAAAGCAACCATATACTGAAGAAAGCCGGTTTCCATTGCCATAATATCTGTAAAATCATCTATATATCCCATCTCAAAGTCAAGACCGGTATATTCGTTCAAATGGCGTTTGGTATTGTGTTTTTCTGCACGAAAAACAGGACCCACCTCCATTACGCGGTCAAAAACACCCACCATCATCTGCTTGTAAAACTGCGGACTCTGTGCAAGTACTGCCGGACGGTGAAAATAATCAAGTTTAAATACATTGGCACCGCCCTCAGCACCCTTGGCACCGATCTTTGGGGAATGAATTTCTGTAAAGCCTTCTCCATGCAGAAATTCACGGAAAGCTCTTGCCACGCCTTCTTCTATACTGAATCTTGCACGTTCGCGTATGTTTCTGAGAGTCAGGGAACGCATATCAAGTCTTGCTTCCAGGGATGCACCCATCTTCCATTTGGAAACGGCAATTGGCATAGGTGCTTCCGGTTTGGAAAGAATACGCACATCCTTTAATCTAAGTTCCATTCCTCTCGGTGCTCTTTCTTCTTTTCTGAGAATACCGGAAACTTCCACAAAAGTCTCTTCTCTCAATTCTGAAAGCTCTGCATCGGTTATTCCCTTTTCATAAACCGTCTGAAGTACTCCGTCACGTTTGCGTAAAATTATAAATGCTATGTCGCCCATGTTGCGGACGCTCATAATCGCACCATTAACCTTTACTTCCTGTCCTTCCATACCGTCTGCAAAAACCTCAGCCAGGTTGAGAACTTCTTTTTCTTTCTTTCCTGTCATAAATTCCATAAGTCTTTCCTCTCTTTCGCTGGTTTGATATGTACGGGACGGGAATGAGTTATATGTAAGTCGTCTGACAACACTAAAAAGTCCCGGAATGATGTTTGTCCTACAACATCATTCCGGGACGGGATATTCCCGCGGTACCACCCGCATTTAAAAAGAAACAAATGTCTTTTTACTCTTTTAATGCTTAACGCGCAATCACGTGATAACCTACCTGCATCATCCGGTAAAGTGTCCGAAATCAGCTATCGACTACCCGGCTCCAGAGTGTTCCCTATTGTTTTGTTACGTCCTGACACGGCTCTCAGCCGGTGACCGCGTCTTTCTGTCGGATTCATCAAAACAGAGTCTCTATCTTTGCCTTTAATTTGATTTTTTATGTTCAAACTATAAACTATTTTTTTTGATTTGTAAAGAGTCCATTTTCAAATTTATTCGATTTTTTTGAAATGCAAATTTAAATTTTATATTGACATTCTTTTTTTTTCGTGTATACTACTACACATAAAAGCAAGGGCGCTTCGATATAGTCGAGGTGCCCTTTTCCTTTTATACGGTTCACATCATATCTTTACAAAATCGCAAACATAAAACCTGAAAGGAGACATGAGTTATGAAGAAAAATATCCCTGAATTGTATGGAAGTATGGTATTCAATGACAAAGTCATGAAGAGCAAACTGCCTCGTGATGTGTATAAGGCACTTCACAAGACAATCGAAAACGGCAGCCATCTGGATTTGGATATTGCTAACGCTGTTGCTATTGCTATGAAGGAATGGGCTGTTGAAAATGGTGCTACCCATTTCACACACTGGTTCCAGCCAATGACAGGTATTACAGCTGAAAAACACGATAGTTTCATAAATCCGGTCGGAAATGGTGAAGTTATTATGGACTTCTCCGGTAAAGAGCTTGTCAAGGGCGAACCGGATGCATCCAGTTTCCCATCAGGTGGATTACGTGCAACATTTGAGGCCAGAGGTTATACAGCATGGGATCCTACATCACCGGCTTTTATCAAAGATGATACTCTTTGTATTCCGACTGCCTTCTGTTCTTACAGCGGTGAGGCACTTGATACAAAAACACCTCTTCTTCGTTCTATGGAAGCTATCAACAAAGAGGCACTGCGTGTGCTGAAACTGTTCGGAAACGAAGACGTTACACGTGTTGTTTCTACGGTCGGACCGGAACAGGAATATTTCCTTGTTGATAAAGAGCTTTTTAATAAGAGAAGCGATTTAAGATTCTGCGGAAGAACTCTCTTTGGTGCACCGGCTCCGAAGGGTCAGGAAATGGACGACCACTATTTTGGTGCCCTTCGTCCTAGAGTTTCTGAATTTATGAAGGAACTGGATGAGGAGCTTTGGAAACTCGGTATTCCTGCAAAGACAAAGCACAATGAGGTTGCACCTGCTCAGCATGAGCTTGCTACTATTTACACTACCACCAATGTGGCTGTAGATAACAATCAGCTTACAATGGAAATTATGAAGCGTGTTGCTGAAAAGCATGGTCTTGTTTGCCTGCTTCATGAAAAACCATTTGAGGGAATTAACGGAAGTGGTAAGCACAATAACTGGTCATTATCAACCAATACCGGTGAGAATCTTCTTGACCCGGATCGTGAGCCGGCTAAGAACTTACAGTTCCTTCTCTTCCTCTTTGCAACCATCAAGGCAGTAGATTTGTATGGAGATTTACTGCGTGTGTCCGTAGCAACAGCAGGAAATGACCATCGTCTTGGAGGCAATGAGGCACCGCCTGCTATTGTATCCATGTTCATCGGTGATGATCTGGAAGCTGTCCTTGATATCGTAGAAAAGGACCTTGAGGCTCAGGCAAAAGAAGCCGAGACCATGAAACCGGGTGCTAAAGTTCTGCCGCATTTTATCAAGGATACAACAGATCGTAACAGAACATCACCGTTTGCATTTACAGGCAATAAGTTTGAGTTCCGCATGCCGGGCTCCGCTCTTTCCGTTGCAGAGCCTAATATCATTATTAACACGGCTGTTGCAGAGGTGCTGGGAGGATTTGCAGACCGTCTTGAAGGACTTTCCGGAAAGGCACTTGAGGCTGAGATTCATCTCCTCTTAAAGGATGTTCTTCGTGAACACCGCCGCATTGTATTCAACGGCAACGGTTATACAAATGAGTGGGTTGAAGAAGCACATAAACGTGGATTATATGACCTTCCGAGCTGCGCAGAGGCATTCCCGTGCTTTATTTCAGAAAAGAATGTTGAGTTATTCCTTAAACATGGCATTTATACGAAGGAAGAATTATTCTCCCGCTATGAAATTAAGCTGGAAAACTATATTAAGACAATTAACATCGAGGCTAAGACCATGCTTTCGATGATGAATAAGACATTCATGCCTACAGTACTCTCCTACTGCAAGGAATTAGCTGATACCGCTGCTAAGACAAAGGCTGTTCTTCCGGATGCAACTTTAAGCGCTGAGAGTAAACTGCTTGAGAAGCTTACCGGACTGTATGGTGAGATCTCTGAAAAGACTGATGCTTTAAGCGACAGCCTGAAGGCTGCTGAATCTATGAAGGATGATATTGAGAAAGTTTCATATTTCCATTATACGATTCTTGGCAAGATGGATGAGTTAAGAGCAAGCGTTGATATGGCAGAAACGCTGATTCCGACAACATTCCTGCCATATCCGACATATGATGAGCTTCTGTTCTCTGTATAAAAAGTAAAAACATTATCCGTACTTTCTTGAAAAATCGGATTATATATGTTATGATTTGGCTGCAAAATATTAGTATTTAATTCTATATACTTTTATTTTGCAGTCAATTCTTGTGTTTATACTAGCAACATACAAAGGAGGGTTTTATATCATGAGTGATTCACTCACATACGAAACCGGGCTTCATGAAGAATGCGGCGTGTTTGGAATGTTTGACTTAAATGGCGGAAATGTAGCCAGAGATATGTATTACGGACTCAGTGCGCTTCAGCATCGTGGTCAGGAGTCCTGCGGTATCGCTGTCTGTGACACAAACGGACCGAAAGGCATTGTGAAATGTCATAAGGGGCTCGGACTCGTCAATGAGGTATTTCGAGAAGATACTCTGAAACGTCTTGATGGTAATCTCGGAGTAGGCCATGTCAGATATTCTACTACAGGTTCTTCAACAATCGAAAATACTCAGCCTCTGGTTTTAAAGTATTTTAAAGGCACTCTCTGCCTGGCACATAATGGTAATCTGGTAAATGCTTTTGAGATGCGCCGTCAGCTAGAGGAAACGGGTGCTATTTTCCAGACAACCATGGATTCTGAGGTTATCGCATTCCATATAGCTCGTGAGCGTTTGTCGGCTCCTACTGCAGAGGAAGCAATTAAACGTACAGCAGCCAAGACTCGCGGCGCATATGCGCTGATTATTTCAAGTCCACGCAAACTGATTGGTGTTCGTGATCCTTACGGACTGCGTCCTCTTTGTCTCGGAAAAAAAGACAATGTCTGGATTATGGCTTCAGAAAGCTGTGCTATTACCTCAGTCGGCGGTGAATTTATCCGTGATATTGAACCGGGAGAAATCGTAACCATTACCCGTGACGGAATTTATTCTGATAAGAGTTTACAGCAGGAAAAACGTGCACATTGTGTGTTTGAGTACATATATTTTGCCCGTCTTGACAGTCATATTGACAAGGTGAGCGTTTATGAAGCCAGACTGCGCGGTGGTGCCGCTCTTGCTCATTCATTCCCTGCAGATGCCGATTTAGTGGCAGGTGTTCCGGATTCAGGACTCACCGCAGCCATGGGATATGCGAAAGCATCAGGCATCCCATATGAGATTATTTTCCATAAGAACAGTTATGTAGGAAGAACTTTCATTAAACCTACACAGGAAGAACGCGAAAACAGCGTGCGAATTAAGCTGAATATTCTTGAACCTGCCGTCAAGGGAAAACGTATAGTTCTCGTTGATGACTCTATTGTCCGTGGTACAACAATGAAGAATCTTATTAAGATGCTTAAAAAAGCTGGTGCAAAGGAAGTTCATGTACGTAT
This sequence comes from Prevotella sp. CAG:279, assembly GCA_963637995.1. GTDB lineage: Bacteria > Bacillota > Clostridia > Lachnospirales > Lachnospiraceae > Otoolea. Next base: position 106,946 of record CAVHPN010000006.1, on the reverse strand, counting down.
CAGCTCTCCGCCTTTCCTTTTCCCATGTTACTTTGGAACGGATGTTCCGTCCAATAAGCAGCTGATTGCTAGCAGCCATTCTGTTGACGAGATCTGTCAGGAAATAGGTGCAGATTCTCTCGGTTATATGCCGGTTGAGGATCTGGAAGAAATGGCCGGCGGCATGCCGATTTGTACCGCTTGCTTTACAGGAAAATATCCAATGGAAGTACCGGATTGTGATATTAAGGACGCACTGGAATAATAATCTCTATCATATTATCGTGCTGTCAACTTTTTCGCTTGAAAAAGCTCAAAAAAAAAGAATGTGCCAAAAAGCACATTCTTTTTTATGAATAAAATATTGAATTTTTATACATTTGAACCGGAACGGCTATTCTGTGCTTTCAATGCTTTAAGCTCATCAAATACCACATCGTTAAGAACCTTGATATAAGTACCCTTCATACCGGAAGAGCGAGATTCGATAACTCCCGCACTCTCGAATTTACGAAGCGCATTGACAATAACCGAACGTGTAATACCAACTCTGTCAGCAATCTTGCTTGCAACGAGAATTCCCTCATTGCCTTCCAACTCATCAAAAATATGGGTAATAGCTTCCAACTCTGAAAATGACAGAGTGCTGATTGCAGACTTCACAATCTGAATCTTTCTCGTCTCCTCTGCATTCTCCTCATTAACAGAACGCATCATCTCAAGTCCCACTACCGTGGTACCATATTCACTCAGTATAATATCATCGATATCGTACTGTGCATCGGACTTATAGATAAATAATGTTCCTAATCTCTCACCGGAAATATCGATGGGAGTAATGATTGCCTGATATTTTTTTACATTTTCTTCTGCAAATCCTAAAGTTGCAAGGTTGACATTTTCTTTTGTGGATAGAACACTCAAAAGACGCTCATTCAACATACGATCTACAAAACCGCCAACCTGATCCTTGATAAGTTCTTCGATTTCGTCTACACCCTCGTGTACAGCGACACCGAGCACCTTACCCTTCTTGCTTATTACAAGAATATTAGATTCAAGTATATCACCCAAGACTTCACAAATATCATTGAAAACAACCTTATGCGAATGGTTGTTGTGCAATAATTTGTTGATTTTTCTGGTCTTGTCCAGTAGTTGAACACTCATTTATCTGTTACCTCCTTTATATTTGTCTAATACTATGGAAATATACCGCACAGGTTTCCGTATTTATCGTGTGATGAATCAAATTACAGTTAAAACGCACATCTTGAGACATCATTCACGTAAATTAGAATTCAACACTAACATATAAAAATAGTAACACGATTTATGCATAATAGCAAGAGTTTTTCTGTATTTTTCATTTATTTTAATAATTACCGGCTATTTTGCGAGTTTTTTACAAAACCGCACTTTTCATTTGAACAAAGGAGTTTATTTCCTTTTTCAAGCATAATATGTCCGCATTTCGGACACACTTCTTGTGATGGCTTTTGCCATGTCATGAAATCACAGTCCGGATTATTCTCACAGCCATAGTAGCGTCTGCCTTTTTTGGATTTTCGAACAACAATTTCACCGCCGCACTTTGGACACTTGACTCCTGTTTTTTCAAGATATGGCTTGGTATTTTTACAATCCGGAAATCCCGGGCATGCCAGAAATTTGCCGTGCGGACCATACTTGATAACCATATTGCGTCCGCACTGTTCACAGATCACGTCGGTTACTTCGTCAGCAATCTTAACTGATTCCAGATTTTTTTCGGCTTCCTTTACTGCTTTTTCGAGATCCGGATAAAAATTCTCTATAACTGTCTTCCATCCTATAGTACCGTCACCGATACTGTCCAGCAAATATTCCATATTGGCTGTAAATTTCAAATCAACAATAGATGGAAAGGCTTTTTTCATCATCCGATTGACCACTTCGCCAAGCTCTGTCATGTATAAGTTTTTATTTTCTTTGGCAACATAGCGTCTTGCAATAATGGTGGTAATGGTCGGTGCATAGGTACTGGGGCGTCCTATGCCCTGCTCTTCAAGCGCTTTTACCAGTGATGCCTCGGTATAATGAGCCGGTGGTTGCGTGAAATGCTGAGCCGGATCTAACTGGTTTAGTTCAAGCTCCATGCCTGCCTTTAACGATTCATTTAAACATCCATCTGTTTCCTTATCGTCATCCTGAGAGTATACAGACATAAATCCATCAAATTTGATTTTTGATGCTGATAAGGTAAAAAGCTCATCTCCTGCTTCTACTTTAACTGATGTTGTCTCGTAAACAGCAGGACGCATACGGCTTGCCGTAAACCTTTTCCATATCAACTGGTACAGGCGAAATTGATCTCTCGAAAGCTGATCCTTTACCTGCACAGGAGTCAGAGTGATGTCAGTAGGTCGAATTGCCTCATGTGCATCCTGTATTTTTGCATCTGATTTCGACACAGATGTCTTCTCTGATACATAATTTTCGCCAAACTGTTCGGAAATATAATCTCTTGCAGCAACATCTGCCTCTGCTGCGATACGGGTTGAATCTGTACGCAGATAGGTAATCAGACCGATTGTTCCATGGCCTTTGATATCTACACCTTCATACAGCTGCTGTGCAAGGCGCATGGTCTTCTGGGTTGAAAAATTAAGTGTCTTTGAGGCTTCCTGCTGCATCGTACTGGTAGTAAAGGGAATAGGTGCCTTCTTAATTCGTTCACCTAACTTTACATCACGGACATTATATGTGCAATTATCCAGACGATTTACCAGCTCGTCCATCTCATCCTTGTTGCGTATGGTTTTCTTGCCGTCTTTATCACCGTAATAATGGGCTGTCAGCTTCTTTTTAGAACCATGCACATGAAGCTCGGCGTCAAGTGTCCAATACTCCTCTGGAATAAATGAGTTAATCTCATCCTCTCGGTCACAGATCATGCGCAGTGCTACAGATTGTACACGTCCGGCACTTAATCCCCTCTTTACCTTTGCCCAGAGGAGCGGACTGATGAGATAACCCACCATACGGTCTAAAATTCTTCTTGCCTGCTGAGCATCAACAAGATTCTCATCGATGTTACGTGGCTCTTTTAAAGAAGCTTTTACGGCATTTTTGGTAATTTCATTGAAGCTTATTCGATATACTTTTTTATCTTTTTGTTCATCCAGTTTTAAAGCCTTCATCAAATGCCATGAAATAGCTTCTCCCTCACGGTCAGGGTCAGTTGCGAGATAAATCTTATCTGCTTTTTTAACCTCTTTTCTTAATCGAGCCAGTACATCGCCCTTTCCACGTATGGTAATGTATTTCGGCTCATAATTGTGCTCAATATCAACTCCAAGAGAACTCTTCGGAAGATCTCGAACATGACCGCCTGAAGCGTCAACTTCGTAGTTAGAACCTAAAAATTTTTTTATTGTCTTGACTTTCGCCGGAGACTCTACTATAACCAGATTTTTTGCCATAACAGACCTCTATATAATCTTCCTAACATAATATTGATTCATGGGCTGCAGGATCAATCCCTGAAACTCCAGATTCAAAAGCGCTGTTATACATTCTCCGGCATCAAGACCAGAGAGCTGCATAACGGTTTCGATATGTTTTGGTTGTGAATCTAGGAAACTATACACCATTTTTTCCGTCTTGGCAAGTGCATTTACTGATTTTTTTGCATTTTTATTAGAATTTTTGCATTTTATACATAAGAAATCCAATACATCCTCAGGTCTGGTTATGATTCCGGCACCCTGAGCAATCAGCCTGTTGCAGCCTTCACTTAGAGGGTCAATTCGACGTCCCGGTAAGGCAAAGATCTCTTTGCCCTGTTCAAGTGCCAAATCAGCTGTTATAAGTGAACCGCTGCGACGGCGTGCTTCTATTACTATTATCAGATCAGAAAGACCGCTGATTATTCGATTTCGAATCGGAAAATGAGAAGAAACAGGGGCGGCGCCTAGTCCATATTCAGACAAAACCCCTCCATGCTGACATATGCTTTCGTGAAGTCGTATTCCGGAAGGAGGATAACATATATCGATTCCGCATCCCATGACTGCGTAGGTCATGCCACCGCCTTCAATTGCGCCTCTATGACCTGCCTGATCCACTCCCAGCGCCATTCCGCTTATCACCTGAACACCATTTTCAGCAAGAATTTTTCCAAAATATTCTGCTTCCTGACGGCCATATGGCGTACAGCTGCGGGCACCGATTATAGCGGCAGAAGGCTTATGCTCTGATGGAAGATTTCCCTTTGCAAACAGCCACATGGGTTTATCATAGAGATTTATTAATCGCTTTGGATATTCGCGTTCGCCATATAAAATAAATTTAATGTTTTGTTTTTTTAAACTATGATACTCTTCTGCTCTTTTTTTCAGAAGAGGAATTGCATCATCTATTTCTTTTTTTACAGACTGACCAAGGCTTGAAAAAATCGAAAAATCCTGTTTCTTCCTATTATAATGTATCAGATCATTATATATATTTTCAAAGCTTCCGCATGTTTCAAATAATCTTGATGCGGATACCGCTCCGATTCCGTTTATCTGTGAAAGCCAGTATGCATAAACATGTTCCCGATTTGAATGTTTTCCTATATCAGTTGTTCTTTTATCGTCGTTAATTGTTTTCATAGATAGCACCCCATAGTCTTTACTATAATTTATTGCTGTTTTATTTCAGAGCGATTCACAGGTTTCCCCAGTATTTTCTTTCGAAGCTTCTAAATCCTATAGCCTCAGCAAGATGTGAACGGCTTATTCCTTTTTCATCATTTAAATCGGCAAGTGTGCGGGCTACTCTCAATATCTTTGAGTGACCTCTGGCACTGATTCCTTGATTTTTCTCTATTTTTTCTAAAAATTTTGCATCGTCAGCAGAAATCTTACAGTATTTTTCGATTTGGCGACGATTCATCTGACTGTTGTAAGAAATGTCTTCGTCTGCAAACCTTTCTTGTTGTATGGAATAAGCTTTCATCACTCTGCTACGCATGACGGCTGAAGAATCATTGAGTGAAATATTGCTGTTTTTATTATCTTCGTCTGAAAAATTGATTTTTTTTGAAGAGCTAATTGTCTGAGAGCGAGGTACTTCAACACCTATATCTATTCTGTCCAAAAAAGGTCCGGACACCCTGCTTAGATAACGTCTTATCTGTGGGGCTGAACATCGACATTTTGTTTGATCAGGAAAAAAACCACATTTGCATGGATTCATTGCGGCTGCAATCATTGCCTTAGCGGGAAATACAACTGTCTGATTCAGACGCGAAACAGTGATACTCCCCTCTTCCATCGGCTGTCGCAGTAAATCCAGAATAGCCGGATGAAACTCTGTCAATTCGTCCAGAAAAAGTGTTCCGTAACTGGCCAGCGATATCTCTCCTGGTTTAGGATTTCTCCCGCCGCCCGCCATGGCCTGCGCGGTAGTGCAGTGATGAGGACTCCGAAATGGACGATACAGCATCAATGGAGTGTCTGCTTTGAGAAGACCGCATATGCTGTATATTTTAGAAACTTCTATACTTTCTTTTAGTGTAAGGGGAGGTAAAATCGTAGGAATCCGTTTTGCTGCCATTGTCTTTCCTGTGCCTGCCGGTCCGATATACAGAATATTGTGGCGTCCAGCTGCCGCGGCCTCGCTTGCACGTCTTACAAGAGGCAGTCCTATCAATTCATCAAAATCAATATCAAATTCTTCATCTGTCATCTTAAACAAGTCGGCAGAAAACCATTGACCTTTGATATATTCAGGATGCTGCAAGTACTCAGATAATGCCTTAACATCATGCACACCGACTATTTCAATCCCATCGACTGCACGGCCTTCCGGTACATTTTCTTCTGGAAGAAAAACACGTTTTATGCCACAGCAATAAGCTTCATAAACCATTGAAAGGACACCTTTAAGCGGCTTGATACTGCCGTCCAGCCCTAACTCGCCGATAAAAGCCCACGATTCCCAGTTGTCAAGTATATCCTCTTTGTCACTCTGCCACAGACATCTTAATATTCCGGCCGCAATAGCCAGATCACAACCGGTGCCCTCTTTTCTTACTCCGGCCGGTGATAAATTGATGGTAATTCGCTTCGGCGGCAGACGAAAACCGGCATTTTTCAAGGCTGTCCTGACACGCTCCTGGGCCTCCCTTACCTCTTCCGCAAGATAACCAACCATTATAAAACTTGGCAATCCGTCGCTGACATCGACTTCAACGGTTATTCTGTAACCATCTATGCCTCGTGTACTGAAACTATTAATTTTACTGAACATAAAAAACCTCCTGAATAATAAAAAATTGAAATGGATCGAAATAGATCGAAAGTGAGATTTGAAATAGATTAAATTTGAAATAGAATTAATTTGAAATAAAATAAATTTGAAATAAATGAAATAGATAGGATAGATGAATTAAATTAAAAGATTAAATAGATTTGTATCTGTGCAGAGCAACATTCAAAATGTTTGGCTCTGCACAATTATATTATATAAAGAGAATACTGATAATGCAAGTTTAAAAAGTACTCAAAAGTCAATTCCCATTTTTTCAGCCGCAGCACGCGCTATCTGCTCCGGAGTAATAGGAAGTTCATAGAATCGCTTTCCGACAGCGTTAAATACTGCATCAGCAATCGCGGGAAGAGGTGTATTGATAACTATTTCGCCTATGGATTTTGCACCGAAAGGACCGGAATTTTCATAGCTGCTTTCAAATTCCACATTCAGGTGACCAAAGTCAATTCTGGTAGGAATTTTATATTGCATCAGTGAATTTTCTCGAACACCTCCCTGCAAGTTACGCGTAATATTTTCCGTCAGGGACATTCCGATGCCCTGTAAAAGTCCTCCTTCTGTCTGAATTCTGGCAAGATTCGGGTTAATCGGTGTTCCGCAATCTACAGCTGCAGCATAATTAATAACCTTTGTTTCGCCTGTTTCCATGTCTATCTCCAGTTCAACGGCTCCTGCCATAAACGGAGGAGGGGAAATCTCAGCTGTTCTTGTCTCGGTTACCTCCAAAGCTATATTATGACCGCACATAGATGCGGTGGCTATATCACCCAAGGACACTTTTTTAATTTCTTTACCGGCCTTTTCTGTGGTAAAGACTTCTTTTCCGTCAAATTCGACAAATTCAGAGGAAACTCCTAGAAGCTCTGCGCCAAGCCTGCATATCTGCTCTCTCAGTCTGAATGCACATCTTTCGGTTGCCTTTCCGGTCAGATAAGTGGTACTTGATGCATACGAACCGGAATCGTAAGGGGAAACATCGGTATCCGCACTGTAAACGGTAATGGCATCAATCGGACAATCTAATACCTCGGCCGCAATCTGCGCAAGAATCGTATCACAGCCTGTTCCCATGTCAGCTGCACCGAGTGAAAGCGTATAAAATCCTTCATCATTAAGCTTAAGGCGTGCACTTCCGACATCAACAGCAGTGATCGCAGATCCCTGCATGGCCATACCCATGCCGACACTACGCACTTTGCCATTTCCCATATCACGGCAAGGATACTTATCGTTCCATCCGATCATTTCCCTGACCTTATTAACACAGCGATCGAGAGCACAGCTTGTATTTACCTGTCCATAGTAGGCCGGCATCAAATCTCCCTCATGAACCATATTTTTGAGTCGAATCTCAAAGCGGTCCATCTTAATCTTTTCAGCAAGCTCGTTTACTGCCGACTCAATCGCAAAAAGTCCCTGCGTTGCTCCGTAACCACGGTAAGCTCCGGCTGACATGATATTGGTATAGACCACGTCACTCACAAAACGAAATGCCTCAATGCTTCCGTACAAAGGAATAGATTTATGACCCGAAAGTCCTACCGTTGTGGGACCATGTTCACCGTAAGCACCAGTATTGGACAATGTATATAGGTCAATGGCACGAATTGTTCCGTCATTCATAGCTCCCAGACGCACGTGCATCTCCATTTCATGTCTTGGGGAAGATGCAGTCTGTGTCTCTACACGGCTAAAAATTATTTTTGAGGGCTTCTTTGTTTTCCATGTGACAAATGCAGGATAAACTTCGCAGACAGAAGTCTGCTTTGCACCGAAACCTCCTCCGATTCGCGGTTTGGAGACTCTGACCATGGATTTTGGTATATGAAGAGCATTTGCAACTATACGTCTACAGTGAAACACTATCTGGGTTGAACTTAAAATATTGAGTCTCCCGTAAGTATCAATAGAACAATATGTCCTAAAAGTTTCCATCATAGTCTGCTGACATGGTTTCGTATGATATATATGGTCAATAACAATGTCACAATCTTCCAAAACAGCATCTACATCACCGTTTCCGCATTCGTCATGGGCGCAGAGATTTCTTTTATTATCTGCACCTACAGGAGCAAGACTTTCCCAGTTGTCCTCCGGATGCACAAGAATGCTATTGTCCTTTGCCTTATGAAAATCAAGGACCGGCTCTAAAATATCATATTGCACTTTGATAAGCTTCAGGGCTTTGTCTACACATTTTTCATCTTTTCCGGCAACTATGGCTACAATATCTCCCTGAAAACGTACATGTCGATCAATCAAGAGTCTGTCATATGGACTGGCTTCCGGATAGGTCTGCCCTGCCTGAGTGTATCTTTTGGCATCCTGAGGCACATCTTCCCAGGTATATATTGCCTCGATGCCCGGAACCTTCATGGCAATCGCAGTATTTATTGACTTTACCATTGCATTGGCATACGGAGAACGTAAAAGTTTTACTATCAGGCAGTCTTTTGGAATTAAATCATCTACATAAACAGGTTGCCCTGTTACAAGCTGCATTGCATCTTTTTTGCGCACTGAAGTATTGACTATCTTCATTTGATTGCCTCCTGTTTATTTTTGAGCTTCCAGTCAAGAAATGCCCTGATTCCTCTAAACTGTCCTTCGTAGCCGGAGCAACGGCATAAGTTTCCGGCCAGATATTCACGAATTTCTTCTTCGTCAGGAAATTCATTTTCACGGAAAAGAGCAAGTGCATTCATAATAAAGCCAGGATTGCAGAATCCGCATTGCTCAGCTCCCTGATCTGCAATAAAAGCACCAAATTCTTTTGCCTCTTCCTGCAGACCCTCAAGTGTTGTTATACTGTGTCCGTCAGCTCTTGCCGCAAGTATTGAACATGACAGGACAGGCTTTTCATCAAAAAACACGGTACAAAGACCACAGTTAGATGTTTCACATCCTCGCTTGACACTGTAACAATCCAGACTGCGCACCAGATCTATGAGAAGTGTATCAGGTTCAATTTCCGTAGAAACTTTTTTCCCGTTTAATGTAATTGTTATCTGCGTCATATACTAATCTCCTCTTCCAGTTTGAGAACTGCACGTTTTACTAAAACTCCGGTCAAATGTCTGCGATATTCTGCACTTCCACGCATGTTTGTTGACGTTTGAACCATTTCACGAATATATTTTGCGATACAGACTGCTATTTGGTTAATTTGAGTTTTATCTGATTTTTCCTGTCCGTCAGCGACAGAAAGGTTGTATCCATCTGCTTTGGCAGACTGTTGCTCTTTAAGGAGTTCTTCGATTTTTTGTGCCGAAACTTCATACAGAACTGCATGAGCCGGACGGGCTCCGATTGCAAAACGATATGAATTATCTTTAAGTTTTGCAGCAGCACAGGTAAGTACCGGAAAATCGGTTTGAGTATTTCTGACGGATTGATAATAGTAAGATGCCTTATCTTTGTGAACAATCAATTTTACAAGAATATCTCTTCCGCCAATATTTTCAGCAAATTTTGTAAGCGGCATTCGTCCGGCTTTGTAAAGCTCTACTTCTGTATTCATTGATAAAAACATGGTCAGGACATCAGAAAAGCCAAATCTTCCATAAATGCTGCCTCCGACAGTTGCAAGATTTCTAAGCTGTACTCCGACAATATGGCGGACAGATTCGCGAACAGCACCATTTGTATATACTGACAATCCCGGGTGCTCTTCCAGCTGCCTGAGAGTGACCATGGCACCTATTTCAAAGGCATCATCGCTTTCTTCTATCTTATCGAGACCAAGTCCCGAAATATCAATAGCCGTGCCAACGCCTGCATGGCTCATTTTAAGCCAGATCATTCCGCCTATGATCCTGTTGGCCTTCTTCTGGTTAAGTTCCCAGGCCTCGTTAAGACTCTCTGCTCGTTTGTATTCTCGAATAGTAATCATATAATTGTATCCTTTATAATTTTTGTTTCAAATCTATGTTGGTAACTCAAGACACTACACACTTTAATTCTAACATAAAACATGATATAATTCCGTTGTAATTTTTAAAGTATAACGCTTTGAAAGGATATTGTACGAATGAAAACATCAATCAGGACATATCTGTGCAGCGATGACAATCACCGCTTTTTCGGTGAAGGGCCTTATCGACTTCTTCGCGCCATTGATGAAACAGGTTCGCTGCGTTCGGCTGCATTGTCGATGAATATGGCCTATACAAAAGCACTTAGGATATTAAAGGATGCTGAAGCAGCACTTGGTTTTTTGCTTACCGTGCGCACTACGGGGGGAAAAGGTGGCGGCGGCAGCAAACTCACAGAAGATGCTTTAAATTTCATGACTAAGTATGAACACTATAAAGATGCATGCACAGACAGCGCTATGAGGCATTTTGAGGAAATATTTAAAGATAATAAAATTAAGACGGAAAAGAATGGTAAAATTGGTTGTTCAGATAATAATAAATGCAAAAAATATAATATTGCCTGTATAATTATGGCCTCAGGTTTAAGTAAACGTTTCGGTTCAAATAAACTTATGGTCACATTTGATGGTGCCCCTCTTATAAGATCAGTCATCAACTGCATAAATCAGGTGCCTGATTTTGGTGAAATTCTCGTTGTAACACGTTCACAGGATATCAAAAATTATTGTGATTTATCTGGATTTCCCGTCCTGATTCATAATTGCGAACACAGAAATGAAGCTATACGACAGGGACTTAGTTATTTAATAAATAACGAAGCTGATTTATCCGGATGCCTGTTTGCTCTTGCGGATCAACCGCTGCTTCATTCGCAGACAGTCAAAAGAATGTGTGCTAGATTTAATGATATTAAATCGGAATCTGTCAGGGCAACACCAATCATACAGGCATGCAGCGTTCAAATGACAGATTCTAAAAATCAGCCTGTTTCTGCCATGATCGGAAGTCCGATCCTTTTTGACAGAGCCTTCTTTGATGAACTGCTTAATTTACCGGAAAAATCCGGCGGCAGTTATGTTCTTCGAAATCATCCTGAAGATGTAAGATATGTGACTGTTGATAAACCTGAAGAGTTGATGGATATAGACACGCCGGAAGAACTGGAAAGAGCAAAAAAAGAATTACTATAAACTTCCATGCCGCCTGACAGCGGCACCACCATGAATTAAAAATCTCCTCGCGACAGTTTTCTATCGTGAGGAGATTTTATCTATATATGTTTTTGAAGATTGCGAGAGCACATTGTGCGAAGTAATCTGGTATCATAGGGGTCAAAAGACCTTTTGACCCCAACATCATTTGATCATTTTAGGCTTCATCTTTTGGGAGCAAAACATTGAGGAGAATAGCCATAAATGCTGCAGGGACTATTCCGGAACCGCCAAATATGAGCTGAATTGCCTCCGGCATTTTAGAAAGTATGCTGGCATGTGCGCCCATGCCATAACCTACTCCCAGTGCGACTGATACAATGGTCAGGTTGCGTGATGTCATATTGTCTCTCATGATGAGCTGGATACCGCTGACAACGATCGATGAGAACATCATAACTGCTGCTCCGCCGAGTACAGCCTGCGGCATGATAGATACAATGGCACCAAGTTTTGGAATAAGGCCGCATAAAATCAAAAAGATCGCACCTGTAGCCAGAGCCATACGGTTTACAACCTTTGTCATGGTAACAAGCCCAACATTCTGACTAAATGACGTATTGGCGAGAACACCAAATAAAGCAGCAAAGCTTGATCCCAGACCATCACATATAACGCCGCCCGAAAGCTCCTGATCTGTAGCTTCACGATCCATACCGCCTTCAACTACACCTGAAATATCTCCTACAGTTTCAACTGCGGTAACCACAAACATGATAAGTACCGGCATGATTGCACGAAGATCAAAGACAATTTTAACAGGCATCAGTCTGGGAATACTTACCCATCCAGCCTGTGCAACCTTATCCCAGTTAAGTACCCAGGCCTTTGTATATTCTGTTCCATCGGCTGCAATACCGGTATGAGGAAGAACGAGCCCCATAATAAAAGCTGCCGCATAGCCTGCTATAATACCTACGAGAATTGCTGAAGAGCTTAAATATCCTTTTGTTCCATGTTTTACTGCCAGAATCACAACCAAAACAAAAATTGCGAGCAACATATTTTCCATAGAACCAAAATCTTGAGCTGAACTTCCGCCGCCAAATGAATTAACTCCTACTACAATCAGAGACAGGCCGATCGATAGAACAACCGTTCCGGTTACAACCGACGGAAAAAAACGTCTGAGTGGTTTCAAAAATAAACCAAGTACTCCCTCAAAAATTCCTCCGATGATCGACGCACCCATGATAGCACCATACGCCAAGATACCTCCGCCCATCGTGTTTGCTACGCTGTTAAATACACCTATAAAGCCGGAACTTGTTCCCATGATGATGGGCACTTTACCTCCAATAGGACCAATTGAATACAACTGAATCAATGTAACTATGCCGGCAACCAGCATGGCATTTTGCAGAAGTTCAACCTGCAGGTCAGCAAGATCATTTCCTCCGGTGATTCCGCATGCGCCTGTGATAATCAGAAGCGGTGTAAGATTGCCTACAAACATTGCAAGAACATGTTGAAGTCCAAGCGGTATAGCCTGTTTTAAAGGCATTTTTGCGGTAAAGCTATAAGCCGGATCTGATAGGTTTTTCTCTTTCTCCATACGTATTCTCCCCTGTTTTATATATTTACCATTTTGTAGCGATATGTGAGAATTATAAAAAAAAGTAAAAGAACTGTAAAGATGCTATTGATAATTTTTTCTCGATTCGTCATTATTTTTCTTTAAATTGATTTATTAAGAATACTTATATAAAAAATATCAAATGCAAGCGCATTCACTCATGGTGATGCCGCCGTCAGGCGGCATGGAAGTTTTAAAGCAAATCAAAAACGGATCCCGCAAGCAGAATCCGTTTTCTAAAAGAAATCATTTAATTTCTATATTTAAATATCAGTCATTGGTGTACAGAGTAACGAGCTTGTTCAGATACTGATATCTTGCCTTAGCTTCTGCCTCGTTCTTTGCATCCAGTGCACCGGCTCTGTCAGGATTCTTCAGAGCAAGAGATGCATAACGTACTTCGCCCTTTAAGAATGCCTGGTAGTCACCTGTCGGTGCCTTGCTGTCGAGAGTGAATTTCTTGTTCTCTGCAGCCGGATTGTAACGGAAGTTATGCCAGTAACCACACTCTACTGCCAGTTTTTCCTCTGTCTGAGCCTTATCCATACCCTTCTTGATACCGTGGTTAATACACGGAGCGTATGCGATAATCAGTGACGGACCCGGATATGCCTCTGCTTCAGCGATAGCCTTTACGGTCTGATTGTAATCAGCACCCATGGAGATCTGAGCAACATAAACATAACCATAGCTCATGGCAATAGAAGCAAGGTCTTTCTTCTTAACATCTTTACCGCCTGCAGCAAACTGTGCTACAGCACCGGTAGGTGTAGACTTGGAAGACTGTCCGCCTGTGTTGGAATAAACCTCGGTATCATAAACCATGATATTGATATCCTTGCCGGAAGCAAGTACATGATCAACACCACCGAAACCGATATCATAAGCCCAACCATCACCACCGAAAATCCACTGGGATTTCTTTGCCAGGAAATCTTTATTCTTCACAATATCCTTGCAATTCGGGCAATCAATGCCATCTAAGGTAGCAACCAGTTTATCTGTAGCATCACCATTTAATGCACCGATTCCGTAGGTATCAAGCCATTCCTTACAAGCTGCTTTCACTTCTTCAGTAGCCTGCTCAGCTGCCATAACAGCCTCAACCTTGCTCTTTAATCCATCACGGAGAGCGTTCTGAGCCAGAAGCATACCATAACCAAACTCTGCATTATCCTCAAACAGTGAGTTGTCCCATGCCGGGCCCTTGCCTGCCTTGTTCATGGTATATGGTGTAGACGGTGAGGAGTTACCCCAAATGGAGGAACAGCCTGTTGCATTGGCAATATACATACGATCGCCAAACAGCTGTGTGATTAATTTAGCATATGGAGTCTCGCCACATCCTGCACATGCACCCGAGAACTCAAGTAACGGCTGCTTGAACTGGCTTCCCTTAACTGTTGTTTCTTTGTATTTATCGATAACATCCTGCTTAATCGGAAGTGTCTGACCATAGTCATAACCCTTCTGAGCGTCAAGATTCTTATTAAGACTTACCATGGTAAGTGCTTTTTCACCCTTCTTACCAGGGCATACATTCGCACATGAACCGCATCCTGTACAATCCAGAGAAGAAATGGTCATGGCAAACTTATACTGCGGCATACCTGTTAACGGCAATGTCTTTGTTCCCTCCGGAGCAGCAGCAGCCTCTTCCTCAGTCATGGCAATCGGTCTGATAACTGCATGCGGGCATACATAGGAACAGAAGTTACACTGGATACAATTGTCCGGATTCCAAACAGGTACATTTACTGCAATACCACGTTTTTCGTATGCAGCTGAGCCGGACGGTGTGGTACCGTCTACATAGTCGGTAAATGCAGATACCGGAAGATTGTTGCCTTCCTGAGCGTTAACAGCAGCCTGAATGGTATTTACAAACTTAACAACTTCAGGTCTTCCTTCGGTTGCATGAGTCATCTCAAGGCCTTCGTCCTCACCGCTCTTCCAGCTTTCCGGAACTTTGATTTCTACAACGTTCTGAGCACCTGCATCGATAGCAGCCCAGTTTTTCTTAACAACATCCTCGCCCTTGCGTCCGTAGGTTGCCTTTGCAGCAGCCTTCATAAGCTCGATAGCTCTCTCTTCCGGAATAATATTTGCCAGTTTGAAGAAAGCGGACTGAAGAATGGTATTGATTCGTGTCGGACCCATGCCGGTCTCGATACCTAATTTAACACCGTCAATGGTGTAGAATTTAATGTTATGATCGGCGATGAATTTCTTAACCTGTCCCGGTAAGTGCTGCTCAAGCTCTTCCATATTCCATGCACAGTTAAGCAAGAATGTGCCGCCGTCAACAAGCTCCTGAACCATGTTATACTTACGGATGTAAGCCGGATTATGACAGGCAACAAAGTTAGCCTTGTGAATCAGGTAAGTAGATTTGATCGGCTTATGTCCAAAACGAAGGTGGGACATGGTAACACCGCCTGATTTCTTGGAATCATAATCAAAATACGCCTGAGCGTACATATCTGTATTATCACCGATAATCTTGATGGAGTTCTTATTTGCTCCTACCGTACCATCTGCACCAAGACCCCAGAATTTACAGTTAACAGTTCCCTCAGGTGTTGTTACAAGAGGTGCACCGAGTTCAAGGGAAAGATTGGTAACATCATCTACAATACCGATTGTAAACTGTTTCTTGGTTGTATTTTCATATACTGCAACGATCTGAGCAGGTGTTGTATCCTTGGAACCAAGTCCGTAACGTCCTGTAAAGATAGGTGTCTGATCAAACTTTGAACCCTTTAATGCAGCTACTACATCAAGGTACAGCGGCTCTCCGAGGGAACCAGGCTCTTTAGTACGATCCAGGACGGAGATCTGTTTTACAGAATCCGGAATTGCATCTACAAGTGCGCTTGCTACAAACGGACGATACAGGCGAACCTTTACCACACCGACTTTCTTTCCTGCTGCAACCAGATAATCGATAGTCTCTTCAATAGTATCATTGACAGAACCCATAGCGATAATAACATGTTCTGCATCAGGTGCACCGTAGTAGTTGAACAGTTTGTAATCCGTACCAATCTTCTCATTAACCTTGTCCATGTACTCCTGAACAATAGCCGGGAGAGCGTCATAATATGGATTACATGCCTCTCTTACCTGGAAGAAGATATCAGGGTTCTGAGCTGAACCGCGCTGACATGGATGGTTAGGATTAAGTGCATTCTTACGGAATGCGTCGATGGCATCCATATCTGCCATATCTTTAAGATCCTCATAATCCCAGGTTTCAATCTTCTGAATCTCGTGGGATGTACGGAAACCATCAAAGAAATTGATAAACGGAATCTTGCCCTTAATAGATGCCAGATGAGCAACAGGAGTCAAATCCATAACTTCCTGAACACTGGATTCGCAGAGCATAGCACATCCTGTCTGACGACATGCATAAATATCGGAATGGTCACCAAAGATTGATAACGCATGGCTGGCCAATGCACGAGCAGAAACATTAAATACACCAGGAAGCTGTTCACCAGCAATCTTATACAGATTCGGAATCATGAGCAGCAAACCCTGTGAAGCAGTGTATGTAGTTGTCAGTGCACCTGCTGCCAGAGAACCGTGTACAGCACCTGCTGCACCTGCCTCAGACTGCATCTCTGTAATCTGAACAGTTTGTCCAAAAATATTGGTTCTTCCATCAGTTGCCCATTCATCCGTAGCCTCAGCCATCGGTGAAGAAGGGGTAATCGGATAGATGGCTGCCACGTCAGTATATGCGTATGAAGCATGAGCTGCAGCGTGGTTTCCATCCATGGTTTTCATCTTTCTTGCCATATTGCTTATTCCTCCTATGATAGTGAATGTATCAACAATAAATCTCAACACAAAACAGTTTTTCAAATGTCAGAGCCCCAAAACCCTGAACATCACATGCTTTAATTGAAAATTTATCTGTTAGTATTATAACAAATTCACATCAAAATGCAAATAAATTTGATTTATATGCGGTATTATTTTTAGTACAATCACAAAAAAATACATACTGTTAAATCAAATTATTGTTAATTTCACGAATATAAAGTTAAAAAAAGCAACACCATACAATGAAATGACATTTTACAATGTATGGTGTTGCTTCTATATCTTAACTAACGTTTAATTACTTCCCGGACCGTTGTTTGCCTCAACAATCGGATTGGTCTCAGGAGTCTCCGTGGCCGTCTCCTGCGGCTTTTCAGCAGAAGCTGCTGTAGTTGATGTTGATGTCTTTGTCTCGGCACCAGGACCGGGCGATGCCGTCGTAGCTGCAGCAGCTGTTGTTTCACGCGCAGTAGCAGCAGTAGTCTCACTAGCCGTCGTTGTTTCGGCTGATGTCGTGGTAGCGGCTGTTGTTGTGGCAGCAACTGAGCTTGTTAAAACTGTATCGGAACTGTTTCGTCTGATCTGAGCTGCCTTTCCACGATAGCTGCTGTTGTGGAAAAACTCGCGGCTGACTTCCTTATCATTTTCATAGGTAACCAGATCTGTGGACCATTGACTTCCCGGAGTTGCAGCTTTCGTCTGTACCTCCTGATGTGGCTGTAAAGTAGGATCCTCTGTGTAAACAGGTGACGGAGGATCAATCTCAGCCTTCTTTTCTGAGGACATTCGAATCTTAACACCATCTTTAAGAATAGGTACACCATAAATTGAAACAGTCAGTTTTCTATCGGATGCACTGAAGCTTGCCTTGATTGCAACCGGATACTCCGAATTATTTACGAATTTAAAATCAGGTCCGCCGTAGCTTACTGCCGCATCTTCACCCGGTGTAACGTATGACGGTTCGTAGCTGTGGGCATGACGTTCAGTACTCTTAAGTCCGGCGAACACAACTGCATTATAAAGAGTTGAAGAAACCTGGCATACGCCGCCGCCCGGTTCCTGCACAACCTCACCATTAAGATATGCAGTTGCAGGTTTATAACCCTTTGCTTCGGTTCTTTCACCGGTAGTATTATTAAAGGAAAATTCCTGTCCCGGTTTTACGATTGTTCCGTTGATGGCAGCCACTGCCAAACGTAAATTCTCATTTCTGTTGCTGTTTGATGTAGTGGTTGTCGTATAAGTTGAAATAGTTTTATATTTATCCTGAACAGATGAATCGGCTGCAACTTCCTTCGTCTCTGCAGTCAGGACGGCATTGTATTCTTTCTTGTCGATCGCGTCAACCATCGCCTGCGCAAGCTTATCCTGATCAATGACAAGTCCCTTGGTGCCTTCGCTGAACTCAAACTTGCCGGTTTCCTTATTGTATCCGGTAATACCGCCGCTCTTAGCTGCCATATTCCAGTTTCCCGCAATCAGAGCCGCCTCTGCTTTGGCATCTTCGATCATATTTTCAGTGTTAACCTCATAGGTTTCCCCCGGTTTTAAATCACTGGCGTAGATCTCTTCCAGAAGCTGATCTACCTTGCTGGACATCAGATTGCTGACATCTGTTTCTTTGTCATCATATTTGACCTTCATCTGCCAGTCAAATGAATCAAGAATAGCCGTGCGGGCCTCTTCCTGTGTCATACCGTAGATGTTAACACCATTTACGGTAACAGTCTCATCTGATGAAGTGCTCTCCTCTATAGTCTCTGTCTCAGCAGAACTATCGGCAGACCCTTTGCCGCATCCGCGCGAAACAACTGCTGCAATAAGAATAACAGCCAGAACTCCAATTACAATCAGGAGTATCTGCGTGATGTCCAGTGGATTTCTCCTCTTCTTTTTCGGATAATGTCCACTGCGCCCCGATGCACGATTCATCACAGTATCACGGCGACCGGTACTTCGGGTTCCTGACGTGCCTTGGCTGTGACCGGATGAAGTGTAGGACGTCCGCTGTCCTGCACCATCACGAGAATTTCTGCCTGTTGACGTATGTCCGCTGTTCACGGTTTTGCTCCTATTATGAGAACTTAAGGTTCCGCCCTCAAGCCCTCTGCTTTCAAAATTTCTTCTGTCTGAAGAACTTCCGTTGTAGTCATTCATTTTATATCACCTGTTTGTTTAAAATTAAATTTTATCATCACTGATACAGTATAGCACAATTAGGAAAAAAGAAAATATCTTTATTCTTAAAATTGTTTTATCGTTTTGGGTGTCGAGGAACAATAACCATTGCTTGACTTTTCATCACAATGTAGGTAGGCTAATGGATAGAAGGAGGTTTGATTTCATGCAATTAATAGATTTACATGTTCATTCCACAGCTTCGGATGGTACTTTAAGTCCCGCAAAAGTAACAGAGCTTGCACTCCAATGTGGCCTTTTTGCCTATGCTCTGACAGATCACGATACAGTTGATGGAGTTGCCGAAGCTATGCAGGCTGCAGAGGGAACTTCTCTGACTGTTATTCCCGGCGCAGAGTTTTCCTGCGAGTACGAAGGAATGGAAATACATATTCTCGGGCTCTGCATGGATACCGGATGTCAGGAACTTATATCTGCACTTAGTCATGTCCGTGAAATTCGTCGCCAGAGAAACGAAAAACTTCTCGCTTTATTTCAGGATGACGGCTTTCCCATCAATTATGAAGATTTAATTCACGGAAATAAAGATACTGTCATTACGAGAGCTCATTTTGCCCGTGCATTACTGGAAAAGGGCTGTGTAAGCTCCGTTAAGCAGGCTTTTGATAAATACCTTGGTGACGGAAAAAAGTATTATATGCCTAAAAAAATGCTCTCACCGGAAGAAGCAATCCGTCTTATAAGACTGGCCGGAGGCCTGGCTGCTTTGGCTCATCCGCTCCAGTATAAGCTTGGCTGGAAGAAAACAGAGCAGCTTCTTTTAAAACTAAAGGAAGAGGGACTTATGGGAGTTGAAGTTTATTACTCCTCCCATTCGCACTCGGAGAGCCTCCATTTACGTGAAATTGCCTCTCGCCTGGGTCTTTTATCTACCGGCGGCTCTGATTTTCACGGAGCCAATAAGCCGGATATTCATCTGGGAAGCGGGTATGGCGGACTGCACATTCCGGCATCGCTGCTTGAAAACATACGCGCAAAGCTTTCAACTCAATTTTAAAGATTCAGAATAGAATTAACCAACCCTTCTTCTGAAACCGATTCTGCCAGTATGGTTTTCATGCCAAACCTGCTGGCAGTTTTTTCTGTCTTTTCACCTATGCAAACAGCAGTAAAGCCGGATAAATCCTCCTTGTCAGGTTTAAGAATTTCCATAAAACCGTTAACTGTAGAGCCGCTGGTAAATGTAACTGCATCTATTGCATTATCCTTTAAAAGAATTCTGATTCGTTCGGACAGCGGTGTTTCATCAGGTACTACCGTATCGTAAAGCGCCACATCATCATACAAAATTCTCGCATCATCAAGAGCCTTTGTAAGTTCGACGGAACCCTGTCTGGCACGAAGGATCAGGACATGTTCATGTGTTTTTACTGCTTTTGCAAGTCCATTCCCCAGATCAGAAGCATAAAATCTATCCGGTATAAAATCTGGATAAATGCCATGTTCACGGCAGATAGATGCTGTGGCATCTCCTATTGCGGCAAAATGAAGATTCGAAAGGCTGCGAAAATCCCTATTGTGGATTTTCATCAATTTGAAAAACAGTTCTGCACCGGTGGGGCTTGTGAGAACAAGCCAGTTATACATAGAAAGGTTGTCAACGCATTCAAATGCATTATCCCAGAGCGGATTAATCTTTATGGTAGGAAATTCGAGGACCTCCGCTCCGTCATTTCGCAGACGAGATGTAAGACTTTTGCTGCGCTCTTTAGGCCTTGTGACAACAATTCTTTTTCCCGCCAGTTTCCTCTCGCTTTGCCAGAAACAGGAATCTGCCAGTGTACAGGTCTCTCCTATTACAAGAATAGCAGGTGGTTTGACGTTTTGTCTTACAGACTCTGCCTCTAGAGTCTTTAGAGTCGCCATTACCATTCGCTGGGACGCCAATGTGCCATCCATCAAAAAAGCCGCCGGAGTATCAGGGCTCATGCCGGCTTCTAAAAGGCCCCTGCAGATGTGCGGTGCTGCCGAGACTGACATAAGAAAAATTAACGTTCCGCCAAGTCCGGAAAGTGACTTAAAATCAAGATCCGGCATTCCTTCCATCCTGTGTCCGGTAATCACATGAAATGACCCGGCAAGCCCGCGATGCGTGACCGGAATTCCAAAATATGAGGGAACCGAAAGACTTGAACTTATCCCCGGAACAACCTCAAACGGAATATTATGTTTCCTCAGAAATTCAGCTTCTTCGGTGCCTCTTCCGAAGACAAATGGGTCACCGCCCTTAAGACGTACTATATTTCCACCTTTTTTTGCTTCTTTTAGTAAAATATCAAGAATTTCGTCCTGGGTTGCAGAATGTTTACCGCTCCGCTTTCCTACATAAACTTTTCGTGCCGTTTCCGGAATCCACCCAAGAATTGCATCGCCGGCCAATGCATCATAAACGACCGCATCAGCTTTTTCTAAAAGTTCTCTGCCGCGAAGTGTAAAAAGTCCCGCATCTCCCGGGCCTGCACCGACAAGATAAACCTTCGCATTCATATTTTTGCTGCTAAGTTTATTTGCAAGCCTTCTGCCAAGCTCTGCTGCTTCCTCCAATTCACCCTCAATGGAACCGATATGGATTTTGTCTTCTTTTTCATCATAATATAAACCGCGAAGCCTGAGTTTACCATTGGTAATGACCGCATGTGCAGCTGTCGGAGAAGAGCACCCTCCTCCGAGAGCCGCCACAAAGCTTTGCTCAGCTTTTGTAAGGATCTCTGATTTTTCGGAATGAATCTTCTTAACAAAAGGAAGACTTAAGCCAAGGCGACTTTGTATGGCAAGTATGCCCTGTCCGGCTGCCGGTATCATTTCCTCAGGTGAAAAATACCGACTGATTCGGTCTGAAAGTCCAAGTCTTATAAGACCGGCCGCAGCAAGTATTATTGCATCGTATTCTCCTGAATCAAGCTTTTTAAGACGAGTATTTATGTTACCGCGAATCCCCTTAAACTCAGCGTCCGGAAAAAGAATCTGGCCCTGCAAAATTCTTCTTTTGCTAGAGGTGCCGATTACGGGTTTTTTAGGAAGTTCTAAAAGATCGCGACGAAGAACCAGCACGTCACGGCAGTCCTCGCGCTCCAAAAGTACCATTATCGGAAGTTCCTTTGGCGGACAAAGAGGCATATCCTTAAGTGAATGGACCGTGAGTTCGCATTTTCCGTCGTAAAGTGCCTGATCAAGTTCCTTAACAAATAGTCCACGGCCGCCCACAGCGTCGAGCGGACGGTCAAGAATCTTATCTCCGGTCGTCTTCATGGTTATAAGTTCAAATTGTGCATCGGGACAGACATTTTTCATGGCGTCAATAGCCAGATTTGTCTGTACAACGGCCAGTGAACTGTCGCGGCTTCCGACACGCATGGTAAGGGAATTGTTTTTTTCGGAAGTTTTAGACTTATCAATTGTCTCATTGAGAATTCGCCTTACTTCCTTTGCAGCCTCATGAGTGAGACTGGGATTGGAACCATCTGAAATCACCCCGGCTGTAAGTTCATCGTTCTTTGCGATCGCCGGAAAATAAAAGTCCGACTGTTGTTTATCAGATGCCATATTAAACAAGGCAGATGCTCTGATTGCATCATTTTTGATTAACAAATCTGTATCAGCATCACCGGTAGCAGCTAATACCATGAAAAAAGTTTCTTTACTCCACAATTCTTCTCTGACGTTTTCATATTTGTCTTTCTTCAAGAGAATTTTTTGAAGTTTTGCAAGTTCAGCTACTTCTTCTGAAATCTCAGGTGCAACCACAGTGATTGATGCACCGAATTGTTCCAATACACCGATTCGCCGGGAAGCAATTTTTCCTGCACCGACTACCAAAACATTTTTATTATGCATATCTGTAAAGATTGGAAAAAAGGACATTTGTACTCTCCTATCGTTTTATTTTAATATATCCGTTAAATTATAAGTTCAGGCAGACAATAAATCAAGGTAACTGTTCAGAAAGTGTCTACCCATATGCAGTAACCTAACCTCTAAAATGCTTCGCATAAATACAGCATTTTCACTTGTCATGATGCTGTTAATTTTGTATACTTAAGGCATGTTTATACAAGGTTTTATATAAGGAGCTATATATATGGAAGAATTTTACAAGGCAATCGAAGACAAAATCAAGTCGTCAGGCTATCAGGGAGCAGTTAACGGTGAAGACATATACAATGATATCTGCGACCAGATGGAAGATAAAGAAAACGGGACATACCTTTTTCTATCTAAAAAGGAAAATAATGTTGTATTTGAATACAAGGTCGACATTATGGATGAATCCTTTAATCTTTCTTATGTTCATATTACTGCCGGCAATGATACGTTTCATATTGATTTTGACAATCAGTAAACAGTTAATTTGCAAATATCCCTGTATTTTCAACATACAGGGATATTTATTTTATTTAATTTTTGGAAATTATGAGCATTGCGCCTCTTATACCTCTCTGATATAATCGTTATTGTTAAAAGATTGACGAGAATAAGACAGCACATGCATACCTGAAGGTATGCAGTAAATATGTGCAAACCCAAAAAGGAGGGCGCAATTATGAAGATTCAAAACATTTCCGATGTTAATTCATTTTTTAAAGTTATTGATTCCTGCAAGGGAAGGGTTGAACTGGTTTCCGAGGAAGGCGACCGCATTAATCTGAAATCCAAACTGAGCCAGTATCTTTCCATGGCAAACATCTTTTCCAACGGTTATATCAAAGAGCTGGAACTGGTTGCCTACGATAAAGAGGATCTTGATCGTCTGATCAAATTCATGTACCAGGGCGAGTAATCTGATATATCAGTGCATTACAAATTGCGGCAGCGACATTGCTGCCGCCTTTTCTTCCCCTTGCAACAATATATGGTGTGTCCTCAAGAGATATAATCAGTTCTTTAGATGCGACAACATTTACAAATCCAACCGGAACTCCTATTATAAGTTTTGGGTGGATTTTTTTCTCTTTAACAAGTTCATACAGACGTACCAATGCCGTAGGGGCATTGCCTATGGCAAAGATACAATTCTCTCCAAGTTCTGCTGCTTTATCCATGCTGGCAACCGCCCGTGTGGTACCGGTTTTTGATGCTTTTTCTGCCACATCTTCATCTGCCATAAAACAATGCACTTCTCCCCCCAGTAAGGCAAGTGCACGCTTATTGATGCCGGACTTTCCCATATTGGTATCTGTCACAATGCAGGCCCCGCTTTTCAAAGCATCCAGCGCTTTTTTTACTGCATCTTTTGAAAATACAAGTGAATCAGCGTATTCAAAATCTGCAGTGGTATGAATTACACGCTTTACAACCGGCTCTTCTTCTTTTGGAAAAACCCGTCCATTCAGTTCTTCTGTTATGATTTCAAAGCTTCTCGCCTCAATCTCAGACGGCAATACCTGACTGAGTTTATTCATCATTTCATCCATCTATCTGTACTCCTTCATCCAGAATTCGATAAATCGCATCCATATCAAGATGTTTTCGCATAGTATCTGCCAACAGATCATATTGATTTTCACGGTATTTATCATAGTCAAATGCCAGACCGCCGATCTTTGGCTCTAATCCCTTTGCCTTCATCAGAGCTCGAACGATTGTCTCGGCAATTTCTGCCTTATCAAAAATGCCATGTACGTATGTTCCGTAGAGATTATCCCTGCAACAGCCATCCTTTTTATGAATATGGCTTTTTGCCTGCTCCTCATACATGTCTAACAATATTGCATTGCCGTCCGATGAGGTTTCTCCCATATGAATCTCATATCCGGACATTTCCATTCCTGAAAGGTCAGAAAAAATACCGCTTATTTGGGCAAAATTCCCTTTGACCTGTGTTCGTGTCTTGTCCGCCTTAAATTTTGTTTCTGATGAAAAAAATCCCATTCCTGAAATGATTCGTCCAGGCGTGAAGGCTTCGTTTCCATCCAAATCGATCAACTTCTCGCCCATCATCTGATATCCGCCGCAAATGCCCCAGATGGGTATTCCGGTAGCTGTTTTCTTAAGAATGGCTGCTTCAAGACCATTCTGGCGCATCCAGAGAAGATCCTCTATGGTGTTTTTTGTACCGGGAAGGACAATCATATCAGGCCTGCCCAGTTCAGATAACCTGCTCACATAACGCACGGATACACCCGGAATTGACTCAAAAATATTAAGGTCAGTAAAATTGGAAAGACGAGGAAAACGAATCGCGGCAATATCGACCCAGGTTTCAATATAGTGAAAATCATCATCCTGCTGCGGCAAAGTACTATCCGTCTCGGTTTCTGCTGCGGCAGAAATGTTGTGCTTTCGTTTACGGAGCGATGATGAAAGTCTGCTGCTTAGGCTGTCCTCATCTTCTATGTCGACATCCATGTACGGAATTACACCAACCACCGGAATCTTACACAGGTTTTCTATCTGTTCTACTCCGGGATCAAGAATTGTCTTATCACCGCGGAATTTATTGATTATGAGGCCTTTTATCATAGACTTCTCATCCGGCTCCAGAAGTGCTACTGTGCCGTAAAGCTGGGCAAATACGCCACCTCTGTCAATGTCTCCCGCCAGAAGAACCGGCGCTTTTGCAATCTTTGCCATACCCATATTGACAATATCATCTGATTTGAGATTGATTTCCGCCGGGCTTCCGGCGCCCTCTATAACAATAATATCGTATTGCTCTGACAGTCGCTCAAATGATTTTTTGATTTCAGGTATAAGTTCTTTTTTGTATTTAAAATACTCCTTCGCAGGCATTGTACCGATGGGAATTCCGTGTACTATAACCTGTGAACCGACATCGCTTGAGGGCTTCAGAAGAATCGGATTCATATCTGCCGATGGTTCGCAGCCTGCTGCCTGAGCCTGTACCACCTGAGCGCGTCCCATTTCCAGACCTTCGCTTGTGATGTATGAATTTAAAGCCATATTCTGAGATTTAAACGGTGCAACAAGGTATCCATCCTGTTTAAAAATACGGCATAGACCGGCGGCCAGCAGACTTTTTCCGGCATTTGACATAGTTCCCTGTATCATGATTACTTTTGCCAATGTAAAGACTCTCCTTTATTTCTAAAGCGTTTTAATGTGGTTATTAAAATTTCATTTTCTAGTCTTTTTTTTACTGCTACCCTGTAGTAATGATTGTCGAGTCCGACAAAATTATTGCAGGAACGAATCAAAATTTCGTTTCTAAGACATACTTCTTTATAGTCAGTAGCGTCATCATCAGGAGATCGAAACAAGAGAAAATTTGTTTCGGACGGATAAACGATAAATCCTAATTTTTCAAGCTGTTCTTTAAGCCACGGACGTTCGATTTTTAAATGATCAGTTGTCTTTTTAAGAAAATTATCACTAATGTGGTTTGCAAGTTCAAGAAAAGCCGCCGCACCGCCGTTTTCAGCCGGGGCAGAGACACTCCAGGGCTGACGGAAGTTCTCCAAATTATGACGCAGCTTTTCATTTGGAATGATACCATATCCCAAGCGCAGTCCTGCCATGGAACATATCTTTGTAAGCGCATTGATTATAATTACATTTGTAAATTTATCCGTTAATTTTGAAACAAATGAAGAATTTTTTCTGTCATCCAGGAACCACTGAAAACATTCATCTATAATAAGCCAGGTGTGATTTTTTTGACATACCGCGGCCAGTTTTTCCATCAATGCTGCCGATATGGCATGTCCTGTCGGATTGTTTGGATTTCCAAGGATCATTATTTGAGTATAATTTTTATCACAGGACATAAAATCAGGATTTTCGATGATTTGTTCAATAATCTTATCTGCATAAAAACTATTCTTCTCTTCCAAATAGAATCGCTTAATTTCACAATCGCTCATTTTCAGTGCTTTTTCGTATTCGGAAAATCCCGGTGTTAGTAAGAATGCCTTATCAGGATGAATTGCCATAACAAGTGAATAGAGAATATCAGATGCACCGTTTCCAAATACCAGCCATTCCTTAGGAAACGGTGTGCCGTCAGATCTGTAAAATATCTCTGCGGCATCAGAAATTTTACGACACAGAGGGTCCGGATACTGTTCCCAGGTTTCAATTGATGAAATTACGGCATTTCGTATTGTTTCAGGCATCCCAAGGCAGTTTGTATTTACTGAAAAATCCAGTTTTATATTATTTTCACCGTAAATATCCCCACCATGCGAATATGACATATTTTCATCCTCCTGTTATGATGTCGGTAGCAAAAGCCTCAGACTTTGATGACTATGTATGATAATATTATAAAACGAATTATCAGTGTGAGAACTCCCATAATTGCCGCTGAGCAGTACATGAGTCTGTTGACTCTGCATATATCCTGCGGCTCGATCTTGCGGAGCTCGTCGCCTATGTATGGTTTAGAAACCAGTTTTCCAAAGTAATAGGCATCTCCTGCGAGACGAAGACCCAAGGCTCCCGCACAGGCCGATTCTGTCTGAGCTGAATTCGGACTTTTGTGATTGCGACGATCCCTGACCCAGATTCTGTAAGCATTTTTCCAATCATATTTCAATAAATATGATGATAGTATCAGCAAAAGCGCCGCAAGCCGTGAGGGAATCAGATTAACCAGATCATCCAATTTAGCTGCAGTACGTCCGAAGTGCAGGTATCGTTCATTTTTGTATCCAACCATGGAATCCATGGTATTTACAGACTTATAAAGCCAGCCAAGCAAAGGCCCGCCGACGGCCAGATAAAAAAGTGGTGCAATCACCCCGTCAGATGCATTTTCAGCGACTGTCTCAACCGCTGCCCGCGTGATTCCGTCCATAGAAAGAGATTCCGTATCGCGGCCGACTATCATTGATACGGCACGGCGTGCGCCTTCCGTATCATTTGCTGAAAGCCTGTCAAATACAGCCATGCTTTCATCTTTCAATGAGCGGGCAGCCAAAAGGTAATATATCATGACTGCCTCGACTATCATTTGAATTTTCGGCCCAACCATATGAGATATAAATATAATCGCTCCCGCAGTAAAACCTGTAATACTAAGAACAAGACATACAAGAATAGCACCGGCAAACTGCTCTTTTCTTTCATCAGCCTTTTTGTTCGCGGGATGAAGAATTTTTTCAAGCCAGGAGATCAGATTACCGATCATACGTACCGGATGTGGAAATGAATGTGGATCTCCGATATATAAATCGAGAATATAACCGATGACAATCGCTAAAAGATGATATCCGCAGATGTATATATGATTCTTTTCCATCAGTACTCCAATGAGTGAAGCCATTTCATTCTCTCCCGCAAGTTAAAATCTTTAAATCAATCTACTTGATACGCATTCCCAAACCACAGATAACTCTGTATACTTCTTCTGAATATGCGGCAATCTTCTGGCATACACGACCGTCAGTTTCCCTGTAATTTCTCTCGAATGCATCCAAAGGCACAATGCCGCAGCCAATTTCATCTGCCGTTATGATAGCCTGCGGATTATTCTTTATCAACCGGTCAGCCAATTCATACGGATCACGTTTGGCTTCCATTTCCCTCTTTATGATGAGTTCAAAATGAGTGATAAGACCTGCCCGCATCATTGCCTCTTTGTCAGATTCAGACTGTCCGTCAACTATGCACATAAGCTCAGTATTTTTTTGTTCATATTTCTTTTTCCACAATTCAACAGCATATGCAGTTTTTCCCTGCCCACGTCCGCCTATAACAAAAATCATTTTAAATATCCTCATAAAGTCAAAAAGTAATCCTCATAATTGCGAGCATTATTATCATATTTCTTTCACAGCTTTGCAGGAAATGACCGGCCAGATCACCGTTCATTCCACCAAATTCTCTGATAGCAAAATGATAATAGCACACAAAGGTTATGATTGCCGCTGCTGATGTCGCAGCGCCGCGAACCGGTTCGGCCATGATCATCCCTATGATTGCGATTATCGCGAAAACAATCATGCAGATTTGCACAGTTTTTGTTTCAGCTTTTTTTGAAAATTCTGCAGCAAGACCGTCTTTTTTTGCCTTCGGAAATGCTACAACCGAGTATCCGCTTAATGCGCGTTCAAGCATTAATGCGCAGGGCAAAAGGACGATATCGTTTGTCACAAGTTCGGAAACCGCTCCGGCATAGAGAAGCAGATACAATCCCAGACCGATAATAGCGAAAGCACCTGTGTGCGGATCCTTTAAAATTTCCAGTTTTTTCTCGCGTTCTCCGTATGAATGACGTGCATCTGTGACATCGAGATATCCATCCATATGTATACCTCCGGTAATTAGCAGAGGTATTGACGTAAGAAAAAAAGTCCGAAATATCTCACCGCAGTTAAGTAGTTCACAAATGTAATAGGCTACAATATCCATTGCTCCAATCACTACGCCGATTAAAGGGAAAAAACATAGTGCATATTTCATCCGCTTAGAGGTCCAGTCAATTCGCGGCATAGGGATTCGCGAATACATGGAAAAGGATATGATAAAGCTTCCCAGTATATTCATGCTGTATTCCCCCTTAATGCGTTATTGCTGATTACGGTTGTCCGGTGTCCGGATTATAATCGGAATTCCGTATACGACTTCTGTCACATAATCAGCCATCCGTCCAAGCTCGATATTGATTTGTCCCAAAATCTTTATATATCTTTCTGATTCAGGATCATAAGTCATGCCGTCGGAAAAAATTTCATTTGTTACAATGATAAGATCCCGGCACTGATTTTGCAAGTGTTTTATCCCGGCTGTAATGCGCTGCACTGTTCCTTCTTCCAGAGTGTAAAATTCATTTAATACAAGATTAGACATACATTCAAGGAGAATTATCGGTTTTTCCTGATTATTCATGAATTTTTCATCATTTGGCATTACAGTCAATGACTTAAGGTCAGTATAGCGTTCAATTGTATCAAATCCTTTTGCTAATCGCATCTGCCTATGTCGTTTTACCCTTTGTTCTCCTTCATCGTCCCAGACACGCATTGTTGCCAGATAAATGAGCCTTTCACCGGAAATATTATGACATCGTGCGGCAATATTTTCTGCATATTCGGATTTGCCGCTCCCGCTTCCGCCGGTTATCAGATATAACATATTTAATCATCCCTTTTAATGCTTTTATAATGGTTTATAGGCTTCGATATTCATTTCTGAAAATGTATCCATATCACGATAAACAGAAAGTGCCATGTCAAGCATGGGGAATAATGTCAGAGCGC
Source organism: Prevotella sp. CAG:279 (assembly GCA_963637995.1). Classification (GTDB taxonomy): domain Bacteria; phylum Bacillota; class Clostridia; order Lachnospirales; family Lachnospiraceae; genus Otoolea. Next base: position 76,807 of record CAVHPN010000006.1, on the reverse strand, counting down.
CCGTGCCTTCACCAAGTCGCAATCCGGCACTTACAGCCGGAGTTAACCCTAAATATGACAGAAGCCAGCCGGCAGCAGGCTCAGCCGAAACATGTGATGCCAACATATAATCGACTGCCGGTTTCGCTATTATTTTTGCAACCGCTGCAGCGGTTTCGGCAATAAAACCGTCTATGATAACCGGAATATGATATATGGAAGCTCCAAGAAAAGCCCCTGTCATGGCTGCCAGGTCAAAACCACCGATTTTTTCCAACAGTTCAAGGCCATTATCTTGATTCGGGTTATGAAGTGCAATTGCGCGTCTTATAGCATCGGTTTTTCGGTTCAGGCCGGCACTGTCAAGACCGGCTCCCTTTCCGGTTACCTCAGACGGCTCCTTGCCCAGTATTACTGATGCCACGGCACTGCTTGTTGTTGTATTTCCTATACCCATCTCTCCAACTGCCATCATCTGATAAGCCTGTTCTTTAAGAACTCTGACAGAATCGATACCGGTTAGAATTGAAATCAGCACTTCACGATGAGACATAGAACATTTTTTTGTAAAATTAGAGGTACCCTGGCGAATTTTGCGCACAGTAAGCGGGTGCATCCTACCGGTATGATTCATATCACAGGCGACACCGATATCTATAGGAAACACATCCGCTCCCGCGTGCCTTGCCATGAGACATGAACAGCTTCGTCCATATGTTATATTCTGCATGACAGCAGCAGTGACATCCTGTCCTGTCTGTGATACGCCTTCCTCGATAACACCGTTGTCGGCACCAAAAATAATCAGCGCTCGCTTTGATATATCCGGAATCAATTTTCCCTGAGCTGCTGATATTTTTGCAATATTTCCTTCCATTACTCCCAGACTTCCGAGCGGCTTGGCTATATGACTCCAATGATTCAATGCTTCATTGTGCATGTTCATATCAAATGGTGTAATTTTGGCCGTAAGCCCGGCATATTCTCTTTCAAGTCTGTTAAGATCCCAGTTTCTGAAATCTTCGAGTGTTTCCATTGTTCCTGTTTTTTTTTCAGTTATTTTTTTCATAGTTAGTCTTTAATTTTTCTATATATGTTTTATTACACTTCTTATTGCGCCATATAATTGTAACTTTTAAATTGTATCATCAGTTTACCTGATTCGCAATAATGCAAAAAAAGAATGTTTCCAGGCTATGAAAAAAGGATGTACCTAGGCACATCCTTTTTTCATGTTTACATAGTAATTTGGTTTATGAAACACCCTTGAGCATCCATTCATAAGCATCATAAGCAGTTCTAAGAGATATTTCTGCTGTTTCAAGCTCTGCTTTTTTCTGCAAATACGATGCTTCGCCCTGAAGATATGTTGCTTTATTTATTGCTCCCGAGTTATATTTTATCTGCAATGCGCTGTATTCTTTTTCTGCTGACTGATATGCAGCCTTCGCAGCGTCTCTTTCAAGACTCAGAGCGGCAATCTCGGCATATTGCTCATCGGCAGAGGCACTTGCAGCACTTTCAGCTTCTTCTATCTGCTGATGACGCAATTTGCGTGCTGCATCACCTGTCGCAGAAGATCTTTTTGTTGATTTGACGGCGGAACTTGCTATCACCGCAGCCGCCCTGTCCGCATCCAGATTCATTGATGATAATTCATCCGATGATACTGCAGGAATTTCCCCCAGAGTTATGCCCGACTGATTCATTCCAAGCAAAATTGCAAGCTGACGCAACGCCTTATTTGCCTGATCTGTCGTGGACTGCAATGCCGTCTGCGCATTCAGAAGGTTTTTCTGTGCCTGTAAAAGATCAGTTTCCGTACAGAGACCCGCTGCAAGCTCCCGCTCTTTGCGATCTGCCTGGGCCTGATAGCTCTCTGCCGTAAGCGTTGCCGCATTGACTTCATCCTGAAGCTGTCTGCATGTTCCCCACTGAGTCTGCGCAGTCTTTACAATCTGCCAGATAATACGATTTCTGGATGCTCTGCTGGTTGCTGAATTTAATGATGTGAGCGACTTTTTATACTGCTTTGCAGCCTGTGACAGAGTTTTTGCATTTCGCTCATATGTGCCAATCAGAGACGCGTCACCGTCAGCATCTTCAAGTTCGTCTGCTTTATTATTCATATCACGGGCACCTGAAATCATAACATCATAAGCATTCTGATATACCGAAAGACTGTCCTGGTAGCTGTAATCAGAGCTGATGGCGACTGCGTTGCCGCGTCGTACCAACGTCTCAAGTTCTCCATATTCAATCACCGAATCGGATAGCTGCTCTTCTGTATATGAGCCTGACTGGCTGGAAATTGTATTATCAGCACTGTTTTTAGATGTGGATGTGCCGTTTTCAAGTGCCGGTCCCTCTGCCGTGGTATCTGTATCACTTTCAGTCCCTGATATCAGGGGAGACTTTCCGGCCTCTGCCGGAGTCGATATGAACAAGCAGGCCGTAATAGCCAGACAGAGCGACACACCAAAGCTGCTTTTTCTAATCATTGTGCACCTCTTTCTATTGTGTGGATGCAAGACCATCAACCGCCCATTGATATGAAATCTGAGCCTGCAGCAGCGACATTGCTGCTGTTTCCTTAGCTACGGATGCTGATTCGTAGGAGTAAGTAGCACTCTGATAAGCATTCTGGCTGATAAGTCCTGCTGCCAGTTTGCGATCATTTGTCTCCTTGGTCTTTTCTTCCAGTTCAAAGCTTCTCTTAGCCTGTTCATACTGAGCTTCTGAAAGCTTCAGATTCTGATATGCCGACTGGACATTGGACTTAACCGCTTCCTTTCCGCTGGTAAGAGTAGTCTGATATTGCTCCTTGAGAGTGCTTGTCATTGCATTTTTTACCTGTCTTGCAAGAATCTTTAACTGATAATTATTATCCTGTGCTTTTGCAATGTCTTCTTCAAGATTGATAGTTGAACTCATCTGTTCCTGAGGTTCAGGTAAGGTACAGATTTCTACATCTGCACCGTATTTCCATCCCAGCATCTGACAAAGCGACTCCTTTGTTGAAGAAATGTTGCTTTCAGCTGTGGTAACAGATGCCTGAGCCTTTAAAAGAGCCTCTTTTGTATCCAGAACATCTGTCTGGGTTGCACTTCCTGATGTATACTTTAAATTAACTGTCTCATAATCTTTTTCAGCCTTTGAGACCTGATTCTGAACACTCCTTAAATTCTCCTGTGCATTCCAATACTGAATCATCAGGTTCTGAGCCTGTTGTACCAGCGATTTTTCAGTCTGTGTATATCCCCATGCCTTGACATTGGCATCGTCAACGTTATTATCGCCCTGCTCACGCATCTGTGTTGCGGAAGCTTCGCTTCTCTGTGCCGCTGCCAGTGAGGAACCGTAATTTGCATCATCAGAATCCGGATATTCGATGCTGCTTTCTATTTCATCCGCAGCATCATAATATTCCTGGGCGATCTCATTGCTGTTCTTGCCCTGATAATCCTTATATTCAATCCTGTTTTTCTCAACTGTGCTGTTATATTCATGGATAAGATCGGCAATCTCATCAAATTCAAGCTTATCATCCTGAAGTGTGGCCCACTTTTCCGCAGAATATGCAAATTGCGGACTTGCTGCCAGAACATTTAGCGGTGAACCTGCTGCCAGGAAAACTCCTAGCGCGCAGACTGCCAAACCGGATACCATATGAGAATGCATGTATAATCTTTTGTTTCGATTCATTTATATCACTCCGTTCCGATTAATCAATATCAGGTATTTCATCCTTCGGTTTGCGGCTTAAAAGTGCATAATATACCGGAACCATGAACAGTGCAACGATAACACCTGCCGTCAGACCACCGATATCTACGATTGCAAGACCCTGTGTGGTGGAACCACTGCTTCCGATTGCCATTGCCATAGGAATCATGGAAAGGATTGTTGTCATACTTGTCATAAGAATCGGTCTTATACGTGTTGCACCGGCTTCAATAAGAGCCGTCCTAAGATCCATTGTTGCGCGGTACTGGTTTACTGTATCTACATACAAAATACCATTATTTACAACCGTACCGACCAAAATAAGGAAACCAAGCAGTGAGGTCATACTTATACTTACACCGGTCAATTTCAGAAAACCGAAGGAACCGACAAGGCTGAATGGAATAGTTGTCATAACCATGATTGAAAACTTCACAGATTCAAACTGTGCAGCCATTACGACAAATACCAGGAAAACAGCGATTGCAATTGCGCGGTAAAGAGAACTGAACTCACTCTTCATCATACGATCACGGCTGTTTGTACCGATACTGATTGTGCCTGTCAGGTTTGGAGAAATTACCTCGCTGTTGATCTGCTGCTGAACACTGTCCCCGGTATAATCGGCAGTGATTGTAATTTCATATGAACCATCTGTTCGTGAAATAGATGCTGGGCTGTCCTCAAATACGACAGTTGCCACATCTGTCAAAGCTACTTTCTGTCCATTTGTTCCCGTGAGAATTACATCTTTAATATTGTCAACTGTTTCATATTCACCTTCCGGATATTCAACCGTTACCGTGATGTCTTCTCCGTCAATTTTAAGAGTCGTTGCATCAATACCGCTTAACATATGATTAATGGTGTTACCGATGCTGGCAGCAGTCAGTCCATATGCCTTTGCCATAACCGGGTCAACCTTCAATGTTATGATAGGCGCATTGTTTTCAATACTTGAATGTATATTGATGACGTCATTTCTTGCAGTCAGTTCCTTGACAATTTTATCACTTACTTCTTTTAATTCATCATATTGTGAACCGTCAAGGATAACCTCATAACCGCTCTGGCGTCCCATGAAACTCATGGAAGAGGAAGCAGAAACATCAATTGTACAGTTTTCAATGCCATCCATCTCTTTCTGCCACTCATCAGCCACATCATCAGTCGATTTTGTACGATTATCTTTCAGATAAGCACTGATTGAACCGCTGTCATCATTGTATCTGAGCATATATGATTCAACCTGATCACTGGCTGCCACGATAGCTTCTGCCTCAGACAGTGCCTCTTCAACTTTCTCCTGCTTTAAGCCCGGACGTGTTTCGATACTTACACTGACAGTACCGGTATCATCTGATGTCATAAGCTCTGTCTGCATGCCGCTTGCCAGGATAACAGTAAGAACAAGCACGAGAACCGAAAATCCCATGACCATGGCCTTGTGGTCTAATAACCTGTCGACAACACCCCTGTACCATTTTTGCATACGCTCGATGGGACGACCCATAAGTGCACGTTTGGCTTCTGTCGGCTTGTAAAACAGATAGCAAAGCGGAACTATGGTCATAGCTGACAAAAGTGATGCTGACATACAGAAAACAATAGTAAATCCAAGCGGTTTAAACATTTGGCCTGTCATACCGTTTAAGAATGCCAAAGGCAGGAAAACAACACAGGTCGTGATAGTTGAACCGATAATAGAATTGACTACTATGCCGGTTCCGTGAAGTGCAGCCGAAAAATAGCCAAGTGCTCCCTTGTCTTCCTGATCCGCCGTAGCTCTGAAACAGCTTTCAAGTACAACTATAGAGTTATCAACCATCATGCCGACACCGAGAACCAACGCACTCATGGTAATGACATTCAGTGAAAATCCCGCTGCAGTTATTGCGATCAGCGAAAGTAAAATCGAGGTCGGGATTGAACTTCCGACAATTAAAGATGCCTTATAATCGCCAAAGAACAGGAAAATGATAAACATTGATATCAGGACTGCCAAAACCATGGTTTCAGCTACATCCTTTAATGAATCAATAATTGTATCAGCGGTATCATTTGCAACCGTAATTGTAAGATCCGGATCATCCTCCATAAGTGAAGAGATCTTTTTCTTTACTGCTGAGGAAACTTCAATATCAGTACTATCCTGCTGCTTTTGGATAGATACGGAGATAGTCTCCTGACCGTTATAACGCGAAATACCTCCGCGGTCTTTTGTGGTTTCATATACATTTGCCACATCAGACAGTGAAATAATCTGTCCTGAAGATGTCTTAATCGGAATATCGCGAAGCTCACTTACCTGATCTGTCTTAAGTGACGTGGTAACGGAAAGTTCCAGGTTTCCGGCATCTGCAGTACCTGAAGGTGATGAAACATTGGCGTCACTGATTGCAGTGGCAACATCCTGCATGCTCAGATTGTACTGGGACATTTTTTCAGACTGCAGTTCTATACTGACATATTTTGAAGAACCGCCCCTTGTTTCAATATTTGCAATTGAAGAAATACGCTCTAATTCCGGAACAACCTTCTGATCTACATAATCGTAAAGGTTTGACTCTGTCTTATGTGAGATGGAAAGCATCATGCTGTCTCCCTGATTGGAGTTCATCGACATGACACTCGGCTCTACATCGTCCGGAAGGTTTCTCTGAATATTATCAAGTTTCTGTTTCAGATTGTCATATGCTTCATCCATATCAGTACCGTAATCATACTGAAGCATAACCATGGAACGCCCGTCACTTGAAGTGGATGAAATCGTATCAACACCCTCCAATGTGCTGATTGCATCTTCGATCGGCTCAGTTACAAGTTCACTGATATCCTCAGGACCGGCACCCGAATAGTTTGCCATGATGATGAGCATCGGAGTTTCCATGTTTGGCATCTGCTCAAGCGTTGCAGAAAAAACCGATGAAATACCGAACACAACCAGGCACAACAAAGCCATGACAGTAGTGACCGGATGCTTCAGAATATATCTCGTTACTCCCATGTCTTACATTCCTCCCATCCTACTGTTTCTGTCCGTTTTTCGCATCTGCCGGTTTACCTGTATTCTGTCCGCCTTCGGCATCTGCAGGTGCGCCTGATTTCTGATTATCAGATTCATTTGCTGCTTTGTCATCCTGTGATGAAGCAGCGTCTGTATCATCGCCTTTTAAATTAACAGTTGAACCTTCGTAAAGCTGAGAACTCCATGTGCTGATTACAAGATCATCCGCAGTAAGTCCTGATTTGATTTCTGCAAGCTCAGTGTTATAAAGACCAACCTCAACTTCTGTTTTATGAACTGTCCCGTCCTGGTAAACATAGACATTACCTATACCATTATCATAGTAAATGGCATCCACCGGTACTGTCATAACATTTTCCGCACGTTCAGAGGTTACAGTAACCTTAACGGTTGTACCGGTAGATAATGCATTTGCCTCCGGAAGTTCTGCCTTGATCTTAAAAAGACCATTGCTCTCGTCTGCCATGCTGCTGACATCGGTAATTACACCATTATAGGATGTTCCGTCTTTTGAGATTGTCATTGTATCGCCCTGATTAAGATTATTCATGACGCGCTCAGACACATAAAATGATACTCTCTTATCTCCTTCGCCGGAGATAACACAAAGCTGAGCCTGCTGGTTTACATGGTCATATACATCGATGTCCATCGACTCAACCTTTCCTGAAATTGGTGCGGTTACGGAACTGTATTCAACCTGACGATCATAATTTAATTTGGCAGATTCATAGCTTAACTGTGCAGATTTTGCCTGATTCTGGTATTGTTCCCATTCCTGGTCTGAAATATCTCCTCCCTGATAAAGAAGCTGCATACGGCTTAAGTTGCTCTGCGCTTCTGTCAGATTTACAGATGCCGAATCCATTGCATTTTTGGCTGTCTCTACCTGTTCGGTATTTATGGTACAAAGAAGCTGTCCGGCTGTCACGGTATCACCTACGCTCACACTGACACCGGTTACATCACCTGAAGCCTTTGCATATACATATACAACATCTGAGGCCTCAACAGTTCCCGAAGTACTTGTTGTTCGCTCGATTGTTCCGGTCTTAGGATTTTCAGCTGCAACGGTTGCAACATTATTCATCTGTGTATCCTGCATACCACCCGGGCCACCCGGGCCACCGCCTGCTCCTCCTTTGCCGCTGTTCTTAAAACGCATAAAAAGCGCTGCCAGAACAACAAGTACAATAACAGCGATGATAGCTGTTTTCTTTTTATTCTGCTTTGCAGATTCCATCAGAGAAGATAAATTACTCATTTCGCACATTCCTTTCTGCTTTTTTCCAAGTTTGCCTAAGTATATCATCCCTTTTTTAAACGAGTTTCAACTAAATATAAACTGAGTGTAAACGAAGAGTGAAAAAAATGTGTTGTAGCGTTCACAATCAGTTTAAACTTTTATGGTATTATCGGACTAAAAAGAAATCACAATAATTTCAACTCGAATTGCAGAGGAGGTTTTACAATATGTTTCACATTCTCGTAGTTGAAGATGATGCGAAACTCCGCTCGCTTTTCTGTACGGTGCTTACAAACAACGGTTACCTGGCGCTTCCTGCAGAAAATGGCGAAAAGGCATTATCTCTTTTAGATTCTGAATATGTAGATTTAGTTATTTCCGATATTATGATGCCGGGAATGGATGGATACGAATTAATTGAGCATCTGAGGACCAGCGGTTTTACGATGCCGATACTGATTATTACCGCAAAAGAACGATTTGAAGACAAACAACGCGGTTTTTTGGCCGGCACTGATGACTACATGGTCAAACCCATCGATGTAAATGAAATGGTCTTGCGTGTCGGGGCTTTATTAAAAAGAGCGAAGATAGCAACGGAGCATCGAATTATATGTAAAAATACTGTTTTGAATTACGACGCTCTCACTGTTACCATAAACGATCAGGAAACTCTTCTTCCTCAGAAGGAATTTTATCTTTTATATAAGCTTCTGTCCTATCCGAATAAAATTTTTACAAGGCAGCAGCTTATGGATGAAATCTGGGGACTGGATTCGACAACTGATGAACGAACTGTAGATGTGCATATCAATCGCTTGCGCGAAAGATTTAAGAATTGTGATGATTTCATCATCATGACCGTGCGCGGACTTGGATATAAGGCGGTGAAGACTGAATGAGAATCAGCAAAAAAATAGCAAAGTATTTTCAAATTCCGCTTTACTGGCTGACATTGTTAGTATTCTTTTTCCTTGTATCCTCGCTTATGCCAATGTTTACAGGATACTGTATTTCACTGCTCGTAAGCGACGTAGATAAACATGATGTTTTTCGCTTTTTAGGCCCCGGATTTCCGGGAGTTATGACCTTTTTAAGTAGTCTCGCATTCAGTATAGCTCTTTCACTGCTGCTTTGGTCCAAGATTCTCTGCCCTATAGGGTATATCAGTCTCGCTGCACAGAAAATTTCGGATGGAGATTTTTCGGTTCAGGTTCCAAGGCTCAAATCATTGCAGGCCATCCGTGAATTGACAGACAATTTCAATCGTATGGTGCAGGAGCTTAACAGTATTGAATCCCTGAGAAATGATTTTGTTACCACAGTTTCTCATGAATTTAAGACTCCTCTGGCAGCCATCGAAGGATATGCAACTCTTTTGCAGGACCCGTCTCTTTCTGAGGAAGAGCGAAATGAATATACGAGAATTATTATAGACAGTACCAGACAGCTGACCACGATGACAGGTAATATTTTACTGCTGTCGCGCCTTGAAAAACAGGAAATCGTCACAGGACGAACCACTTTCAGTCTTGACGAGCAGATTCGACAGGCCATTCTTCTTTTGGAACCTTTATGGGAGAAAAAAAGATTAAATCTCGACATTAACCTGACCGACTGCAAATTTTACGGAAACTGCGAGATGCTTAATCAGGTATGGATTAATCTCCTGCAAAATGCCATAAAGTTCACCCCGGCCGGTGGAATGCTGTCAGTAAACCTAAATGTTAAAGAAAATGAAATACTTGTTTCCGTCAAAGATACCGGCATTGGTATGGATGAGGAAACCCTGAAACGTATTTTTGAAAAATTTTACAGCAAAAATTCCGATCCTAATGAAAAAGGTAACGGACTGGGACTTTCTATAACAAAGAGAATAGTTGAGCTTATGCATGGCTGTATAGATGTATCAAGCCAAATAAATGAGGGAAGCTGTTTTACCGTAACTTTACCGATAACTTGAATCAAAAAGGATCCTGCTACCACTGCAATCCGCGCGGAGCAATTGACTCTAAAACAAAAACGAGATAAAACATATAATGTGTGTTTTATCTCGTTCTTTCGTTCTTTTAGACATTTTCATTTTGCTGCATCTCATCTGACATTTCTTGCGCCTTTTGAATAGTCTCTTCATCGATAGGACCGCTTCTGCCTCCGATAAATTTATTGACGAGATCCGGTGCCATGTCGAGAGCCTTTGTAAGTGCGTCCTGATGCTTTATATTCACAACTTTGGTCATGCCATTTTGAATGATAAGAATGGCGCTTGGAGTCATTTTGGCACTCATTCCGCCCGTATTTTTCTCTTTTGCAGCCTGTCCGAAGGCTCCTGCTGCCATGCCGCAGGTCACGTCAACCAGAGGCAGTATGATTGCATCGCCGACGGTTACAGGTTCTCCTATGACGGTCTTGGTCGTGACAAACTCATCCATTCCCTGAAATAATGCACCTATTGCAGATGCAAATTGATTGTCTGCCATATTATCTTCCTCCTCTGTTTCTATATTTATAAAACTGTGTTCTAAAATTCTTATTCATCCATACTCTCAGTACAAGGAACAAAATTATCCCAATCTGCAACCTGCCGCGTGCGTAAAAATCTCCGTTAAACTCATTCGTATTCATGACTGGCACAAGCTGCAGCTGCTCACCGTAAAAGGGATAGAAAAAAGCTGCCGCACTCAAAATCTGTCCCATGAGATATGGATCCTCAACGCCAAAGGCAATATTTCCCGACATCTTTTTCGGAGATATATGCTTAAGCAGTCGCTTCAACTGAAGTTTTATAAGGCGGAATGAATATTTATTATCCTCATCCTGCAGAAATGCCATAATCTCTTGACGCTTTCGCTCTGAATTTTTCACACCCTGAATGATTTTTGAAAGTTTCTGTTTCACTGAATTAAATAATTTTTTTATTCGAACAGGAATTTCTGAAATAAGGGATTTAAAACTTTTCTTGTTGGATTCTTTTTTTGAATCATTTGCTGAGCCCTTTTCATTTTTTTTGTTATCAGCCTTTTTCTCTGAAGTTTCAACGGAAGTTTTAAAAGGTTTTTCTATCTCTTCTTTATCTGAGTTTTCCGATGATGATTGGCGCTTTTTTACCAATTCTTCCAGAAGATCTGCAGTTTCCTCTGCCCGTTCAATAGCAGTGTCGGTTTTTCTGGATGTATCATCAGCCTTTTTTATAAGAGCCTCAGCATTTTTGACGTCATTTTTAACGTCAATTTCATCGCCATTTTTATCATCATTTACGTCATTATCTTCATCTGAAGTCTCTTTATTTTCGCTGCCAAGAATAGAAAATCCAAACAATTTGAGTTTATATTTCAGCTCGTCTTCATATGAAAACCGAAGTGATACGATATGAAACAGCCAGTGAAAATGCAATTTAAGCTTTATTTCCCTGATACTCGCAAACTGTCCGCTTAAGCGGTATCTTACAGGAACAAACAGGATGGCAAGAAGACATGCAACCACAAGCCCAATAACAGAAAGAAGTAGGATCAAGAGTATTTTAAATATAATAAATAAAATATGAAGCAAACAATCCCCTCCCGTTTGCTATTTGTGTATGCGTCTTTCTTGCTTTTCGAAAAGATAAGTTTTCACATCAAAGCCGCCTGTTTTCTTATATGTTTCCTCTATAATTTTACCGGCTGTCTCTACAGCATCCTGATATGTCGCACCGATGCCGATAATCAGCAGATTTTCCATATTTATATAATATTTCTGACGTAGTACGTAAGACGGCAGAATATCGAGCAGATTTTTTTTGCCCGAAGCAGGTGTTATCACATGAACCTCGGGCTGAATCTTTCCAAGTCTCAGTTTCTGAAGGATCGAAAAACGATGTTTTTTCGCTTTTTCACCGATATACAGGTATTTGTACCATATCATCGTTTTTCACTCCTTTCAATCATGGCGTCACCTTAATGCGGCGTGTCAGTTTTATATGTAGTTGTCAGTCCTTTTTGTCAATCCTCTTTATCAATCCTTTTTATAATTCTTTATAATTGATCTTCTAAGCAGATCCAAGGCCTGAATAACGGTCTGTTCACGAATTTTTTCACGATTTCCGCGGAAATGACACTCTTCCACTTTAACCTTATCCTTCATATAGCAGGCTATGTAAACCAGTCCTACCGGTTTTTCTTCTGTGCCGCCGTCCGGTCCTGCAAGCCCTGTTACTGCTATGCACACATCGGCATCGGTGGTAAATACACCTCCGGATGCCATCTCACGTGCCGTCTGCTCGCTGACCGCACCATATTTTTTCAAAGTTGCCTTGCTGACACCAAGGATTTTTTTCTTTGCCTTGTTAGAATACGTGACATATCCTTCATTGAAAACCTCTGATGCCCCCGGTACATTCACAATACGTCCTGCTATAAGTCCTCCGGTACATGATTCCGCCGTTGTGACTGTAAGATCGTATTTCTTTAACAAGCGCACGACAACATCTTCAAAATTTTCATGTTCGTCCATAGTGTAAATAGCATTGCCAAAGCGCTTTTTAATTTCTTTCACAACAGGCTTTAAAAGCTGCTTTGCAGAATCTTCATCCTCGGCTCTTGCGGTAACACGCAGATGAACCTCCTTGGTCTTTGCATAGGTTGCTATGGTCGGATTGGTCTGATTGTCGATGAGATCGAGGAGCATTTCTTCAACTTTGCTCTCTCCATATCCGCAGATTTTTATCATCTGAGAACGTATCACACAATCGGAACGTTTTTGTATATAAGCGCAAACCTGTTTTTCAACCATTGGATACAATTCGTTTGGCGGACCAGGCAGCAGTATTGCGGTTTTTCCGTTTTTTTCAAGAGCCAAACCCGGAGCGGTGCCATTGGTATTGTGAAATACAACAGCGCCCTCGGGAACCAGTGCCTGACGCCAGTTACTTTCAGAAATGTCAGTGAGTTTTCTCTGTTTGTACCAGTCCTCCAGATGAGCTCTGACCTGTGGGTCCTCAACCAGCGGCATCTCCATAAGTTCGGCACAGACATCTTTCGTAATATCATCTTCAGTCGGTCCTAAACCGCCTCCGATTATCACAATGTCAGCTCGTGACAATGCTGTTTTGAAAACCTCTTTCATTCGCTCCCTGTTGTCACCGACCGTTGTCTGATAATATACGTTCAGGCCAAGACCGGCACATGTTTCTGATAAATATTTTGCATTTGTATTGACAATATTACCAAGCAGTAATTCTGTTCCTACTGAAACTAATTCGACTACCATATCAGATACTCCCTTCTGTCAATATTTTATGATTTTTATAAATATAATCTACAAGTGACACAACTGTAAGTATAAGCGAGATCCATACACATATATCGGTAATTAAGGTCAATTGTTCAATATCAAGTATTAACAATACTACTGATATCATCTGGAAAGTTGTCTTGAATTTTCCCCAGTAGCTGGCGGCAATGACCACTCCGTTATCTGATGCAATCAGGCGAAATCCACTGATGATAAATTCACGGCTGATAATGATTACAACCATCCATGCCGGCAATGCCTTGAGATCAATAAGGCAGATAAGTGCGGAACAAACCAAAAGCTTGTCAGCGAGAGGGTCCATAAATTTTCCGAAATTCGTAACCAGATTGTATTTTCTTGCAATCTTACCATCCAGAAGATCGGTTAAGCTGGCGATGATAAACAATGCAAGAGCTATCATACGAAATGTTTTGTTTTCTCCATTCTGCCAGAGCAGGAAAAGTACAAAGAAAGGAATCATAATAACTCGCAGCGTAGTCAGTTTATTCGGTAAATTCATCAGCCAACTCTCCTATCAAATCATATTCAAGGGCACCGGTAACGCGAACCCGGCAGAAATCACCGGACATAAGCGGTGCATCTGTATTTACGAAAATAAGTCCGTCTACATTCGGAGCATCCTTATAAGTTCTTCCGACAAAGGCATTTTCATCGGCTACCTTGCCCTCGATCATGACTTCCAGTATACGTCCCTTCATTAATTCGGCCTTCTCGAAAGCGATTTCCTGTTGAAGCTCCATGATCTCATCGCGGCGTTCTTCTTTTACCTCCTGCGGCACCTGATCCGGATATTCAGCGGCAGGTGTATCTTCTTCAGCTGAATAAGCAAAAACGCCAAGACGGTCAAATTCCATCTCATCGACAAATTGCATTAATTCTTCGTGATCTTCCTTTGTCTCTCCCGGGAAACCTGAAATCAGTGTTGTGCGGAGTGCGATATCCGGAATTTCTTCTCTCAGATGTGCTATTCTTTCACGAAGCTCTGTCTGATTGGTACGTCGTCCCATTCGTTTGAGTACTGCGTCACTGGCATGCTGAATCGGAATATCCAGGTAATGACAGACTTTTTCTTCTGTTTTTATTGTCTGTATCAATTCTTCGGTAATTTCTTCAGGATAACAGTACTGGATTCGAATCCATTCAATTCCGTCAATCTGTGCCAAACTATGGAGGAGTTTTGGCAGTGATTTTTGTCCATATATATCTACACCGTATAGAGTCGTTTCCTGCGCAACAAGAATCAATTCTTTTACTCCCTGCTCAGCCAGCTCCTTTGCCTCTTCAATAAGCTGTTCCATCGGAACACTGCGATAAGGGCCTCTGAGAGAAGGGATAATACAATATGTGCATCTCTTGTTGCAGCCTTCCGAAATCTTTAAGAATGCATAATGACCGCCGGTAGTAACCAGACGTTTGCTTCTCATCTTGGTTTCAGGTAGCTCTGATAAATCGTGGAAATCAGCTACTCTCTGACCACCGAGAGCCTCTTTAAGGACTTTACTGATCTCATCGTAGCTTGTAGTTCCGAGAATACCATCTACCTCCGGGACTTCTTCAAGTATTTCCTCTTTGTATCTCTGAGCCATACAGCCGCTTACTAAAAGTGCCTTGCAATTTCCGTTTTTCTTGTAATCAGCCATCTCAAGAATGGTATTCACACTTTCCTCTTTGGCATCATTTATAAAGCAGCAGGTATTTACCAAAATTACATCGGCTTCTGTTTCATCATCGGTAAAAGTGTATCCATCCTGACTTAATGAACCAAGCATGCGTTCTGCATCAACTAGATTTTTATCGCAGCCAAGGGATATACATAATAATTTCATTCAACTTTCTCCTAATCCTTTAATTATGGAAAAGACCATCTCCATGTACATAACATGAACACGGGACGGCCTTCTGTCGTGCTATTTATACTTCCTCATCCTGAGAATCGTTCTCTGCTACAATTTTAACCTTTGAATGGTATAACTCATCTATAGCTATGGAAAGAGGTTTTCTTCCATTCTCAATAACCAGTGCTTCATCACCGGCAATAAGCTGTCTTGCACGCTTTGCAGTGGCAATAACTATAGAATAACGGCTCTGAATCAGCGGCTCCTTACCGGTTTCAGCCTCTTTGTTAACAACATTAATCAAGTCAAGATATGACGGACGCAGCATCATAATAAATCATTCTCCTTTCAGAATTATCTCTATCGAATTTTCTTTGTAAGAATTATCCTCTATCAGAATTGTTTCATCTCTTCTTTAATTTTCTCAATCAGATCTCTGTGATTGCCTGTTTTTGCATGCATTGCCTGAATCACTCCATGCATCTCTTCTACACAGCGGTCCACTTCATCATTTACCAGAATGAAATCATAATCATCCATCTGTTTGGATTCTTCCGCTGCTCTTAAAAGGCGTGCAGCGATCTTTTCCGGTGTCTCTGTTCCCCGTCCGGCCAGACGATTTTTAAGCTCTGACGCACTCGGAGGAGTTATAAAAATAAGAACCGCTTCAGGAAATTTCTTTTTTATCTTAAGTGCACCCTGTATCTCAATTTCCAAAAGTACATCCTTTCCGTCTTTCAGATTGGAAAAAACGTAATCCTTAGGAGTTCCGTAATAATTTCCGACATACTGGGCATATTCAACAAGTTCATCATGATTTATCATGTCTTCGAACTCTTCTTTTGTTTTAAAGAAGTACTCTCTTCCGTCAATTTCACCATCACGCGGTGCACGCGTTGTAGCTGATATTGAAAGGGCATAATTATCATATTTTTCCAGTAATGCACGCATAAGTGTTCCCTTGCCTGCTCCTGAAAAGCCTGAGATAACTGCCAGGACTCCACGGTTATCCATAAATATCGCCTGCCTTTTTGCTATAATAGATACGATTGATTATTCAATATTTTGAATCTGTTCTCTTACTTTCTCTATCTCGGTTTTGAGTGCTATAGCACAATTTGAGACATCCAAATCATTTGCCTTGGAAAGAATGGTATTGGCTTCACGGTTCATCTCCTGCGCAATGAAATCAAGCTTTCTGCCTATGCTTCCACCATCTGTCAGTTCCTTGCGTGTCGCTTCGATATGGCTCTTAAGGCGTACTGTCTCTTCATCGGTACAAATCTTATCAGCGAAAATTACAACTTCCGAAGCAATTCGACCTTCATCTATATTACTGCCCGTCAGAAGCTCCTTAACCTTATCTTCGAGCTTTGAGCGATATTCTTCAATAATTTTTGGTGAACGTTCCTCAATCCGGTCTACAAGGGTTACCATGTAATCAAGCTTCCCTATCAGGTCCTGTTTCAGATTTTCGCCCTCTCGCACGCGGGTCTCGACAAATTTTTCTGCCGCTTCATCGATTGCCTTTTCAAGAATCTGCCACATGTGCTCTTCGTCTTCCGGTGCCTGCTCCATCGTAAACACCTCAGGGCAGCGTGCTATGCGAAGTGCGGTTGCATCATTTGGAATGTCAAACTCCTCAGCCATCTGACGAAAATAATTCATATATTCTAAGGCCAGTGAACGGTTATATTTTAACGACATTCTTTCTTCTGTATAATCTTCATAAGAAATAAAGAGATCTACTTTTCCGCGTTGAATATATTTCTTCAACTGTGCGCGAATAGCCGCTTCAAAATAATTGAATTTTTTTGGCATCTTAATGCTGAGGTCTAGATAACGGTGGTTTACCGCCTTCATCTCTACAGAAATCTTATATTCATCCGTTGCCAATTCACAACGGCCAAAACCAGTCATACTTTTAAGCATAGTGACACCTTTCTTTTTCATTCACAGATAGAATCATTATAATGCAAATCAACGTAAGCGTCAACAAGATTGTTGCAGTTCGTGTGGCACTTGTGCCGCACATGAACAGTGATATGTAAAATATCAAAAGCATTGTCTTTCACAGATTTTTTCATTATAATGATGAGTATTAAGCAAATAAAGGAGCAACAAAACCATGGCATTTGACGGAATTGTAATTGCAAATCTTGTTAAGGAATTTAACGATGCGCTCTCCGGTGGGAAGATCTCCAAGATCACTCAGACCGAGCGGGACGAACTCCTGTTTACCATAAAAAACTTTCGAGAGACCAAAAGATTGCTTCTCTCGGTCAATGCAAGTCTTCCTCTTGCATATCTGACCGACAGCAATAAACAGGGTCCGCTCACGGCACCTAATTTTTGTATGCTGCTGCGCAAACATATCGGAAACGGACGCATAGTATCAGTAAGTCAGCCAGGGCTTGAAAGATGCATTCATATCGAAATAGAGCATCTTGATGAGATGGGTGATTTGTGCAAAAAAATTCTTATAATTGAATTGATGGGAAAATACAGCAATATCATCTTTTGTAATCCCGACGGCATGATTATTGACAGTATAAAACATATTTCTGCTCAGGTAAGCTCTGTACGTGAGGTGCTGCCGGGACGCCAATATTTTCTGCCGCAGACAGTAACCAAATCAGATCCGCTGAGCGTATCTGCAGAGGATTTGTCTTCGGTTCTTGCCGGCCTTAATGTTCCGGCAGGCAAGGCTATTTATACTAATTTTACCGGTATAAGTCCGGTTATGGCAGAGGAATTTTGTCATGAGGCATCAATAGATGCCGATAAACCTGTTTCAGAACTAACCGAGCTTGAACGCACCCATCTTTCACATACGGTATTATTGTCCATGGAGACTGTAAAAAGCGGGCAGTTCTCGCCTTGTATCGTATATCGTGATGACGAACCGATAGAATTTTCGGCGCTCCCGCTCACATCTTTTCCGTCAGAATACCGGATAGAATTTTTTGATTCGATGAGTAAAGTGCTGGAAAATTATTACGCTTCAAAAAACGTCATTTCACGTATCAGGCAAAAATCATCTGACCTTCGCCGCATCGTCCAGACTGCCCTGGAACGAAATTACAAAAAATACGATCTTCAGAAAAAGCAGCTTAAGGATACCGAAAAAAGAGACAAATACAAAATATACGGTGAATTGTTAAATACATACGGCTATGAACTTGTCGGCGGTGAAAAAGAACTTGTATGTACAAATTATTACACAGGAAAAGATGTAAAAATACCTTTGGATCCGC
The DNA here is from genome assembly GCA_963637995.1 of Prevotella sp. CAG:279. GTDB lineage: Bacteria > Bacillota > Clostridia > Lachnospirales > Lachnospiraceae > Otoolea. Next base: position 58,444 of record CAVHPN010000006.1, on the reverse strand, counting down.
AGCTAAGTGCCCGTGAAAATTCTCAGAAATATTTTGATAAATACGGCAAATTAAAAAGAACTTTTGAGGCTCAGAGTAAGCTTATCGAAGAAACGAAACAGGAAATAGAACATCTTGAATCGATAAGCACATCCCTTGATATTGCCTTGAAAGAAGAAGATCTTACCCAGATAAAACAGGAACTTACGGAATATGGTTTTATAAAAAAACATGGACCTGTCGGAAAAAAAGTAAAAATAACCAGCCGTCCGTTCCATTACATTTCCTCCGACGGTTTCCACATATATGTAGGTAAGAACAACTATCAAAATGAGGAACTGACTTTTAAGTTTGCATCCGGCAATGACTGGTGGTTTCACGCAAAAGGTATTCCCGGCTCTCATGTCATCGTAAAATCAGAGGGAGTGGAGCTGCCTGACCGCACATTTGAGGAAGCAGCCGGATTAGCCGCATACTATTCCAAAGGACGCGATAATGAAAAAGTCGAAATTGATTATGTGCAGAAAAAACAGGTAAAAAAAGTAACCGGTGCAGCACCGGGATTTGTTATCTATCATACTAATTATTCTATGATGGCTGCACCGTCGAATCAGATAGAGGAGATTCAATAACAGGAGTACAAAAAAGGAAGGCTGCTTTCTTTCGGCAGCTTTCCTTTTTATAATTTTATAATTACTTAATTTACCTGATTTTCTTGTAAGAACTATCTAATCTCTGTTTTACCACCCATATACGGACGTAATACTTCCGGAATACGAACAGAGCCGTCTGCCTGCAGATTATTCTCCAGAAATGCGATCAGCATACGCGGCGGAGCTACTACTGTATTGTTAAGAGTATGGGCAAAATACTTACCATCTTTTCCGTTTACACGGATCTTAAGACGTCTGGCCTGTGCATCACCTAAGTTTGAGCAGCTTCCGACTTCGAAATACTTTTTCTGACGCGGAGACCATGCTTCTACATCGACAGATTTAACTTTCAGGTCTGCCAGATCACCGGAACAGCACTCAAGAGTACGTACCGGAATGTCCATTGAACGGAAAAGATCTACTGTATTTTTCCAAAGTTTATCATACCACATCTTGCTTTCTTCAGGCTTACATACTACAATCATCTCCTGCTTTTCGAACTGATGAATGCGGTATACGCCTCTTTCCTCGATGCCATGAGCACCTTTTTCCTTACGGAAACACGGAGAATAGCTGGTCAGTGTCTTCGGAAGCTCCTCTTCCGGAACAACAGTGTCAATGAACTTACCAATCATGGAATGTTCGCTGGTGCCGATAAGGTAAAGATCTTCACCTTCGATTTTGTACATCATGGCATCCATCTCATCAAAGCTCATAACTCCTGTTACAACGTTGCTTCTGATCATGAATGGCGGAACACAGTAGGTAAATCCACGGTCAATCATAAAATCTCTTGCATATGCGATAACAGCGGAATGAAGTCTTGCAATATCTCCCATCAGGTAGTAAAAACCATTTCCGGCAACTTTTCTTGCACTGTCAAGATCTATGCCGTTGAATTTCTCCATAATATCTGTGTGATACGGGATCTCAAAATCAGGTACAACCGGATCACCAAAACGTTCGATTTCTACATTTTCGCTGTCGTCTTTACCAATCGGAACACTCGGATCGATAATATTCGGGATTGTCATCATGATTTTTAAGATTCTCTCTCCCAGATCTTTCTCCTGTTCTTCCAGCTCAGCCAGTCGAGCTGATTGCTCAGCAACCTGTTTTTTGAGTTCTTCAGCCTCTTCTTTTTTACCCTGTCCCATACAAGCACCGATCTGCTTTGCGATCTTGTTTTTATTGGCACGAAGGTCATCAGCTTCTTTTTTTGCTGCACGGTTCTTGGCATCCAGTTCAATAACTTCATCTACAAGCGGAAGTTTTCTGTCCTGAAACTTATTTTTGATATTCTGTTTTACAATGTCAGGATTTTCTCTGACGAACTTTAGATCTAACATATCTTCCTCCTACTGTTATGCAATCTGCTGCACAAAATTGGTTTCATTATACTACAACTTTTTCCTTATGAAAAGACCTGTTTCATATGTTATTATCATTAAGTTTTATCAGGTTACCGTTTGAGCAACACATGAACAGTAACTTCATCAGTGAAGTTTGGTAAGATATGAAAGGCAAGCCTCCAGACATAATCCATCCTGTTCGGGTAATCCGAGTTCTACCGTTTTTTCTACACATTTTTTTGTGAACATTGCTGCACGTCTGACTGCTTCTTCCATAGACACACCGTGAACCAGACTGGCACCAAGAACAGCCGAAAACACATCTCCAGTGCCATGATATTTTCCGGAGACAAACCTTGTCGCATGGTAAATCGGCTCTTTGCCTTTTTCATGAATGACATTTATAATCTGGCGTCCTTTTATGACACCTGTGAGTACAACTGAGCGTGCCCCCAAAAGCTGAAGTTTCCACGTGAGATCAGATAACGCTCTCTTAGTCCATCCCTTCTCTTTGTATGGTGTTTCGGTCAGTGCGCAGGCCTCAGTAAGATTCGGTGTAACTACATCGGCATACTGTATCAGTTCACGCATAGATTCAATCAATTCTTCGTTACAGATACTATATAGTTTTCCGTTGTCCCCCATAGTCGGGTCAACCAGTACCAGTGTGTTCTCCCGTTTAAAATCCCGGATAAAATCCGATACAATCGATGCCTGTCTGGGCGAACCCAAAAATCCGGTCATTATGCCATCCATTTCAAATCCCATTTTTCTCCATGGGGCAATGTAGGATTCCATTCTTTCGGTATAATCATCTATATAACATTCAGGATATCCGCCGTGATTAGAAAGAATTGCCGTCACAACCGGACAGCATTGAACATTAAGCGCACTGATCACTGGAATCGCTGCTGTCAGAGAACAGCGTCCGTAACCTGATAAATCATTTAATACTGCTATTTTTTTTTGAATTTCTGCCATCGTATTTTACCCATATATCCCTGTATGGTATGCCACCTTACGGCGGCATACCAGTTAATAGCAAAGAGACTGCTCATGACAGATAAGTTAATATTCTGTCCTTCACAGTCTCCTGTATGTTTCCATTTCAAATTGACTTAGTAAACTTCCATGCCGTCTTACGCCGGCACTTCAAGAGTAACCCTATGCCCTGACCTCTGCTGACAGCACATCCATAAATCCGGTCTTGCGAAGAGCCGGTCTCACTGCCGTGTAGACAACCACTGATGCAATAACAGATGTAACCGCATTAATCGATGTCGCTGCTACATTCCATGCGAGTGTAAGTTCGGCAGCAGGCTTACCTATAATCCAAAGCTTGTAGTAATATCCGATCAATGGATCGGTAATGACGTTGAACAAAAGTCCTGCAACCGCAGCTGCGATTGTAAATCCTAAAATATGCTTTCTGTCAGTGCTTTTGTCAATCTTTCCGATTCGGTGTGCTACAAAGCCTGTTATCAAACCGATGCAAAACTTGCAGATAAATGTCTTAGGTGCATAGATGATGTAAACCGGATCAAGAAGGTCTCCGATTGTCATACCGATTGCTCCGCCAAGGCCTCCGTAAAAACCGCCTACTAAAAGTGCTCCGATGACACAAACGGCATTTCCTAAATGAATAGATGTTGCATCTCCGCCCGGAAGTGTTATCTTAATCTGTCCATATGTAAAGATAACATAGGAAAGAGCAGCCAACAGACCGACCATTGCAATTTTCTGAGCCTGATTTGATTTGTTTGCCATGATTTTTCATCCTCTCTTTATTTGAGTGCAGTTATTAAGCTTCGTTAGAAATGTTTTACAACAAGGCCTAACAACTATTTCGGCGTAATCATAGCATAAATTTGTCCCTTGAAAAACATACAGTTTTTATTATTTTAAACGGGTCAGTTTTGAGCTTTATTGATATCAAGACCAGCTATGCTAATCATGTGACTCAACACACAAAAGTACTCCGCTTTCAATTTCCAGAAGCCCCTCATCATGCTTTAATTCGTTGCTTATGCAAAGGCTGGTACCTAACATGATAGTCCTTCGTTGAAGCGGATATTTAAAACCACGAAGTGTCAGACCCTCTATTTTTTCGGTCATCGGAAGAAAAGAAATGTACTTGCCGTATAGCTTTTTTTTGTGAAAGGTTCTTCTTGAACCTATGAGATAAAGCCTGTTGCGTGCATCATATATATTGACTTCCATTCCCTGGCAAAAGAACTGATACATCAGCTGGATATTGCCGATGGCATGATCCATCCGGCCTCCTAAAGCCCCCAGTATATCGACCGACTCGCAGCCTTGTCTGGCAGCTGTGAGAAGTGCCAGTTCCGTATCGGTTTCGTCTTTTTCCGGTTTGTGAATTTCAAAACTTATATCGGGCTGATCTTCATATTCCTTTAGAATTTTGTGATCCACCGTATCAAGATCACCCACTACTGCATCGGGGTGAATATGCATCGGCTTAAGAACCTCAAGGCCCGCATCGGCGGCTATTACATAATCATAAGTCCTTTGCGAAAGAAAATCTTTCGCAAATGCGATGTCAATTGTACCTCCGGTCACTATCAAACAACGTTTCATTTTAATCGTCCTTCTTCAAATTCATTAAAAATATTCAAAAAAGTTTTTACATTATCTGCCGGAGTATTTTTAAATACCGCACTTCCGGCTACGATCACATCAGCACCTGCCGTTAAAACTTCCTTAACGTTGTCCGGTGTAATACCGCCATCAACCTCTATGCGTGTAGAAAGACCTCTTTCATCACACATAGAGCGAAGTTTTCTTATCTTTTCTATAGTATATGGAATGAATTTCTGGCCTCCAAATCCCGGATTTACAGTCATAATGAGAACCATATCTACCTGCGGCAGGATCATATCCAGTGTTTCTACGGGAGTGGCCGGATTTAGGGCGACTCCCGTCATAAGACCTGCTTCTCTGATCTGCGCTATAGTGCGATCAAGATGAAGACATGCCTCCTGATGAACACAGATAAGATCCGCTCCTGACGATTTGATATCCTCTATATAACGCCCCGGTTCCTGCACCATCATATGTACATCAAATATACGGTCGGTCGCGGACCGAAGGCTCTTTATTAGTGGCATACCAAATGATATGCTTGGTACAAATGCTCCGTCCATAACGTCAAGGTGAATATACTGCGCCCCGGCATTTGCCACCTCACGAACCTGTTCTCCGAGTTTCTTAAAATCAGCTCCCAGAATAGAAGGTGATAATATAATCATTATTAAATCCTCCTGATGTTCAGATCATACTTTACGTCGATATTTTTTTTGCTCTTTGAGTTCCTGATACATCATACAATAATTGTCATATCTGCTCTGAGCTATTTTCTGCTCATGAACCGCTGTTTTTACACCACATTCACGTTCACCTATATGAACGCAGCCAAGAAAACGACATTTGTCCTCGTAGGCTTTGAACTCCGGAAAGAAATCTTTGAGTGCTTCCGGATCAAGATCCTCAATATAAAGAGAACTGAATCCCGGTGTGTCCATCATATAGGTCTCTTCTTCGACGAAAAACAGTTCCGAATGTCTGGTTGTATGCCGCCCCCGCTTGATTTTTTCGCTGATAGCACCGGTCTCCATCTCAGCCTCAGGTTGTATAAAATTAGTAATTGACGACTTACCAACTCCCGACGGACCGGCAAGAACAGTTGTTTTTCCGACAATAAGCTTATAAAATTCCAAAAGTCCTGTCTTTTCATATGTGCTTATAAAATGAACATCATATCCGGCAGATTCATATATAAAACTCAGTTTTTCCTGCTTGGATGTATCTGCCAAATCAACCTTATTAAAGCATATGCTTACAGGAACATTTTGGCGCTTCATCATAACAAGGAATCGGTCCAAAAGGTTAAGGTTCGGCATCGGATCGGTAATGGCAAAAACAATTATTGCCTGATCTACATTTGAAACAGCCGGTCGAATCAATTGATTTTTACGAGGCAAAATATCATCAATATTGCCTTTTTCATTTTCTTCGTCAAGAACGGTTATTTCTACATCATCTCCCACCAGGGGTTTGATCCCCCTGTTGCGAAAAATACCTTTCGCGCGACACTCGTATACTTTTCCGATGCCATCATGCACATAATAGAATCCACCGACTCCCTTAATTATTTTTCCATGCATATTTATCTTTTCCAATTCCTCTAACTAATTGTCAGACACCTCTACAAACTCAAGCTCATATGTTTTAAGAACACGATCATTGGTAAGATCAAGAATCTGCAGTTCACCGGTTTCCACGCCATCTGCTCCCTCTATATTGTAATGTATCGGAAGTGTTATATCTCCGCCAATTTCGCGCGGTTCCATAACGGTCTTTGTTACGGTGCTGCCTGAAACGGTCTGTTTCATCACGATGCTGACGCGAATATGGGTATCCCCCGAGCTTGGGCCAAAAAACTCACTCATCTGAAAATCATCGTTTATTGCTGCAACATAACGTGTTCCCTTACCCAGACTCACGGTGTATCCGATAGCACTTCCCTCAGGTGTGTTTGTTTTTTCCTGAACATCCTGACTGATAATCTTGCCTTTTGCAACTTCTGAACTTTTAGCCTCCTTGCGATTGCCAAGCTGCAAGCCGACAGCTTCCAGAACAACCTTAGCATTGTCTTCAGATAAGCCTGTTATCTTTGGCATCGGTACCGTAGGAACATCGGGTCCCGAGCTTATATATAGTGTGACAGTGCCGCCGGGCTCAGCCGTTGACGGGCTATATCTGAGAATTTTTCCTGACTCAACTGTATCACTGCTTTCATTTTGCTCTTCGACGGTCAGTTTATAATTCTCCGTAAGAAGCTTTTCGGCATCTTCAACCGACATTTCCTCAAGTCCGAGAGTTGTCAGGTCAACGGATTCATTGCCTTCACCAATTGTAACAATGATCTCTGACTGTTTGGAAACTACTGTGCCGGCTGCTATATTCTGTCCTATGACTTTTCCCTTATCTGATTCTTCAGACTTTGTATATTCGTATCGAATTTTCAGGGATTCCTTTTCAAGTGCAGTCTTTGCCTGTGCTTCTGTAAGACCATCCAGAGACGGAACCTTACATTGTGTGGACTCAAGGCTCTCACTTTCAGCTGCTTCTGACGAAACCTCAACTGTTATCTGTTTCTTGGCCTGCCCTCCAGAACCCAGATTAAAGACTCCGGTAAGCTTTGCCGCTATAACCATGACGACAATTACAATCAAAACAGCTGCGCCTATTCCGATCATGGTAAGCAAGCGCTCCATCTGCGGATTGACATCACCCTCATCACTGTCAAATTGCTCATCTGTGTTCTCAGTAAAATCATCCTGCTCAGCTGCATAGTCGAATTCCTGATTTTTCTGTTCTTCCGTTTGACGGCTTTCTATCTGATGGTTTTCCTTCTGATGATTTTCCGCCTGATCGTTTTCCACCTGACAATTTTCTATTCGACGGTTTTCCATCTGTTGGTTTTCTATCTGTTGTTTTATACCTTCAGCTCCTCGGACCACGGTTGGTGATGTTTCGTTAAATTCAGGTGCTTTCTTTAAATATTCGTCGTTAGGATCAACAAGTGCATGACGCAGATCCGCAATCAATTCATATGCATTCTGATAACGTCTGTCGGGTTTCTTCTGTGTGCATTTAAGTATTATGCGATCAAGGCTCTCAGGCACATCCGGGTTTATAAGACTGGGTCTAGGAACCGGCTCTTCAAAATGAGCAAGTGCCACCGACACAGGATTATCTCCGTTAAATGGCAGTTTTCCTGTTACCATCTCGTACATCGTTATTCCAAGCGAATAAATGTCGCTGCGCCCGTCACTGTATTCTCCCTTGGCCTGTTCAGGTGAAATATAATGAACAGATCCCACCGCATTCGGCCCGATCGTCTGTGACGATACTGCTCTGGCTATACCAAAATCAGCCACTTTCACTTTGCCGTCGCGGGATATGATCATATTTTGTGGTTTAATATCCCTGTGTACTATATGCTGATCATGAGCAGCGGCAAGCCCCTGCGCTACCTGTATGGCAATTCCGATACTTTCTTTTGCTCCAAGATGACCTTTTTTTATAATATAGCTTTTAAGAGTTATTCCCTCAATAAGTTCCATTACAATGTAATGAAGATTGCCTTCGTCGACTACATCATAGACACTGACAATATTGGGATGGGAAAGTCCCGCTGCCGACTGTGCTTCCATTTTGAACTTGCTGACAAAATTAGCATCCTGGCTATATTCATCCTTTAAAACCTTGATTGCCACCAGTCTGTTTAATGTATGGCATCTGGCCTGATATACTTCAGACATACCACCGGTGCCAATCAGTGAGAGGATTTCATAGCGTTCCTGCAGATATGTACCTGGTTTCAGCATCATGACTCTCTCACCTCCTTAATCTGCGGATCAATAAGAATAATTGCAATATTATCCTTTCCGCCATTTTGATTTGCAAGTGCAGCAAGTGCACGCGCCTTTGTATCCAACGCGCCCGGCAGTAATACCAGGCGGTAAATAGCTGAATTATCAACCATATTGGTCAATCCATCCGAGCAAAGTAATATGTAATCTCCCTGATTTAATGTAACTTCAAAGAAATCAGGTTGCACATGGCTGCTGATGCCTATTGCCCGTGTAATAATATTCTTATTGGCTTCATATTCATGACTGCCCCGGTTCATCCGTCCGAGCGAAACCATGGCTTCCACATATGAATGATCCCTTGTAATCTGGTGTATGCCGGAGCGCTCAATATGATATAGACGGCTGTCGCCTACGTTTGCAACATATAGAGTATTGCCCTTTATTGAGGCAGCCACAAGAGTCGTGCCCATCCCCGCAAGATCCTCTCGTCTGCAGGAAAGCATATAAAGCTCCTGATTAACTTCTTCAATGCCTTTTCTGAGTGCGGCTACAGGTTCGGTTTCGCCGCTGTTGGCTATAAACTTCGGCAGATTCTCTATAAGAAAACGGGAAGCAAAATCACCTGCCTGATGGCCACCCATCCCATCAGCGACTATAAAAAGATTAGGTAATCCGCCAACAGGCTCTATACTTGAAAATTGAGCATCTTGATTGATTTTCCTGGATTTACCGATGTCGGTCAGTGCATATGCTTTCATTTGACCTATACACCTTCTTTCTTACTGTCATCATCTGCCTTCTTGTCCATATAGCTTTTCCTCAACTGGCCGCATGCTCCGTCTATGTCACGCCCCATCTCGCGTCTGACTGTCACATTTATACCTTTTGATTCTAAACATGCCTTAAAAGTATTTATTGCCTTTTTCCCGGATTGTACATAGGAACGTTCCTTAATTGGATTAACAGGAATCAAATTCACATGTCCGTGCTGATCGCTAATCAACGCAGCCAGTTCGCGGGCCTCATCAAGGTTATCATTAACTCCCTGCACCAGACTGTATTCAAAAGTCATCCGACGTCCTGTTTTTTCAAAATAGTAATGACAGGCAGACAGTACATCTTTTAATTCATAAGTGCGCGCTATTGGCATCAAGCTCTTTCGCACTTCATCATTCGGGGCATGCAATGAAAGGGCAAGTGTAATGGTAAGTCCCTGATCTGCCAGATCCCTTATCTTGGGAACCAATCCGCAGGTTGAAACTGTCACATTGCGCTGGCTGATATGCAAACCGCCCTCTTCAGTGAGAAGATGAATGAAACGTAACAGATTATTATAGTTATCAAGTGGTTCTCCTGACCCCATTACCACTACATTGGACACTCTTTCACCGGTATCTCGCTGGATTTGATAAATCTGGTCAAGCATTTCGGACGGACTCAGATTTCGCTCCAGACCATCAAGCGTAGATGCACAGAAACGACATCCCATCCTACAACCTACCTGCGATGATATGCATACAGAATTTCCATGTTTATAACGCATCAAAACGCTCTCTATGACATTGCCGTCCTCCAAGCGAAACAGATATTTTCTTGTTCCGTCTATCTGTGATATCTGCACCCTTACAGGCTCTAACGAAACAAAATAGCATGAATCTTGTAATTTCTGTCGAAGCTGTTTTGAAAGATTGGTCATATCATCAAATGAAACTGCAAGTTTTTCATGCATCCAATTAAATATCTGTGATGCACGGAAAGGTTTCTCGTTCAGTTCAATCAAAAAATCTCGCAGTTCTTCCTGAGTCATAGACTTTATATCTCTTTTTTCTTCAATCACTCTTTTCTCCTCATCACTGAAATAAAAAAGCCATCACACGGATGAATTCCCGGAAAAAGCTGTATGTATCCGTCCCTGAGGCTGTTTTCGTTAAAATCCAGACCGATGCGCTCGCTTATATCAACAGGTTCAAATGGATATTCACGCAAAAACCATAAGCGATTCTCATCATTTTCCAGATGATTTACAGTACAGGTACTGTATACAAGTATGCCTCCCGGTTTAACATACCTCCAGACGGTTGAAAGAATTTTTCGCTGTAGCGTGGCTAGCTCTTTTATGGCATCCATAGAAGAATTATATTTAATATCCGGCTTACGACCGATAATTCCAAGTCCCGAACATGGCAGATCCGCAATCACAATATCAGCCTTATTTTCCATGGTCTGGTCAAAAACACAGGCATCCCAAACTGCTGCAGAAACATTATCGCATCCGCTGCGGTTAATATTATCCTGAATCAGGGAGACCTTATAATCGTTCAAATCTCTTATCTCGACATGTCCTGTCCCATTAAGCAGATCGGCTGCGTGAAGTCCCTTACCTCCGGGCGCACCGCACACATCCAAAACAAAATCGCCCTCTTTGATTCCAGCCACATCTCCCGCAAGAGATGAACTCAGATCCTGAATACGAATCAGACCCTTACGAAAGACATCAAGATTTTCCGGATAATCGATTCCCTTTAAACAATATACACCGCTTTTTGGCATAACTTCCTGTGCCGTCACATTTTGTTCGGTAAGCGAGGCGAGAATATCTTCTTTACTTGCCAGATTCTCTGCAAATCTTACCATAAACGGACGGTTTTCCAGTCCTGCCTTAGCCATCAAAGCGGCCTTTTCGCTGCCATAACTAGTGTTCCACAGTTCTAAAATCCATTCTGGAATCGAATAGCGAATAGAATCATTTGGAAAAGTCATATTGTTTTTTTCTCTGGATATAGTTCTAAGCACTCCGTTTACAAAACCTGAGAGTCCGGAAAATCCACGTTTTTTTGTAAGACGCACTGCCTCATTACAGGCTGCCGAATCCGGCACACGATCCATATGATAAATTTGGTAAACACTCATTCTCAGAAGAGTACGGATGAGCGGCTTCATCTTATTTACCTTTGTTTTGGAATATGTGTTAATAATATAATCAATTTGAATTTTATATTCAACAGTACCATCGACAATCCGTTTTAAAAATGAACGATCAGATTTATCCAGATATTGATATTTTGATAAAGCCTGAAAAAGGGCCAGATGTGTATACTGTCCCCTTTCAAGAATTTCTGTCAATATTTCCAGTGCTATCTCACGAAGCGCTGTTCCGTCAGTCATGGCGCCGTCCTCCAAATAAAATAATGAGACGAAGGAGCTGCAAAATCGAACCGGCTGCGGCTGCAACATATGTCAGTGCGGCTGCACCGAGTACCTTTCTTGTATATCTGACTTCCTCTCCGTGAAGTATTCCGGTAGAATCAAGCAGACGTACTGCACGGGCAGATGCGTTGAACTCTACAGGCAGTGTTACCAGCTGAAACAATACTGATAATGAGAATAAAAAAATTCCAAGTGATATCATCGGAGAACCCATGCCGCCTACCAGAACTCCTATTACTATCATCGGCCATGACAGCTGGGCACCGATATTTACAACAGGCACCAGAGAACCACGCAGGCGAAGTGGAACATACTCTGACGCATCCTGCATGGCATGTCCGCATTCGTGGGCAGCTACCCCTATGGCAGCTACCGAAGTTGAACCATAGACGCTTTCTGACAGATTAACGGTCTTGGTTCGCGGATCATAATGGTCTGTCAGACTTCCTGCCACCTGTCGAATCTGTACATCATAAATCCCCTGAGAATTCAAGAGCTGTCTGGCAGCCTCAGCTCCGGTCATACCGGTCATGCTTCGAACTCTTGAAAAACGTGAATATGTGCTCTTTACCTTAGCAGATGCACATAATGACAGCAAAACACCAATAAGTACAAGAATCATAGTAGGATCAAACATACTATAATATCCATAGCCATATCCGTACATATCACTCCATCTCCTTTCGAATCATCATCCAAGGATCGTACCGATTTCCAGATGGCAGCCGCGTAAGAATGATGCTGTATCCATTCTCTTTTTCCCTTCAAGCTGCAATTCATGAATGACAAGAATACCTTTGCCTGTTCTTACTGAGAATGAATCCTTATCAACTTTTATCACCTGACCACAAGACTTAGCTGTCAGCTGATTAGATGTATCCCAGGCAACATCGGCTGACCAGATTTTTAAGGTTTTGCCTTCATATTTTGTATATGCGCTGGGCCATGGATTTAAACCACGGATGAGCCTTTCAATAGCTGCACCGTCCATGGACCAGTCGATAAGACCCATAGATTTATCAAGCATAGTCACATGTGTTGCTTTTGCTTCATCCTGCTTTATCGGATGAAGCGTGCCTGCCTCCGCTTTATCAAGTGTAGAAAGAATCAATCTTCCACCCTCATGACTTAGGCGTTCAAAAAGGCTGCCTCCGGTCTCCTTTGCATCAAGCTTAACCGTGGCAGTTTCAAGAATATCACCTGTATCCAGACCGATATCCATCTGCATGGTGGTTACACCGCTTACCTCATCGCCGTTAATTACAGCCCACTGTATCGGAGCTGCACCACGATATTTAGGAAGCAGTGATGCATGGATATTGATGCAGCCGAATTTTGGCAGATTCAGGATTTTTTCCGGCAAAATCTGACCAAATGCAATGACAACTATCACATCCGGATTGATTTTCTCCAAATCCGCGAAGAAATCTTCGTCATTTCTGACCCGAATCGGTTGATAGACAGGAATACCATATTCCAGAGCCTTTTCTTTAACCGGTGGCATGGACATCATCTTGCCGCGACCCTTGGGTTTATCCGGCTGTGTAACAACTGCTGCTATCTCATGCCGGCTATGATACAGCGTCTCCAATGCAGGAACAGCAAAATCCGGCGTTCCCATAAATACAATTTTCATAAAAGTTCCTCATAACAAGCTATGCTTACGGCTTTGTCTTTATAACTATTCTTCTGTAGAAACATCCTCAAGCGGACCCTCTACCTTCTCTACATAAAGATGTCCATGAAGGTGATCGCACTCATGGCAGATCGCACGAGCCAGAAATTCATCTGCTTCAAGGACAAATTCTTCCATATTTTCGTCAAAAGCACGCACCTTCACATGGCTTGGACGCGTTACCACGCCTGCCTTACCCGGTACGCTTAAGCATCCCTCCTGGCCTGTCTGAGTGCCTGATACTTCCTCAATCACCGGATTAATGAGAACATACTGATTGCCATCCTCTATATCGATGACTACGATCTGCTTGCGGATACCAACCTGTGGTGCCGCAAGACCTACGCCACCTGCCGAATACATGGTATCAAACATATCCTCTATAAGCTCAAGTGTGTGATCGGTTACCTCGGTAACAGCTTTGCACTCTTTTTTCAGTATTTCATCTCCAATTGTTCTGATTGACCGGATTGCCATTTTATATTCTCTTCCTCTCTTAACTTATGATATATCATATTGAATTTGAACCGCCTGAAATCTTTTGTTTTGGGCAGTAAGTATGTCTATTTGATTCCTGATTTGATCAAGTATATCACATTTTTCGCACTTTATATATAAAATTTTTCTGTAGATGTCATTAACTTTATATACAGGCGCCTGTACAGGGCCTATACGCTCGGCATAATTTTGTAATTTATGCTCTGTCATCACTGTAAATTCATTCAATAATTCCTCGTCTTTACACGAAAAAAGTATCGCAGCCATTTGACATATTGGAGGATATTTTAGAAGCCTGCGATAATTGATCTCGTGGCGGTAAAACATCGCATAATCCTGTGAAGCTGCAGACTGTACCGCATAGTGATCAGGCTGATATGTCTGAATTATGACATCTCCGGGGCTATCTGCACGTCCTGCTCTTCCGGCAGCCTGGGTAAGCAGCTGAAAAGTTTTTTCGCTGCTGCGGTAATCAGGTGTGTTTAATGATAAGTCAGCAGCCAGAACACCTACCAGAGTAACTCCCGGAAAATCATGACCCTTGACTATCATCTGTGTACCGATGAGAATATCTGCCTCATGGTTTGCAAAAACTTCCAGTATAGCCTCATGTCCGCCTTTTTTTGCCGTGGTATCAGCATCCATCCGCAGAATACGTGCGTTAGGGAAACGCATTTTTGTATATTCTTCGATTTTTTGGGTTCCTGCTCCGAAACCGGCAATGTAGGGCGAACCGCAGGACGGGCATTTCTTCATAAGCGGTATTGAATATCCGCAATAATGACAGAATAAGCGATTTTTTCCATGTAATGTCAGCGAAACGTCACAATGCGGACATGTGATTGATTTTCCGCATGAACGACAGGATACAAAGTTTGAATAGCCGCGACGATTGATAAAGAGCATCGTCTGTTCTCCATTTTTCAGTCTTTCTTCAATCATTTTGTCAAGAGAACGGCTAAATATTGATTTGTTGCCCTCCTGCATCTCTGCACGCATATCAACAATCTGCACTTTAGCAAGAGCACTTCCCTCTACCGCTCTTTTCTTTAGAGGCAGGAGCACATAATCTCCGTTTTCGGCCTTAAGGTAGGACTCAAGTGAAGGCGTTGCAGAGCCAAGAACCAGTGAAGCACCGGACATCTCTGCACGTATCGCAGCCACTTCTCTGGCATGATAACGAGGCATGGTCTCACTCTTATAAGCCCCCTCATGCTCTTCGTCTATCAAGATGAGACCAATGTTTGAAAAAGGTGTAAACAGTGCAGAACGCGGTCCGATCATAACAGAAACCTTTCCATGCGCGGCACGTTCCCACTGATCATAACGTTCACCGGCAGAAAGTTTCGAATTTAAGATAGCGATCTGATCTCCAAACCGCTTATAAAATCGCATCACAGTCTGGTATGTCAGGGAAATTTCCGGAATAAGCAATATAACCTGCTTTCCGTCACGAAGTACACGTGAAATCATCTCCATGTATACTTCGGTTTTGCCGCTACCGGTAATACCATGAATCAGGTATGTCTCACGCCTGCCGGCTTCATAGTCAAAACAAAATCTATCAACCGCGGCCTGCTGTTCTTTGTTTAATGACACTGTCCTTCCTGTAGGAAGCGGCATCTTAGAACGGTTAAGTCCTCTTTCTTCGCATATAACCTCCACCGAAAGCTGGCCTTTCTTTTCCATAGAAGAAATTGTAGACTGAGTCAGTGAAAGCTCTCTTCTCGCAAGTTCTGCCGGTATATCGCGATTTTGCCTGAATGATTCTAAGATACGTACGCGAGCCTTATAATTCTTTTTCATGGCATCAACGATCGCATTTTCCAGCTCACTGTCGTTTAGAAGACAATGTAATATTTTCTTTTCGCGCGGTTTTATCTTTTCCTTAACGGGAAGTACGGTTTTTAACGTCTGGTTCATGGTCGCACCATATTTTTCGCGCATCCACCATGCTAATTTAATAAGCTGAGACTGTACCGGCATGTTATCAGACGCAATTGCTGTTATCTCTTTAATTAAAGAAGGATCATACTCAGCGTTGTTTTTCAATTCTACAACGTAACCTGTTCGAAGAGAATTTCCTCTTCCAAAGGGTACTGTCACGCATGTTCCCACCAAAATCCGCTCAGCCAAAGATTCCGGAATCCGATACTGAAATGGCCGGTCTACCTTTTCATGGGATATGTCTATAATTATATCAGCGTATTGATAGGCCATCGTTTAATCTCTCATTTTCGACTTTTAGCTGCCGGCAACATTATATGAACTTTGCAGCTATCTCACCAAGTTTCATGCTGTTTGAGCCCTTAAAAAGCAGGGCATCTCCTATACCTGCCTGCGCATTCAGCCAGTCAATCATATCTTCTCTCTCGTCTTCATCAAAAGAAACAACATGAAAATCAGGTTTTATTTCTCTGGCACCCATGGCGATTTCATGAGCCAAATCTCCATAAGCGATGAGTATATCCACCGGTTTTGATGCAAGAAACGCTCCGACTTCGCGGTGAAATTTCACTGTGTCATCACCCAGTTCCTTCATATCAGCAAGTACGGCGATTCGTCTGCCGGCCGGTAACGAAGAAAGCACGCTTATAGCTGCTTTCATGGAATCAGGGCTTGCATTATAGGTATCGTCTATAACGGTATAACCATTTTTTTGATAAATCTGCTGTCGATTTTTGAAGCCGGTAAATTCATTAAGCTTCCTTGCAGCATCCATAAGCGGTACATCATATGCATCAGCTACAGCCAAGGCAGCCAGCGCATTCATGACGTTATGTTCACCCATAACTTTTAATTTTACCCGGATGGATGTGTCCTTGTGTATCATTGTAAATGTCGGAAAGCCATCGGTATATGTAAGATCTGACGCATAGTAATCATTATCAGGACCAAATCCGTATTTGACTGTATGACAACCTGATTTTGCCTTTACCGAAGAAAGCATGTCATTGTCACCGTTGACAAATAAAGTACCGCCTTCTCTCATTCCATCCTGTATATGCAGCTTTTCAGAAAGAATATTTTCTCTCGAACCAAGATTTTCAATATGCGTAACACCTATATTGGTCATAACCGCACAGTCAACAGCTGCAATTTGGGCAATAATCGTCATCTCTCCCGGCTCACTCATGCCCAGTTCCAGGACAGCTATCTCCTCATCAGATGAAATTTCTGAAATCGTGAGTGGTACTCCTATCTGGCTGTTGTGATTAGCAGGTGTCTTAAAGGTCTTATATTTCGCTGAAAGCGCAGCTGCAATCATCTCACGGGTTGTGGTTTTCCCCACACTGCCTGTAATACCTACTATCGGTATGGACAGTCGCGTCCGCAGGTATCTGCCTATATCCTGCAATGCAATTTTAGTATCTTCAACGTGTATCAGTGCACCATGAAAGCCTATTGGAGCGACATCATGCTCTGATGTCAAAGCAGCAGCCGCACCATTATCCATTGCCTGATTCAGGAAATGATGTGCATCTGATTTTTCACCGATAAGCGGCACAAACAAATCATCTCCACGCATGTTTCGCGAGTCAATGCTTATATGTTTAAGTTTCGTATTTATATCACCGTTAATTAATTTACCCGATACTGCTTCAAGAATATTTTCTACTGTAATATGCTCCATTGTTAAGCCTCCAAGTTATATTTCTATAAATCACATGTGCAGCTTCTTTGCAGTCTCCTCTACCACTTCGCGATCAAGGAAATGATAACGTACTCCCTCGATTTCCTGATAGTCCTCGTGACCTTTTCCGATTATAGCTATAATATCACCATCTAAGGCATTGGACATACTATATTCAATTGCCTCTCGTCGATCAGGTATTTCCACATATTTACCGTCGGTTTTGGCAAGCCCCACCTTAATATCTGCCAGAATATCCTCAACTTTTTCATATCTTGAGTTATCAGCAGTGATAATCGAAAGATCCGCCAGCTTTCCTCCGATCTCTCCCATGGAATACCTGCGGTCACGCGCTCTGTTGCCTCCGCATCCGAATACGCACACGAGACGTTTGGGTTTATAATCGCGCAAAGTCGTAAGCAGGCTTTCCATGCTGACTGCATTGTGTGCATAATCTACTATGACGGTACACTTTGCAGATTTATATACGATCTCCATCCGGCCATCAACATGTATATGCTCAAGGGCATGGCACACTTTCTCTTTCGGCAGATTAAAAAAGCTGCATACTCCCACAGCTGCCAGTGCATTGTCCACGTTAAATTTACCGGGGATTCCAATTTTCAGATCACTTTCGTACAATCCGTGTGTATTAAATTCAACACCCACAAAGTCATGTTCACGCACATAGTGGATGTCATCAGCCGTAAAGTCCGCTTTTTGCTCTAATGAAAATGTCAGAATATCAGCCTTGGCATCTTCGATAATAGCATCAAAATGAGGATCATCACGATTTACCAATGCGGTTTTACAATTTTTAAGTAATTGTTTTTTATAGTAAAGATATTCGTCAAAGTCGGCATGTTCGTTCGGACCGATATGATCATTGGATATATTCAGGAATATTCCGTAATCAAAGAAAATTCCATCTACACGATGCATAAGGTAACTTTGCGAAGAAACTTCCATCACGACATATCTGCAGCCTTCCTCAACCATTTTTGCAAAGTATTCCTGCAAAATATATGATTCCGGTGTTGTGTTTTTTGTAGGATAATGGTTGTCTCCTATTATCGCACCATTTGTTCCTATAAGGCCTGTTTTCTGCCCTGAGGCTTCTAGAATGGACTTAATCATATAAGTGCTCGTTGTTTTGCCTTTTGTTCCTGTCACGCCTATTGAAATCATCTTACGCAGTGGATAATCAAAGCGGGCTGCAGAAAGAAGTGACAGTGCATTTCGCCCATTTTCGACCTCAATCACGGCAACACTTTCCGGTGCTTCTACCGGATGCTCTGCAACAATGGCAGAGACACCCTTTGAAACAACATCCGGAATGAATTTATGCGAGTCCACATTTGCACCCCGCATGCAGACAAATACACAGCCCGGACCTGCCTTTCTCGAATCATATACTACATCATGAACTTCAACATCAAGACTTCCCTGCAGTAATTTATATGGTAATTCCTTCAGCCAGTTTTTGAACTTCATAGAATACCTCCCGATTAATATCCCTCTTCAATCATATTTTCAAACTGTTCCATACTCATAAGTATCTTTCTGGGCTTTGTACCCTCTTCTTCTCCTACCACACCTGCATCAGCAAGCTGATCCATGATTCTCGCCGCACGATTAAACCCTATCTTGAACATTCGCTGCAGCATACCTATAGAGGCCTTATCTTTTTCAATAATAAACTTGCCTGCTTGCGTGAAATATGCGTCACGTTCACCGCCGCCAAAGCCTGAATCCATAGCTGTTGTACGAATTTTTGACTCAACTTCGGTATTGTATTCAGCGACCATTCCCTGCTTACTTAAAAATTCCACCACATTTGAGACCTCGCTGTCAGACACAAGTGCGCCCTGTACACGCTGAGGTTTCTGGTAACCCGAAGGATAAAATAACATATCTCCTTTGCCAAGTAGTTTTTCAGCTCCGTTCATGTCGATAATGGTACGTGAATCCACTCCGGATGATACTGAGAATGCAATTCTCGACGGAATATTTGCTTTGATCACACCTGTAATGACATTGACGGACGGACGCTGTGTAGCGATTACAAGATGAATACCTGCTGCACGGGCCAGCTGCGCAAGACGACAGATGGAATCCTCGACTTCACCGGGGGCTACCATCATAAGGTCAGCAAGCTCGTCAACTATTATAATAATCTGAGGCAGTTTTTCCGGCTTTTTAGGATCATCAATATCCGCAATCGAATCAATTTTGGCGTTGAAACCTTTGATGTCTCTTACACCATATTTGGCAAATTTCTGATAACGGTCCGTCATCTCTGCCACTGCCCAGTTAAGCGCACCTGAAGCCTTTTTCGGATCCGTTACAACAGGAATAAGAAGATGCGGTATGCCATTATATACGCTAAGCTCTACCACCTTGGGATCGATCATTATAAGCTTTACATCACTTGGTTTAGCCTTATAAATCACACTCATGATCAATGTGTTTATACATACGGATTTACCGGAGCCTGTTGCACCTGCAATGAGCAGATGAGGCATCTTGGCAATATCACTTACAACAGTCTGTCCTGCAATGTCTTTTCCTACGGCAAATGCAAGTTGTGACGGAAATTGTCTGAATTCATCTGACTCAAGCAGATCCCGCAGTAACACTACGTGATTTTCTTTATTCGGTACCTCAATACCCACAGCGGCTTTTCCCGGAATAGGTGCTTCAATACGGATATCTGCTGCAGCTAGATTAAGCTTGATGTCATCTGCAAGAGAGACTATCTTGCTGACCTTCACGCCCTGTTCGGGGTGAAGCTCATAGCGTGTTACTGTCGGTCCGCAGCTTATATCGGTAACTGTAACTCCGACACCGAAATTCTGGAGAGTCTGCTGAAGCTTAATTGCAGTTTCTCTATATTCCTTATCTGAAAAATCAGTCTGACCGGTTCCGCGTTTTAACAGGCTTAGAGGCGGAAATACATATTCCTTCATTTCGGTCTTTTCGGCCTCTTCTTTTCGTTCGATCTGTTCTGAAACTGTCAGTTCATCAACAGGAAGGTTTCTTCGTTCTGCACGCTTTTGTTCTAATTTCTTTTGAATAGCCTCCGTGTCAGTCTCAATCACTTTCCCAGATGCTGTAACAACTGTCTTTGAATCCTCCGGAACAAAGAAGCTGCCTCTTGTTTCATTGTTTCCGCTTTTATTCTTTTCTGATTCTAATTCCTTGTAGTATCCGTCAGTTTGCAATATATCCTGAGCAGCATCAGCATCTTCAGACACAGCATCATCAGATACATCATGCCGGTCATTGCTGTCATTCATCGGAATCGTCTCCCATTCTTCTTCCGAAGTATAGGAAAAACCTTTTGATGGTTCGTCATTTCCAGATGTGATATCTTCTATTGTAAGGCTATCATTTCCTGATACAACATCATCAATTGTAAGCTCATCATTTTCAGATGTCACATCTTCGTTTGTAAAATCATTATTTTCAGATACTAGATCTGCAGCTGAAAAATCATCATTTGTGAATTCATCATTTTTCATTGAAGCTGAAAAACCATCCGCAGCAGAATAAGCACCCGTTGACTCATTATTTACAAACTCTTCCATGGTGCGTGTATCGCGACGTGTATACAGGCGCTTTAAAAGCTGGTCACTGGGACTGTTTTCTTTAACTGATTTCTTCGTATACTCATCACTTAGAGAATTGTCATCTGCAAATTCAGCCTCTTCCTCTTCTGATTCAATTTTCTGTCCGCCGTGGAATATCTGTCCCCGGAAAACATTGGCCGGATTTTCTGACGAATTTTCATTTATCGACAATTCATCATCTTTTATGTGAGTATTTTTTACATCAGCATTTATAATATCAGTATTTCGTATATTGCTATTATCTATATCGTTATTTGTGGTATTGTTATTTACTATATCAGTATTTTTTGTATTAAAATCTTCTATATTAGTATTTTTTTTATTAACATCTTTTATATTATCGTTTCTTATATCTGTTCTATGTCTATCGTCTGTTTTCCTTCGCTCTTCTTTGTATTTTTCAGGTGCATCCTGCGGGCCAAGAACCGTACCCTCCAAGGCTCCATCTGCAAAATTTCGCATCACTGACATATCCGTAATCCGTGCGGCATCAAGATTAACCCCACGCACACGCTGTTCTTCGCGCATACGTTTTTTTTCTTCCTTTTTCTCTTCGTACATCTCGCGCCTGCGGCTCATATCTTCCCTTGCATGCTCATAAGCCCTTCCGCTTCTGCTCTTAACGAAATTCACGAGAGATTTTTCGGTGATCAATACACATCCGAGAGCAAGCAAAACAAGAAGGACAAGAACTGCACCGATTGTTCCTATTGTTCCGCACAAAATCATCATCAGAATTCCACCGACGAGACCTCCGCCGCTGCTTTGAGCATAATAGTCTCCAAGACTCCAGTCAAGATGCTGTCCTCCGCCAACGATAAGCTGCGCCAATCCGCAAAGTGCCAAAATAACTTCAATTACTGCTGCTATCTTTATTACAGCTTTCTGATTTCCGCGGTTAGAAAGATAAAAGCATATGCCTGTAAACAGAAGAAACGGCACTAAATATCCCATAACGCCGAATATGCCTATTACCATCGAACGAAGAAAACTGCCGACAAAGCCACAAAGCCCGAAATTGCTCAAAAATAAAAGAACAGATATTGCAAAGGTTACAATAATTGTTACCTCAGTACTCATAAAGGCAGCTGACGCACTATCTTCATCCTGTTCCTGTGCACGATCAAGACGATTCGTATTTTTAACCGCATTTTTTTTGAAATTTTCTGATTTAGCATTAACCTTTTTTCTTTCTTCTTTAACTTCCTGTGTTTTCTTTGCAGCAGGGGACTTTCTGGACCGACCGGCTTTTTTCTCCCCGACTGCATCTGCGGATCGCTCTGTATTTTGTCTTTTCCTGCTTTTATCTGCCACTTATTCATGCCTCCGTTATCTAATCAATATCCTAATCAGTATAACCAAAATCAAAAAAAAAAGCAATGCCTTCATTAAAAAACCGAACATATATTCGTTTCGCATTCCGCATTGCTTTTTGACATCACTTTCAATTCAAAAGGGAAGAAGCTAATAAATCACTTCTTCCCTTTGCCAAAACTTTTCTTTAGTTGAAACTGTTCATGCCCACAAGAACAGCAATCAGTAACCTTTAATCTCCCAAAACATTTACAATCTTCGCCGGAGTTCTGTAGTTCCATGTGGAGATCTTAATACCGTCTCTTGCATTGGATGCGTGGCATACTCGGCCACCACCGATATAAAGAGCTACATGGTTGATAGTTCCGCTGCTGTTAGTGTAGAATATCAGATCTCCCGGCCTCATCTGAGATGAGCTGATACTCTTTCCTGCACCTGCCTGAGAACCTGAATGATGCGGAAGACTCACGCCAAAATGAGCCATGACTGACATCGTAAATCCTGAGCAGTCTGCACCGTTAGTAAGGCTTGTGCCACCCCATACATACGGGTTTCCGAGGAACTGCGTTGCATAGTTTGCAATCTGAGCACGCTTAGAGGAGCCGCTTGAAGATGCATTCTGACTTCCAGAACTGTCCTTGTTGCTTCCTTTACTGCTGTTTTTGCTTCCAGAACTGCCCTTGCTGCTCTCTGCCTTTGTTTCCGGTTCCGGAGTTTCTTCCACCGGAGTGAACTCGATAGCCTCATTTAAAGCATAGCGAACATCAACAAATTCCGTAGCTACATAGGCACTTGTTTCGTCAAGGGCGATCTGTACCCATCCATCTTGCTGACTCATAACGCTGTAGCGTTCGCTGTTGGAAATCTGTGTCCAAATCGGTGCGTCCGTATTGGGCTCGGTTCTTGCATTCAGTTTATCAGTAGATACGATTGCCATCAGCTGGGCAACATTCAATGCCTCTTCCTTAGCTGCATCTCCTGTCAGAATAAACTCCGACTTGACATAGCCTGTTACCGGACCTGACTTAATCTTATACCATCCGCCATCCTCAGTGGTTTCGAGAATCTCACCGCCTGACTTACTGGTCATCTTGCCGATAATTTTGGCATCTTCTTTAGGTTCCACACGTATATTCAGGTAATTATTTACATTGGAAATACCAAGATTATCATACATATTGAGGACCATGGTTCTCAGATCAAGTTTTCTGGCCTCATTCAAGGCATACCGAACGTCTACATAATCCGCTGAAATATAGCCTTCACTGATCTGAATCCATCCGTCCTGTTCACTGATGATGGAATATCTTTCGTTTTTCAGCGCCTGTTCCAGCACCTGCGCATCTTCATTTGGCTCGCTTCGAATATTCAATTTGTCCGCTGTGATAACCGCCATCTTTTTAACAAGTTCAAATGCCTCTGTTTTGGCCTCCTCACCTGTCTGTACAAATTCTGAACTGATATATCCTTCAAGTCCGCCGGATGAGACTTTGTACCAGCCTTCCTCTGAATCATCTAAAATCTCACAGGCACTGCCGCCCATCAATTTACCTATTACCTCCGAAGTTGTGTTGGCACTCTCACGCATATTGAGGTAACCTGACACCTTGACAATACCAAGATTATTGTAAGATTCAACTACATTTTTCTTTTCTTCATCTTCTTTTGCCTGCTCTTCATCTTCCTCGATAGTCTCACCTATAGCAGTCTCTTGAACCTCAGTTTCTTCTTGCGAAGCAGGTATTGTGCCTTCTTTTTTACCGGTTCCAAACGTACCGCCTCTGGCAAGCTTAACTACTATGACCAGAACCAGCACTACAATGATTGCCAGACCTGCCAGCATAAGCAGTCTCATCGGTTCTTTGCCATTTCGTCTTTTTCGTGCTTTGAGTAATCTTTCTTTATAGTTTTCAGTCTTTTGTTCTTCCATGCTGTACTCTCCCTATCAGTCTCCAATCATATTGACAATCCGGTACGGATTTCGATAATTCCATGTTGAAATTTTAATACCGCTTCTCCGGCTTGCTGCATGGACAATCTGACCGTTCCCTATATACATTGCAACATGATTGACCGTACCGGAACGGTTAGTATAGAATATCAGGTCACCCGGACGCATCTTTGAAGAATCGATTTTTGTGCCTGTTCGAGCCTGATCCCTGGATACACGCGGCAATGTGATCCCTGCCACATGGCTGTATACATATTTTGTAAAACCGGAACAATCCACACCGGTATGCGGATCATTTCCACCCCATACATATCGATTGCCTACAAACTGAAGTGCATAGTTGACAATCTGACTCCTCAGTGACGACTGTTCCTTTACAGGCGAAAACGGTATGGCTTCCGGCAGCGCATAACGCACATCAACGAAATCCGTGGAGACATAAGCACTTGTTGTATCAAGTGCTATCTCTACCCAGCCATCCTGCTGACTTATGACATCATATCGCTCATTATTGGAAATCTGGGTCCAGATGGGTGCATCTGTACTGGGCTCGGTTCTTGCATTCAGACGATCGGTAGAGACAATCGCCATAAGCTCAGCTACATCCATAGCCTCCTGTTTCGCAGCATCTCCGGTAAGTATATATTCTGATTTTACATATCCGGTAACAGAACCTGACTGAATCTTATACCATTCACCATCTTCGGTCTTCTCCAGAATCTCTCCGGCGGATTTACTGGTCATCTTACCTATAATGTTGCCATTTTCACTTGGCTGGTCACGAACATTAAGATAATTATCAACGCTGGAAATACCGAGATTCTTATATAAATTAAGAACCATTGCACGCATATCCAGTTTTCGTGCTTCATTGAGCGCATAGCGAATCTTTGCATAATCAGCAGAAATATAACCGCTCGGAATCTTTATCCAACCATCATCAGATTCATCCTCAACTGTATAGCGTTCATTTTTGAGTGCCTGTCCTACTACTTCGGAATCGGTATTCGGTTCTTTTCGTATATTCAAAGAATCAGCTGTTATAATTGCACGCTTCTCAACCAGTTCGAGTGCCTTCTTTCTGGCCTCATCACCTGTAAGCACAAATTCCGAACTGATATATCCGGAAATACCGCCGGATTCTATCTGATACCACCCTTCTATTGAATCATCTGTAATCTCGCATGCACTGTCTCCAAGCAATTTTCCGATAATGTCTGCATCTGTACTTGCAGATTCGCGGATGTTTAGATAACCTGAAACCTGAACAATGCCAAGATTTTTATAGGAATCGACAACTGCTTCTTTTTCTTTGGATAATTCTTCTTCCGATTTTGATGAATCAGCATTTTCAGAAATTTGAGACGCAGTCATGACATTTTTACCCGACTGTTCTCCTCCTTTACGGCTAATAAGCGACTTACCTGCTACAGCTGCAATGGCAAGGGCAAGTACTACACCTGCAGCCACGACCGGATAATGGAATTTACGTTCGGAACCATCAACAAGACGTTTACGTGATCTTCTCATAACATTACCCGAAGGTAACTTGTCATCATTACGAAGAACAGAATCTGAATCGGCCTTACGAATTACAGAGTCTGAATCTGCTTTAGTCTGTGCGGATTTTGAATTATCATTATCAGCTGATTCCACACCGGCTTCTGCTACTTCGTTTTGCTCCGTGTTTTCCTTTATATTTTCATCTAACATGTAGATCTCTCCTGATTTTCTTATAATACTAGGTCTGAACATACTACATTCATAGTCGTCCAGCAACTAATGATACCAAATTGCTCCGCACGATGTGCTCTCGCAATTTTCAAAAACATTCGCAATTCGCTCATTTTTCTTAAAAAATGGCTACTTACTCATGTTTTTGGCGGGCCCCAAAGTCAAAAGTTCTCCCGCAATCAAGCTTGCGTCGAACTTCTGACCTTGTAAACCTGGTATCATTTTACCATATTCTTCAATACTTGCCAAGGAATGAGACTGATGCAAATATGAAATTTCCATGAATGAATAATTACAGAAATGTTAAGTGTCAGGAGATTATTACTGTTCACGTAAGTTTAAAATATACTAAAAGGGTTATTTTGCCAGCATCATACGGTCATTTGCGAATTCTTCACCGCTTACTTTTTCAAACCTTTCAAGCAAATCCTCTACTTGAAGATTTTTCTTTTCTTCTCCGGCTATATCGTAAATAATTCTGCCCTCATGCATCATGATAAGACGATTTCCGATCTGAATCGCATCTTTCATATTATGAGTGACCATGAGTGCGGTTAAATTTTGCTCGTCTACAATCTTCTCGGTCAGATCAAGCACTTTTCTAGCTGTTTTCGGATCCAGAGCTGCGGTGTGTTCATCCAAAAGCAGCAGTTTTGGTTTCTGCAGCGTCGCCATAAGAAGTGTAAGAGCCTGCCGCTGGCCGCCGGATAACAGGCCGACTTTGCTTGTCATTCTGGTTTGCAATCCCAAATCAAGCTGAGCAAGGGATTCACGATAGAAATCCTTTTCATTCTTCTTTATTCCCCATCCAAGTCCTCTCGCCTTGCCGCGACGAAGCGCCATGGCCAGATTCTCCTGAATTTCCATATTAGAAGCAGTTCCGCGCATAGGATCCTGAAAAACTCTGCCTATATATTTTGCACGTTTATATTCCGGTTCTCTCGAAATATTTACACCATCGATTTCAATTTTACCGGAATCAATCGGATATACTCCTGCAATCATATTTAACATTGTTGATTTTCCGGCACCGTTTCCGCCGATGATTGTAACAAAATCTCCCGGAGCAAGGTGCAGATTGATACCGTTAAGTGCCTTTTTTTCGTTGACTGTTCCCTTATTAAAGGTTTTTCTGACATTTGTGATCGTAAGCATTACTCCTCGCCTCCTTCAGAATATTCTTTTCTTAGCCTGTACTTTGAAAGGGCAACCGGAATACAAAGAGCAAGGGCTACAATAACGGCAGAAAGCAGTTTCATATCATTTGCGTCCATACCCATTCGAAGTACTACGGCACGTATTACAAAATAAATAACAGAGCCTACAACAACTGATGTAAGTTTCCAGTAGAAGGAAGTCAGACGCCCCATAATAACCTCTCCGATAACTATGGCTGCAAGTCCTATAACGATTGCACCGGTACCGCTGCCGACATCACCATATTTCTGGCTCTGGCAGACCAATGCACCTGATAAACCTACAAGACCATTACTCAGCATAAGCGATAAAAGCTTCATCATGCGTGTGTCTACACCAAGTGCGCGAACCATATCCTCATTATTTCCTGTTGCACGCATCGCACTTCCGATCTCTGTTCCAAAGAACCAATACAAAAAGAAAATCACGACTACTGCAAGAACAATACCGACTATCATAGACGCCTGCGCCTGCGTCATGCCAAAGGAAGATGCAAGTCCGCTGATAAGAGTTGTTACCTTCAAAAGCGGCAGATTGCTTTTTCCGCCCATAATACGAAGATTGATAGACCACAGAGATATCTGAGTCAGAATTCCGGCCAGAATTGCAGGAATTTCAAAAACCGTATGTAAAATTCCGGTTACTGCACCGGCTATCACACCTGCGATTGCGGCAACTAAAAGTGCCAAAATCGGATTTACGCCCTTATTTACAACTAAAACAGCACATACGCAAGCTCCCAGTGCAAAACTTCCGTCTACCGTCATATCTGCTATATTCATCAGACGAAATGTAATATAAACTCCCAGTACCATAATTCCCCAGAGAACTCCCTGCGCAACAGCACCCTGAAGAGAAACTATTAATCCGCTCAAAGATTTTACCTCCTGTAAATGTAAAAAGAACTGTCAGATCCGCTTTTAGCTTGTTAGTTGCCGATCTGACAGTCTGCTTTTATTTGTAATGTCAGGAACAAAATCTCCCGACCTTGATGCCTGCTATATTATCGTTTTTGAACTGCAGATACATCGATTCCCAATGTTTTTGCTGTATCTTCATTGATTGTCAGTTCACATTTTGATGCATCCAGATAACCAATCGGCATCTCAGAGATATCTGCGCCTTCGGTCAGAATCTTAACAGCCTGCTCACCGGTCATATATCCCAACTGATAGTAGTCAATACCATATGTAGCCAGTCCGCCTGCATCTACCATACCTTTTTCACCGCAAATAACCGGAAGCTTATTCTCATTTGCCACCATAGCTACGGTTGCCATACCGGCTGCAATCATGTTATCGGTAGGTGTGTATACACAGTCAACTTTGCCCACCATAGACTCTACAACTGTAGGAATCTCATTGGAATTTGAAACAGTGAAATCTTCATACTCGATACCGGCCGTATCTAATGCCTCTTTTGCAATGTCAATCTGAATAACCGAATTAGCCTCGGCACTGCTGTAGAGAAGTCCGACTTTCTTTACATCCGGAACAATCTGCTGCATAAGGTCAATCTGCTCTTTTACCGGTGTAAGGTCAGAAGTACCGGATACATTTCCACCCGGGTGCTCATTAGACTCAACCAATCCTGATGCAGCCGGATCAGTAACAGCACTTACAAGGATCGGAATAGAATCTGTCACGCCCGCAACAGCCTGAGCTGCCGGAGTCGCAATGGCAAAAATAAGGTCATTCTTATCATTTACCAGCTTCTCTGCGATAGTCTGACAAGCTGACTGTTCACCTGCTGCGTTCTGCTGATCTATCTCATATTTGATGCCTGCATCATCTAATGCTGCAACAAAGCCCTCATTCGTCTTATCCAGAGCCACATGCTGTGTAAGCTGTAATACACCAATCTTGTAGGTCTCTCCATCACCGGACTCTGCCGCGCTCTTGCTGTCACTATCTGCTGACTCAGCTGCTGTAGAATCAGCATCAGTCTTTGCTCCACAGGCTGCAAGTGATGCTGCCATAACACCGGCAAGCATCAAAGCTGCAAGTTTTTTTGTTTTTTTCATAATCCTTCCTCCTGAACCATTTAATCACTTCATTGAGTTAAAGTGTTGCACTTTAAAGTAATCATACTATAAATGATAAAAAGAGTCAACTGAAAAATATTCTGAAAGTGTTGCCAAGCGACCAGACAGACCGCGTGCTTGCACGCGAGGATGGATGGGCATTTGGCAACTTACTTTGCCTCGGCAATTTGCAGCTTTACCTCAAAAGTTGAGCCCTTCCCCAACTCGGATTTGACACTGACAGTGCCATGGTAATAATTGACAATATGTTTTACTATGGAAAGTCCCAGTCCGGTACCTCCCTGTTTGCGGCTCCGGCCTTTGTCTACACGGTAAAACCGTTCAAAAATGCGATTTTTACAGTCTGAAGGTATGCCCACTCCTGTATCTCGGACAGTAAGGATCATATCAGCGCCCCAATGTTTGACCTGAACCCAGATCTCTCCACCCTCATTGTTATATTTTACAGCGTTGGTCAGAAGATTGTTAAACAACTCCTGCATCTGCCTCAAATCGGCGTGAATAATAAAATCTTCACATTCTCTATGTACCGTAATACCACGGGCTGCCGCCTGAGAATCAATGGATGAAAGGCATTCATCGAGGAGCTCTGATGTGTTGATGGAAATAATATCTACTTTTGCACCATCAGATTCCAGACGTGAAATCATCAGAATATCGTCAACGAGGCTTGTCATCCGCACTGCTTCCTTTTTGATACGTCCAAGGAAGTCCTTTACCGTAGCCTGATCCTTAACCATGCCGCTTTCAAGAAGTTCGACATAACCTCGAATCGAGGTTATCGGTGTTTTCAACTCATGAGAAGCGTTGCTGAAAAATTCCTGTCTGATCTGTTTTTCTCTGTCGATGCGCTCCAGGTATTTTTTCATATTTCTCGACATGTTTGTCGTTGTATCCGCAATGACATTGATTTCGTCATATTGACATTTTTCAAATCTGAAAGATGTATAGTCATTGTCCATCCGCACCATTTCACTTGAAATCTCCTGTAACGGACGTGTAATAGACTGTGAAAACCGCTCTGCTTCCGAAACCGAAGCAAAAAAAGCAATTCCAAAGCTTAAAAATGCCGCCGGTATCAGCATAAGCATATATTCGGCAAGCCCTGTCGAACGCGCAGAAAGTCTAAGTATATAATTGCCATCCGATGAAGGGATGGCTGCATATGCCATTTGCATTCCAAGCGTCCCGGAACGATGCACAGAATATCCATATCCTGTCTGCAGTGCATCCTTCACTTCCTGCCTCTTAAGATGATTTTCCATATGTGACACATCCGTCACTTCAGTGTCGGCTATAACCGTGCCATCCATTGCTATCAGTGTATAACGGCTCTCATCGGCAAGATCATCCAGTTCCATCAGCTGTTCTTTTACATTTCCCCTATAATCCAACATACGGTCAACGGATTTCAATGCAAAATGCATATCTTCCCTTGACCGTTTGAGTAACAGACTGCTTGTAACTACAAATGCAATAAATGTATTTAGGATCAGTGCAAGAAACAGCAGATGAATAAATTTCATCAAAATCGCTTTTCTCATTACTTCATCACTTTCCTGCTTCTTTTTCTTTCAAAAAACGATAACCAACTCCGCGCACTGTCTTGATCTGAGCTCCTGCACCATGAAGCTTCTGACGAAGAGTTTTAATGTGCATATCAAGTGTTCTCGTCTCGCCGTCATAATCATATCCCCAGATATGATCCAAAAGTTCATCGCGTGTCACCACGCGGTTGATATGTTCCATAAGATAAGTAAGCAGTTCAAACTCCTTAAGTGTGAGTTCTGTCTGCTCACCGCACGCGATAACTTCACGCGTCTCCCTATCTATGCTCACATCGCCGATCGTGATGCTTGAAGACTCTTCTTTTACAGATTCAACACGTTTAAGAAGATTTCTTACTCTTGCGGAAAGCTCCAAAATACCAAAGGGCTTGGTCATATAATCATCCGCTCCGTTGTCAAGGCCCTGGACAACATCCATTTCGCGATCCTTGGCTGTCAGCATCAACACCGGTGCAGATGCAAAATCCGGTTTTTCACGGATCTTGCGTATAGCCGCCACACCGTCCATACCGGGAAGCATCCAGTCAAATATAAACATAGACGGATATTCTCTCCGGGCTTCTTTTCCTTTGTGAATCAGCTCAGACAATTTGTCAAGTGCCTCTTCAGCGGTCTCAAATCCGCAGGCACGATAACCGAAATTTTCCAGTGCCACACAGATAAGATTCCGTATATTCTCATCATCTTCAATCACATAGATAAGATACTTCATTATTGCATCTCTTCCTTTACGTAGCCAGCTACATTCTTGGCATGATCTGCGATTCTCTCATAATTTGCCAGTGCATCCAGGAAGATGACACCGCTTCCTATTTTACAATCTCCGGCTGAAAGACGGTTCATATGACTCTCACGCATTTCTTCTTCCATGTTGTCAACTTCTTCTTCCCAACGGGCAGTCTGACGAACTTTCTGCATGTCATGGTCCTTGCGTGCTTCCACAGATGCCTCAACTGATTTGAGAGTTGCATCAGCAATGGTTTTTATCTCTTCAAGCGCAAGTTCCGAGAAAGCTGACTCCGGATCTTCGATCTGTTTTTTTGCCAGCTCGGCAATATTTTCACAATGATCTCCGACACGTTCAAGATCTCCGATTGTATAATACATATTTTTGACAAGAAGATGCTGTTCATCATTTAACGACAGATTGTTAATCTTCAAAAGATACTCCGTCAGCATTTTCTCCATACGGTCAATGGTCTCTTCATTTTCAAATACCTGTTCACAGAAATTACTGTCCGAATCAACCATGGCTGCAGTTGCTATCTTTAAGTTGGCAATAGCCACCTTTCCCATGTTGACAACTTCATTACAGGCTGTCTCAATCGCAAATGACGGTGTCTCAAGAATACGCTCATCAAGATGGCGAATCATCTCTGTCTCAACACTGTTGGCAGACCACTCTTTTTCCTCTTTCTTCGGCTTCGGAACGATGATATCGGAAGCTTTTACAAGGAATCCTGCAAACGGGAAAAGAATACATGTATTAACAATATTGAATACCGTATGGAAAATGGAAATTCCAATACTGTCAGCCCTAGACATCGCAAGTGATGGATTCATCATAAATACAATGTATAAGGTGATACCGAATATGATCGCACCGGTTACGTTAAACAAAAGGTGAATAACTGCCGCACGTTTTGCGGTTCTTGTTGTACCGATACATGATAACAGTGCAGTAGCACATGTACCGATATTCTGTCCCAGCGTAATGAACACCGCTGACTGCCAGTTAACCATACCATTGATCGCAAGCATCTGCAAAATACCTACAGAAGCAGAACTGCTCTGAATAATAGCAGTAACTGCCAGACCTACAAAAACTCCTAAAAGCGGGTTCTTGCCAAGCACTGTAAATGCATTAGAAAAAATCGGTGCATCACGATACGGCTCAATAGATCCTGACATAAAAGAAAGTCCGATAAAAAGAAGTGCAAAACCAATCAGAATCTCTGCTCCCTCTTTTTTCTTATGACTTTTTGCAAAAATAGTGATAAATGCGCCGATACCGAAAAGTACAGGTGCAAAAAATTCAGGTTTTAATACCTCGCCCCACTCACTCATGGATACGATCCAGCTTGTTACGGTCGTACCGATATTGGCACCCATAATAATACCGGTTGCCTGAAGCAGATTGATTATGCCGGCATTAACAAAACCAACGACCATAACCGTAGTCGCCGAACTACTCTGGATGATTGCCGTAACACCGGCACCTACCAGAACACTGACCAGACGGTTTGATGTCAGAATTTCAAGGACACGCTGTAAACGGTTGCCTGCAAACTTCTGTAAACCATCTGCCATGGACTCCATTCCATACAGAAACATTCCCAGTCCGCCTATGAACTGAAAGAGTGTTCCCAAAGTATTAATTGACATACCTACTCTCCCATCATTTCTTTATACTAACACACTAACGTAATCACTATATCAAATAAATGTAAAAATAGCCATAGATGAATGTAAAATATATGTAAAATGTGATGCTTAAATGTGCTTAAATTCTGAAGCGATCCTCATTGAAAATCACTTCAACTGCCGCACGATAATCTGTTATATTCTGTGATTTCTTTATTTTTTTAAGATTCTTTTCGCAATTCGGAAAATGTGAACCGAAATAATACCAGAGTTCTTTCATTTTAAACAGAGTATTCCTGTCCCCGGACATAACCTGGACATATCCATCAAGCAGCAGATCGTGAAATAACTTGAATTTACGGAAAATTTCCGAGTTGCTATTTGAATTACATTCATTTTTCTTCGAAAAAAGTTTTCTCACATCACTGAAAATCCATGGTGTGGCAACTGCTCCGCGCCCGAACATGAGCGCGGAAATCTTTCCATCATTTACCGCCTCAGGATTATTATTAAAGACATTATCCATACAGGCTTTCGTCTCTTGTGCCGAAAACAGATTTCCGTTATAACCGAGTCTGCTTCGGCTGTGCTGAATGGCATAATAAAATGCCTCCATTCGCGTAGAACCATTATAATAATCCTCGCGAACTCTCGGATGAACTATCAACTCATTAAGCGGATATTGATTATAAATTTCAATCAATTGCGAAAATTCAGTTTCTTCCTTCATTCCAATCCGAGTTTTAATTGAGAGACGCATTGCTTTTCCATCGGATGCAGTTATTTTTTCCAGTCCGCTGCAGATCTCATCCAGAAATAGATTAAGTTCATCCGGATAATCAAGAAATCCGGCACCTTTCTTCTTAGTTACAACAGTTGCCGACGGACAGCCCAGGTTCAGATTCACCGTATCATACCCATATTCCGCCAGCAGACCGCAAAGCCATAGAAAATCCTCCGATGAATGAGTCAGAACCTGAGGTATGAGTTTAAGTCCCCTATTGTGCTCCGGAAGAATTTCGTTTTTTTCTCTGGATGAAAGCTTATGACTGGCGCCCGGTGCAATAAAAGGGCTGTAATATCTGTCAACTTTGCCAAAGATTTTGGCATGAGCCTGTCTGAATATATATCCGGTTATTCCTTCCATCGGTGCAAATTCAAGTTTGATCGGATTATCTAAATTATATGCATCTTGAATTGTTTCACTCACCTGTTCTCTCCTCCAAAAGATATGATATAGATCGGATTCTGCCCTTTCATCAGATGACTTGAAGCAATTTTTTCGGCCTTTGAAATCTGCATGGATAAGATCTCAGCCTCGATTTCCCGCTCATTAAGATAATTAATAACAGCGGTTAGGGATTCCAATGCAATAAGATTAATAACTATGCGTATATCAGGATTAAGCCTAAGCAATTCGTCAAGTATTTCCTGCATTTTTCCTGTGGTTCCGCCTATAAAAGCTCTGTCAGGTATATGGCTTTCTGCCTCTTTAAATGTCTCCGGTGCTTTTCCTGATATAATCTTTACCGCATTCGTTGCTGCCTTATCGCAATTTGCCCTTATTAGTTCAAGCGCCTCTTTTTTGTACTCGAAAGCGCATATATGAATTCCGGGATAATCTATTGCGGCTTCCACACTGACAGAGCCTGTTCCGGCTCCTATGTCCCACAATTCACATCCATCATACAATTCAAGTTTTGACAGTGAAACCGCCCTGACCTCGCTTTTTGTCATGGGAACCTTTCCACGTATAAACCATTCATCACGCATTTTTTATTTCTCCATATATTAGGTACTGTTGGGGTCAAAAGATCTTTTGACCCCTCTGATACCTGATTGATTAGCACGATGTGCTCTTGCATGCTTCAAGCCATCCGGCTAAAAATTCCGGGCAGGATGGGTAGTATAAATGAGGGAATCCACCAATCTGCGTTTTCGTAGCATGAATGCATCTCCAACTGCGGTTTCCTACTGGTTTTACTGCTTCCCAGTCAGTTCCGGGATCCTCACTTTCCCAATAATGAAACTCATGGCCGTGAATTTCCAGACCCAAAGGTGTCAAAAGACTCACATAACCGAAACGACGAAGTTTGTCAGTTCTGTATGCGGAAAACGGATAGACACCGACCATCTTCCACGTATTTCCATCGCTGCCTTCAAGGGATTGATGTAAATACATAAAGCCGCCACACTCTGCAAGAAACGGCATACCGTTTTCTATGGATTCACGCACACTTTCAAGCATCGTAATATTTTGCGAAAGCTCCCTGCCATAATTTTCAGGATAGCCTCCGCCGAATATCAATCCGTCCACTCCGTCAGGAATTTTGGAATCCTTAAGCGGACTGAAATAAGTAATTGTCGCGCCCATCTGCTCTAACAGACGAAGATTTTCCTGATAATAGAAGCAAAATGCTTCATCGCGCGCCACGCCTATGTTCACTTTTGCCAAAAAAATCTCTTGTTTTTTGGTAGATTCTTCTTCAGTGCTTTTCTTTTCAGGTACAGATTTCATACCTGCGATTTCCAGTATTTTATCGATATCAATAGATTTTTCCATCTGATCTGATAATTTGCCAATTCGCTCACGTAATCTGTCTATCTCTCCCGGCATAAACAAACCGAGATGACGACTCTCCATCCTATATTCGTCTGATTCGGGCAGATATCCAAGTACCGGAATTTTGGATGATTCTTCTATAGCTGATGCCAGACGTTCGTAATACATTGCTGAAACACGATTTAAAATAATACCGGCTATATGGCTGTTTTTTTTGAAATTCAGGAAGCCGGAGGCCATCGCAGCTGATGAAAGTGAGGAACCCTTGCAATCAAGCACAAGAATTGCAGGAGTATCGGTTATACACGAAATCTCCCAGCTGCTTGCAGCAGTCTCTGTCCCTCCAAGACCATCATAGTATCCCATAACTCCTTCTAAAACAGCTATATCCGCCTGTTCCTCATAGGCCGCATCGGTTAATATATTTCTTACTCCGCAAGCTTTCAGAAAAAAGCTGTCCAGATTTCGTCCCGCAATTCCAAGTACATATCGGTGAAACATCGGATCGATATAGTCAGGTCCGCATTTGCAGGCTACAGGTCTTAAACCGCGCCTAAGTAAAGTTTCAAGGAATCCACAGGTTATCAGCGTCTTGCCGCTGCCGCTTTTAGGCGCCGCAAACATAATTCGAGGGCACATTCTATCGGTATGCTGAAGAGATTTCGTTTCCGCATCTAAAGAATTTTCTGCAAATACCAGACTCAACTCGGAAAATTCATATTCGGACATCTCCTTTGCATTGCCGCTTCGAATCAGTTCGTTTTCATAGGATAAATTTTCACCGACTGCTATACGGATATCTCCATATCCCAGTTCAGTAAGTTGACGACAAAATTCACCGGCACCGTTTTTACCGCCCATGAGAATAAATGCCTTTTTTGCGTCATTATCCGGATCGGTTAAATGTTTGATTACATTATTTAGTGAAAGTTCTCTGCCATGTGCAGAATAGATTGCAGCATTCTCCCAGTTAATGCCCAATTTGGACGCCATATAGCTGATGCAGGAAATTCCCGGATATATATCAAATGAATATCCTGACATGCGAAGGCACTTAGCCATCTTAGCCGTACCGCTGAAAAAACCTGTATCTCCTGAATACAGAATGACTGCTTGATTCCACCCGGGATGCTCAGTGATAATTTTCATCACATCATCAGGAAGATACGCCTTAAAAAAGCGCGAATCTTGTATAGACGTATCAGATTCATTGTAACTGTCCGAAAGCACTTTTTTCGCACACTCAAGCATCCTGCCGGCACCGATAATCGCATCACTTTCCATGATCGCTCTTGTAACCTCGACGGTCATCGATGAGGGATTCCCCATGCCGATTCCGGCAAGTATAATATGTGTTCGATGACTGTCGCAGTCATGCGTGACATCCATGACATCCGCGACAGCACTGAAAGATTGAGATTCAAGTATGACCTGCATGGTTTTTGCAAGTGATATGCCCTCTTCTTTCGGTCTTTTGATAACCAAAACCCTCGTTCCTGTCTCACGTGCCGCCAGGAGTTTTTCCTTAAATCCGCCCGTGGTTCCGGAATCCTTTGTCAAAAGCCATTCTGCTTTAGTCTGTTTAAGGAACAATACGTTCATTTCCGTAGAAAAAGGCCCCTGCATTGCTATCAGATGGCTGCCGCTTATACCTAAATCTTCACATTTTTTTATGACGCCTGAAGTCGGAAGTACTCTTGCGTAGACTCTTTTCTGATAATCCTGTATCCGGCACAGGGTTTCCATTTCCTTACTGCCCGTTGTGGAAAATATCACACCGGGTACATGGGAAAGGAAATCGACAGCTTCCTCTATGGAATTAACCATGATGCAATTATCATCAATATCATTTTCACCTTCCGAGCGAATACATCTTTCCAGCCGAATCCCTGTTTTTTGACATGCCGATTTGATTTCTCCTGAAACGATCTTTGCATGGGGATGTGTCGCATCAATAACAAGACTTATGTTGTGTTCCTTTATAAAATCTTCGATTTGATGAGAATCCATGCGCCCACGCAATATTTTAACATATGCACTTGCATCTTCCTGCAATATTTCTTCACCGTATTCGGATGCAACGCTTATCCATGCGCTGATTTTCTGTTCGCTGCAATATTCTGCCAGCAGACGTCCCTCTGTCGTACCACCAAATATCAATATTTTACACATTTCGGTATCCTCTCGGTGTTATCAGGTGTCCGTCTAATATGCGGGTCTCTTTGTTGCCAATAAAAACAGTGGTAAACATATCTACAGATGTCTTTTCCAGCTGAGAAAGAGTCAGCACGTGCATGGTCTCTCCTGTTCGACCGATATTCTGCACATACCCGCAGGCCGTATCTTCGCTCTTATATTCTAAAAGTATCCGGCACGCACGTTCCAAATAATCATGTCTCTTATGACTCGAAGGATTATATAGGCAGATAATAAAATCCGCTTTGGCCGCTGCTCGTAGTCTCTCCTCAATCAATTCCATCGGTGTAAGAAGGTCACTGAGGCTGATTACGGCAAAATCGTGGCCAAGCGGTGCTCCCAGTACCGCTCCGCCGCCAAGAGCCGCGGTCACACCGGGAATAACCTCTATCCTTACATCAGGATATGATTCTGACATCTGATAAACAAGACCTGCCATGCCATATACACCGCTGTCACCGCTGCATATAATTGACGTTTTCCTGCCTTTATCTGCTTCCCTAAGTGCCATCTCACAGCGTTCTTTTTCCTGTCGCATCGGGGTTACCATAAAATCCGCCTGCGGATAATATTCCTTCACCAAATCTACATATACGGTATAGCCTATGATAACCTGACTCTCCCTTAATATGCGATCTGCGCGAATCGTCATCTGTTCCCTGTCACCCGGTCCTATCCCGATTACATACAATCGTTTTTCTTCCAATGCTGCCTCCTTACCTGCTCTGATGCCGGAACTGCTATAGCCGCGGTCACACCGTTTCCGGCCATTTTTCTTACTCTCAGATCTATCGCAGGCATATTTTTGTTGTTAATCGCCCGCTCCTTATAGAGCTTCTTAACGCCCATGACAGCGGCTCTTTCACAGACATTTCCGACTCCTACTGTTTTTTTTACGAATGAAGACTCTGTAAACTCGGTGCCTGCATTTTGTAATTCTTCAGAAGTAAAGCTCCACAGTTCTACATTCCATTCCTTTGCAAGTGCCAGAAATGCCATCTCATTTTTCTTGCGATCAATTGTTGCAATGGCACGAACCGCACTTTTATCTATCATAGCTTTTGAAAGTGCCTCCCGTGCCATATCCCGAACCGCATTCAGGGATGAATCCCTGCGGCATCCCATGCCGAGAATAACCGTTCGCGGATAGAGGCGAAGAAGTTCAGGAATATCTTCCTGCGCGCTTTTCTTTACCTCACTGCCTTTTTGTTTATCTGCCAGTCCGATAACCATATCTCGACGTATTACCGACTCAGGTGCACCTTTAGGACAGCCCCCCTGTTTCAGGGTGACATAGATATTTTTATTCTGCCATATTCCAGGAGTGACCTCACCAGGGACTATGCCCTCCACCGGATAATCGCTGAAAAAACCGATTTTTTCGCCATTCAGTTCGGCTGCTGAAATGCGCTTTGCCAATTCACGGTCGCTGACAACCAGTTCATTTTCAGCTGAGAATACATCCACGGCAAAGGCCTGCCTTAAGTCGGTCGCAGTCGTGATAACCGATTTTGCATCCAAAATATTTGCCGCTGCATCCGCCAGTTCATTACATCCTCCGACATGGCCTGACAAAATCGGAATAGCATAGTGTCCCTGCTCATCAATTACAAGAACCGCCGGGTCTTTCATTTTATCCTTCACAAACGGGGCTATCAGACGGACTGCGATCCCAGCCGCACCTATAAAAATAATAGCATCCTTGTCATCAAAGGATTCTTTGACCACCTGTTTAAGCGGTCTTGAATGGTCATTTCCGGTGTAGTCAAAGATTTCAACAGGAGTCTCAATCTGCTGATTTAATTTATCTATCAGTCGGTTTGCCGTCTCTTTACCCTTGGCTGTGAAACATACGCAAATGCCGTTTTTTACTCTAAGTTTAACCTGTTCCATTGTATAATTTTCCCTTTCACTGACTTTCATTTATGAAGCTTTCGATTTTATTTAGTTCCACGTCTGAATTCAGTGGTAAAATCCGGAGCATAAAGTCGCGAACGATCATATCCGCTTTGGGCAGTCACATCGCCTATTATGATAAGTGCTGTTTTCGTAATATTTTGCTGTTTGGCTGATTCTGCCAGGGTTCCTACTGTGCAGATAATCTTTTTTTCATCCGGCCATGTTGCCTTGTATACAATGGCAACAGGTGTGTCAGCCTCATATCCGCCGCTTATAAGCTCCTTTGCAAGTTTTTCAAGCATGCCCGTACTTAAGAAGATTACCATGGTTGCTTTGTGGGCAGCAAACGACGATATGCTTTCGCGATCCGGCACGGGTGTTCGACCGGCCATTCTGGTTATAATCACGCTCTGGGAAATACCGGGCAATGTATATTCAAGATTCAGTGCTGACGCAGCCCCGCAAAATGAGCTAACTCCCGGACATACCTCATAATCAATATTCA
This sequence comes from Prevotella sp. CAG:279, assembly GCA_963637995.1. Classification (GTDB taxonomy): domain Bacteria; phylum Bacillota; class Clostridia; order Lachnospirales; family Lachnospiraceae; genus Otoolea. The sequence goes on along the minus strand of CAVHPN010000006.1, from coordinate 18,078 downwards.
ATTTATCAAGCTCATCCATCTGCTCTCTGATAGCTCCGTATATACAGGGATCACCCGTATGAAGTCTTACAGTCATCAGGCCTTTTTCTTCACCTATCTTGATAACTTCAATTACCTCTTCCAAAGTCATCCTGGCACTGTCATATACAGAAGCTCCGTCTTTTTTGTAGTTTAAAAGCTCAGGGTTAACCAGCGATCCGGCATAAATAATCTGGTCAGCCTCATTCAAAAGTCTGGATCCTCTCACGGTAATCAAATCCGGTGCGCCGGACCCTGCTCCAACAAAATATACCATATAATATTACTCCCTGATTTCATCCAATTTGTGTATCTATTTTTTCCATTTCAAGCAGTTCTCTTACATACTCATCTGCATTATCGGTTCGTGCCATCAGTCCGTAATTGCCAGAAAAAAGCATAACTTCTGTTTTTATACCGTTTTTTTTCTCCAACACATCCTTAATCTGTACAGTGACCTGTTCCATCACCGGCTTAAGCACACCATGTTCATTCAAAAAATCCGCCGCTTCCTCAGTGGTATTAAGATTTAACAGTTCGTCTGCTTTTGTAAATCCTGTTTTCCTTGCGCATTCTGACATGATTTCCATCCTGTGATCACCGTACTTTGAATGTGTATTCATAATTCCGCCGGCAACTTTAATCAATTTTCCGACATGTCCGGCAAAAAGAGCCCGGCTTATACCTTCCCGCGAGAGCATTTCAAATGTATCACCGACAAAGTTGCTGCATTTGATGAAATTTTTCATAGATAATCCGGTTTCTTCCTGAAGAAAACGCTCACCGTAATTTCCCGGAGCTACTGCAAGCAATGATTTACTATTATTTATCGCATGTACTCTTATATCCAGACGTATGGTTTCAATAAGTGCCGCCTCACTCATAGGATTAACAATCCCTGTTGTGCCAAGTACAGAGATACCTCCTGTAATTCCAAGATTAGGATTGAAAGTTTTCTGCGCCAGTTCTTTTCCTGCGGGAATCGAAATCTCAATCCTTAGTTTCAGATTAGGCATTCCGGCTTCACACCTTGCAAGATCTGCTTCCCTGAATATCGCGCTTCTTGGCACAGGATTGATTGCATAATGTCCCACTGGGCACGAAAGACCGCCACGGGTTACAATACCGATCCCCTCTCCTCCGGTCACTATGATCCCGGGATAGTCCTCATCAACGTAACCACGGGTGTCATCTCCTGATGTACCTAATGTTGCCCGTGCGCAAATCAGGGTATTATTTGTCACGTCAGGATCGTCTCCCGAATCCTTTCGCACACCGCATATGGCACTGTTATCTTCATTTTCTGTAAGAACAATAGGTAAAACAGCACGCACGCCTGATGGAGTCACAGTCTCTGCCCCAGCCGGTGCCTGCCCGGTGCAAACAAATGTTACCGCAGCCCTTGTGCAGGCAGCTGCACAGGTCCCTGTTGTAAAACCGGTTCGAAGTTGCTTACTTTCATTCTCATCTTTGGTCCTTATTTCAGACATTATATCATACTCCGCTCTATGAATTGAAATGGAACTTTTTCAATTGAAATAAGACTTTTCCAATTTAAAACGAGACTTTCTCAATTTAAATGGGACTTTTTTTCAACTTGCATAAAATTCATATATAAGTTAGAATTATTAACAAAAATAAATAAAATGAAAAAACCGGAAAGAACATCTCTTTCCGGCAATCAAACCATCATTTAGTACGAACCACCAGGTGAGCATTGACATACTCCCATGAGTATACGCCTGCTTTTCCGCCGTCCTCGATAAAGAATGGAGTTACCATTTTGTAGCCTTCATCTCTCATCATGGTTGCAGCTTCAAGACATGACTCTTCTTCATTTTCGAAATCAACACTGATACTTGGATTTTCTTCCAATGAAGGATTTTCCTCATTGGGATCCAGATGTGCAATAGCATACTGCATATAAATTTTCCTCTTTTCTGATGATATAAACATCATATGCTGATGGGGCAGAAAGTATTATCTACCCTCATGAAACACATTATAACTATCTTTCAATCATGCGTCAAGCATGAGACATTACTTAATGAAACCGGAGCAAAAATGAATACTATTATAAATCTGATCGAAAAAATTTACTTTTTTTTATGGGGTGACTGGATACACATTCCCATTCCTGACGGCTCAGCCATAAACCTGCCGTTCCTTGTTATCTTGCTGGTTCCGACCGGCATATATTGCACTATAAGGACCAGGTTTCTGCAATTTAGGATGCTTCCTGACATGGTTCATGAACTTCTTGAGAAAAATGACCATTCAGGCCATCAAAACGGAGGTATCTCTGCTCTTCAGGCGCTGATCGTTTCAACAGCGACCCGTGTCGGTATGGGCAATCTGGTAGGAATAGTCGCCGCCATCTCGGCAGGCGGAGCGGGTGCTCTTTTCTGGATGTGGATAACAGCTATTCTCGGTTCTGCCACTGCTTTTATTGAGGCCACTCTTGCACAGCTGCATAAACAGCCTGATCCGCTTTACGGTGGCTACAGGGGAGGGCCTGCTTACTACATTCATGACTGGATTACAGGCAAACAAGCCAAAAAGCAAAAGAAAATCCCAAAGAAAACTTTTCTGTCGGTAATGTTTGCTCTTTCAGGACTTATATGCTGGTGCGGAATCAGTCAGGTTATCAGCAACTCCGTAACCTCATCATTTAAAAATGCCTTTGGCATACCGCCGATTTATTCATGCGTATTTCTGGTTATTCTGGCAGCAGTCATAGTTCTCAGAAAAAATGCAACAGTCAAAGTCTTAGATGTCATGGTTCCGATCATGGCAGGAATTTATATTGTTTTAACTCTGTTCTTGATTATAGTTAATTGCCGTCAGCTTCCGGGAGTATTTGCAAGGATATTTGAGGAAGCACTCGGCATCCGTCAGGTTGCAGCCGGCGGATTCGGTGCAGTACTTATGAACGGTATCAAGCGCGGCCTTTTCTCAAATGAGGCTGGCAGCGGTTCTGCACCATGTGCGGCTGCAACCGCAGAAACCACACACCCGGCAAAGGTCGGGCTTATGCAGGCAATGGGAGTTTTCATTGATACATTGATATGTACTTGCACAGCTATGATTATGCTTCTTGCACCTGCGGACAAACTTTCGGGGCTTCAGGGCATGGATCTTTTGCAGGCAGCCATGAACTGGCATTTCGGAAAACTGGGAGTCATATTTATTGCCGTAATTTTGTGGCTGTTCAGCTTTACAACTTTTATCGGAATTCTTTTTTATGCAAGATCCAACGTAAGCTACCTATTTGGTGATAATTGGACCGCTCAGACAGCGTACAAGATTATCGCTCTGGTCATGATGTTTGTAGGCGGCATGACCGCCTATACCTTCGTATGGGATTTAGGTGACGTGGGTGTAGGACTTATGACTGTGTTTAATCTCATTGCATTGCTTCCACTTTCAAAGGAAGCTCTTGCAAGTCTTCGTGAATACGAATCTGAATCGAAAAATAAATAATACAAATACATCCGCATGTATTCACAAAAAACCGCCCGGCAAAATTACCGGACGGTTTCCTTATTTCAAATTCAGATCTAGTGATGGAACAGGCGGATTCCTGTAAATGACATTACCATGCCATATTTGTTGCAAACTTCAATAACATTGTCATCGCGCACTGAACCGCCCGGCTGTGCAATGTAGCAGACTCCGCTCTTGTGTGCTCTCTCGATATTGTCTCCAAACGGGAAGAACGCATCAGATCCAAGAGATACCCCTGTCATGCCATCCAGCCATGCGCGTTTTTCTTCGCGTGTAAATACCGGTGGTTTTACCTTAAAGACCTTCTGCCATGCCCCCTCATTAAGCACATCCATATATTCATCTCCGATATAAACATCGATAGCATTGTCACGGTCTGCACGCTTGATTCCGTCAACAAACTGAAGATTTAAAACCTGAGGTGACTGACGCAGATACCAGTTGTCGGCCTTCTGACCTGCCAGACGCGTACAATGTACTCGTGACTGCTGACCGGCACCGATACCGATTGCCTGACCATCTTTTACATAACATACAGAATTGGACTGTGTATATTTAAGCGTGATCAGGGATACAATCATATCAATCTTGGCATTGTCCGGGAGTTCTTTATTTTCAGTTACGATATTTTCAAGCAGTTCGCGGTTGATTGCAAGATTATTTCTTCCCTGCTCAAAGGTAATTCCAAATACCTGCTTGCGCTCAACCGGTGCAGGTACATAATCCGGATCGATCTCAATGACATTATATTTGCCATTTTTCTTTAACTTTAAAATTTCCAGTGCCTCATCGGTATATCCCGGTGCGATCACACCGTCAGATACCTCTCTCTTGATTATACGGGCTGTATCCGCATCACAGACATCTGAAAGGGCGATAAAATCTCCAAACGAGGACATGCGGTCAGCGCCTCTGGCTCTTGCATAAGCACATGCAAGCGGTGATAAATCGCCCATATCATCTACCCAGTAAATTTTGCGCATAGTCTCGTCAAGCGGAAGTCCAACTGCAGCACCTGCCGGAGAAACATGCTTAAAAGAGGTTGCGGCAGGAAGTCCTGTTGCTTCTTTTAACTCCTTTACAAGCTGCCAGCCGTTGAAAGCATCAAGAAAGTTGATATATCCCGGTTTTCCACATAGCACCTTTATAGGGAGGTCACTTCCATCAGCCATAAAAATGCGTGACGGTTTCTGGTTCGGATTGCATCCATATTTTAACTCAAGTTCATTCATGATAATATTCCTCCTCTATTATTTAACAGTTACATTTTTGTTTATAATCTTGGTCTTTGTCTTTCGGGTTTCAATATCAATATAACGCACAAACAGGGAAACCTTATTATCCGGATTAAGGTTCTCCCAAAGCATGGCTGCAAAATCTTCCATATCATCAGGGATCTCAATCTTCTTTGGCTCGCCTTCAAAGCTTGGAAGCGGATTGCCGTCATGCATATATGTGTGAATAAAATGTCCCTCACCTGCTACCGGTTTTTCATATGCATATGTGTAACGATGACATGAATCAGGATTGCCGTCATTGGATTTGAGGATAGACATCGCATAATTATAACCGCCGTCTTCTATATGAAGAATTCCTGAAATGCGAGGTGTATAATTTGGTGCATCCGGCTCAAACTCACGGCTTCTTAATGATTGCTCAAATGTCATCTGGCGATCCATTCCCTCATAGATTGTATCAGTCTGATCTCCGTTAGTTACAATTGTTTTATTTCCAAGTACACGCACAGGTGCATATATAATCAGGCTTGGGTCTTCCAACTTTGCCGGGTCAAATGCCTGTGTACGGATTCCTGCTCCATCTTCTACAAATACCCTATTGCGGCTGTTCTCGCTCCTACCCATGATAAAATAAGCCGTAACCGCATATTTTCCGTCCTGTGTACGTCCGATGATTATTCCTCTTCCCGGGTATGAATTATTTTTCAGTTCCTCTGCTATCGATACAGTCTTCATAATGGCAAAGCATCCTCCTTTAATGTTTTGAAATCTATCAGGTCGTTACATTCACAATTATTTGATAAAAATCACTAGTATATATTTTACCACACTATTATCTCATTTCCAGTTAGATTTATTGATTTGTTTTTAGAAGGTGTACTAATATATACGGTGCTTGTTATTTTTTATTCTAATAAACATATAATAATCTGATAACTGTTCAATTTGCATAATTCGGTGTATAATTAAGTAAACTTATATGTCACTCTGATGTGACAAAACAACGAAGAAAAGGCAGGTTATGAATATGAAAAATGTTACAATTCTCGACCACCCGTTGATTCAGCACAAGATATCACTTCTACGCAATAAAAACACCGGAACTAACGAATTCCGTTCTCTTATAGATGAGATTGCCATGCTGATGGGATATGAAGCGCTGCGCGACCTTCCGCTCGAAGATCAGGAAGTGGAAACCCCTATCGAAACTTGCAGCACTCCGATGCTGGCCGGCAAAAAACTTGCCATCGTTCCGATTTTGCGTGCAGGTCTTGGCATGGTAAATGGTATTCTGGCACTTGTTCCTTCAGCCAAGGTTGGTCATATCGGACTTTATCGCGATGAAGAAACCCACACCCCTCATGAATATTACTGCAAACTTCCGGTACCGATCGAACTGCGTACCATAGTAGTCACCGATCCTATGCTGGCAACCGGCGGTTCAGCTGTTGAAGCAATCAAATACATCAAGGAGCACGGCGGCAAGAATATCAAATTTATGGCCGTAATCGCCGCACCGGAGGGACTGAAACGCCTTCATGAAGCTCATCCGGATGTCCAGATCTATGTGGGCCATGTAGATCGCTGTCTCAATGATGATGCATTCATCTGCCCGGGCCTCGGGGATGCCGGAGACAGGATTTTCGGAACTAAATAAAATCGAAGAATTTTCCACTTTTTTGGCTACAGCTAAAAAAAGAAAACGAATTAATCAATGCGGGCTCACAAGCTCCTATTTTGTAACACAAGAACAATAATGTGAGCCCGTCTTATTTATTTCTTTTTCCTTACTACTTTTATCGTCTTCTCTTTAACTTCCGTTTTCTGCATATCTCCTTTTTCACTTCCGATGACAAGTAAATCCTGAAGTACGCCCTTGACCTGGCGAGGTGTAATTTTACTCTTATTCTCTACCATGTTTTTAATTTTTTCGCCTAATTTTGGCTCATATTTTACCAGAGTATTGAGATCATTGCAGATTTGATCTATGTCTGTTTTTCCGTTTGCTTCTCTTTTGACCTCATCATTCAGCTGGTTTATAGAAACTCTCTCTCTGGTTTTTTCATCTTTATTACTGTTATCCTTATGACTCACACCGTCTGTCTGGCCATATTTCCACAGGCGCTCATGTGCTCTGATAGCATTAATTCCCAATCCGCGTTTTTTATCACCGTCAGGCAGAGCCTGGACATTGTTTCTTAGGGTATCTCGCATTTTGCTGTATATCTGATTGGTGACATAACTGTTAAGCTGATGGACAGTCTTAGAATTAAACTGAGCTTTATGTTGTTCCATTTTCACAGTCTCATTCTCTAGGTAAACCTGGCTTTGTGGTGGAGCTTTTACAAAATCCGCTAATTTTACGGCCAGATCTATACGATGCTGATTTCTTTCGGTAATCGAAAGTTTAAAATGCTTCTTGTTCAGATATCTGTCGATGGACTCAGCAAGTATTTCACGTTTTTTGTTAAGCGACTTATAGCGCTCTTTCAATTCCTGTTCTTTAGTCCTCATCCCCGGCTCAACATCATCTGATTTCGTACTTTGCTTTAAAGCCACATAATCTGATATAAAACTGTTAAGCTTATTCCACATATCCTTGAACTTAGCACTTCTACTAGATTCATCTGCGCCATAACCGGAAAGACCATTCACTATTTTAGAGAGTTGATTCAGTTCATTTTCCTGCTCAAGTGATATTTTGTCAAAATTCATCTGAACCTTATGTGTAGTGTAAACAATCGGGTCTTTTGTCTTAACATCCTCAGGCGGATTGTCCATATTAAGTTTTTTTGCTCTTTCTGCAATATCATTGCGTCTGTATGCCGCTATATAGAAAAGGTTCTTTTCCATAATCTTGTTTCCGTTGGCCTGAATTTTTGCTACAGACTGCGGAACAAGGCTATTTAAAGTCAATGAATCCCATTCGTCATCTTTTACGATGTGAATCGTTCCTTTTTCATTTACCAATTCACCTTTTTCAAATTTGAGTTCGTTTGATTTGCGTCCCGCACTTATCATGTCTTTAAGCGTTGCAAGACGTTTCTCGGCACTTTTTATCTCGTTTTCACTCAGATTGTACTCATCCAGAATTTCGTGCAGCCTCTTATCTGTCATCGAACTGATTGCGTCAGCCATTTTCGGCGTAATAATTTTCAGTTCATCGCTTTTGGCTAATTTAAGCACTCCACCATCATTAATGTCTCCAAATGAGTTATCATTGTCAATTCCCACAACTCCTATCAATTTGGGATGATCAGCATCAGATGCATCCTGTCTTACAAAGAAATTATTTGCATGACGATCGGTGTTGGCACACAGATAATCGATAATCTGAAGGTCGGCCAGAGAACTCAACATTACCTTACTGTCAAATTCCTTAGGATCTACTTTCAAAATCGAACTGTCTTTAGTCAGATACTGCACATCAACGGAGTCAAGCGCAGCAGGTTCCATCATAACGCCGTGGATCTGTTCGCCGCCGCGTTCTACGACAGCGCGTTTACTTCCGGCAAGAAGTTCTGAAAATCCGAGTGCCTTTGCCACATCAGTCATAGCACCGGAACGTGCAGCAATATGGTCACCTGCATGGAGTCCTGAAAGATTATAGACATTAGCTATCATGTCATTTTTCAACAGTTCGTCTGCAAAACTTTTAAATGCCTCGCCAAGATTCGCATCTTCCGGCAATCCCATATTCTTACTTTGAGTCTCGTAAAGCTTTGAAAGTGCCAACGGATCTTTCTTGGTTCTTACCCAGTCAGCTGACACAATAAGGGCCCTATAAAAATTATAGTCCTCATCAAAATTGACAAATTTTGCAAAAAAATCAGCATATTTAGGATTTGCATCCTGGTATTTTTTCAAGATTTGCCGTGCGGCATCCTGTTTTTCTGTTATCTGCGTATCTGCAGTGAAGAATCCACGATGCTGTATTCCCTCTTTATCAGTATACTCAATGGCTTCACGACTGCTTAAGGCGCCTCCGATTGTTTTGTTTTTTGTTTCCTGAAGCTTGATTGTTTCAACCGGTTCATTGTCAAGTGTTGCTGCCAACGCAGGAAGTTCATTGTCTGATATACTGTTAAGCTGCAGCTCATTGTGAATAAGCAGTTTTTTTAGTTCATCTGTATTGTCCGGCATCTTGGTATAAGACGGAAAACGCCTCATATCATTTAAACATTCCTGATACAGATGGCGAATGTTATGGTAATCCTCCTGATTCATGGGAACGTAACTGCCCATATTGTTTCGTCTGACATAATGCTTCTGCATCTGCGAAAGCAGATTTGTCATATCCTCCACAAATGGGCCGGCGGGTCCGTAATTATCCATATCAATCTGCTTTTCAAATTTATTCAAATGGTGCAGCAGTTCCTCATATAACGTACCGGCAACATACTCAAAATCAGGAGATTTTTCATCAATAAGCCGCGTTTGCTCTTCTTTATCTTTCGCCTCTTCATGTGCAGCCTCTTCTATCTCCTGTTCAATATCTTGCTGCCTCATGATCATTTCTCTGCATTTTATCCGGTCGATTTCAATATCCCGTCGATTTCCTGTAAGGAAAGAACCTCTATCCAAAACATGCAGCTCAAAAATCTGCCACAGCTTTTGCAGTTCCTGTGAGAAAGCATATTCGTCGCGCTTATCCAGCGGAAATAAATCCTCTTGTTTATATCCGTCAGCCAGCCCCAGATCTCTATATACTCTGTACAAAGCATCATAATCATCTTCTTTGTAAATATGATTTCCATCTGAATAGCTTTTTATAAAATTGAGCGCATTGTCTACTCTTTCAACAATAGGTCCGACAAATGACTGCAGGATCTTGGCTGATTCCTTTTTCATGACATCTTCATCATGCGGAATTAAATATCTCATAAATTCTCCTTTCGATGCAGGCTTTCATCACTTTTCTACAAGCATTAACGAGTGAATTTTTCAGCAATTGCACCACTGTAGTATGCATTTAACAATTTTTCAAGATCTTTTATTTTCTCCTTAAGTTCCCGTCCGATATCGGTATCTCCTACACACTTTCTCTCCGGAACCCATTTGACCATACGACTTTCAGAATGTATGTCGCTCTCTTTCTCTATCGCAGCCTCTGTGGATTCAAATGGGTCATGTGCTGCCAGAATCAGTCCATATGAGTTATAGATGAGCGTATATCCTGCAATTCCGGTTTCTTTCTGATATGCCTTGGAAAATCCGCCATCGATTACAAGCAATTTGCCGCCGCATTTTAAAGGACTTTCTCCATCCTTTGATTTAACCGGAACATGTCCGTTGATTATATGCGCGCCCTCCGGTTCGAGACCGAATTCACGTAAAATCCGATCCAGAACTTCCTCATTTTCCAGCATAGAGTAATATGGGTTTTTAACTTCCTTATGGGTTTCTTTTTCTGCCAGAAAATATCTCTCAAAGGTTGCCATCTTGTCCTTGCCAAACAAGGGTGAATTTTCATTTAGCCAGATATACCACATCATATCACGGCCTTTTTCCCGCTCGGCCTTATCAACGGCTACAAATCCCTTTCGCACATAATTATCGAGAATATCATATAAGGCCTTGCCTTTATATTTCTTGCCGTAAATTTCAACCTCTTTAAATGTTCCGTCCTCATTTAGCGGTACACAGCCGTGGTAAAGAAGATTATTATTGTATACTTTATAAAGACTTCCCTTGGCAAGAAGAAATTTCATATGCTGCTGAAGCTTTTCACAGTTCATAAACGCACGTTCCAGACGTTCCATGATATCTGCCTCTTCCTGAGTAAAAGCATACGGATCCTTCGGATCTATGGTCGGGAAATTCATATCGAGCATCTTATATTCCTTGCCGTTAAGCTCCAATACACCACGCTCAAAATCGATATGATGAAGCAAATTCCGGTTATCCAGCCCAAATTCCGGATGGCGTTTTATGATCTGTCCCTCCGCCTTGAACTGAATTATGGATATTGCCTTGTGCATCTTCTGGTTGAGTTCACGTTCTGATTTGCTATAGGAATCACTGCCCTTAAGCTTAAAGCATGTACATGGGTCATCTCCGTACATATTGATTGCAAAGGTTGCAAGTGGGAGCAGATTAATACCATAACCGTCCTCAAGAATATCTAGATTTCCGTATCTGGCACATATACGTATTGCATTTGCAATACATCCCATCTGTCCTGCCGCAGCTCCCATCCACAGCACATCGTGATTTCCCCACTGAACGTCTATAGAATGGTAAGTCATCATCTTATCCATGATGATATGAGGTCCCGGTCCTCGGTCATAGATATCTCCCACGATATGCAGATGATCAACAGTCAGGCGCTGTATCAATTCACTGAGGGCTATGATGAATGCCTTCGCCCTTCCTACACGAACAATGGTTCTGACTATGGCATCATAATATGATTCCTTATCCTGTAAATCTCCTCTTTCTGTCAATAGTTCTTCCAGTACATAAGCAAATTCCTTTGGAAGAGCCTTGCGAACCTTGGAGCGGGTATATTTGCTTGCCGCCCTGCGGCAAACTGCGATAAGTCTGTATAAAGTTATCATATACCAGTCATCCGGATTCTTCTCGGTCTGCAATATACGGTTCATCTTCTCTGCCGGATAATAAATAAGAGTTGCCAATGACTGCTTATCCTGACGGCTCAGGGTATTTCCAAATACATCGTCAATTTTGCGTTTTACCGAACCCGAACCATTTTTAAGTACATGTGAAAATGCCTCATATTCACCATGAATATCTGTCAGGAAATGCTCGGTTCCCTTGGGCAGATTTAAAATCGATTCAAGGTTAATAATCTCCGTTGATGCCGCTGCGATCGTCGGATAAAGTTCTGCCAGTCGGTCAAGATAACGCGCCTGCAATGATTTCATTTTTTAAGATCCTCCTGTTTTGCTTACACTCATTTCCCTTTTGCCCCACAACCGCTCATTACCCTCATAAATATAACCTCTTGTTATATAGGCAAAAAGAAATGGTGTTCTGATTTCGATGCTGATATCTCTATCTTAGCACACTTAAACCAAAAACACCATTTAATGTATTACCATACCGGCATATTTACTTTGCGCGAATTTTATTTCTTCCCGGAAATGTATTATAGATATCCGGTCTCCACTCCGGCAAAATATCTTTTGTTGCCTCTGCGGCACTGATTTCCTTATCCTCATTATCTATATCAATGAGTACGTAACGATCATTTCCCATACCCATCTCTTTCATGTAAGAAAGCTGTCTCAGGCCATGACGGCTCTCCACACGTTTTATGATGGCTTTTCCGCCGTCTCCCGGCAGAGAATATATCATATCTATACATGCATTATCTACCGCCAGAATATCATAGCTTGCCAGAATACCGACGTCAGGTGTCACAACCGGTTCGGCTTCCTTACCTTCACAGTCACAGGATACCGACATATTTCTCATAACATTGATGTATGAAATATGTCCGGAAAAATGATCAATCGTCGCCTTTGTGGATTCCGTGATTCTCTCCATCAGTTCTTCGTCTCTGATACCCCACTGGTCATCCGAACCTTTGGCTGTATGGATCTCTCCCTTTCCGATACGTCCGTCTGCGCATCCTATGCCAAGATTTTTATTGGATCCGCCGAAACCTCCCTGTACATGACCCTTGAAATGAGTCAGTGTAAGCATGGAATCATACTTAAGCATGTGGTCGCCGACATGCATTTCCTCAAACCACTTACCGTCCTTAACCGGAAGTTAAAAAGGAATTTATCTTAACATTTTCGCATCGGTAAGCGGATAGATCACAGGGGTAATTCCTTTTGTCCTGATCTCCACCTTCTCATGTTTGGGATACATTCTCGTAGTTAATACTACTCTTCCCTCATTCAGATAGATTTCCAGAGAGCTTTTGTCGGCTATTATTCTTATATCAGTACATTTATCAAGCTTAGCTCTGCGGACAGTTCTGCCACATGCCACATCTTCATCAGTAAATTTAAGCGTAAAGAGTTTATTTTCAAAGCTAAGCTCAACTGCATTGTCAATATTTATTGTAAATTCCCTGTATGCAGAAGAAACCATATCAAACGGCAAATCCACCGTAGCCGGTGTATCTTCTTTGACAGTAATCGACTGATTTTGATTCTTAAGTTTATCTATCTCTCTAACCGGTCTCTGCAGCAGATATCCGTCCACGTCTTCTGTTATCTCCCGTGGAAGTGTCAGACAGTGCTGATATCCCAGGGAAACAGTCGGATTGTAATACGGAATATCTCCTATTCCCATCCAACCAATTAAGATTCTCCTTCCGTCAGGTCCTTCAAAGGTCTGTGGTGCATAAAAATCAAATCCCTTATCCCACTCTGTGAAATCTCGTAATCCTTTATCATACTTAAAATATCCGGAAGAATACACATTCTGATTTTCGGTATCTGTATGCGCAAGTCCTTGCGGTGAAAGACTCAGATATCTGTGCCCGTCCAGCTCAAAAACATCCGGGCATTCCCACATATAGCCAAAATCATCTACTAAGTCAACTCCTGCATAGGTCCAGGTTTCAAGATCATCAGACTCGTAAAACAATATACATCCCTTATCTTCAAGTGTTCTGGCACCAAGCACCATATGCCACCTGCCGTTTTCTGACCATACTTTCGGATCTCTCACGTGGCAGGAGCAAAAATCGGGATAATCATCATTTTTAAGCACAATGCTCTTTTGGCTCATAGTTATGCCGTCTTCGGTGTAAACATGTATCACATTGGCCTCTCTGCCGCTTGTAATATAATCGTGATTTCCCGGATGCTTCACGTTTCCCGTATAAAAAATGTGAAGAACACCTTCATTTACTATGGCAGATCCGGAATAAACTCCGTCTTTATCCTCGGCAATATCAGGGAATAATACTGTTCCGGTAAATTCCCACTCTGTAAGATTCTTACTTCTGTAATGTCCCCAGCACTTTTTACCGCTTCCATCTGCACTGTCCGGTGCATACTGGAAATATACATGATAATATCCGCCAAAATAGCTTAATCCGTTCGGGTCATTGAGCCACCCCTCAGGCGGCTCAAGATGAAGTTTTTGACGCCATTTTCCATCAATAAACATTAGGACTCCTTTGAAAATTCAAGTAATGCACTGTCAAAAGTTACGTTTCCTTTTGATTTTAATTCAATTTTTGAATAATCATCTGAATTAGTAACAATTACAGGTGTCACCAGATTATATCCCTTGGATTTGATAAAATTCATATCAAAAGTTATAAGAGTCTGACCTTTTTTTACCTTGTCGCCTTCGGCAACATGTGCCTCATAGCCTTCTCCGCCCAGTTCAACAGTATTTATTCCGATATGAATAAGTATCTCTGCTCCATTGTCAAGTGAAAGGCCTATAGCATGTTTTGTATCAAAAATCGTTTCCACTGTTCCGTCTGCCGGAGCAACAACTTTTCCTTCTTTCGGTTCTATGGCAGCGCCGAGTCCAAGCACGCCGTTTGCAAATGTTTCATCCGGAACATCTTTAAGAGCGATAGCCTTTCCCTCTATCGGAGCCATAATGATATTTTCAGCCATGTTTTGAACTGTATTTTCAGTCACATTTTCAGTTGCGTTTTCATCTACATTTTCAACAGCATTTTCAGCTGTATTTTCAACAGCATCTTCTTTGATTCCGATTACCCATGATGCAATAAAGGCTACGGCAAAAGCAACTGCAAATGTAAGAAGATATCCGAAGAATGAATCTACTGTTATAAGGAAACCAAAGAGACCTGTCACTCCGTTTGCTGTTGCATATACATTCATGATAGAAGCTACCGCGCCGCCGCAGGCACCGCCAATCATACCGGCGATAAACGGGCGTCCGAATCTGATATTTACACCAAAAATTGCCGGCTCGGTAATTCCCATGAAGGCTGAAAGTGAAGCAGGAAGTGCCATTGCCTTGGTTTTTTTGTTTTTAGTCTTAAGTGCTACTGCTAAAGCTGCAGCTCCCTGTGCAACGTTGGCTGCAGTCGCGATAGGCATCCATGTATTCATTCCGTTGTTGGCGAGCATCATCATCTCTATGGCATTGTACATATGGTGAACACCTGCAACTACTGTCGGTGCATAGACGCCGCCCATGATAAATGAGCCGATACCGAACGGAAGTGCTATAAGTGCCTGAGCTCCGATAAGAACCCATGACTCTATTTGTGCAAATACCGGTCCTATGAGAGTCATGCTGAAAAATCCGGCTACGAGAACCGATACAAGGGGTGTTACAAAGAGATCAAGCATCTCCGGAACTATCTTATGAAGTCTTTTTTCGATAGCACACATCAGCCATACGGATAAAATAACCGGAATAACGTGCCCCTGATATCCGACATTCTGTATGTCCCATGCGCCAAACCATGACCAGAGCGTTGATGTCTCTGCTCCGCCGGCAACTGACCATGCATTAACAAGACTCGGATGAATCATCATCATTCCGATAACCGCGCCAAGATACTGGTTTCCGCCAAATATTTTTGCAGCAGATATAGCTATCAGGATCGGCAGAAATGTAAGCGCCGTATTTGAGAACATGTTAAGCAGCTCATATATATGGGAAGATGCCATATCGGGAAATACCTGTACAAGTCCGCCCAAAAGTCCATTTAAAAGTCCGGTGGCAACAATTGCCGGAATAATAGGTACGAAAATATCTCCCAGACTCTTTATGGCTCTTTTATACCATGGAGATTTAGAAGCCGCAGCAGCCTTCACGTCTGCCTTTGTAGCAGCCTGAATACCTGCTTCTTTGATAAATTCGTCATACACCTTGTTGACAGCACCCGTTCCAATGATGATCTGAAGCTGCCCCGATGCCTCAAATACACCCTTAACTCCGTCCACTGATTCAAGTACTGTTTTACTGATCTTCGAATTATCAGCAATGACAAGTCTTAATCTTGTAGCACAGTGAGCTGCACTTGCAAGATTTTCTTTTCCGCCTATGGCAGAAAGAATTTCATGCGCAGTCTGTTTGTAATCCATAAATACCCCTCCAACATTTCTTCTGACAAAAAGGAAGTTTCACACTTTTTATGAAACCGGTTTCATTTACTATAAATACTGTACCTCATTCAAATCAATTTGAATATTGACAAATTTACAGAACTTTATCAGCAGAAATAGTTGGTTTCACACAGTTTCACTTCCCAGGCTGTTCCTTGCGGTTGGTGGATTCTCTCTCTACTATCTCATAATCAAGCTTCATTATTCTTGGTACTGTCGATTTTCTTTTAAATGAATTTAAAAGCATCTGTGCCGCCTCAATTCCGGCAGTCTTATAGTGGAGTCTGGCCGATGTGAGCGGCACTGCCGTCACAACACCGAGTTTTGAATCTCCGACTCCGCATATCATGACATCTTCAGGAATTTTTATATCATGTTCCATACAATACAGGATCGCGCCTGCAGCAATATTGTCAGTTGCACAGAAAATAAAGTCAGGGGTATCAGCCTCATTCATAATTTTTTTTGCACAGTTATAGCCTGAATCTATATTGAATTCGGCAATTACTGAATTCTTGTCATCTAATGCAATCTTATTGTCCACAATGGCAGCAAGAAATCCCTTGTGCCTTGCTTCTCCTGATGCTTTATCACTATCGGTAACTCCTATATAACCCGGAGTCTTTCCGCCTTTCTTTATCATCAGATCAGTCAGGGCATAGGCTGCGCCGTAGTCATCATGACATACGCTGTTAAAACCTTTGTATTGCTGCCCTACAATAACAACCGGAATATGCATCTTATTCATTATCGATCGATGCATATCCGTAAATATCGTGGCAAGAAAAATAACCCCGTCAACCCTGTTTTGACGAAATAAATCAAGATATTCTATTTCTTTATTGTAGTCATTTGCGGTATTTACAAGAATTATCTGATACCCGTGTTCTGAAAGTATCTGACTTATGCCTTCCGTGATTCTTGAACAGCTTTCGCTCGAAAGCTTCGGCAATATGACACCCACAAGCTTTGTAACCCTGGTCTTGATTGCCCTAGCTTGAATGTTGGGTGAATATCCGGTTTCCTCTATCGACTTTTCAATCATAGTGCGCTTTTCATCGCTCAGATACCCCTTATTAAAATATCTGCTGACTGCCGACTTGGATACACCGGCATATTTGGCAAATTCTGAAATATTCACTCTGTACTATTCCTTTCAGACCATATTTTACCTGCTCATCCGTTTCTTTCCAAATAAGCAGTATTTGTAATTAATCAATATTGGTTCGGGTGTCAAAGCCCCCGAACCTTCGGTGCATACTTCTCAAACAGCCAGTCTTCCAACGCATTAAGGTTATTATCGGAATGTTCCACCTCTCTGGCATAGCGCCAGGATATTTCCTCTACATCCTTCATAGAGAGTGTTGTTCCATTTTCCAGCCAACGAACAATCAGAAATTCCTGAATCCAGCGAACAGAAAAAATTGCCAGCTCCATCTTTGAGCAGACCATATCATCGTAGACCGCCCCACAGAAATAAGTATAGACAAAGAACATCATAAGCTGTTCGCCGATATTCTCCCATTCTTCCCTGTGACTGCTAAGTGCTCCATAAGTTCTGTGAAATTCTTCACAAATCTTTTGATATTTTTCACTATCCTGATAAAGCCATGCATCAGCTCCGTCAAGCACCTGCTCCCACTCCGGACGGAGGCGTTCCAGTCCTCTAAGTACCTGCAGCTCTTCTTTCTGCAGATTCCACTGGTGCAGCGAAGCAGCGTCTACTCCCATATTCGTCATATTTTCAGGTGCAAATTCCGATAAAGTTCCCTCTTTTTGATGTTGCTCACAGTCTCTAAGAAGGTCATCTATCTCATATTCCCGCCCTTCTTCCATGCATATCTGATAGCTCTGAGCCAGCTGCTCCGACACCGCCATGCGCAGGGTCAGTGGTAGGCGTCGATCCTGCAAAACAGAAAAAATCACATCCCTGGTATCTTCCAAACGGGAAAACATCATATAGTCAAACTCTTCGAAATCGTCCTCCTCATCAGTCTCCTCTTCTAAAAATCTGACCGGTTCTTTGCAGGATAATATAATTCTGGCCGCCTCAGGACAGGAAAGCGACAAGGATAATTCCCTGAGACCTTCATATTCTTCCGTGTGCCTCGGATACAGGCGGCAAGTGTCGCATAGCGCATCCGCACCCACTGCCTTGTAAATATCACAAAGATTCTCTTCATTTAAAAAAGCACAGCGCCGGTTGTTCTGATAAAAACACTCTTCCTCCCAGTCAATCGAATTTCGAAGACGTCTTCCAAAATCTCCCGGCTCTTTTCCATATC
>CAVHPN010000005.1:0-22838 GCA_963637995.1 Prevotella sp. CAG:279 | reverse complement strand
GATTAAATGACAGTGAACTTCGATTGGCAGGTATGTGGGAAGGTGAAGCACAGAAGGCATTTCATAACCAGTTCCAGATTGACAGAAATAAGTTCGAGACCTTTTATGTAGGAATTAATAAATATGTACAGCGCCTTCAGGAAGCAGCTCAGGCATACGAAAAGGCAGAGGCAGAGAATACCAGTATTGCCAACACAAGAAAAGCTTAATTGAAGAAAGTAAGTTTAGAAACTATTAAATGGGTAAAAAGTACCTTTTGCCCACAACATAAAAATATAACATGAGGAGAAGATAATATGGAAGGACAAATTAAAGTTAATCCGCAGGATTTGATCAATACTTCAAGCGATTTCAGTTCAAAGGGAAACACGGTATCAAAATTAACACAGGAAATGCTCACACTGGTATCAGGCCTGAGTGGAAACTGGGAAGGTGATGCATCAGGAGCTTATACTAAGAAGTTCTCAGAGTTGTCCGGTGATATTACCCAGATTAATAACAAAATCAAGGAACATGTGGAAGATCTGCAGGAGATGGCTAAGAAGTATCAGGCAGCAGAGGATTCAAATACACAGGCAAACAGCAGTATGTCTTCTAATTTAATTGACTAAATATTGAAGAATGACCAGTTGCTGCGCCGAGATAAAAATTGGCGCAGCAGATTTTTTACAAATCTGATTGGAGTTTTAAGGTATGAAAAGAAATGGCAAAATCGGAAAAATAGCTGGAATGCTGATAATGACAGTCAGTTTATTGGGAACTTCGTTTTCAGTCGCACAGGCGGCACAGCCGGGGGAAATTGTAGGTGTCAGGACCCAAAATGGAGAGGCGGTTGTCTATGTACAATCACCGGGAGAGGTACAGGAGATAAGCTGTCAGGTGGGAACGGTATCCTGCGATGTAGGGGAGTATGAGCAGCTTGAAAAAGAACAGGTACCGGTAAAAACGCTTTTACTGCTTGATAATTCTTTATCGGTAAAGGCTCAATATAGAGAGAAAATTAAAGAAATTATGAATATGATAGCGGCAAACCGGATTCAGGGAGAACAGATCACGGTTGCGGCTTTTTCAGATACCATTACATATCTTCTGAATGACAGTGAAGACAGTGAAGCTGTTATCCAGGCGGTAAATGGAATGGGATACATAGATCAGGAAACATATTTAACTGATGTTTTATATAACGTAATACAGGAGTGGAAAAATGAAAGTGATATGTCATTCAGACGGATCATACTTGTTTCGGATGGTGTGGACAATAAAGCCGGGGGCTATACGAAAGAAGAACTGTACAGTCTGCTGAAATTGTATGGTTGTCCGATTTATACCGTCATATCGCCTTCTGAAAGTGAAGAGGCATCCAAATACATGTCTTCACTTTCAAGACTGACAAAGGCAGATTCATGGATACTGGATGAAAATGCCGATGCATCGCAGATTGCCGAGACAGTCGCTGTCGGAAATGAGACACTTAAAATTGTGGTAGGTCTTCCGGAAAATATTTGCGATGGTACAGAAAAGGCACTTCGTCTTACGATGAATGTAGGGGAGCAGGAAATAAGTGCATCTGCGCAGATGCAGATGCCGTTTGGTGATGCTGCTGTGGAGACGGAAGAAGAAACAGCAGATATTTCGGCCGAAACACAGGCAGAGACAGCCGAAGAACAAATAAAAGATCTGACAGAAGAACCAAAAGATGGAGCTTGGAAACAGCAAATAACATGGATGGCAGGCGCAGCGGCAGTGTTGATCGCAGTGCTTCTGGTGGTTTTAATAGCTGTGAAGCGTTATAAACGTGCGAAAATAGGGAATGAATTTGTAACAGCACCCGAAGATGCGTATATTCACAGAGATACATTGAAAGATGTAAATGAGAAGAAAAAACCGGAAAAGAATGTACCGAAAATAAAAAATTCGGATGAGACAGAGATGGTATGGATGGATGAAATCAGTTCCGCTTTGGTATTGACGGATACAAGAAACCCGGCAAAAAGATTTGAAGTACCGATCGATGGAAGTGTAGTTGTGGGGCGAAGTGCAGAACAGGGCTGTCAGGTCGTTTTGGATTATGATACATCGATTTCGCGAAGACACTGTGAAATTTATATGCAGGACGGAAAGCTGCGGGTAAGAGATTTACAGTCAAAAAACGGTGTTTGTGTCAATGGAATAAAAGTAGACAAAGAGGCTGATTTGGAGAATGACTCTGTTTTGACGCTTGGAAAGGTTGAATTGAAGGTAATGCTTCGAAAATAAAAAAAGCGGGGAGGATGTGATGAGAAGATGAGCGAATTTAAGGTGAAGCCGGGAACTGTGAAAAGTGCGGCAGTGCAAAACGAGCAGATAGCGCGGGAGCTGGAGCAGATAAGTTCCGGTGTTTATGGAATCCGAAGAAGGCTGCGTTTCCAGATAGCGCAGAGAGAGCGGATTAATCGGAGGTTAGATGCAACCGCGCAGAAGATAAGTTCGGAGGGAAGTTCGTCAAAAAGGACGGCTTCTGTTTTAAAGAGTGTGGCAAATCAATATGAAAAAACTGAATTAGAGTTGTGCGGAGAAAAAGAAAATAATATTTTACAAGATTTAATAAGTCGTCCTCTGTATGCTACAGAATTCGTTAGGCTGATGGTGGGTAGCGACAATGGTAACAGTGAGAGCCAAGAAAGCAGTGAAGGCAGTAATTCTCAGGAAGATGAAAGTACACATAGCCTCTTAGAGGATATTTATTTAAAGTTTAAACACAACAGCAAAAAAGCAAAAGATTTCAAGAAAGAGCATACAGAAGAAATCAGAGAGAACCGCTATACATTCGATACAACCACAAAAAAATGGACAAAGTTTTCACCTGATGGAACAGAAGAAGCAAAAAAAGCGGCAAATGATGCATTTGATGATAACCTGAAAAGCGGCAAAATTGATATGGGGATCGGTGCCGGAATAGCGGGAAGCATAGCAGGTGAGTTATGGAAAAGTGAAGGCGAAGTATCGAATGACTGGGCAAGTGCATCTTACACGGCATCATTGGCAGAGGGAAAGCTGAGCGCCGATGGTTATGTGGGACTCTACCAGAAGAATCCTACAACAGGTAAGATGGAATTTAAACCTGGAATAGGAGGAAAACTTGGAGCTTCCTTCAGTGCATTTACAGCAGAGGAAAAAGCAGAACTTGGCAATGATATGTTAGGTGGGTATGTTAAGTCAACACAAACAGTCGGACGTGCCAAAGGCGAGGTGGAAGCTTCGATTGGATTGTATGATTCGTCAGGTAAATTTAATCCCAGTGCGTATGGTGGACTTTCGGCAGAAGTAATTGCAGGAGAGATAACAGGAGAGGCCGGATTAAAAATCCTTGGGACAGATGCAAGCGTATCCGGAAGCTTGAACTATGGATTTGGAGTTCACGCAAATGCAGGATATAAGGACGGAAAATTATCTTTGGATCTCGGGGCAACGCTTGGAGTCGGAGCAAGCGTGAAAGTGGAAGTTGATATAGGCGGAACGGTAAAAGCTGTATGTGACAAGGCATCGTCTATCTGTAGCGGTATTAAATCGTGGTTTAAGTAGCATTAAAAAGTAGAATACTTTTCAGAAAAGAAGTTATATAATATTTGTAACGGATCGGCATCATCACGGTTACGGAAAAAATTTAATTGCCATAAGAGAAAGGAAAATGGAAAATGGAAAATCATTTTTTACCAATCGGCAGTGTAGTCAGGTTGAAGGACTCAACTGCGGATGTTATGATAGCAGGTTATCTTCCGATTAGATCTGCAGACTCAAAATATGTATGGGACTATTCAGGTTTTAAATATCCGATGGGATATGTAGATAATGATGAAATATATTGTTTTAATCATGATCAGATAGAGGAGATACAGGCACTGGGGTATCAGGATAAGGAGCAATTTGCTTTTTTTGAAGAATTGGACATGATGGCGGAAGAGATACGTTTAGAAGCGTCGATGGATGATGTGGATTATCCGGATGATGATAGAAAGGAGGAGAATTGATCAATGTTAAATTTTGAAGGAACTCTCCCGATTGGATCGGTTGTTTTATTGAAAAATGGCACTAAAAGAGTGATGATTTTAGGCTATATGCGTTATCAGGCGGATAATCAGAATCATATTTATGATTACTGCGGATGCAGCTATCCGGAAGGGTTTATCAGTCCTGATAAAACAGCGGTATTTGATCATTCGGATATTGCTCAAATTTATTCTTTGGGATACCAGAATGCTCAGCAAATCGCTTTTCGACAAAAATTAGCAGAGGTTCGAGCAAGGAAAAAAGGCTAGTGTAATAGAATTTACAGACAAAAGAATAAACAGTTTCGAAGATTGTTGTGAAAAAACAAATATATAAGAGGTGCCGTATGTTACAACCTGGGACAAAATTAACGGCATTCCTAAACAGGTAGAAATGGATCCTGACTCAGGGGAAAACATAGCGGTTATGGAACACATATCCGGACCAAATACCAACCGCTGGCACTTTGGAAACGGAGATCATTGGGGCGTTTATGGAGCTATGAAAAAGTAAGAAGGAATAGTATGCCAACGAAAAAGGTTATTGTACAATTACATATTCTTTAGAGGAATAGAGGGGAAAAGCTCTTTAAACTACCATGAGTCTATGATATAATGAGTCCAAAAGAAAAACAAGCGGCTGCGAAGCAGACATTTGTTTTTCTTGGACCATTAACGAACGAACCGCCTGCGTTAGCAGGCAGTGGAGTGCGTCAGCACGGGGTTCGTGAGTCTGTGATAGGCGAGTCCCCAAGAAAACCAATCGGCTGCGCAGCAGACATATAAGAGAACAGGAGAAAATGCCTATGAGGAAAAATGTACCGGCATACAACGGAACCTTGCGTGATCATACGATTATGTGCCCTTATTGTATAAGTGAATGTTCAGGTATTCGCATATTTGGAAAGCGCATCAAATCAATCGCATTTTCCACGGATGTGGCAGTCATAAAAAATATCAATGCGGATGCGATCATAGCAGTATATCCTTTTACCCCACAGGCGGCTATATCCCAGTCAATCATAAGTATCTCTGACGTACCGGTGTTTGTCGGGGTTGGTGGTGGCCTTACGGGAGGAAAACGTTCCGTTCGTCTGGCACTTCAGGCAGAACACCAGGGGGCTTACGGTGTGGTTGTTAATGCGCCGATTGCAGATGAGGTTATCACCGAGATTAAGCAGGTGGTTGATATTCCCGTCATTGCTACTATAGCGTCCATTCATACGGATTTTCGTCGTAAACTGGAAGCGGGAGCTGATATTTTAAATGTATCCGGGGCCGCGGCAACGGCATCGATAGTGGCCGAGATCAGAAAAGAATATCCGGATGTGGCAATTATAGCGACCGGAGGTCCCACAAATGAATCTATATTGAAAACTATAGAAGCCGGTGCAAATGCAATCACCTATACTCCTCCGTCCAATGGAGAATTGTTTGCCAGAACGATGAAAAAATACAGGGAAGTAAATGATACACACTAAAATTTGTTGCTGTTTGCGCAGTACGTGAACAGCAACAAAATCTTTTGCCTTGAGCGCTGTACCATAACAAAATACTTCCTTATTCTTCGATTCTAGTGTATAATAATCCTAACAGTGTGTCGGAACGTGAAAAGGCACGGATGGGAGGTAGCAGCTATGAAGAATATTCTTTTTATTGCGTCAGAGGCGGTTCCGTTTATCAAAACAGGAGGACTGGCAGATGTTGTCGGATCACTTCCCAAATGTTTTGACAAACGGTATTTTGATGTACGGGTTATGATACCTAAATATCTGTGCATCAAGGAAACGTTTCGCAATGACATGAAGTACGTGAGCCATTTTTATATGGACTATCTGGGACAGAACCGATATGTAGGAATATTGGAATACGAATACGAGGGCGTTACATTTTACTTCATTGACAATGAGAGTTATTTCTGCGGAGATCGGCCATACGGGGACTGGTTTTACGATCTGGAGAAGTTCTCATTCTTTTGCAAGGCGGCTTTATCATCATTGCCGGTAATCGGATTTAAGCCGGATATCATTCATTGTCATGACTGGCAGACAGGACTTATTCCGGTACATCTTAAAGACAAATTTCATGGCGGTGAATTTTTTAGGGATATCAAATCAGTTATGACTATTCATAATCTGAAATTTCAGGGTGTCTGGGACGTGAAAACCATTCAGCACTTCTCTGAGCTGCCTGATTATTATTTCACACCGGATAAGCTGGAGGCGTATAAGGACGGCAATATGCTCAAGGGCGGTATCGTATATGCGGATGCCATCACGACTGTGAGCAATACATACGCCGAAGAGATTAAGACACCGTTTTACGGTGAAGGACTGGACGGACTGATGCGTGCAAGAAGCAACAGTCTGCGCGGAATTTTAAACGGTATTGACTATGATGAATTCAATCCGGAGACGGATAAGCGAATTGTTCAGAATTATAATGCAAGAACCTTCCGCAAAGAGAAGGTTAAGAATAAAAAAGCACTTCAGGCAGAGCTTGGACTTGTTCAGGACGACAAGAAATTTATGATCGGAATAGTGTCGCGTCTGACGGACCAGAAAGGTCTTGATCTGATACAGTGCGTTATGGATGAGATCTGCACTGATGATGTACAGCTGGTGGTTCTTGGAACCGGTGATGAGCGGTATGAAAATATGTTCCGGCATTATGACTGGAAATATAATGACCGTGTATCGGCAAATATTTATTATTCTGAGGATATGTCACACAAGATTTATGCGGCGTGTGATGCCTTTTTGATGCCGTCTCTGTTTGAACCCTGCGGACTCAGCCAGCTCATGGCTTTGCGTTACGGAACCGTACCGATTGTGCGGGAGACAGGCGGCTTGAAGGATACGGTCTGGCCATATAATGAGTACGATGGCACAGGAACCGGATTTTCCTTTGCAAATTACAATGCACACGAGATGCTTGACTGCATCAGATATGCTAAATACGTTTACTATAACAAAAAACGTGAATGGAATAAGATTGTAGACCGCGGTATGGCAGCTGATTTTTCATGGCAGACATCGGCAGGAAAATATCAGGAGCTGTACGATTGGCTGATTGGATATTGATTGATTCAGATGAGCTCCGGAGAGCGGCATTTCAGAAATAGCGTAGGAGATAAACATGGATTTTTTTAGAGAATTGACGTCAAACCAGACGCTTATCACAGGTGTTGTGGGTTGGGTTGTTGCCCAATTCTTAAAGACGATACTTGATATCGGATTGAACCATTCATTCAACCCGGAGCGTCTGGTTGGCTCCGGAGGTATGCCCAGTTCCCATTCGTCGACAGTATGTTCACTGGCGACGGCGGCAGCTTTGCATTATGGAGTGGGAAGTTTTGAATTCTCTATCAGTTTTATACTGGCAATGGTCGTCATGTATGATGCGATCGGTGTCAGACAGGAGACAGGAAAACAGGCGCGGGTACTTAATCGTCTGCTGTTCGATGATTTCCTGAAACTTGATGGAGTCGTTTTGCAGGAGAAATTGAAGGAATACGTGGGACATACGCCGATACAGGTGGCGGCAGGTGCGATTCTGGGTATTTTAGTCGCATTTATTATCGATCCGATGTTCATATAAAAAGAGCATCGGATTTTCGTTTTATAGGAGATTGAACAATATGAATTATGATGATATGAAACCGGCATGTCGGCTGATTTTGGCAAGCGGTTCTCCCAGAAGAAGAGAGCTTATGGAGCAGATAGGTCTCAAACCGGAGATTCATCCGAGTACACTGCAGGAAAAACCGACAGCTGTTGCACCGGAAGAAGTGGTAGTCGAGCTGGCAAGCCAGAAAGCTCATGATGTGATGACTCAGGTTCGTGAAGAAGCGAAAAAAGCAGGAACAGAGTTTTGCGGGATAGTCATCGGATCAGACACGGTGGTTAGTGTAGATGACAAAATACTGGGAAAACCTGCAGATCGTGAAGAAGCGATAAGTATGATTCGTCAGATTCAGGGACGCAGTCATCTTGTATACACAGGTGTGACAATCCTGACAGAAGACAATGAGGACTCTTTTTCGGTGGAAACGTTGGTAAATGTCTATCCGATGAATGAGACAGAGATCGAGGCATATGTAGACCGTGGCGAGTCTATGGACAAAGCCGGTGCGTACGGCATTCAGGGCAGTTTTGCGGCATATATACGCGGAATTGACGGCTCATATACCAATGTGATGGGACTGCCGGTTGGAAGGCTCTATCAGGAGTTAAAACGGATCTGTCCGGATAAACTGAAGACACTTAACAATTGACCTTTTGTCCCCAACATCATGATATGAGAGTCAAAAAGGAGTATCCATGCAAAAACATACAAATTCGAGGCGTCGGCAAAATCACTTACTGTCTACGCAGCGCGCAAACAGCAGAGGAAAAGGATCGGTAAAGCGGATTTTGCTTGCCTTAATTGCGGTGCTTATATTCAGTACGGTAAGCCTGACAGGATGCGAATCCGGTGATAATACAATTTCTGTGGGAAAGAAGAATGAAAAAGGTTACACTCGTGCGGAAGTTATGGTGATTGCCCTGACGGAAAAAAAGCGTTACGAAGAGGTGTGCACCGATCAGATTTGGGGTGTAACACTGGGAGAAAAGGGAGACAGTTTTGAAAAATATTTAAAAAAACAGATTCGTTCCTTTATGGACGAGCTGAAAATCATGAATCTGATGGCGGCCGATAAGGGAATAACGCTTACATCGGAGGAGAGATCATCCATGGACCAGGCAGCTGCAGAGTATTTCAGAAGACTTCCACAGTCGGTAATCAATTCTTCCGGCATAACAGAAGCAGACGTTCAGCATGTTTATGAGGATTACGGTCTGGCAGAAAAACTGGCTGCTCAGCTGACAGATAACGTGGCACTTGAGGTAAGTGACAGTGATGCAAAGGTGATTCACGTAAGTCAGGTAAAAACTTCCGACAAAAGCGTGGCAGAGGCGTTCAGAAATGCAGCTTCTCAGGAAAATGCAGATTTCAACTCATGTGCCGATGATGCAGGGCTTACGGTGACAGACAGAACACTGGGCAGGGCAGAGGAGTCTGAAGAATATGAGAAGGAGGCCTTTTCACTGGCAGAAGGAGAGATAAGTCAGGTATTTCAGTCGGGAGAGGATTATTATGTTCTCAAATGTACCGACGACTATGATGAGGACGAGACGGCAGTACGCAAAGAAAAGATCTACGAAGAACGAAAAAAGATAGCATTTCAGGAAATATATGAACAATTCGGCAATTCCATATCGGTGTCTTACAGCAGCGGACTCTGGGACAGCCTTGATTTGACAGCCGAGATTGAAGAAAATGATGCAGATTTTTTTGAAATTTACGAGGAATATTCGAAAATGTAAACCTAAGCGCAGGGAAAAGATAACAATTTGGCCCGAGTGCTTGACTATAAGGATAAATTCTTCTACAATAAACGAAATGTCGTAAAGCTAAGAGGATAAGTACATGAATATCATAAAAGCAGTAAATCTGGTATTTGATTATATAAGACGTGATGAAGAAGGGCAGGTAGAAGAAGTAAAGCGGGCGCTGGATCATGTAAACCTTGAGATCGAGAAGGGCAGCTTTGTCGCAATTTTGGGACATAATGGTTCCGGAAAATCTACATTTGCCAAGCAGGTAAACGGAATCTTAAGTCCGTCAGAAGGCACGCTGTACGTATCGGAGATGGATACTAAGGATGAATCTCATCTCTGGGATATACGCAGGAATGCCGGGATGGTCTTTCAGAATCCGGATAATCAGATCATCGGAAATATTGTGGAAGAGGATGTCGGATTCGGACCGGAAAATATCGGAGTTCCTACCGAGGAGATATGGAAAAGGGTTGATGAGAGCCTTAAGGCAGTAGGGATGACTATGTACCGAAAGCAGTCTCCGAATCATTTATCAGGCGGTCAAAAGCAGCGAGTGGCGATAGCCGGTGTTATGGCCATGAAACCTGAATGCATAGTGCTTGACGAGCCGACGGCGATGCTGGATCCGAACGGCCGCAGGGAGGTCATAAATACAGTTCATGAACTCAACCGTGCAGAGGGAATCACGATGATTCTGATTACCCACTATATGGAAGAAGTTGTAGATGCCGATCGAGTGATTGTTATGGATGACGGACATATAGTTATGGACGGTACTCCGAAGGAGATTTTCTCGCGGGTGGAGGAA
Organism: Prevotella sp. CAG:279; assembly: GCA_963637995.1. Lineage (GTDB taxonomy): Bacteria > Bacillota > Clostridia > Lachnospirales > Lachnospiraceae > Otoolea. The sequence goes on along the minus strand of CAVHPN010000005.1, from coordinate 12,621 downwards.
CTGAAGAGGTATCGCATGGATGTCCCGCAGGTCACAGAACTTGCATGGGAGCTTCAGAAAGAAGGAGTCCCGCTTCCTGATGGAATTCTTCATAAAGATGAATTTCTGGATGCACTGATACCGCTTTTGAAAGAGGAATAGATATGTCAATACGTGTAGAAAATCTGTGTTATACATATGGCGAGGGTACGGCCCTTGAACGTCAGGCATTAAAAAATATAAGTTTTGAGATAAAAGACGGGGAATTTGTCGGTCTTATCGGTCACACCGGATCTGGAAAGTCGACGCTGATACAGCATTTAAACGGTCTTATCAAGCCTACAGGCGGAGATATCATATACAATGATGTCAGTATCTACAGTCCGGGATACAAATTAAAGGATCTGCGAGGCAAAGTAGGTCTTGTATTTCAGTATCCGGAGTATCAGCTGTTTGAAGCGGATGTTTTTACCGATGTGTGTTTCGGACCGAAAAATCTCGGTCTTTCGCAGGAAGAGGTGGAAAAACGTGCCCGTCATGCCCTTGAACTCGTAGGCATGGATGAGAAGTTTTATAAGCAGTCCCCGTTTGAGCTTTCCGGAGGTCAGAAACGGCGTGTCGCTATCGCGGGTGTGCTGGCGATGCGCCCTGAAATGATGATACTGGATGAACCGACGGCAGGTCTCGATCCGCAGGGGCGCGATGAGATATTGGGGCAGATAGAACGGCTTAACAGAGAGCACGGACTGACAATTCTTATAGTTTCCCACAGTATGGAAGATATGGCACGTTACGTGGATCGCATAATAGTTATGAACGATGGCGTGAAAATGTTTGATGATACACCTAAGGAAGTTTTCCGTCATTACAGAGAACTGGAAGAGATAGGCCTTGCCGCACCACAGATTACATATGTAGTTCAGGGACTCAGAGAGAGAGGAATTCCGATTGATGATACGATCACTACGGTGGAAGAGGCCCGGGATGCTATTTTGGCGCTGTATAACAGGCGGAAGGAGAAACAATGATACGGGATATCACCATCGGACAGTACTATCCGGTCGAATCAGTGATTCACCGGCTGGATCCGCGTACCAAGCTTTTTGGAACGCTGGTCTATATTATTTCGTTATTTTTTGCAGACAGCCTGATTTGTTATGCTGCGGCGACAATCTTTCTGGCCATTGCGGTACGGGCCTCGCATGTGCCTTTTAAATTTATCGTGCGCGGACTCAAGGCCATAGTTTTCTTACTTTTAATCAGTGTGGCTTTTAACCTGTTTCTGACGAACGGACATGTCATTTTTCAGATAGGATTTATAAAGGTAACATATGAGGGCCTGAGGCTTGCTATATTTATGGGGCTGCGTCTTATGTATCTGGTAATAGGTTCATCGGTTATGACGCTTACGACCACGCCGAACCAGCTGACTGACGGACTGGAGAAAAGCTTTGGATGCCTGAACCGTTTTCATGTGCCTGTACATGAAATAGCCATGATGATGGCGATTGCACTGCGTTTTATTCCGATTCTGGTAGAAGAGACAGATAAAATCATGAAAGCTCAGATGGCCAGAGGTGCAGATTTTGAATCGGGAAATCTTCTGCAGAGAGCCAAGAGCATGATTCCTATTCTTGTACCGCTTTTCGTATCGGCGTTTCGTCGTGCTACGGATCTTGCTATGGCTATGGAGGCCAGATGTTACCGCGGCGGAAGCGGAAGAACGAAGATGAAGCCGCTGCATTATGAATCCAGAGACAGAATAGTATACATTATTCTGCTGGCTTATCTGGTGATAGTGATTGGACTCAGGATATTATTTTAAATAAACCGACAAGCCGCCTCATGGCGGTACCATCATAACTTAAGGTAATAAAGGAAGTTTTTAGAGGATAGACAAAATGAGAAGAATAAAACTGGTGGTCTCTTACGATGGAACCGCCTACTGCGGATGGCAGCTGCAGACGAACGGAGTCACGATCGAGGAAGTGCTTAATAAGGCACTTTCTTCTCTTTTAAAAGAGGATATACAGGTCATCGGGGCCAGCCGTACGGATTCGGGAGTTCACGCGATGGGAAATGTGGCGGTTTTTGATACAGAGAGCCGGATTCCGGGCGATAAGATCTGCTTTGCACTCAATCAGCGCCTGCCGGACGATGTGCGCATTCAGGCATCAGAGGAAGTGCCGATTGACTTTCATCCGCGCAAGGCTAACTGCGTGAAAACCTATGAATATAAGATATTGAATCGCAAGATAGATATGCCGCTTGAGCGTTTATACAGCCATTTCTGTTATTTTAATCTTGATATAGAGAAAATGCAGAGGGCGGCGTCCTATCTTATCGGAGAACATGATTTCAAGAGCTTCTGTACGGTGAGAACCCAGGCTGAAGAGACGGTGAGGACGATCTACAGCCTTAGCGTGACGAAATCGGGAGATATGATAACAATCCGCATCAGCGGCAGCGGTTTCCTCTACAATATGGTACGGATCATAGCCGGAACATTGGTAAAGATAGGAATGGGCGTATATCCGCCGGAACACATGGAAGAGATTCTGGAGTCCAGAGACAGGTCGGCAGCAGGACCGACTATACCTGCCCGGGGACTGACGCTTGTAAGTCTTGAATATGAAAAGGAACCGGCATCATATCTGGAAGGTGAAAATAAACACTGGCATTATATTTTGGACCAGAGAGCGATATCGGATAGCGGAGATGTATATCTCACGATCAATAGATGTGAGGCTTCTGAACTGACCGGTGTGCTCAGGCGCGTGATTCATCAGGCGTATCGAAACGGCGCAGGTCAGGTGTTTGTGCGGGATACATTTGGAGAAGAAGGGGAAATTTACGGCTATTACAGGCTTAAAAGGCAGCCGGAGATGGCAGCAGGCTGGTTAAAAGCCGTCTATGAAGGTGAGCATCATTAAATATGAGCAGAACATTTGATTATCTGGTCTGTTTCAGCGTCTATTCGCTGATTATCCTGATTATAGGAAAATCGTCCTTTGGCGAGAGCGATTCGATCGGGAAATTTTTTATCGGAGAACGAAAATGCGGAACCTGGCGTCTGTTTTGTACCTTTGTCGGTACCTGGGTCTCAGCTGCCACGATCATGGGATACACGGGTAATGTCTATGAAAACGGAACCTCCGTTATTGCCGTGACAGTTATTCCATGGTTCATCGGTGCGGGTCTTCTGTATGTCATCAGCGGCCGCATCTATGGCTGCGATATGCTCACGATCCCGCAGTTTATCGGGGATCGCTATCAATCGCGATTTCTGAGGACATGCTGCGCACTTCTGCTTTCCTGTGGTTATGTTTTTTATCTGGTGATTCAGATCAAAGGATTCGGAATAGCCGCAGCGACGCTCTTGAATATTGATTATAAAGTTGCAATTTTTCTGGTTTATCTGTTTATTCTGTATTCTACATTTGGTGGATTCAATTCGGTTACAAAGACAGACGGCGGAAACCTTATTATGCTCACGATCAGCATTGTTATTGTCTATTTTGTCGTGGTCGGTGGCATAGAAGAGGGAAATGGCTTGCTGACAAATGCGCAGGTTTTTGGACATAGTGCGGGCATCAGCAAAAATGAAAGCCTTGGAAAGCTGATGAATGACTACAGTCCGCTCATGTACCTCACGATGTTTTTCGGATGGGGAATGGGTCTGGCGACGAATCCACAGTATCTGATCCGTATTGTGGCGGCCAAAAATCTGGAGACTGCAAGGAAGGTTCTGGTATATTCTCTGGTGTTTCTGGCAGTTTTCTATTTTTGCCTGACTCAGATAGGTCTGGGACTTCGGTTTACGTTTCCGGATCTCTCCTCGTCATTTGATGCGGATAATATCTTTGTCTATGCGATAGGTTCTCTGATTCAGTCCAGGTTCAGCGGATTTTTCCTGATTAGTGTGATAGGCGCGTGCATGTCTACGGCAAACTCGCAGCTTTTGCTGATCGGATCGATGATGTCCTACGATGTGGTGGCGCAGTATGGAAAATGGAAAAAAACTGAAGACCGTATACTGGGACTGGCGCAGCTCTTTATCTTTCTCGGTGGGACGTTGGCCCTTCTGCTTTCCTTAAATCCGCCGACCAACAGCCTGTTTTTCGGAGCTGATATCTGGGGATTCTTTTCCGTGATTCTGACGCCGCTTGTGTACGGGACACTTTATTATAAGCGGGCGACAAAAACCGGCGCATGGGCGGCATTTGTGACGGGAGTAGCCGGGACGATACTGCTTTGTCAGCAAAAATTGCCGGTTTACTGGGGATTTCCGGTAACACTTGGTTCGACCATGGTGTTTTTGCTGGTTCCGATAGTTGAAAAAATGTGGAAAAATAGATTTCATGCGGTAGATGCAAAAAAAGAGAAGCGAAATCCGTGTTATGCAGACGAAAAGTCAGAGAATGAGAAAAACAGGTCACGTGTTGAAAGTGAGGTAGAAAACAGGCAATGAAAAAATGGCTTGAACGATTTTCAAGATGGTTTTTTCAGATCGAAAATGAAGTGATGGTTCCGTTTGTTCTGGTTGGAATCCTGGTCATCGGCAGTTTTGGGGCGATTTCCTACTATAGCGGTTATACGATGCAGAAAAACAGTGAACTGGAGCTGGCACATACACTGTTTGATGAGATAAATAACGACCTTTATTTTTTGGAAAAACGTCTTCCGGAGGATGAAATTGCGGAAAAATACCGGAATTTTGAAAAGGGACAGGTTCGGATTTTAAGTAGTGACGGTCATGAGATTACGGCGGAGAGCAGCTGGGACGATACATCACTTCTGGCTGTGAGCGATGGAGAAAACCCATTTGGCTGGAGACTTGAATATCGGATCAATGAGAAGGTGTTTGGAGATCGCATCCTGGAACAGCAGAGCTATCTTGTGGTAGGTGCAATCGCATCGCTTATTCTCATCTGCCAGGCGAGTGTGTTCATTTCCCACAACATCACGCGTCCGATCAGGCGGATGAGTCATACCTGCAAAGAGATCGAGGAAAATAAGGGCAGCTATCAGAAGTACCGTTTTGAGGCGATCAGCCGTAAAGACGAGATCGGTCAGCTGGCGGTTACTTTTGAGGGACTGCTTAAAAATATGGATAATTACACGAAGATGGAGTATACCAGCCGGATGGCTGCGACGCTGGCCCACGAGATCAAGAATCCCATAGCGGGTATCCGTTCGGGCATCCAGCTTCTGAAAGGCAGAGCCGTCAAGGACGGCGATAAGATGCTCTGTGACAGTATGATTCATGAGATTGACCGCGTCACTGCGCTGATTATGAATCTCCTGACATTGTCGATCAGGCGCGAGTCGCCCAAGACGGAAATTTCGGTATCAGGTGTTTTAAATGAGATCGGTATGATCTATGCCAAGGGCCCGGACAGCCGCCGGGCTGCACTTGCAGTAGAGACGGATCAGAAACTTACGGCATATCTTAATGAGAATGAATTTCGTCAGATTATTCACAATCTTCTCAGCAACAGCCTGAGGGCCATGGTGCCGGGGCGCGAGGGACAAATCAAGCTATTGGCGTCAAGGCAGGAGAATGAGGTGATGGTGACGGTTAGCGATAATGGAAAAGGCATGACACAGGAAGAAGTTTCCAAGGCTCTGGAACCATTTTATACCAAGAGTATCAACGGAACCGGACTTGGCCTGTCGATTGTAAACCGTCTGGTGGAGTCCAATGACGGAACCATGGAGATTGTGAGTAAGCCGGATGTCGGAACGGATGTGACTTTGCGGTTTCCGGTATTGCAAAAGGCTGTTTAGGAAAGAAAAACAGAGAAAAACAGCATTTTTTGAGCAGACGAGGAGGATGCGTATGGATCGAATTTTGATTGTGGATGATGAATTTCTGATTCGTTATACACTGGAAGAGGGACTTAAAGACCGTGGATATGAGGCATATTCAGTTGCAACAGTGGAGGAAGGTCTTGAGTTTGTAAAAAAATATCATCCCTGTGTGCTGCTTCTGGATAATCTTCTCGAAAACAGCGTCGGAATGGATGAAATAGTCAATTTTAAAAATACATATGATGAATTGCAGGTTATTATGATGACGGCGTACGGATCCGTTTCACAGGCGGTTGAGGCGACTAAGCGCGGTGCATATGACTACATTTTAAAGCCTTTTGATGTGGATGAAATCGATATGCTGATTAAACGCTGCATGGAGCAGAAGCGCAACCGTGATTCACTTGTGTTTCTTAAAGGAGATGTGCCGCAGTTTTTGGGGATCAGTGAGGCGGCTGTTCAGATTCGCCATCATATTCAGGTGCTTGGTGAAAATTCTCAGGTAAATGTACTTTTGCGCGGGGAGACCGGAACCGGTAAAGAAGTTGTGGCACGCCAGATTCACGCCAACAGTGCCCGCAAAGATAATCTGATGGTTCGCATTAATTGCGGTGCGATCCCGGAAAATCTGATGGAGAGTGAACTTTTCGGCTACGAAAGAGGTGCATTTGCCGGTGCGCTAAAGACAAAAAAAGGCCTGATTGAGCTGGCTGACGGCGGTACGGTTTTTCTGGATGAGATCGGTGAGCTGCCCATTTCCATGCAGACAAAGCTGCTGACATTTTTGGATGATCGGCGGTTTAAGCGGATCGGTGCACTGGAGGATACAGCGGTCGATGTGAGGATCATAGCAGCAACAAACCGAAATCTGGAGGAAGCGATCAAGGCAGGGCAGTTCAGAGAGGATCTGTTTTACCGTTTGAATGTCATGCAGATCGAGATTCCGCCGCTTCGAGACAGGCGTGAAGATATCCCGGTACTCTGTGACTATTATCTCGACTATTACAATAAGGCCTTTGCCAGAAATATTGAAAAGGTGGACCCGGATTTTATGAGGGAATTGCTTTTATATGACTGGAAGGGCAATGTCAGGGAAATGAAGAACATTTTTGAACGCTGTTTTCTGTTCAGTCAGGAAAATGTTCTGGAAAAGCATGTGGAGCTGGCACCGATTGAGCGGGAATCAAGGCCGGAGAGCGGAGACTGCATTTATCTTAAGGATTTGAAAAAAGGGCCGATTGACCTCGAACAGGAGGTGGCCTTGTTGGAGAAGAGATATATGTCGGAGGCACTTAAGCTGTCGGGAAACAATCTGACGCGGGCAGCTGCACTGCTTGGCATCACCAGATTCTCGATGAAGCGCAGGATGGAGAGAGAAGATGGGGATAAACAGACGGTGTAAAGAATGGGCATATCCATTCGATTAAGATGGCAAAAGATTCTGTCTGACAGTAAAGAAGCAGATATGAACAACAAAATAGTGCAAAAATTCACATCGTGCAAAATCGCACACTTAAAACGTGCGGTTTTGCACGATTTTTCTGTATAAATTAAATTATTTTGAAAAAAGTGAAAATAATAATTGAAATACTCATAAAAGACAGATAAAATATCAACAGAGCCAAGAAATACCGTACTTCAATTCGCAGTCGGTGAGGTTATGGTTAAGAAAGGGAGGAATGCTCTATGTTTTATGTCGATTTGAACAGTGATTTAGGTGAAAGTTTCGGTAATTATACGATTGGTATGGATGAGGAGATTTTACAGTACGTCTCCTCAGCTAATGTGGCCTGCGGATGGCATGCAGGTGATCCGATGGTGATGGATAAGACCATAGCTTTAGCGAAGAAGTATGGAACGGCAGTAGGTGCACATCCGGGATTTCCTGATTTGATGGGATTTGGACGTAGAAATATGGTGGTGACTCCTGAGGAAGCCAAAGCATATCTTAAATATCAGCTTGGTGCCTTGAGCGCATTTACAGTAAGTCAGGGCGTGAAGATCCAGCACGTAAAACCGCATGGTGCATTTTATAACATGGCAGCTGTTGATGAGAAACTGGCGAGAGCGATGTGTGAGGCGGTTTATGAAGTAGATAAGGACATCATCTTTATGGGACTTGCGGGCTCACAGATGATCAAGGCAGCCGAAGCCGTGGGATTACGGGCAGCCAGTGAAGTATTTGCGGATCGTGCATACAACGATGACGGAACCTTGGTTTCAAGAAAACTTCCGGGAGCAGTTATCAAGGACAAGGATCTGGCAATCAAACGTGTTGTAAGAATGGTAAAAGAGGGAAAGGTTGAAAGTATCAACGGAAACGATATTTCCATTAAGGCGGATTCTATCTGTGTACACGGAGATAATCCAAAGGCACTGGAGTTTGTAAAAAATATCCGCGAAACACTTGTGTCAGAGGGAGTAGAGGTTAAGAATCTGTTTCGCTGACGGATACAAAATAAAGAACTGATTGCTGGAATTTTGGGGGAATTGTAAGGAGAAAAAATATGGCTGGAAATAAAAAAGATAATAAGAGCACGACGGCCCTGATTGGTGCCGCGTTCCTGATGGCAACATCAGCGATCGGACCCGGTTTCCTGACGCAGACGGCGACATTTACCGGGCAGTATGGTTCTGTTTTTGCATTGGCAATAGTTTGTACTATCCTGCTTGATGTGACAACACAGTTAAATATCTGGTCCATCATCGGTGTGTCCGGCATGCGCGGACAGGATATTGCCAATAAAGTTGTTCCGGGACTGGGATATTTCATCGCATTCCTTGTTTCCCTCGGCGGTCTGGTATTTAATATCGGTAACGTCGGCGGTGCAGCGACCGGTTTTCAAATCGTATTTGGGTTCCCGCTGAAAGTCGGAACCGTTGTAGCCGGTGTCATCGGTATTTTGATCTTCTTATCTAAGGATGCGAAAAATTTCATGGATAAGCTGACAAAGTATCTGGGAAGTATTATGATTATTACAGTGCTGTATGTGGCATTCCGTTCCAAACCTCCGGTTGTTGAGGCAATAGGCAGCGTCGGACACCTGAACGAATTCCCGAACCTGGTATTCCCGATCATTACCCTGCTTGGCGGAAGCTGCGGCGGATATATCACATTCTCAGGTGCACATCGTCTTCTGGATGCGGGATTTTCAGGAACCAAGGATCTGCCGCATGTCCGCCGCTCCGTTTTGATGGGCGTCAGTGTATCCGGATGCATGAGAATATTACTGTTCCTTGCGGTTTTGGGTGTAGTTACAGCGACTCCTGAGGTTGTTGGAAGTGAGGCATGGGTAGCCAGCCCGCCGGCAGCAGCTTTTAGGGCAGGTGCCGGTATCATCGGTTACAAAATTTTCGGTCTGGTTATCCTGTTTGCAGCTATTACATCTATCATCGGTGCAGCATATACATCTGTATCTTTCTTAAAGACTCTGCATCCGTTTATCATGGAGAATGAAAAATGGTTTGTCATCGGTTTCATCGCTGTGTCAACTGTTATCATGACATTACTTGGACAGCCGGCAACTCTGCTGGTTCTGGCAGGTTCCGTAAACGGACTGATTCTTCCAATCACGCTGTTTGTCATTCTTCTTGCAAGCCGCAGAAAAGATATTGTCGGTGAGAATTACAAACATCCGACGGCACTTCTCGTGTTGGGAGTATGTGTTGTCCTTCTGACAGGCTATTCAGGAATCAAGGCTCTGCCGAAGATTCTTACTATTTTCGGCTGATGACTTAAAACCGGAACAGATTTTTAGCATTAACAAAAAACGGTTGTGCCGTCGCGGGACGGCATGACCGTTTGGCAATATATTGACGGGAGGCATATATGGGCGAGGTAAGATATCTCATATCCGGTGACAGCGCTGTATGCGTTGAGTTTGGCAATGAAATAAATCCTGAGATTAATAAGAAAATTCGAGCATTTAAAATCGCAGTTGAAAAAAGTGACATTCCGGGAATTGTGGAAACAGTTCCCACCTATCGTTCACTGTTGGTACATTATCGGCCTGAAGTGATTAGTTTTGGCGAAATCACAGAGGAATTTGATAAGCTTATGGGTTCATTATCCGGTATCCCGATCCCACCGCCGACAGTTATCGAGATCCCGGTTTTATATGGCGGGGAGATGGGGCCTGACATTGAAAATGTGGCAGAACACAATCATAAGACCGTGGATGAGGTTATCAAGATTCATACATCTGAAGAATATCTGATCTACATGATTGGATTTATCGCCGGATTTCCGTATCTGGGCGGCATGAGCAAGGAAATAGCCACTCCGCGACTTAAGAGCCCGAGAGTTAAGATTGAGGGTGGTTCAGTAGGTATCGCCGGTGAGCAGACCGGTATCTATCCGGTGGCATCTCCGGGCGGCTGGCAGCTTATCGGTCGCACACCTTTGAAGCTTTATGATGCCGATCGTGAAAAACCTATACTTCTGGAGGCGGGACAGTATATCAAGTTCTGCTCGGTGACAGAGGCGGAGTACAAAAATATAGAAAAAGAAGTAGCAGACGGAACATACAAATATGTTGTGTACGATAAGGAGGTATAATGATGGGCGTTAAATTTTTAAGCGGCGGATTCCTCACAACCGTACAGGACATGGGACGCACCGGATATCAGGAGTCCGGTATGTCAGTATCAGGTGTTATGGATCAGCGTTCTGCAGCGATCGCAAATATTTTAGTAGGAAATGATGAAAAAGAGGCGGTTCTGGAAGTTACACTGATGGGACCGATGATGGAGTTTACAGAAGATAATATTATCGCTGTAACCGGAGCTAATCTGCTTCCCAAGATAAATGGACAGGAAATTCCAATGTATCAGGCGGTTTTGGTACATAAGGGCGATTCTATGAACTTTGCCGGCATGATAAGCGGAAGCCGTGCTTACATTGCTGTGGCAGGCGGACTGGATGTCCCGGTACAGATGGGCAGCAAATCCACTAATTTAAAACTTAAGGTTGGTGGCTATCAGGGAAGAAAGATTGGCAGCGATGATGAGATTGGTTTCGCGGCTCCGAAGACAACACTTCCCAATATGGAAAAAAGAAAAATGACGCCGGAAGATTTCACACAGACGGAAAATACCATCCGTGTTGTGATGGGGCCGCAGGATGACTGCTTTACAGAAAAAGGTATAAATACATTTCTAAGCAGCACTTACGCTTTTACAAATGAGTCCGATCGCATGGGTTGCCGCCTTGAGGGTGATGTCATCGAGCATAAAAACGGCGGTGATATTATCACTGATGGCATAGCATTTGGAGCAATTCAGGTGCCGTCCCATGGAAAACCGATCATTATGATGGCCGATCACCAGACCACGGGCGGTTATACAAAGATTGCCGGAGTTATTTCTGTTGATCTTCCGCTTGTAGCACAGTCGAGACCCGGATATAAGGTACATTTTAAAAAGGTCACGATAGAAGAAGCGCAGAAACTGTATGTAGATCAGATAAATAAGTTGAAAGCGCTTAAGGAAGAAATTGAGAAAGTTTCTGAGAAAGTATCGGAGACGGCATCTGAAAAGACCTCAGGTAATGTGCTGAATAGCGCACCGAAAAATTCTTCACAGTTGCAAGGAGAAGTGGTGGCGGCAATTCAGGCAGTTGCAGGCTGCGAATCTGACAGATGCTTAAGTCGTACCGGAAAATACCGTATTGTATTCGACGGAGTAGAATATGTGGTTGAAATGAAGAAGGAAACAGAGAAGTTTAGATAACGGTAAGTGAAAAAAAGGGAAGTATGAATTTTTGATTGAAAATTCAGGTAACTGAATGATGTTGGGGTCAAAAGACCTTTTGATCCCAACATCATTTAGATAGATGAATGGAGGAATTTATATGGCGGATTACAGTAAAATGACACCGGCTGAAATATGGAAAATGATTCGCACGGGTGAGATTGCCCGTCCGACAGCCGGAATGTGTGCCGGATATGCACAGGCAAACCTTGTTATACTGCCGAAAAAGTATGCCGATGATTTTAAAGAATTTGCGAGAAAAAATCCAAAACCATGCCCGATTCTTGAAGTGGTAGAAGGAACGCCTGATATTCATGATATGGGTGAGGGCGCGAGTATAGTAACGGATATTCCAAAATATTTCATTTATCGTGACGGTGTAAAAAAAGATGATGTAACAGATGTTTCTTCATATTGGAAAGAAGATTCGGTTGCGTTTCTGATTGGCTGCAGCTTTTCATTTGAGGAGGCACTCATGAAAGCCGGAATAGAGGTTCGTCATATTGCCCAGGGCTGCAACGTTTCCATGTACAAGACCAACATCCAGTGCGAGAGTGCCGGAGTATTTAAAGGTCCGATGGTTGTAAGTATGCGTCCTATGACACCGGAGAATGCGCAGAAAGCCAAGGAAATCACCGACCGGTATCCGAATGTACACGGCGGTCCGGTGCAGATTGGTGATCCGGAGTCTATTGGAATTAAGGATATCGGAAAACCTGATTACGGCGATCCGGTAGAGATTCGGGAAGGCGAGATTCCGGTATTCTGGGCTTGTGGTGTTACTCCGCAGGCGGCAATTGAAAACGCAAAGCTGCCGTTAGTCATTACTCATGCTCCGGGACATATGTTTATTACCAATGTTCTGAATACGGAGCTTAACGATTATCTGGAAGCGAAAAAGCATAAATAAGATTTCACTTAAGGACATGTCGCAGTCAGGCGGTATGTCCTTTTGCAAAGTCTCCGACATCAATGATTCATATTAAAGGTTTTTTCTGATAAATCGTGTATTTTCAGGGAAAATTGCCTTGTATTTTCAAGGAAAAACCGCTTGACACGTCCAAAGTGGTGTAATAT
>CAVHPN010000004.1:54925-56790 GCA_963637995.1 Prevotella sp. CAG:279 | reverse complement strand
TTCTCCTGCAAGCAAGCTTGCGTCGAATTTCTGACCTTTTGACCCTGGTATCATAAAATGATTTCCGGTGCGGTCGTACCGGTGAATATACCAGTGAGATATACCTGGGGCAGATTTATGGAGGAGAAAGACATGTTAAATTACAAGAAATATAAGAGAGTTCCGGTGGTTCATTATCCGGAGCGTGAATGGCCGAATAAGGAGATTGAAAAGGCACCTATCTGGTGCAGCGTGGATCTTCGCGACGGTAACCAGGCACTGGTAGAACCTATGGTTGTAGAAGAAAAGATTGAGATGTTCAAGCTTCTTGTAAAACTTGGCTTCAAGGAGATTGAAATCGGATTTCCGGCAGCTTCACAGATTGAGTATGATTTCCTGCGCCAGCTGGTTGAGAGAAGGCTCATTCCTGACGATGTTGTAGTACAGGTTCTGACACAGTGCCGTGAACATCTGATCAAGAGAACATTTGATGCGCTTCAGGGAATCCCGAAGGCAATCGTACATATTTACAATTCAACTTCCACACTGCAGCGAGAGGTTGTATTCCATGCGGACCGCGAAGAGGTAAAGCAGATTGCCATCGACGGAACCCGCATGGTAAAGAAATATATGAAGGATTATGACGGAAAAGTGATTCTGGAATATTCTCCGGAGAGCTTTACAGGAACAGAGCTTGACTTTGCACTGGATATCTGTACTGCAGTACAGGAGGAGTGGGGAGCTACACCGGATAACAAAATTATCATCAACCTTCCGGCAACTGTAGAGATGACAACCCCAAATGTATATGCAGACCAGATCGAGTGGATGAATAAAAATTTCAAAAACCGTGACAGCATCATTTTGAGTATTCATCCGCACAATGACCGCGGTACCGGTATTGCTGCCACAGAGCTTGCCCTCTTGGCAGGCGCAGATCGTGTGGAAGGCACACTGCTTGGCAACGGAGAGCGCACAGGAAATGTGGATGTTTTAAATGTTGCTTATAATATGTTCTCTCAGGGAATCAATCCTGAGCTTAACCTGGAAAATGTAAAAGAGATTACCGAGGTTTGTGAGAGATGTACCAAGATGACCGTAGATCCGAGACATCCTTATGCAGGCAAGCTTGTATTTACCGCGTTCTCAGGTTCACATCAGGATGCAATCAGCAAGGGAATGCAGGCTCTGCAGAAGAGAACGGACGGCATCTGGGAGGTTCCGTATCTGCCGATCGATCCGAGTGATATCGGACGCGAGTATGAGCCTGTTGTCCGCATCAACAGCCAGTCCGGCAAGGGCGGAGTTGCCTTTGTTATGGATTCCTTCTACGGATTCAGACTTCCTAAGGGCATGCATAAGGAATTTGCGGATGTCATTCAGAAGATTGCAGAAAAACAGGGTGAGGTTGCACCTGAGCAGATTATGGACGAGTTCCGCTCACACTATCTGGACAAGAAAGAGCCTATGCATTTCAAGAAGTGCCAGATCACCGATAAGGAATACGAGGGAGGCGCATTTGCAACCGTAGCTATCCTTACTTTCACGGATCATGGGGTTGAGCGTACTGTTGAGGGCGTTGGTAACGGACCTATCGATGCAGTACAGAGAGCCATTGAGGAGGCACTGGGCATAGAAATCCGTGTTCTGGATTATACAGAACATGCACTTCGTTCCGGTTCAGGTGCACAGGCGGCATCCTATATCCATTTGATGGATGTGAAGAGCGGTCAGGCAACCTATGGTGTCGGCATCAGCTCCAACATCACAAGAGCTTCGATCCGCGGTATCTTCAGTGCTGTAAACAGATTGTTTTATTAAGGGAAGTCTGTAAAATGATTTTAAAGGCGAAATATTTAATCACGGGAGACGGAAAGACCTGTCTT
>CAVHPN010000004.1:50141-54112 GCA_963637995.1 Prevotella sp. CAG:279 | reverse complement strand
GCTTTTGAGGCATACAGAGATAATTTCAAGAAGCTTTATGACACCGGAGTTACGGTTTTAGCCGGCAGCGATATGGTCCTTTACAAGGCACCGCCGCTTCCTATTCATCAGGAACTCGGTTATATGGTAGACTACGGAATCACACCGGTGCAGGCAGTTCGCACCGCAACCTACAACCCGGCAAAAGTGCTTGGAATTGAGAAAGAAACAGGCAGTATAAATGAGGGACTGATCGGAGATTTACTTGTAGTAAAGGGAAATGTGTCAGAAAATATTCATGCACTGGATGACGTGCTTGATGTATATATGTCAGGAAAAAGCTGCTATATAGAGGAATAACTTTTTTAGAATATATAAGTCTTGTCTTGCGAAAAATCAGGGGCAGATGGTTGAGTAAACAGCCATCTGCCCCTGTATTAAATTGCGTATTAAAATACTACCTCATTGCCGTGAACAAACGGATTTGGAGTATGAACTGTAAGAATTTTGACAACACGGTTTGTGTTATTTACCCAGTCATGCGGGGTCTGTGAATGGATCTGTATGCTGTCTCCCGGATTCAGGCAGTATTCATTTCCATCCAGATACACAGTCAGAATTCCTTCCAGAACATAGATAAATTCTTCACCTTCGTGCTGATTCATCTCAAGCTGGTTCTCTGAACTTGTGGTGGCTGACGGCATCAGGTGGAAGATACGCGGAAGACAGGCGAAGCCCTGTGCATTGCCATTGACCAGGTACTGTACAATCTGCGGGTTTATCTGTGAACAGTGCATCGAGAAGCTGCGATTAACCGGAGACTGTTCCGGATCAGTGGAAGAGTCGAAGAAGGAAGAAAGGCTGACTCCGAGAATATTTGCAAGCTTTGCAAGAGAATCGATGGCAATCGAAGAAAGACCGCGCTCCAACTGTGAAAGAAAACCGATGGAAAGACCGGATTCTTCACTGAGCTGTTTGAGAGTGTATTTTTTTGCAGTCCTGAATGCCTTGACTTTGGCACCTATAGTAACGTTATGATCCATAAACAAATCCCCCTTTAATAGCGTATTATATAAGAATATCACGATTAGTCTGTGAAATGCTGTTTAATAAGACAAATATACAGGATTTTAACATGTACGTCAACTAATGGAGGAATAATACTGTACACGGACAGGCATTTTCTGGTTACTGTACACGTATAGGCATTTTTGAAACTGATAATGCAGTAGGACTGCCGCGGTTTACTTTTCATAGAAAATATAGTAGAATACTCCCGTACTATTAAGCAAAATTGCGGGGTTAACAAAGGGGACTGACGTCGGTATGGACAGTAAATTTTATGAGCCTGAGGTTTTGAAACGGCTGCAGGGAGAGATTTTATCTATTCTGGATGATTTTATAAGAATCTGCGAAGACTATCATCTGGAATATTTCGGAATAGCAGGAACAGGTATCGGAGCCTTGAGGCATAAGGGATTTATTCCGTGGGATGATGACATAGACATCGCCATGCCGAGACAAGATTTTGAACGCCTTATTAAGATTGTTGAAAAAAAGATGAGTGACAGATATCTGGTACTCAATGCGGAGAGGTATCCTAATTATCCGCTTATGACGACGCGTTTGGTAAAAAAAGGTACGGTCTTTGTTGAAGAGGTCATGAAAAATGTAGATTGCCCGTTTGGTATCTTCCTTGATCTCTATGTACTGGACAATGTATCAGACAATCAGATTTTATATCAGATTCAGTCATGGACGGCATGGTTTTGGAGTAAACTGATGATTCTCAGGGCGGTTCCGCGTCCGACACTGCAACAGCGCGGCATGAAGGCGAAACTTATCTGGGCTGTATGCGGCACAGCATACAGGGGAATGAAGATTCTTCACATATCGCCTCAGTGGCTGAGAAAACGCTGTGATCATATCTGTCGTAAATACAATAAATACAAAACCCGTAGGATGGCTTTTCTGCCGGATACGAGTCCATACTGGAATGTTGTAGACAGAACACGCTGTTATCCCCTGCGTAAACTGGAGTTCGAGGGCAGACGCATGAACTTTCCGGGAAATATAGAGGAAATGCTTACAAACATGTATGGTGATTTTATGCAGCTTCCGCCGGTGGAAAAACGTAAAACCCATACACCGAGCCGTTTGGAGTTTTCAAAGGAATATGATAAAACATTTGTCAGATGCCCTGATCGGTGGCGACGGGCAGATTGAAAAGCGAAATATGAGCTGGAATATGGCAGGAAGTTTTCTTTATGCCCTGGCATCCATGGTGCTGACTATCGCGGTTATTCAGATTGTCGGCGAGGATGAGGGCGGTATATTCTCCTTTGCCTATTCCACCTTCGGCCAGCATATGTTTATGGTGGCCTATTTTGGTATCCGCCCATTTCAGATTACGGATACCAGGCAGAGATTCACATTTGGCGAATATTTAAGACTTCGCATGATGACCTGTGCTGCGGCACTTTTGGTCGGACTTATATATGTGACGGTTATCAACAGCGATTATGCTTTTATTAAGGCGGCAACAGTGTTTTTGATGGTTGCTTATAAGGTAATAGACGGTTTCGCAGATGCTTACGAGGCAGAATTTCAGCGGGACGGGCGTCTGTATCTGACGGGAAAGTCCAATGCATTCAGGACTGTATTGTCGGTTGCCATATTCCTTGGCAGCCTTAGTATGACGCATAATCTGGTTGGATCGTGTCTGGCAGCGGTTATGGCACAGCTTCTTGGAGTATGTCTTTTTGATTTTTCGGTAATCAGATACCTGCCTCAGGTTGACTGGAAAGTTCGCCCCGGGCGAGTGGGAGCACTCTTTCGGGAAAATGTAGTCCTGTTTTTGTCGGTAATTCTGGATTTTTATGTTTTTTCGGCTGCAAAATATGCGATAGAAGGAAATATGGCTGATAAATATCAGGCGGTATTTGGTGCGATTTTCATGCCTACCAGTGTGATTAATCTTGTGGCAGGATTCGTTATCCGTCCATATATTACAAAGCTCTCTTCTCAGTGGGAGAAAAATGCCATGACAGAGTTTGCGGGGACGGTGGGAAGACTGGCACTGATAATAGCTGTTCTTACCGTGATTGCGGTGGGAGGTGCCTGGATTCTGGGCATTCCGGTGCTGTCCATGCTCTATCCTAAGATCGCTTATATGCTTAAAGAATGCCGTATGGCACTGGTCTTTATCATTCTCGGCGGTGCATTTAATGCATATGTAAACCTGTTTTATTATGCACTTATCATCATGCAGGAGCAGAAACGCATTTTTTTGGGGTATGTTGTGGTTACGGCAGCCGCACTGCTCATATCTTCACCATGTGTAAAAGCTGCAGGACTTCTCGGAGGCTCGCTGTCGTATCTTATTTTGATGGCAGCGCTCACGGCATGTTTCGGATTGACTTCGCTTTTGATGTATAGAAGACGGACACAGGAAATAAAAAGGGCAGGAGGAAAAGTATGATTAACTTTGCAGTGGGACCGGTTCAGATGGATGAAGAGATCAGAAATATCGGTTCAGAGGAGATTCCATATTTTCGCACACCGGAATTTTCGGCTGTCATGAAGGAAAATGAACAGCTGATGAAGAAATTTACGGAGGCACCGAAGGAGGCAAGGGCAATTTTTCTGACAGGTTCAGGAACGGCTGCCATGGAAGCTGCGGTGATGAATCTTTTTACCGAAAATGACAGGGTGCTGGTTGTAAACGGCGGCAGTTTTGGTGCCCGGTTTGCAAAAATCTGTGAGATTCACGAAATACCCCATGAGGAGATTCTTCTGGAGAGTGGAAGGACACTTCGAAAAGGGGATCTGGCGCCGTACGAGGAAAAGGGCTTTACCGGCTTTCTTGTCAACGTGCATGAGACATCAACCGGTGTACTCTATGACATGGAGCTGATCTCGGAATTTTGCAGACGAAATAATCTTATTCTGGCAGTTGATGCGGTAAGCTCCTTCCTGGCCGATGAATTTAA
>CAVHPN010000004.1:21563-49883 GCA_963637995.1 Prevotella sp. CAG:279 | reverse complement strand
AGAGCAGGAGAGGATTTACCGCCAGGCAGAAGATTTCAGGAATAAAATAAAAGGTTTGCCTTTTGAAATTGTTTCAGATTTCCTTTCATCAGCGGTAACTCCTCTGCATCCCACAGGGGTAGATAAAGACGGAAAACCTGTATCTGCACATCATATCTTTGAGATATTGAAGGATGAGTACGGAATCTGGGTTTGTCCGAACGGCGGAGCACTGGCGGATAAAGTATTTCGTGTGGGACATATCGGTGCATTGACACCTGCAGACAACGACAGTCTGATCGAGGCATTTAAGGATATGCAAAGGAGGGGACTTCTGTGAAAGTGTTGATATTGGCAGCAGGAAGAGGAACCCGGATCTCGCGTTATCTGTCGGGAAGACCCAAATGTACGGTGGATATCGGTGGTGGACAGCGCCTTATTGAGTATACGGTTGACCTGCTTCATTCCCGCGGTATCGAGGATATCGGCATTGTGCTGGGATATGAGGCGCAGGCTATAAAGGACGTTCTTTCGGGTAAAAATGTTTCCTATTTCTATAATCCGTTTTATGATGTAACCAACAGTATTGCATCGTCATGGTTCGCAAAAGATTTTTTGACCGGTGATGACATCATGATCATGAACGGAGATGTATATCTGGAAGAAAAACTGCTGGATTTGATTATCTCCAGGAAGGGCAGTCCGCTTATGTTTGCGGATGAAAGCCGCAGGGAGACGGCAGATTACAAATTTTTCTATGAAAACGGTATTTTAAAGAAATACGGAAAAGAACTAACCGGAGACGATGTGACTGGAGAATATATCGGTATAGGCCGGTTTTCGGCTGACTTCATGCCGGAGTTTGTCAGCCGTATGGAAGAGATGATCGCACATCAGGAACACGGAGTATGGTGGGAAAATGTTGTATACAGCATGGCAGGTCAGCAACCAGTGTATGTGGAAAATGTCAGCGGTCATTTCTGGGCAGAGGTTGATTATATAGAAGACTATGAGCGCATTCTGGAGCACAGAGGTGTGGAAAAGATTGCCCGTCAATAAGGGAGTTTCAAATGCAGTTTTGCATGAATTTTGTCAGAAAAACAGAAAAAAAAGATGTGATAAGGCTGCTTATAGCTTTGATGGCAGTTTTTGCGATTGGATTACTCGGAGAATTATTTTGCAATATTCCGGCTCTTAGGGCGAATGGCTTTGCAGGTCAGATGACCAGGATAATTGATTTTAGCGATATTCAGACAAGCGGATTTGAGATCGTAAAAGAAGATGACAGCTCAGGGACAGATGAAAAAGAGATTTTGAAGCTTACTGATGATACCGGATATATCCGTATTCCTCTGGATGGTACATATGTCAGTCGCTTCATTTACAGCTATGATTATGATGGATTATTAAATGCTACGGTTCGCCTTGGCTACCGCAATATATACGGAGAACAGCGGGAGCAGGATGCAAAGATGATAACCGATCGCAACTGCCGCGTGCTTAAGCTCTCTTCGATACCGGTAAACGGAAAAATCGATTATGTTGACATATTGATTAAGAGAGAAGAACTCGAAGAGAAGGGACTTTCCTACATCGATTTTGACAAAATGCCGCTTTCTTTGACTAGCTTTGCCATCGTGACAGGTGCATATATAAACTGGTATCGTGTAATGCTTATCTGGAGTGTGGCAGCGATCCTTATTGCTTTTATCTTTTTCAGGAATTTTGTGTCAAAACGCATAGAAGTGGGATTTTTACTCATATCACTTACACTTGGAACTGTGTTTTCACTGTCTATGCCGGCAAACAAGGTAAGCTGGGACGAGGAGGTACACTTTTCACAGGCATTCTGGATGGCAAATTATCTGAGCCCCGTTCATGCGGGACCAGCGCTTCTTTCGGAGTTTATTGCGGGAGTCGATACATGGCCTTATAACCAGCCTGAGAGCGGGGATGAACAGGTAGCACTCATATCCTATCTCAATGAAAATGCCGATTATCGCGATGGTGAACATATGTGGAGCACTGACTTAAACAAGACCACCGTGACCGGTTATGTGGGATCGGCACTCGTGCTTAAGGCAGGAGAGCTGATGCACATTCCATTTGGTATACTCTATAAGCTTGGAAGATTGGGAAACCTTTATGTTTATGCGGTTGTTATTTATTTCGCTATAAAGAAGATGCCTATAGGCAAGGCAATTTGCGCTTTTCTGGCATTGATGCCTGAGCCGATGTTTATCGCGGGGGCATATTCCTATGATCCGACAGTTACGGCATTTTTGTGGTTGTCTTTCGCATGTATTCTTGATGCGGTGCTCGGAGAACGGAAAATAGACTGGAAAACATATGCATTTATAGTGATTGCATTTGTCTGGGGATGCCGGATCAAGGCTGTGTATGCGCCGCTTATATTGCTTGGGCTTATGATCCCGTCAGAAAATTTCCGCTCAAAACGGGAGATGTATCTGATGAAGGGCGGTTTGATTGCAGTCTGCGCAGTGATGATGCTCTCCTTTGTCCTGCCGGTTGTGATTGCTCCGAGAGATATCGGAGATGTCAGAGGTGACAGCACGAGCGAAAAAGGACAGATGGCATATATTTTGGGCCAGCCGCTTGCCTATACGTGGGTGCTTATATGCAATATTTTAAAGACATTCCCGTCTTATGTATGGGGTGAAAATTCACTCGGTCTTATCGGACACGCGGGAACAATGTCATTTCCATGGGTCTTATATGCCGGGTCTGCGGCAGTTATCCTCACTGGTGGACAGTCATACTGTGGAAAAAGACTGTCAAAAAAGCAGAAGTTGTGGATATTTATTTTGTGCGCAGGCACGGCGGCTCTTGTCTGGACGTCGATGTATATAGCATTTACCAAACCGGGAACCACCCATGTGGACGGAGTGCAGGGGCGCTATTATCTGCCGTTTCTGCCTCTCTTATGGATGGTGTTTAATCCTGAAAAGATAATTGTGAGGATGGAAAATAAGAATTACCATGCGCTGGTTCTTTTAGCAGCATCTACGATACTTGCGGCTACTGTATATGCTGATGCCTTTATGAAGTTTTGCAGGTAACCGAGATGCCGCTTGAAGGCGACATCACCATGACTGAAAGTCAGTTTAGAAGGAGGGAAAGAAAATTGCAGCAGGATGCCAGTAGATCAATGCATACTAACGTTGTTCATACATTTGCGGTTTGTGCATACAAGGATTCACCATATTTGGAGGAATGTCTTCGTTCTGTAACAGGTCAGACGGTTAAATCAGAGGTGATCTGCTGCACTTCTACACCGAGTGATTATATAAGAGAACTGACTGAAAAATTTAACATCCCTCTTTATATCCGGGACGGGGAGAGTAATATACGGGAAGATTGGATGTTTGCATATGAAAAGGCAAACGGACGGTTTGTCACGATTGCCCATCAGGATGACAGATACCGCAGTGATTATACAGAAAATCTTTTGAAAACATGGAAAAAATATCCGGATTTGCTGCTGTTTGCAAGTGATTACATCACGATTCGCATGACAGAGCAGGACGGAAAAATGAAGGCGGTTACTGAAGCCTTCAACATGGTTTGGCTGGTAAAAAAGATACTGCGCCTGCCACTGCGTCTGCATTTTATTGCTGACCGCACATGGGTGAAGAAAAGCTGTGTGGTATTTGGAAATTCGATTTGCTGTCCTTCATGTACATACAACAAAGAGCGGATCGGAGATGATATGTTTCATTCGAAGTATGATTTTGCGCTGGATTGGGACAATCTCTATGAACTGGCAGGAAAGAAAGGGAGATTTTTCTGTTCGGAAAAACCGCTCATAGCCTACCGGGTTCATGCTGCAGCGACAACGAAGGCCTGCATAGAGGATAACAGAAGACCTGCCGATGAGATAGCAATGTTTAAAAAGATGTGGCCTGACCGTGTGGTCAGAATATTGATGCATTTTTACCGAAAAGCCTATAAGGAGTATGAAAAATGAGCAAAGTCGACGTGATTATACCTACATTCAGGCCGGGAAATAAGCTGGAGGAGCTTCTGCGGCGGCTTTTGGAACAGAGTATTCCGGTAAATCGAGTAATCATTATGAACACGGAAGAAAAGTACTGGGATTCGGATCGATTTGAAGGATTATTTGAAGGTGAAAATACGAAAATCAGCGTATATCATATAAAGCAGTTTGAATTTGACCACGGAAAAACACGCCATGAGGGAATATGTAAATCTGATGCAGATATATGCATCTGCATGACACATGACTGTGTGCCATATGACAGAAATCTTATAGAAGAGCTCTTAAAACCGCTTGAAGGTTTCGAGAGGGTGGCAGCAGCATATGCAAGACAGCTCCCCGCAGCAGACTGTGGGGTTATCGAGCGCTATACAAGAAATTTCAATTATCCGCCTAAGAGCAGACTCAAGGGAAAAGAGGATGAAGATGAGCTGGGAATAAAAACATATTTCTGTTCCAATGTCTGCGCTGCCTATAAAAGAGACATTTATCTGAAGCTGGGCGGATTTACGAAGAAAACCATATTCAATGAAGATATGATATATGCCGGCAAGGCTGTAGAGGCCGGATATCAGATAGCATACGCTGCGGATGCGCAGGTCATACATTCCCATAATTACACGGCCATGCAGCAGCTGCACCGCAATTTTGACCTCGGAGTATCACAGAAGGATCATCCGGAAGTGTTTGGAAGACTTAAGTCAGAGGGAGAAGGTATACGTTTGGTAAAAAAGACGGCAAAGTGGCTGATGAAAAATGGATATATATCTCTTATGCCGGGGCTCATAATATCCAGCGGCAGTAAGTATGTCGGATATTGGCTGGGCAAACATTATGATAAGTTGCCGGACAGGCTTATTCTTAAGCTTACGATGAATCCGTCATACTGGGAAGGAGAAAATGATAATGAGCGATAAGGCACTTTCACAAAGAAAAGAAACAACTGAAATAAAAAGTGCTGAACTTTTGATTATCATACCGGCATATAATGAGGCTGAAAATATAGAGCGTGTCGTAAATCACCTGATATCGGATTTCCCTGAGTATGATTATGTGGTTGTAAATGACGGTTCACGGGATGAAACAGCTGCAATATGCATGAAAAACGGATATAATCTGCTGAATCTTCCGGTCAATCTGGGACTTGCCGGTGCATTTCAGGCGGGACTTAAGTATGCCGATAAAAACGGGTACAAATATGCCGTTCAGCTGGACGGAGACGGACAGCACCGGCCAGAGTATCTTGCTTTAATGCAAAAAAAGATGGAAGAGGGCTATGATATTGTCATCGGATCACGTTTTGTCGGCGAAAAGAAGCCGCTTACCATGAGGATGCTTGGAAGTAATCTTATAGAGATGGCCATTAAGCTCACAACAGGTGAGAGGATCAAGGATCCTACCTCGGGGATGCGCATGTTCAGCAGACGTATGATCAGGGAATTTTCCACAGGACTCAATTACGGTCCCGAACCGGATACGGTTTCCTATCTGATACGTCAGGGCGCAAAGGTGGCAGAGATCCCGGTTGTCATGGATGAACGTATTCTTGGTGTAAGCTACTTAACCCCGATCAATGCAATGAGATATATGCTTAAGATGCTGGTATCTATTTTGCTTATCCAGAATTTCAGAAAGAGGGTGTAAACCATGACATCAACACTCAGAATTGTGCTGATTATAGTGTCGATTGTGACAACCATCATGATTATGCGAAAAATCAGGCAATCCAAACTTCAGATAGAAGATTCCATATTCTGGATTGCTTTTTCGTCAATCCTTATTCTCTTCAGTATTTTTCCGGTAATACCTAATCTGCTTGCAAGACTGGCCGGAACATATACGACCGCCAATTTTATTTATCTGGCTGTTATTTTTCTGCTGATTATAAAGATGTTTCATATGTCGATAAAGCAGTCTCAGCTTGAAACAAAGATAAAAGATCTGGCGCAGAAGATTGCACTTGATGAAAATGAGCGCATGAGAGATAAATGTAAGAAAAGTAAAACGAAAGAAGAATGAGAGCGACATTGCTCATACGAAGAACAATAAAATTACAGCAATAAAAATGGTTGTCAGCCGGGATGCCGGATGTTATAGTTAAGGTTGGCGTTAAATGGGAATCCTGTTTTTCGGGATTTCCCGGTGTATGGCAATGACAGCATTTATATAAAAGGAGACAATATAATGGGAAAGATTAAAGTTACAACATGTGATATTAAGGGACTTTGCGTTATCGAACCGACAGTTTTTAAGGATGAGCGCGGATATTTTATGGAAACCTACAATCAGAATGATTTTCATGAAGCAGGACTTGATATGGTATTTGTTCAGGACAATCAGTCCATGTCAGTAAAGGGCGTTCTTCGCGGACTTCATTATCAGAAACAGTATCCGCAGGGCAAACTGGTTCGTGCAGTGCGCGGTACAGTATTTGACGTGGCAGTAGACCTTCGTACAGACTCTGAGACCTACGGAAAATGGTTTGGCGTGGTGCTTTCTGCGGAGAATAAAAAGCAGTTCTACATTCCAGAGGGATTTGCTCATGGCTTCCTGGTACTGTCCGATGAGGCAGAATTTGCCTACAAATGTACTGATTTCTATCATCCGGGCGATGAGGGCGGTATGGCATGGAATGATCCTGAAATCGGCGTTGAGTGGCCGATCGAGGAAGGCATGGAGCTGATTATTTCTGAAAAAGATCAGAAATGGGGCGGCTTTAAGGATGCGTTCAAATTTGGTTCAGAACAGTAATCCCCAGATTTAGAAATGGAGTTATGAGAGAATGCGGGCACTTATCTCCCTGTTTCGGGAATTGATAGAAAAGAGAAAGCTGGTCATCGAACTGGCAAAGGCAGATTTTCGCAAAAGGTTTGTAGGCTCATATTTCGGTATTGTATGGATGTTTATACAGCCGATGGTGACAATTGCGATTTATGCATTTATCTTCGGTGAGCACGGCATGAAAAACGCGCCTCCTGTTCCGGGGGCCACATATGTTATATGGCTTACACCGGGTATTATCCCGTGGTTTTATTTCAGTGAGATTTTAAACACAGGCACAAACTGTCTGCAGGAATATCACTATCTGGTCAAAAAGGTCGTATTTCAGGTGGAGATGCTGCCTGTAATCAAGCTGATATCCTGTTTCCTTGTACATGCCTGCTTCCTTGTGATTATGGCGGGCCTGTATTTATCCGACGGACGCATGCCGTCAGTAACATGGATTCAGGTATTGTATTATTCGTTTGCCGCATCCATGTTCGGACTTGCACTTACGTACTTCACGAGCGCTGTGCAGGTGTTTTTCAAGGATATGGCGCAGATTGTCGGAATATGCCTCCAGTTTGGCATGTGGCTTACTCCGATTATGTATGACGAGACGATCTTTACAAATCGTGTATCATGGCTTGAATGGGTATTTAAACTCAACCCGTTTTACTACATCGCTGCCGGATACCGCGACAGTATGCTTACCGGCAACTGGTTCTTTGAACGTCCGATGATGACGGTTTATTTCTGGGTTGTAACGTTGATCCTTATGTTATTCGGACTCGGAGTATTCAAAAAACTCAGACCGCATTTTTCAGATGTACTGTAGCAGGAAAAGGACTGTATAGATAGGAGTTTACATAAAATGGTTTTCAGCTCAATCATCTTCCTGTGGGTTCTTCTTCCGTGTATTCTGATTCTTTACTACGTGAGCCCGAAACAGTTAAGAAATGGTATTTTGACATTGTTCAGCCTCTTTTTCTATGCATGGGGCGAACCGAGATATGTTGTGCTCATGATATTATCGGTTTTTGTCAATTATTTCTTCGGACTCATGGTAGAAAAAATCGGCAGGAAAAGATGGCTTTTGGTGCTGTGCGTGGCACTCAATCTTCTGACTCTCGGTTATTTTAAATATTATAATTTCCTGGCGGGGGTACTAAACCCGCTTCTTGGCGGATGCGGTTTAGAGCTTCCGCCAATTCAGGTTACACTGCCTATAGGAATTTCGTTTTATACTTTTCAGGCACTTTCCTATGTTGTCGACGTATATCGCGGAGAAAATAAGGCACAGAAAAATCCTCTTAACATGATGCTCTATATTTCGTTCTTCCCTCAGCTTATCGCAGGACCGATAGTCAAGTATCACGATATAGAAGAGCAGATAAATGACCGTAAAATCACGCTGGAGGGATTTACCTACGGCGTGAAACGTTTTATATTCGGCCTTGGGAAAAAAGTCATTCTAGCTAATACATTTGCTGAGGTGGTGGATGCGGTATACGCATATAAAGCCGTGGATGTCAGTCAAATGATGCTCTGGCTGACTGCTGTTTTATATATGCTGCAGATTTATTTTGATTTTTCCGGTTACTCTGATATGGCGATTGGCCTTGGTAAGATGTTCGGGTTTACATTTATCGAGAATTTCAGACTGCCGTACACGGCTACATCTATCAGGGATTTCTGGCGAAAATGGCATATTTCGCTTTCTAGCTGGTTCAGGGAATATGTGTATATTCCACTGGGAGGCAACCGAAGGGGCACATTGCGCACATATGTAAATCTGTGGACTGTATTTTTACTTACCGGTATCTGGCACGGAGCCGGATGGACATTCATTTTTTGGGGCATTTATCATGGATTTTTTAATGTGATTGAGCGCATCTTCCTTGGAAAATGGCTTGAAAAGGATAAGTTAAAACCATTGGCACATATATATGCGGTATTGGTTGTACTTATTGGATGGATTTTCTTCAGGGCGGATACGATAGGACAGGCATTTTCATTTATCAGATATATGTTTGTGCCCCATGATGCGGTGGTTCTCATGGAAAGATATATGAACCGCAGGATATGGATCTTTCTTATAGCTGCACTGGCGGTGTGCGGCCCGTTCCAGTGGTTCTGGATGAAGATAAGGGGACGGGTGCTTGCTCAGGATGGTTCGGTCAGTATCGCAAGTTTAATTGGATATATGTGTATTCTCTGGTTTTCGATCCTGCTGTTGGTAAATAATACATACAATCCATTTATCTATTTCAGGTTCTGATGGAACTATGATGAGACTATAATGAAACCAGGCAGCTGCGTCATGTTAATCAATTTGGAGAGAAGATACTAAAAATATGAATCTGGAGACAGGAAAGAAAATACTTTTAACAGGCTCATTTGTAGCCAGTCTGATGCTTCCGACTCTTTTGTATCCGGCGGTCAGGAGCCATCTTGATCAACAAAATTATGAAAATCGGACACTGGCGTCCTTTCCGGAGTTGTCAGTTGCCAATCTTGACAATATTCCGGGGGAGTTTGAAGATTATTATAATGATCATGTGCCGTTTAAGAATCTGTTTGTAAAGACAAAGACGAAAATTGATTTGGAGATCTTTCGGGAAAGCTCTGTTTCAGACATTACCATCGGAAAGGACAACTGGCTTTTTTATACTGTTTCGGTAGACGGAGAAGATGCTCTGGCAGACTATCAAAGGACGAATCTCTATACGGCGGATGAAAGAAAGGCACTGGCTGATGCGATCGCTTCGGTCAACGAGAAAATGAAGGAGCGCGGCATTCGCTTTGTGATGTTTGAGGCGCCAAACAAGGAGAGCGTCTACGCGAAATATATGCCGGATTCGGTTAAGGTATATGGCGATAAAACGAGACTCGATGCCATCATACCAGAGCTTCAGGTGCAGGGACTTCCAGTGTATGACATGAAGCCGGATTTACTTAAATGGGCTGATGAATATCAGCTTTATTACAAGTATGACACGCACTGGAATAGAATAGGGGCCTTTATCGGGAGTCAGCAGATCTCACAGGCACTGCTTGGCACCTCGACACCGCTCGATACGGTCTCGATCGAGGAGGCGGGAGAGGCGTCAGGAGACCTTGCAAGGATGCTTAATATGACAGCAGAATACAGTGACGATACCGAATATGTGATTGAAAATTATCTACCTGAGGTAACAGTCACGACTGTGGATATGAACGAAGACAACAGCTTTGCTGTGTTTGAGTCGGATTCGCCGAATGATAAAACACTTCTGGTGGTAGGTGATTCCTTCAGTGATTATCTCAAGTTTTTTTTACCGAAGATGTACCGAAAAGCTGTGTTTGCGACCTTTGATACCTACACGAAGGCGCTTTTAGATGAATATAAACCGGATGATTTTGTCTATCTGACCGTAGAGCGCAACCAGAAACTTTTTGAGAATGTAGAGACTATTGTCTGGCGGGATGAGATCCATGAGAAGGATTGATTTTTATGCGGGATGCACAAATAGTTTAAACGGCGCAAAGGGCTTTTGTATATAATTTGAGTATTGAAGCTTTTGTAAGTTTTGCACATAGTTTTTATGCCAAATTTGGTACTTATTACATATATAAATACCTATTTATATAATTGCTATTTGCTTATAAGTTTATGCTATTTCCGGGAATAGCACTTTTTGCTTGACAGTGATATATTATTGCCATCGAAAGAAAACAAAAGAATTTAAGCCGTTGTACGTGCAATGAGCGGACAGTGGCCCACAGACGGACATCGTAACAGAAATATAAGAATATTGCTATAGAATCCGCCTATCATATGAAAAGAATAATTCTATATTGATGGAGGTAATTATCATGACTAAGGAAGCAACAACCGGTTTATATCGCAAGAATTTATACGAGGCTTATTACAATCTGCCTGCACAGAAGAGAGAGACTCCGGATTCTCTGGAAAAAGAAGTAGTGCCGGTACTGGTACATCGTCTGGCTGCTCAGTTAGGTTATACCGAGTCTGAGGCAGAGGTCAGAAAAGAATTTATGTGTGAAATGTAAACAATCTTTAATCTGTATATTTTTGCTCGCAACAAAAATGGAAAACCGCCCGGAAGGAAACGAAGAGTTCCTTTCCGGGCGGTTTTCTTTTTTGGATTATTTTCTATCTTAATGCATCGAATCATGATACATCGAATTCTAAGACATCCTACCTTAATGCATCCTTCATTGATTTTACGTATTCTGCCACATGCGGTACGCAATCTTTTCCGTATTGTTCGCAGAGTTTTACAATGGCACTTCCGACGATGACACCGTCGCATTTTTCAGCCATTTTGGCGGCCTGTTCAGGCGTGGAGATACCGAAACCGACTGCGCACGGAATGTCGGATTCTTCATTTACAAGGGAGACCATGGCACCGATATCGGTGGTGATCTCATTTCTTACACCGGTTACTCCGAGTGAGGAGACACAGTAGACGAAACCATTAGCTTCTTTTGCAATCATGCGGATGCGGTCATGTGAGGTGGGAGCGATGAGAGAAATCAGATCCAGCCCGTATTTTTTGCATACACTGTCAAATTCTTCTTTTTCTTCAAACGGCACATCCGGCAGGATCAGTCCGTCCATTCCAAGATCGGCAGCACGTTTCACGAATCGCTCTGTGCCGTAAGAAAATACTACGTTTGCATATGTCATGAAAACCAGTGGTATGCTTGTTTCCTTGCGCAGATCGGCAACCATATCAAAGATCTTGTCGGTGGTCACTCCTCCTGAGAGTGCACGAATGTTGGCACCCTGAATCACAGGTCCCTCAGCGGTCGGGTCAGAAAACGGAATTCCAAGCTCAATCAGGTCCGCACCGGCCTTCTCCATGGCAAGCACCAGCTCTTTGGTGGTATCAAGTGACGGATCACCGCAGGTTACAAAGGCGATAAAGGCCTTTTTGTTATCAAATGCTTTCTTTATATTACTCATGGATATCCTCCCCTCTGTAGCGGGCGATGGCGGCACAGTCCTTGTCACCGCGTCCTGACAATGTGATTACTATAATCTGATCTTTTTCCATGGTCGGTGCCAGCTTCCTTGCATAGGCAACGGCATGGGCACTCTCTATGGCCGGAATGATGCCTTCTGTGCGGGACAGGTATTCAAATGCATCTACCGCCTCATCATCTGTGATTGCGACATACTGGGCGCGGCCTGTATCATAGAGATTGGCATGTTCAGGACCTACACCCGGGTAGTCGAGACCTGCCGATATTGAATAAACCGGGGCAATCTGTCCATATTCATCCTGACAGAAATATGATTTCATGCCGTGAAATATACCGAGACGGCCGGTGGCAATGGTGGCTGCGGTTTCAGCGGTATTAACACCCCGTCCGGCGGCTTCACAGCCGATGAGTTTGACATCAGGGTCATTTATAAAATTGTAAAATGTTCCTATTGCATTGGAACCACCGCCTACGCAGGCAAGGACGGCATCCGGAAGTCTTCCTTCTTTTTCAAGGATCTGTTCCTTGATTTCCTTTGAAATAACGGCCTGAAAATCACGGACAATCGTCGGGAAAGGATGCGGCCCCATGCAGGAACCGAGAACATAGTGAGTATCGTCGATGCGGTTTGTCCATTCGCGCATGGTCTCTGAAACGGCATCCTTAAGGGTGGCAGTTCCGGAAGTGACGGCATTGACCTTTGCACCGAGAAGGCGCATACGGTATACATTGAGCGCCTGACGCTCTGTATCTTCCTTCCCCATAAAAATCTCGCATTCCATTCCCATGAGGGCGGCTGCGGTGGCAGTGGCAACACCGTGCTGTCCGGCACCGGTTTCGGCTATTACGCGGGTCTTACCCATCCGCTTTGCAAGAAGCACCTGACCGAGAACATTATTTATCTTGTGGGCTCCGGTATGGTTTAAATCTTCACGTTTCAGATAGATTTTTGCACCGCCGAGGTCTTCGGTCATGTGTTTTGCAAAATAAAGTCTTGACGGACGGCCTGCATACTCGTTTAAAAGTTCCTGTAATTCCCTGTTAAATTCGGGATCATCTTTATAGTGATTGTAGGCTTTCTCTAATTCGATAACTGCGTTCATCAGGGTTTCCGGTATATATTGACCTCCGTGAACGCCAAATCTTCCTTTAGACATATATTTTCCTCCTAATTGTGAGCGGTTGTCACCGTTCATGCATTTTTCTGATAGTGACGTGCGATTTGCACAGCTTTTAATATTTTTTCGTGGTCCTTTACTCCGTCCGTTTCCACACCGCTGCTCATATCCACTCCCCATGGATTAAGAGTTAAAATGGCGGATTTCAGGTTATCCGGTCCAAGTCCTCCTGCCAGGATGTATGGGCGTGTAAGACCTTTAAGGACTGACCAGTCAAAGATATTTCCGGTTCCTCCGGCTCCGTTATCAAGTAAAATCATATCGGCAGGACTTGCAAGCGCCGTATTCAGGCTTTCGCGATCAGTCACACTAAATGCCTGTAAAATGGGAACGGAAGTCTTTTCTTTTAACTGTAGGACATAGTCCTTTGTTTCATGCCCGTGAAGCTGGATGGCTGCCAGCGTTCCATCCGCCGCGAGCGGGAGTATCAGTTCCATCGGGGCGTCGACGAACACTCCGACGGGGGTTATCGATGCATCCAACCGCTTCCTGAGGGCATAAAGCGTGGAAACTGAAATACATCGGCGGCTTTTCGGAAATCCGAGTATGAATCCGCAAAAATCCGGTTTTGCTTCATTGACAAAATCAATGTCACAGGGGCGTGTCAGACCGCAGATTTTAATTTTGCTCATGACTGATTTCCTCACATGTTTCTTTTGGCAGCAGACGTGTCAATTCATTTAACATGGCGCGCTTATCATCTGCCCGCATCAGGGTTTCACCGATGAGAACCGCATCTGTGCCATTTTCATAGAGTGCCAGTATGTCATCAGCGGTTTTTATGCCGCTTTCTGAGACAAAGATAGTGTCTCGCGGCGCCAGGCTGCGAAGTCGGCGGCTATTTTCCACATCTACCTCAAAGGTCTTTAAATTCCGGTTGTTTACACCGATGATTTTGGCACCGGCAGCCACGGCCCGCTCTATTTCTTCGGCCGAATGAGCCTCGGTCAGTACATCCAGCTTAAGTTCGCCTGCCAGCTGCATGTAGTCACGAAGCTTGGAATCATCTAAAATAGAGCAGATCAGAAGTATGGCAGATGCACCGTAGGCTTTGGCCTGATATATCATGTAAGGATCTATAGTAAAATCTTTCCTTAGAACCGGAATTGATACATGGGATGTTATCTCTTTAAGATATTTGTCCGATCCCATAAACCAGTATGGTTCGGTCAGGCAGGAGATGGCAGATGCACCTGCTGCCTCATATTCCTTTGCTATGTCAAGGTGTGGAAAGTGCTCTGCAATAACACCCTTTGAGGGAGATGCTTTTTTTACCTCACATATAAATGAAATGCCGGGTTTTGCAAGGGCTTTTTTAAATGCACCGCCATCTTTTGAAAATGAAAGGTCTTCCTTACATCTTTGTTCTGCCTGCTTTCTGATTTCATCCTGAGGGATTTCCTTTTTTTCTTCACAAATTCGTTCTCTTGTTCTGGAAGCAATGAGCTCCAGAATGTTGGTATTTTTATTCATATTTGTATCCATGTTTGCAGCTATATTAGTATTCATGTATTATCTTGTACTTTCGGTAATAAATTCCTGCAGTTTAGCAGCGGCAGCACCGCTGTCTATCAGTTGCTCGGCCATTTTTACGCCCGCTTCTATAGAATCGGCTTTTCCTGCAATATAGAGAGCGGCACCGGCATTGAGGCATACGGCCTGACGTTTAGCACCGCGCTCAGTTCCGTTTAAAATAGCACGGGTTATTTCGGCATTTTCCGCAGGAGTTCCGCCGACTAAATCTTCCTTGCGACAACGCTTATAGCCAAACTGTTCAGGCGTCAGTGTATAGGACTGGAACCAGCCGTCGCGAATCTCACACACCGATGTCGGGGCACTCATGGAGATCTCGTCTAGCTTGTCTTGTCCGAAAACAACCATGCCGCGTTTGACACCAAGATTTGCCATGACCTGTGCGAGAGGTTCTACCAGGGAATCATCAAAAACTCCCATGAGCTCCATATTGGCACCTGCCGGATTTGAAAGAGGCCCTAAGATATTAAATACGGTTCTGATGCCAAGTTCTTTTCGTATTGGTGCTACATATTTCATGGCAATGTGATAATTCTGTGCAAATAGGAAGCAGATATTGATTTTCTTAAGTATTTCGGCACTTCTTTCGGGAGTCAAATCTATTTTTACACCGAGAGCTTCGAGCACATCTGCAGCTCCGGATTTTGATGAGGCAGCCCTATTTCCGTGCTTTGCAACCGGAACGCCGGCTGCGGCAATCACGAGTGAGGATGTGGTGGAGATATTAAATGAATTTGCACCGTCACCGCCGGTTCCGACGATCTCCAGCACATCCATATCGTGCAGCAGTTTGATGCAATGTGCTCGCATTCCGGCTGCGGACGCGGTTATCTCATCGATGGTCTCTCCCTTTAGTGAGAGGGCGGTTAAATAGGCGGAGATTTGAATCTGGCTTGCCTTTCCCTCCATAATCTCATTCATTACTTCCTCGGCTTCTTTGTAGGATAAGTTTTCTTTCTTTGAAAGACGGATGATAGCTTCTTTAATCATGATAAATTCCTTTCTGATATAGAATATTTGTTTGAGATGCCTATGTTTCACTGCCTGGGCATATGCAGTCTGCATGGCTGCGAGATGACACTTTCACAGTGGTTAGAGGCTTGATAAAAAGTTCTCAAGAATTTTCCTGCCATCCGGTGTAAGGATGGATTCTGGATGAAATTGTACTCCGTAGACAGGTAAGGTTTTATGCTCTACTGCCATGATTTCACCGTCATCGGCAACTGCTGTTACGCGAAGCTCATCCGGCAGATCGGGTCTTGAAGCTGAGAGCGAGTGATATCTGGCAGCGGGAAATGGGTTTGGCATTCCCTTAAAAAGCAGGCTGTCTGATTCGTATGTAACCGGGGAGGTCTTTCCGTGCATCAGACGGGAGGCGTAGGTTACGACACCGCCGAAAGCTGTGCAGATGGACTGAAGACCTATGCAGACACCGAAAATAGGAATTTTTCCGCCAAAATGACGTATGGCTTCAAGGCAGATTCCGGTGTCCTCAGGCTTTCCGGGACCCGGTGAAATGATAATGGCCTCAGGTGCCATCTTTTCAATATCATCGATGGTCAGCCGGTCGTTTCGTATAACAGTGGTATCAGGACGAATTGTCCCTATAAGCTGATAAAGGTTGTAGACGAAACTGTCGTAATTATCAATCAGTAAAATCATAATAAACCTCCTCTGGCTGTCTGGATGGCATTTACTACAGCCTTTGCCTTGTTACAGCATTCCGTAAATTCCTTTTCAGGGACACTGTCTGCAACTATTCCTGCGCCTGACTGCACACATATGCGGCCGTTTTTCTTATAGGCCAGTCTGATGGCGATGCAGGTGTCCATATTTCCGGTAAAATCAAGATATCCGATGGCACCTCCGTAGATGCCGCGCTTTCTGCCTTCCAGTTCGGCTATAATCTCACATGCACGAACCTTCGGGGCACCTGAGAGTGTTCCGGCCGGGAGTATGGAGTCAATGGCGTCTACCGCATCTTTATCCGGGCTAATCTCACTTCGAACGGTGGAGCCGATGTGCATGACATGTGAAAAACGAACGACAGATGCATATGTTTCGACTTCTACGGATCCGAGGCGGCTGACGCGCCCCAAGTCATTTCTTCCCAGGTCAACGAGCATATTATGTTCAGAAAGTTCTTTTTCATCGGCTAAAAGTTCTGCCTCCAGAGCATCGTCCTCTTCTTTATCTTTGCCTCTCGGCCTTGTTCCTGCAAGCGGGAAAGTATAGAGTGTACCGTCGGTCAGACGTGTCAGAGTCTCCGGCGAGGCACCGGCTATCTCCACATCATCGCTTGTGAAATAAAACATATACGGAGACGGATTGAGGGTTCTGAGTACCCGGTATGTGTCAAAAAGACTGCCGTCAGCCGCTGCTGTCATCGGATTTGAGAGAACCACCTGGAAAATATCTCCCTCGTGGATATAATTTCTTGCTTTTTCAACCATTGCACTGTATTCTTCCTTTGAAAAAGCAGGGGCTATTTCTTCTTTAAGCTTCAATGGGCGGAAGACAGCTTTGGCACCGCTTCTTAAAAGATTGACAATTTCATGAAGTTCTTCTTCGGCCTGTTCGTATGATTCCTCCAAAGAATCGGTTTTTACACCGGTGATAAGAATCAGCTTCTGTCTGTAATGGTCAAATACGATGACACGGTCAAAAAGCATCAGATCTACATCGCAGAAATCGTCGTTTCCAAGACCCGAAAAGTCAAGTGTCGGTTCGGCATAGTGAATGTAGTCATAAGAGAAATATCCGACCAGTCCGCCGGTAAAAGGCGGCATATTTGAAAGTTTCGGGCTTTTGTAAGCAGCCAGAATTTCGCGGATTGCATCTGCGGGATGTGCAACAGTCATAATCTTTTCTGATGCAAGTTCATCTTCCTCTCCGGTACGTATTTTCAGAATTCCGTTTCTGCAAGTCAGCTCCATGGCTGGAGAATAGCCCAGGAATGAGTAGCGGCCCCATTTCTGATTTTCCTCTGCACTTTCGAGAAGATAGCAATGATGGCTGGCGGCGCGCAGCGTCCGAAGTACTTCCACCGGGGTAAAAGCATCGGCATATAACTCGATGGAAACCGGAATTCTCCTGTAATCGCCGGATGAAGCGATTTTTCGAACTTCGTCAAGTGATGGATACATAATATAAACCCTCCTGATGTATTGATGATACGGTGTTCTTCTGCCAGAGGGAAAATCTACAACAAAAAACCCGCCCATGACAGAACTTTAAAAATCTGTCAAGGACGGGTAAGTTTCAGAAATAATATGAATCTTTACAGATCCAATATTTGTCTTACACCCCGCGGTGCCACCTTGATTCATGGAGTGATTCCATGCACTTTGCGAGATACCTTCATATCTCCGGCAACTGACGTATGCCTTACGTCGCAGGGTAATAGGCTTTGAGTTATATGGCTTTTGGCTGCGCCCTCAGCGGTCCATTTGGCAACCTGCATCTCGATCCGGTTCTCAGCTTCCCGGACTCTCTGTGCGCGCATCTGTTACTTTGATCTCCGCTTCATCGGTTTAGGTGTATTAAATTGTCATAAATATACTACGCGTTTTTTGAAATGTCAAGCAAATTTGCACAGCGTTTTGTTGATGTTCTACAGTGTCTCAGCGCGCTCCTTGATATTCTGGTGAAAATTGATGATGTCATGTTCATATTCCTCATCCATGAGAGGAGACGTGATCATGAAATCAGCGGTTGCCTTGTTGTTGGCAATCGGAATATCGTAGACCTGGGCAATGCGAAGGAGTGCCTTGACATCAGGGTCATGTGGCTGGGCGGTAAGCGGGTCGGAGAAGAATATGATAAAGTCAATCTGTCCCTCGACAACCTTGGCGCCAATCTGCTGGTCTCCGCCTAAAGGACCGCTGTTGTAGCCTTTGACGGGAAGTCCAGTATATTCGGTAATCATGCGGGCAGTGGTTCCGGTTCCGCATAAGAAGTGTTTCTTGAGAATTTCCTTGTTTGTCTCGCACCAGGTTATGAGTTCGTGCTTTTTATTATCGTGAGCTATCAGTGCGATGTTTTTTTGTTTGCGAATAGTCATTGTTAAAAAATCCATAGAATTGCCCTCCTTTGTCATGATTTTTGCATAGCGTTGCGATATTGTCAAGACAATACACACAAAATTCACTCTGAAAGTGTTGCCGGGTGCATGTCAGATTTATATAAAATGTGAAGGCATCTGCCAAGCTTTGAAATTATTCATGCGGCAATTGCAAGAGATATGGAAAACTGTTATAATGATGCGAGAAAACAGGAGGAACAAATAGGATATATGTCTGCTGAAAATATAACAGAAAAAGGGATACAGGAATCACAAGGCGCTGCGAATGAGAAAGAATATGCGGTGGAAGTGAAGAATGTAACCAAGATATACAGGCTTTATGATAAGCCGATTGACCGCCTTAAGGAATCACTCAGTATTTCCCATAGGGAATATCATAAGGATTTCTATGCACTGAGCGACCTTTCTTTTACTGTCGAGAGAGGTCAGACGGTCGGCATCATCGGTACGAACGGATCCGGAAAATCTACGATTCTTAAGATTATTACGGGCGTACTTACACCGACCACGGGTGAAGTGACGGTAAGAGGGAAAATTTCTGCACTTCTTGAGCTGGGCGCCGGATTTAATCAGGATTATACCGGTATAGAAAATATATATATGAACGGCACGATGATGGGATATACAAAAAAAGAGATGGATGAAAAACTGTCCGATATCCTTGATTTTGCCGAAATCGGTGATTTTGTATATCAGCCGGTTAAGACGTATTCGAGCGGTATGTTTGTGCGTCTGGCATTTGCGCTTGCGATCAACGTAGAGCCTGAGATATTGATAGTCGATGAGGCACTTTCGGTCGGAGACGTATTTTTCCAGTCCAAGTGTTACAGACGCATGGAAGAAATTCGCAAAAACGGCACGACGATCATCATGGTAACTCACGATATGGGAAGTATCATCAAATATTGTGACAAGGTTGTCCTGCTTAACAAGGGCGAATTTATAGCACAGGGCGCTGCCGGAAAGATGGTAGATCTGTATAAAAAGATTCTTGCCGGTCAGATGGACTCACTTTTCGAGGAGCTTGAGGAGATGAATGACTTTTCCGGTGATAAGATCGTGGAAAAGGAAAAAACAGAATCAGACGGGAAAATAAATGATTCTGAGAAAAAAGCTTCCAATCAGGAAAAAGCAGGTTCTTCGGATACTGATAAAGATAATAAGGATAATAAAGACAACAAGGACAATAAGGGCTTTGCAAAAGCAAGAAAAGATATTGCAGGAAAGACTCCGGGGCTTATGAAGGATAAACTTACGATCAATGCAAATCGTGAGGAATATGGCGATGGCAGGGCAGAGATCTTCGATCTTGGCCTGGTGGATGCCAGAGGCAATATTACGAACCTTCTTTTGAAGGGCGAGGAATTTACCATCCGTGAGCGCATTCGCTTCAATGCACCGATTCAGGCTCCTATTTTTACATTTACCATCAAGGACAAGAAGGGAACTGACCTCTCCGGAACCAATACTTTATTTGAGGGGGCTGATGTGCATCCCGTTAAGGCCGGTGATATCTATGACGTGGCATTTACACAGAAGATGACACTGCAGGGCGGTGAGTATCTGCTGTCCATGAGCTGCACCGGATTTGAGGGAGGAGAGCACGTGGTCTACCACCGTCTCTATGATGTGGCCAATATTACCGTTATTTCCAACAAAAATACTGTCGGTGTATATGATATGGAGTCGGATGTGGCACTTAAACTGTCGCCGGACGGAGAAGCTGCAAAATATGCGCAGTCACTCAGCGCGCAGGAAGCTATTATAATTAAAGGAGAACAAAATGAGTAACATCAATCGTGAGCTTATGGCTCTGTTTGATAAATATGGCAGTGACAGACGAAAGGCATTGAAACATAACAGGAAACTGCCCTATCTGTATGCTGTTTCAGAATTGAGGGAGAACCTTTTGGATTGGTATGAATTTGATTCAGAGAAAAAGGTTCTGCAGATTGGCGCGGATTTTGGCGCACTGACGGGCCTTTTTGCAAAGCGTACATCTTCGGTTACGGTACTCGATGAATCAGAGGAGGCTCTTGAGGTTCTGCGTCACCGTTTTAAGGAAGAACCGGAACTTGCTCAAAAGATTCACTATATCTGTAAGGATGTGGAATCTTATGTCGAGGAAGCGGCAAAAAAAAGTGAATCTTACGGATACGTGACACTTATAGGAGAAATTACGTCAGCAGACAAGGCGGGACGCCTTGCACAGGTTGAAAATGCAAAGAAACTGCTTTCCGATGACGGAATATTGATTGCAGCCGCCACAAACTGGTTCGGTATAAAGTATATGGCCGGAACCGGGAGAGAGTCAGGTGCGCTTTCGGAAAGAGAGATGAGGGAGTTTTTCCCAGGCGGCAGATTTTACTACCCTGTGTCGGATTACCGGACGGCAGGCGAGATCTTTTCAGATGAATACCTGCCGAAAAAAGGAGATTTGACAGGTGTATTGACTTCCTATGACTGTTCAAAATATTTGTCAATGAATATCGGAGCGGGATTTGACGCTGCATGTGATGATGATAATTTCAGCGGATTTTCAAATTCATTTTTGGTGTTCTGGAAGAACAATGAGGAGTCAGGATGCATTTTGCCGAAAGGTGACGCGCAGGATGTGGTTTATGTCAAGTATAACCGTACCAGAGAAAACCGCTTCCAGATAAGAACAGAGATAAGAGAAAACGGAAAATCCCGCGAAGTATGGAAAACGGCCCTGTATCCGGAGGGAAAAGACCATATTCAGTCATTTGAAAGCAAGTATGAGGTACTGAAACGTCAGAATTCCAGGATTAAGACGATAAAACCTGTATTTCGTGATGGGGAAATGACAGCGGTATTTCCGTATCTGGAAGGAAAAACAAGGGCGGAGTTATTAGGAGAGATACTGACTGAGCAGGGAGAAGAGGCTGCTCTTTTAGCCGTTCGCAGCGCTATGGATGAGATCTACGATATTCGCCCAGAGGACTGCAGCACATTTTCCGTTACTCCAAAGTTCATGGAAGTATTCAACGGAAATGGCGAGATTGAGGAATATAAAGAGCTTCTTGCCGATGATAAATTTATTTCCGATGACAGCTACAGTGCTTCAAACGTAGATGCGTTATTTGAAAATATGATGGTGACGGATGACGGCACCTACGCTATCGACTATGAATGGGTATTTTTGTTCCCGGTACCGTCGGGATTTTTAAAATATCGTACACTGATCTATTTTTACCGCCGCTATAAGAACTTCCTGAATTGCAGCGATGAGCGTGAATTTATAGAGATGTTTCCGGAATATGTAAAGGCCGACGAAAAGATTATTGCACTCTACGAGGCGATGGAAACGGCTTTTCAGAAGTACGTGCATGGTGAAAACCAGAGCATATACCTTGATCCATACATGGTATATCCGAAAACCACGGCAGAACTTCCTGATTTAGAAGATGAACTTGAAAAGGCAAAAAGGCGTATAGATGCCTTGAGTGCCGAGGTTTCGGAAAAGAATACAACGATACACAAGATTCAGGAGATTCAGAGACTTACCAACAATCATGTGGCAAATCTTGATGCTATTATATCTGATCTGCGCCATGAAAACGGAGAGCTTGGCAAGACACTTACATACCTGAACAAACATGAGGCTATTATTTTCAAGGTTCGCCGCAAGCTTGGGCAGGCATTTAATAAACGCTATCCCAAAGGCACTGCAAAACGCAAAAAACTGGGATATTGGAAAAATACCATACTTCATCCGGGTAGAATGCTTAAGATGTATACGACTGAAGAAGGCAAAAATCTTATCAAGGGCGATCTTGAGATAGGTGAGGAATACCTTAAATACGGAAAAATTCATCTTCCGAAGGCCGAAAATCCGATGGTTTCAATTGTAATACCGGTTTACAATCAGATTCAGTACACATACCTGTGCCTGCAGTCGATTCTGGAACATACTAAAGATGTCAGCTATGAGGTTATCATCGCCGACGATGTCTCCACTGATGCGACTGAGCATCTGACGGAGTTTGCAGATAATCTGGTTATCTGCCGCAATAAGACTAATCAGGGATTCCTTCGCAACTGCAATCAGGCAGCGAAGGCAGCGCGTGGAAAATATGTTATGTTTTTAAATAACGATACGCAGGTGACTGAAGGCTGGCTTAGCTCACTGGTAAATCTTATTGAGTCAGATCCGACTATCGGTATGGTCGGCTCAAAACTGGTATATCCTGACGGACGTCTTCAGGAGGCCGGAGGCATCATCTGGAGTGACGGCTCGGGATGGAATTATGGACGTCTGGACAACCCTGACAAGGCAGAATACAACTATGTTAAAGATGTAGACTATATTTCCGGTGCAGCCATCCTTCTTTCGGTGGATCTCTGGAATAAGATCGGTGGATTTGATGAAAGATTTGCACCGGCTTACTGTGAGGACTCAGATCTTGCATTTGAGGTGAGAAAAGCAGGCTACAGAGTTGTTTATCAGCCGAAATCAAAGGTTATCCATTTTGAGGGTGTTTCCAACGGAACTGATGTAAACGGAACAGGACTCAAACGTTATCAGGTTGAAAACAGTCAGAAACTCAAGGAAAAATGGAAGGAAGAGTTTAAAAACCAGTGCGTCAATACAGGTAATCCTAATCCGTTCCGTGCCCGTGAGCGTAGCATGGGAAAGAAGATTATTGTGGTTGTCGACCACTATGTTCCGACCTTCGATAAGGATGCCGGCTCCAAGACGACTTTCCAGTATCTTAAGATGTTCGTGAAAAAGGGCTATGTGGTTAAATTTATAGGAGATAATTATCTTCATGAAGAACCATATACATCTGTGCTTCAGCAGATGGGAATCGAAGTCCTTTACGGAGCGGAATATGTAAGCGGTATTTGGGACTGGCTTGAGAAAAATGCGAAGGATATCCATGTGGTGTACCTGAATCGCCCGCATATTGCGACAAAATACGTGGATTTCATCAAAGAACATACGGATATCAAGATGATCTATTACGGTCACGATCTGCATTTCATGAGAGAATACCGGGAATATGAGCTGACGGGAGATGAGAAAAAACGTCAGGAATCAGAGTACTGGAAATCCATAGAATTTTCTCTCTTCCACAAGGTGGCGGTATCATATTATCCGTCTTATGTCGAGGAAGAGGCTATACATGCGATTGATGAGACGATTCCTGTAAAAGCAATCACGGCTTATGTATATGAGGAGTTTCTGCAAAATCTTAATAAGGACTTTGCAAAGAGAGAAGGACTTCTGTTTGTCGGCGGATTCGCACATCCTCCGAATGCAGATGCAGTGCTTTGGTTTGCCAAAGAGGTATTTCCAAAGATACGTGAAAAAATGGAAGTCAATTTCTATATTGTAGGCTCAAAGGTAACAGATGAGATCAAGGCACTCGAACAGCCCGGAAACGGCATTATAGTAAAGGGCTTTGTGAGCGAAGAAGAGCTTGCTTTTCTTTATCGTAACTGCCGGATCGTGGTGGTTCCGCTGCGCTACGGCGCCGGAGTTAAGGGCAAGGTGGTAGAGGCGATCTACAACGGTGCTCCGATTGTTACAACCTCTGTCGGAAGCGAAGGAATACCTGATGTAGAGGATGTGCTTCTGGTAAAGGATCAGCCGGATGAATTTGCGGGAACCGTGGTTGAGCTTTATAATGACGAGAAGAGATTGGAAGAATTAGCAGAAAAAACCCAGGATTACATTCGCGGACATTTCAGTATAGATGCCGCGTGGGATGTGATAAAAGAAGATTTCGAATAAAAAAAGGCGGAATAAAAAAGGCGGTAGTGAACTACTTTTAGGTAGATTCACTATCGCCTTTTCAGTAATGGCAGTGCTGCCTTCAGGAGACATGGCAGTTTTATGCGTGTTTTTTCAGTGCTTGCACATGTCCGTATTTGCGATACATCAGAAGTTCAAATACGACCATACATAACCAGCCCGCCGTTGTGCCGACTGCGACTGCCTGAATACCCAGATGTCCAAACAGGGAATAGCTTACGATAACACGGATCGGAATCTGAACCAGTGTGGCAAAAAGAGTAATCATAAGATGGCCGATGCCGCGGTAGTATCCCTGAAACGTGTTGGTGATGCCGCTTAGGATGTAGAAGCTTGCCATAGGTACCAGATAGGACATGCCCTGTCTTAGAGCTTCCGTCTCCTGTGATTTCAGAAAGATTCCAAGCAGCGGATGACGGCATAAAAGTACGACCACGGCTGTCAGTATGATGTAAATTTCTGCGATTATCAGCATTTTGCGAAGCCCCTTCGGTATACGATCGTATTCCTTTGCACCCAGGTTCTGAGCAGAGAATGTCGTAATGGAAGCCG
Organism: Prevotella sp. CAG:279; assembly: GCA_963637995.1. Taxonomy (GTDB): domain Bacteria; phylum Bacillota; class Clostridia; order Lachnospirales; family Lachnospiraceae; genus Otoolea. Next base: position 25,002 of record CAVHPN010000004.1, on the reverse strand, counting down.
CAAGGCTGTCTCCCGGAGCCAGAACGTAGCTGTCAATAATTGAGACAGCATTGAAGGCTGCAACCGCATCTACACCGAGTGCATTGACACCGGATTGAACCAGCAGACGTCCGACATAGAGCACTGTCTGCTGTATTGCTGAAATAGAGCTGAAATCGATGGTTTTTTTGAGCATTGAAGTCTTAAGCTTGAGGTCACCTATGCCAAGCCGCAGAAGAGGAACTTTAGCCCAGATATAGACAAATAGTGCAATTGCGGAGACAGCCTGTGATATGATCGTGGCGATCGCGGCCCCAGGGACACCGAGATGACAGGTGCCAACCAGAAATACGTCAAGAAAAACATTTACAAAGGTTGTCAGGATCAGCACATAAAGAGGAGCCCTGGAATCACCGATTGCCCTAAGAGCAGCTGAAAAAATATTATAAAAAAATGTAAATAGAAGTCCGGCTGAAATAATCTTAAGATACGAGGCAGCCAGAGCGGAGATCTCTTCCGGAGTCTGCGTCAGCCTGATAAATAAACGGCTTCCGGCTAATGCTATCCCCGATAATACGATCGTCAAAAGAAGGCCTGAAAGCACGGAGGTGGCAAATTCATCCTTAAGCTTCCTGTATTCTTTTGCACCGAAATAGCTTGCCATAAGTATGGATGCACCGAGCGAAAGTCCGACAATCAAAAATGTAAGAATATTCATTATAGGGCCTGCCGCACCGACTGCCGCAAGAGCCTCTTTTCCGTAAAACTGTCCCACAACGACAGAATCAACAGTATGATAGAGCTGCTGAAAAAGGTTGCCAAACACCAGCGGAACCGCATAGGAGATCAGGTGTCCTGTTATATTCCCCTTAGTCATATCACGAGCCATTGTTATTGCCTCCCGGTTGGAAATATATTTTTCAGACAGATTTTAACACGGAAATCGAAAGATGCCAATTAAAAATTAAAGAAAAACCGTCAAAAAAAGTTAAAAAAACAGTCAGAAACATCAACGCTATATTTGTGGCAATCATATGAATTATGTGATAAAATACATAGGTTAAACTAGGTGGATGCACCGGTATATTTAAAAGCTTGAAAGGAAGTGCGGTATGCAGGCAGTCATTCTGGCGGGAGGTCTGGGAACAAGACTCCGCAGTGTGGTAAGCGACAGACCTAAACCAATGGCATTGGTTGAGGACAGACCATTTCTTGAATATGTGATTCAGGGGCTAAAAAAAAGCGGAATTGACGAAATTATCTTTGCTGTCGGATATAAGGGCAGTATGGTTGAGGAATATTTTGGTGACGGAAAAAAACTTGGAATCAGGGCTAAGTATGCTTATGAGGAAGAGCTTCTCGGCACGGCCGGTGCGATAAAAAATGCCGGAAAATATGTGACAGAGGATCAGTTTTTTGTTTTAAACGGAGATACCTTTTATCAGATGGATTTTGGTGAACTGAACCGGATTCAGAAGGAAAAAAATCTTGATATGGCATTGGTTCTAAGAGAGGTGCCTGATATTTCTCGTTATGGGGCAGCACGCCTTACGGATGGTATGCTTACGGCTTTTAATGAAAAGAGCGGCAATACGGGAACTGGCACTATAAACGGCGGTGTTTATCTGATGAAGAGGGCACTTCTTTACGAAATCCCGGATGGAAAGGTTTCACTGGAAAATGAATGCATTCCTAGATGGATGCATGAGGGACGCCGCCTGGGCGGTATCGTAAACGATGGATATTTTATAGACATAGGTGTGCCGGAGGACTATTTCCGGTTTCAAAATGACGTAAGAAAAGGAGACATCACATGGTAATCAGGGGAAGAGCACCGCTCAGAGTCAGTTTTGGCGGAGGCGGAACAGATGTAGAACCGTTTTGTGTGGAACAGGGCGGCGCTATTATCGGCAGTACCATCAATAAATACGCATATTGTTCCATCATTCCGAGGGATGATGACCAGATCACTGTTCATTCACTCGATTTTGATATGACAGTTAAGTACAACGCAAAGGAAAATTATGTATGCGACGGACGTCTGGACCTTGTCACTGCCGCACTGCGGGCGATGGACATAAAACAGGGATGTGAGGTATATCTGCAGTGCGATGCACCGGCGGGATCGGGCCTTGGAACCTCATCCACGGTTATGGTAAGTCTTCTGACTGCCATGGCACGCTGGAAGGGAATCACGCTCGATAACTATGCTATGGCTGATCTGGCCTACGGTGTGGAGAGAATTGATCTCGGAATCTCCGGAGGTTATCAGGATCAGTATGCAGCCACCTTCGGCGGATTCAATTTTATAGAATTTCACGGACGCAACAATGTGGTTGTAAATCCGCTCAGGATTCGCCGCGATGTAATAAATGAGCTTCAATATAACCTGTTGTTATGCTATACGGGCAATATCCATGTGTCAGCGAAGATCATAGAAGATCAGGTCAGCAATTATAAGAAGCCTGATGCATTTCAGGCTATGTGCGAAGTGAAAGCACTTTCATATGCAATGAAGGATGAACTTTTGAAGGGAAATCTGCACAATTTCGGACGTCTTCTTGACTACGGATGGGAGAGTAAGAAACGTATGAGCAGCAAGATTACCAATCCTCAGATTGACATGCTTTACGAGGAGGCGAAAAAGGCCGGTGCACTGGGAGGCAAACTTCTCGGAGCAGGCGGAGGCGGATTCCTGCTTATGTATTGCCCTTACAATGTAAAACATCAGGTAGCAAGACGCATGGAGGCCGCCGGAGGACAGCTCATGGACTGGAATTTTGAGCTTCGAGGCGCACAGAGCTGGATTTGTGACGAGGATCGCTGGGATTACCGTGAGATTCAGGTCCAGATGCCGGATAAGGAGTATACTTTCCATGTGTAATAAGGGGGGTAAAGTGGTGTTCCTTGACCGCGACGGCACCATGAATGAAGAAGTGAATTATCTCTATAAAAAGGAAGACCTGAAACTCATAGACGGGACGGCCGAGGCGGTAAGACTTCTCAATGAGGCCGGATACAAGGTGATCGTTGTCACCAATCAGGCCGGTGTGGCAAGGGGATACTACACTGAGGCAGATGTAAAAATTCTTCATGATTATATGAATGAGCTGCTTGCAAAGAGTGGCGCACATGTGGACGCGTTTTACTATTGTCCCCATCACCCGGAACACGGTATAGGAATTTATAAACAAAAATGTCATTGCCGTAAGCCTGAGACGGGCATGTTTGAGGCGGCCGAAAAGGATTTGCCTGAGGGTATAGACAAGGCTCATTCTTATATGATCGGCGATAAACGCATAGATGCCATGTCAGGGAAAAACTTTGGAATAAAGGGAATACTGGTCGGAACCGGTTACGGTGCAGAACAACATGCAGAAGATGAGAAATGCGGCCGCATAAAAGAGGATGGCAGCTGCCCGGAGGGCGGTTATGATGCATATGCGGATACGCTTCTTGA
>CAVHPN010000004.1:0-21288 GCA_963637995.1 Prevotella sp. CAG:279 | reverse complement strand
GCGATCAAAATGTATATTGAGATTGCCATTCTCGCGGTTCTGATTTTTGGCGGCATGTGTATCTTTAAACGCGGTGAATTAAGACTATACTGGCTTTTAGCTATTGCCCTTGTATTTGCGTGGATTCATGTGATTTTTCTTCCGATGTTGATATCGGCAGCCTATCTTGCAAGTCTTATTATGATTGGCTGTTTCTTAAGAAAGCATGTTTTCTTAAGAGGAAATTTCTCAAGGAGAAATCTCTTTGGGAGAAGCAAGAAATCATCTGCAGATGAAAAAGTTCCTAACTGCGTTGACAGAAGTGAAACTATCGGATATTTTCTGCTTTACATGAATTTTCTGTTTGGATCGGCATTTGCAATTACTTTATATTGCATTCTTTCTGCATTTGGGCTCGGGAAAATATCATGGATGCGCGTTATCATATACGTTTGCGGTGTTGCGGCACTTATATATGATTTTTCACATATCATTGGTAAATTTGCCGGATGGAAACAAAAACTTTCATGGATGCTTGACGGCAGAAAGATAGTGTCGGTTCATGAGGTTTGCAGGGAAGATATTCTGAAAGATGTTCAGAAAGATGTTCGGACAGATGATGAAAGAGATAGATACTTTGTCGTATCCGGCAGAGTGAGATTTGCATGGATGATGGCTGCGGGCTTTTGCGTGCTTATGTTTCTTATTCAGGCAGGACGACTCAATATTGCCCTTGATTTTGATACATTATGGTATGGCGTAAGATCGGAATATATCGTGGCAGGCGGCAGAGGACTTTATGAAAATCCGGGACTTGTCGGCATGGTGTATGTTTATTCCAAGGGATTTGAGGTGCTTACGCTGCCGCTTTGCGATCTGGCGAGCCACAGCTATCTGACATTTTTTAATATCTGGATGGCAGCACTCGGAATCGGAGCCACGATCTGGAATGCAAAGCTTCTTACGGAAGATATCACCCGGAGCGATAAATTTTTCATTACAAGACAGGGAAAAACGCTGTCATTTAAGGCTTCCCTGCCGCCGGTTATGGCAGTGGTTCTGACTGTTGCAGTGCCGGGAATCATGAATATGGCTGTCACTGCAAAGGCAGATTTGATTACATGGCTTTTGCAGCTTATCATGCTGGGGTGCTTTTTTCAGTATATTCACGTATATGAAAATGACAGCGCAGGTACAGTAGATACCTGGATATTTCTTGCAGGAATGGTGGGATCATACCTCTTATCCCTTACCATGAAGCCGACTTCCCTGGTATTTTCGACGGCCGTATTTGGAATGATGGGACTGTATCTTTTGTGGAGCTGGTTTCGTGATCAGAGTGCTTTGTCGGATTTGCTTCGCGGTATTCATCGTATTTTTATTGCGGTATGTCTTCCTTTTGCGACACTTATCGGAATCTGGGCCAGAACGATGCTTATTACCGGAATGCCGGTCACATCGGTCTTTACGTCGATTTTCGTAATGTTTGGCTTTAAGATGAAATATCCCTTTGCTACCACAGAACTTCCGCAGAATTATCAGGAAGAGTCGACGATTCGTGTGATCATAAGGCGGATCTGGCAGATGCTTATGCAGCCGGAGGGCGAAGATATGGGACATGTGGTTATCGCGTGGGGAACATCGCTTATGGCTGTACTTATAGTACTGCTTATAATTTATGGGATATTTTCCGTATCAGCCGGTTTACGGAGCCCATATAAAATACGCCATATGCATATTGTCACGGCCTTTAAAGTGATTTTTGTCCCGTTTGTGATAGTATGTATTGTCAGCCTGAGTATGCTGTATCAGATAGATGGCAATTATTTTGAACTGCTTTATTCCATGCTTATTCTCGCGGCAATCCGCGCCATGGTATATTTTGAAAAAGTGGGATTTTATAGGACGGTTTGGAGTTGTATCGTGCCGCTTTTGCTGTTAAATCTGTTTATCACGTCAGTGAGCAACTGGGCATGGGCATCGGGATTTTCGGAAATTCATATTTTAAATAAAGGAAGAATGAATCATCGTGCCCTGGAACAGATTCGCATGGAGAACAACGGCAATGTCTTAATTTGGCAGGTGCTTTCACAAAATCCGGCGACCAGAGTAATTTCATTCGGTACGCATCCGTATTGCCTGCAATTTCCGTGCAATGTGGAGTCGTACAATGACATCACATCGCCCTGGGGAAATGTGGAGATAGTTAACACGCCTGAGGCATTTGAGGAATACATGGTATATGCAAAGACAGAATATGTCTATGCGGAAGCCGGCAGTATGGGAGAGGGCAAAAATGAGTGGAGAGTTTACCTTTTGCGGGAGCTTATAAGCAGAGGAAGTCTTAAGGATCTGTTTTTTGAAAACGGAAATATGCTCGCACGCGTATCTGATGAGAAACTGTCGGAAGAAGAGGCACAGCAAAATTTGGAAAGATTTGATCGGGAATACATATTTTACACTGGAGGAAATGAATAGCATGAAGGAATACGAGTATTTAGATGAACTGATTGAGCGATATCCGGCTCTTTTGCCGGTTAAGGAGACGATCAGGGATGCTTATGAGATACTTAAGGAATCATATAAATGCGGCGGCAAGCTTCTGATTGCGGGAAATGGCGGAAGCTGTGCAGACTCTGAACATATAGTCGGAGAGTTGATGAAGGGGTTTGTAAAAAAACGTCCGGTTTCAGAAGAGATAAAAAGTGCACTGGAAATGGTCGATGCGAAGATGGGAGGAGAGCTGGCAGAAAAGCTGCAGCAGGGACTTCCGGCCATAGCACTCACCGGCCATGCGGGGCTTACCACCGCTTTTATCAATGATGTGGACGGCAGCATGACTTACGCCGAGCAGGTTCTCGGATATGGCAGAGAAGGGGATGTATTTCTTGGAATTTCAACTTCGGGAAATTCCGGAAATGTATTATATGCCGCAGTGACGGCGAAGGCTAAGAAAATGAAGGTTATCGGACTTCTTGGCCGCGATGGGGGAAAAATAAGAAAATACTGCGACGCAGCGATTGTCGTGCCGGAGCAGGAAACATTTAAGATTCAGGAGCTGCATCTTCCGGTTTATCATGCACTCTGCCTTATGCTGGAAGAACATTTTTTCCAAAACTGAGAGCGTCAAAGGTAAGGAACAACTCCCACCAGACAACATTTTCAGAATAGAATAACATAGAGGGAAGGTATGATGAAGTTAAGAAACAGGACATCAGGCAGAAAAGCCGGATGGAGAGTCAGCACCGGAAGCTTTGTGGTGCTGTTTGCCTATACGATGTTTATATGGTGGCAGGAGGCATTGGATCTTCTTATGTGGCTTTTTAATATGCCGCAGGGAACAATGTTCTCGTGTATCGCTGCCATTATTCTATGCGCTGTCATGGTAAAGACCGTAGGAAGATTTGAGAGAGACAAGGCGGGATTTAGCCCTCTGTATATTGCTCTCAGCCTGTTTATTTTTATGTTTTTTGCAGTCAAGGGATTTGGACCGGATCAGAGCTATGATACTCAAAATTATCACCTTTTGTCTCAGATCCCGGGTTTTAAAGACAATCTTCACTATCATGTGATTCCGGGACGTTTTCAGATGTTTGGATTTCGCCTGGGGGACAGGATGTTTTATCTGTTTCGCCAGATCCTTGGACTAAGGATGGGAACGCTGCTCAATGCCCTTGCCATGATGGTTGTCTACCGTCAGGTGACTGTGTTTTTTAATATGGTAGCACTTAAAGCGGGTTCTCTTTATGAAACGGACTTTACAAATGGTGAAAAAGCAAAAGAAAAAAGAACAGGATACAGGATTCTTAAGCATCTAATTCCTGTACTGGCTTTTCTGGCAGTCAGCCGTCTGGAAGTGATTCAGGAGAGCGGAAGCTATATGGTAGAGCTTCTGGCACTTCCGTATCTGTTTGAGATGATTTTTCTGCTTTTACGGGACACCGATGCAGACAGGACAGTTCGCGAATCGATTTTATTTTGCCTTTTTGGCGGAATTTTATTCTGCCTGAAAATGACGAATATAGTATATCTGCTTCCGTTGGTGCTTTTGTATATATGGAAAATCAGAAAAGAAATCACTCCGAAACTGTTTCTGATATGTCTTTTTATGGGAATTTTTCCAGTGAGTATATATCTGCTGTACAATGGTCTTACCATGGAAAATCCCATTTATCCCTATTATAACAGTTTCTTTTGTTCGCCATATAGTGCAAAGACAGATTTCAAGGATGTCAGATGGGGACCTGAAAATTTCAAAGAGCTTCTTTTGTGGGCATATTATATGATACGTTATCCGGAAAACAGACTTAGTGAATACCCGGATAAACATAATTATGATCTTGCACTTATGTACTGTGCAGTGGTTGCGGTGACAGCCATATGGCTTTATAATCGATACAGGAAGTGTAAAGACGGAAGAAGGACATATTATACAGAGGGAAAATTATTTCTGCTGTATGCGGCATCATTTATTTTGTGGGCTGCAACAACCGGACACACCCGCTATTTTATGGGCGGACTTCTTATCGCCGGTATGATTTGCGGATGCCTGGTAATCAGAATATGGATTTCCCCGGCCCGAAGTGTAGGAAAAATCATTTTTTTGATACTTTTTGCCGTGATTTATGTGGGACGGACCGTCGGTGTATACACCTCTGTCTTAAATGGCAATGAATGGGCCATGAGAACAGTAAACAGGGATTATATTTCTAAAAATCTGCCTTATTTGTTTAAGGATCATCAGTTATTTACACCTGAAGAGCTTTCGAAGATAGATTATATTTTCCTTACATGGTCCGATGTGGGAAGCTATGCAAGACTTGCAGGTGAAGATGTGCCGGTCTGGAACAGATACTCAATTGTAAATGAATTGTCTGATTATAAGGACGATTACATAGCAGAGATTCAACAGGCGATGGAAGAAGGCAAGGGTGTCTATGATATGTTTCCACAGGGAACAGATACTCTCGAAGGTTATCTGGAATGGATGAATGATGCCGGATGGTATGTGCATGATATGGAATATCAGGAAACCATACTTAAAGGATATCAGTCGTTTACATTGGCGGGACTTGAGATGGCGCATGGGCGTGAGAACAGATGGTATTATACATCAAATGCAAATGATGACGAAAAATACACCTGGAAATATACCGGTGAAAGCGACTATCCGACAGTCAGTGCAATTATAGGCGACCCTGATTACTGGATGTTTAAGTATCCCTTTGAGGTGGATATCGTCGCATCAGACGGAAAAAGTACAAAGACGGCGGCACAGATAACTGTGGGAGAAAAGGAATATGAGCCTGTAAAGGTACAGCTTGACCTGACAGGTCTTAAGGGAGATATAAAACTGGAACTTGTCAGTACCGTTGATGTAAAGAGAGCAGTTTTAATCAATCCTGAATGGTCTTAACGGATACAAAAGAAAGTAGTTTTAATTAATTCGGAATGGTCTTAATATATAAAAGGTTTTAACATATAAGAAAATTGGAGGAAGAAATGGATAAGATAGCGGTTTTAATTCCGTGTTACAATGAAAGTCAGACGATTGCCAAGGTAATAAAGGATTATCACGAGGCATTGCCGGAGGCAGTGATTTATGTATATGACAATAACTCATCGGATCACACTGATGAGATTGCAAGAGAAGCCGGAGCGATCGTTCGCTACGAGTATCAGCAGGGTAAGGGAAATGTCATAAGGAGCATGTTCAGGGATATCGATGCAGAGTGCTATATCATGACTGACGGAGATGATACATACCCGGCTGAGGATGCCATAAAACTGGCAGAGCAGATACTTGAGGGAAAAGCGGATATGGTCATAGGCGACAGACTTTCGTCCACATATTTCACGGAAAATAAGCGTCCGTTCCACAACACGGGAAACCGTCTGGTGAGAGGACTCATCAATCTGATATTCAAAAGCAATATCAAGGATATTATGACTGGGGCAAGGGCATTTAATTATGAATTCGTAAAGAGCTTTCCGATACTTTCGACCGGATTTGAGATTGAGACCGAGATGAGTATTCATGCCCTTGATAAGAATTTCAAGCTGGTGGAAATTCCGGTGGGATACAGAGATCGTCCGGCGGGAAGTGTATCGAAACTTAATACATTTTCTGACGGATTTAAGGTGCTTCGCACCATAGCGAGACTTTTCAGAGATTATAAACCATTCGCCTTCTTTGGATGGCTCGGACTTATCTGCTTTGCCATCGCTACTGCATTCTTTGCACCGGTGCTTGCAGGTTATCTGTCCACAGGTTCAGTTCCGAAGTTTCCGACTCTTATAGCCTGCTCGGGACTGTATGTGATTGCATTTTTGCTTTGGATCAGCGGTGTCATTCTTGAGGTTATCACCAAAAAGCACCGTCAGCTGTTTGAACTTTATCTGAATCAGCTGAGTATTTTAAAGAGGAGAAATTAATGAAAAACAGCCGTGAACCCGGTTTTAAGACTGACGGCAGAGTACTGTTTCTCGGACTGCCGGTTATTCTGGGAACGTTGTTCTATATATGGTATATTTTCAGAGCATCAGATAACGTGGCATATTCAGACTATATCAGGCTGATCAATTCATATCTGCCTGATGTGACAAATCCTGCAAAATTCTTTGTGCCGGATATACTTACGAGAGTTCCCATTACCTATCTTGGTCGTATTATAAATGTTAAATTATTTGCCTATAATACATATTTTGATATGATTCTGGGAGTTTTAAGCCTTGGAGTGGGGGCAGCGGTGCTGGCTTTATATGCCGGAAGAAACCGCTCGATCGGGTATATTGCATTCATTCTGATTCAGTTTGTATATTTCAGCCTGAATAAGTGGGAAATGGTTACAAATGGCACCGGATGGGTATGTATACTCTCGATTTCGGGCTTTATGTTTCATTTTGCCGTGCTGGATCATGCGGCAGCTACAAAGTGCCGTCATAAATCTGACAGAATTCTTCTGGCACTGCTGCCGATTGTCCTGGTATTGCTGATAGCCGGACCATACAGCGGCGGATATGCGGTAATTCTGATACTTGCATATGCTGCATTGATTTTCGCTGGCAGGAGAGATTCTGACAGGATGGCTATGAAGACCTGGTGTATCGGGGCATTGACAACGCTTTTTTCAATGATATTATATCTTTGGAGTAATTCGCAGGCGGTTTATGTACATCGAGGCGCGGTTACGGATATCTCCATTATGCAGGAATTTACCACGGATCCGATCTTTTTCCTGAAGTTTTTGCTGAAGGCGGTGGCGTCATCGGTGATAGGAGTGGCACAGATTCAGGCATTGGAGATCAACAGTCGTTTATTCGTGAGACTCCATGTGGTATATTTGATTGGCTTTGCAGTTTTCGCGGCATATTTGCTGGCACTATATCTGAATGTGCGTTTTCATATATATGAAAAGACTATATTCCCGCTTTTGCTGGTACTCAGCGGCGGATGCAATCATCTGCTGGTTCTGGCCGGACGCTGGATATTCCTTAAGGATGAATACGGAATGTCGTCTCGGTACGAGATACAGTATCAGATGGGAATCGTCGGGATTTTGCTTACGTATGCACTGGTTTACAGGATGTGCTTAAGTAAGGCCGATAAAAATAAGAGCGATGAAAATAAGACCGATGAACATAATACCGATGAACATAAGGCAGAGAACAGAGCTGTTAATACGGAAAGCAGGGCATTTTATCTGATTTTAAATATGGTTATGCTTTGTTTTGCGGTACTTGTGATTTTTGGAAATGCATGGACTACGAAGGAAGAAATTAAGACAGCACCTTACAGAAGGGAATATCTGCAGATTTCAAAGGATCTGGGGCTCAATTATCGGACCGCAAACGATGAGGATCTTGAAACCTATCTGCACAATGATGCGGATTCGATACGTGAAGCGATGAGGATTCTTGAGGAAAATAAATTAAATATATTCCGGTAAATGCGACCGGCATATACTTGCGATTGCAGTGAGACGGTGAGAAAACTGACAGGTACACCGGATAGATACAGGAGGAGAAGTACAATGAAGGTTGTAATTTTAGCGGGGGGTTTCGGTACACGTATCAGTGAGGAAAGCCATTTAAAACCAAAGCCAATGATCGAGATCGGCGAACAGCCGATCTTATGGCATATTATGAAACATTATTCACAGTACGGATTCAATGATTTTGTTATTTGCCTTGGATACAAGCAGTATGTGGTAAAGGAATATTTTGCAGACTATTTCCTTCATACATCGGATGTGACCTTTGATCTTGCAAAGAATGAGATGCAGGTACACAATAACTATTCTGAGCCGTGGCGAGTGACCCTGGTGGATACGGGACTTCATACCATGACGGGAGGTCGAATCAAACGCATACGCGATTATATAGGCGATGAGACCTTTATGCTTACCTACGGAGACGGTGTATCTAATGTAGATTTAAATGCGCTTACCGCATTTCATAAGCAGCACGGAAAGATCGCGACTTTGACAGGAGTCAATATCGGACAGCGTTTCGGAGTGATGGACGTGGATAATCTCGGACATATCCGTGAATTCCGTGAGAAAAATGATGATGACGGCAAGATAGTAAACGGTGGCTTTATGGTTCTCGAACCGGGAGTTTTTGACTATATTGAAGGCGATGATACCGTATTTGAAAAGACGCCCCTAGAGCAGCTTGCCAAGGATGGAGAACTCATGGTTTACCGCCATGACGGATTCTGGAAATGCATGGACACGCAGCGCGATAAGATGCAGCTGGAAAAGATGTGGCAGGAAGGCAATGCCCCGTGGAAGGTGTGGGAATAATCAGTAAGGGAAACTTCAGGGAATAGACACAAATCACCGGATAAACTATGCTATAATTAAGAGGAAAATTATGGAAAATCTTGATTTTTATAAAGGAAAACGGGTTTTGGTAACAGGAGATACGGGATTTAAGGGAAGCTGGCTTGTCCGTATTCTTACTCTGGCAGGAGCAAATGTAACCGGATATGCACTGCAGCCGTCAACCGATCCGTCGATGTTTGAGATTCTGCGGCTTCATGAGACGATTCATCATATAGACGGAGATGTGCGTGATTTTGCTCATATGAAACAGGTATTTGATGAAACAAAGCCCGAGATTGTGCTTCATCTGGCAGCACAGCCTATCGTGAGGGAGTCTTATCGGGATCCGGTAGGTACATATGCCGTAAATGTTATGGGAACCGTTCACGTGATGGAGTGTGCAAGGCAGTGTGAATCTGTACGCTCACTCGTAAATGTGACCACCGATAAGGTTTATGAAAATAAAGAGTGGGAATATGGCTACCGTGAAAATGATCCGCTGGATGGTTATGATCCGTATTCCAACAGCAAATCATGTTCTGAACTGGTGACTCACAGCTATAAACAGTCATTTTTCACGGATGGGCGATGCGCCGTATCCACGTGCCGTGCGGGCAATGTGATCGGAGGCGGTGATTTCGCGTCAGATCGGATCATACCTGACTGCGTGAGAGCTGCCGAAAAAAATGAGCCGATTATTGTGAGAAATCCTCATTCCACAAGGCCGTTTCAGCATGTTCTTGAACCGCTTTTTCTCTATCTTACAGTGGCAAAGGAGCAGTGGGAGAATAAGGATGTGGCCGGTTGCTACAATGTAGGGCCGGATGACTGCGATTGCGTCACTACCGGACGCCTTGCGGATCTGTTTTGCGATACGTGGGGTGATGGGATGCACTGGATAAACCGCTACGACGGAGGACCGCATGAGGCTAATTTCCTTAAGCTTGACTGTTCAAAGGTAAAAAAGATATTTGGGTGGAAACCGCATTTTCATATAGAAGAGGCAATGCAGGCTACAGCCCTGTGGTCTAAAAAGTGGATTTCTGGCGCGGACATGCGGGATGTGACAGATATGCAGATCAGAGAATATGTGTCGTTACTAAAATAAGCAAAACACAGAAAAATATGCAAAGAANNATGCAAAGAAATATGCAAAGAACCATGCAGACAATCATGCAGAGAAATATGCAAAGAACCATGTAAGGATTCATGCGGGGAATTATGTCAAGAACCATGTAGGAGGATAGATATGTCAGATAAAAATATAACTCTGGCGGATGAAAAGGAAGCTGCACGTCAGCAGATACTTGATCTTGTGTCAGAGTATTGTGATAAATACCATAATCAGAAAAAGGAATTTAGTGAGGGACAGCGCATTCCGTATGCATCCCGCGTTTATGATAGTCATGAGATGGTAAGTCTTGTAGACAGCGCGCTGGAGTTCTGGCTTACATCAGGACGTTACACGGATCAGTTTGAGGCAGGACTTGCAAAATATCTAGGGGTGAGATACTGTTCACTAGTCAATTCGGGCTCATCAGCTAACCTGATCGCATTTATGACATTGACTTCACCGCTTTTAGGTGAAAGACAGATACGCCGCGGTGATGAGGTCATCACTGTGGCAGCAGGATTCCCTACAACTGTTACACCGGTTATCCAGTACGGTGCGGTGCCGGTTTTTGTGGATGTGACGATTCCGCAATACAATATCGATACCGATAAGCTTGAGGAGGCACTTTCCGAAAAAACCAAGGCAGTCATGATTGCCCATACTTTGGGAAATCCTTTTGATCTTAAAAATGTAAAAGAATTCTGTGAACGTCATGGCCTGTGGCTTGTGGAGGACAACTGCGACGCACTGGGAAGCCGCTATGAGCTTGACGGAGAGTGGCATTTTACAGGTACTATAGGCGATATCGGAACCTCCAGCTTCTATCCGCCTCATCATATGACGATGGGTGAGGGCGGAGCCGTGTATACAGACAATCCGATTCTTAATAAAATAATCCGTTCATTCCGTGACTGGGGACGCGACTGTATCTGTCCTTCCGGACATGATAATCTCTGCGGTCACCGTTTTGACCGACAGTACGGAGAACTGCCACTTGGTTATGATCACAAGTATGTCTATTCACATTTTGGATACAATCTTAAGGCTACGGATCTGCAGGCATCGATAGGCTGCGCGCAGCTTGAAAAATTTCCGTCATTTGTTGAGCGCAGAAAACACAATTTTGCCAGATTAAAGGCGGGACTTGCGGGAACAGAAGATGCTTATATTCTTCCGGTGGCCTGTGAAAACTCAGATCCGAGCTGGTTTGGTTTCCTTCTTACCTGTCGCGAGGGCATAGATCGAAATAAAGTCGTGCAGTATGTTGAGCAAAAGGGTGTACAGACACGTATGCTTTTTGCCGGAAATCTGATAAAGCACCCGTGTTTTGATGAGATGAGGAAGGAAAACAGGGGTTACCGGGTAGTCGGAAGCCTTGAAAATACAGATCGCATTATGCGCGATACATTCTGGGTAGGTGTTTATCCGGGAATGACGGATGAGATGATTGATTACATGGCAAAGACTCTTAAAGAGGCGTGTGATATTTGCCGTTAACTGTGATGGCGGTGCCGCCGTCAGGCGGAATGCCGGTTTAACAGTTACATGGGAAGTTGTAATCGAGGAAATATATAGCATGAATGATAATAAAGAAAACAAAAAGACGGTTAAGCTGCCGCCCTATCCGGGACTTGAGAAGGTTCACAGGGCAAATTTACGCCTTTTAAAGGAGATAGACAGAATCTGTCGCAAGTACAAGATTTTCTATATGCTGGATTCCGGAACCCTGCTCGGTGCGGTGCGCCATGAGGGTTTTATTCCTTGGGATGATGATGTTGATCTGGCATTTACCCGTGCCAATTATGAGATGTTTCTCAAGGTGGCAGAGCGGGAACTCCCTGAGGGAATGTCGCTGCTTCGCCCGGAAGAAATTCGGGACGGTAAGGTGTTTTATGATTTTACAACCCGTGTCATATATGATAACAGCCGTGTCCATGAGGATAATGAGCAGATGCGTTTCTATGACGGTAAATTAAACCATCTCTGGGTCGATCTTTTCGTTCTTGACCGTCTGCCGGACGGCAAGTTAGGTGCGTGGTGGGCAAAATTCTTACAAAAAGTAATATATGGCATGTCCATCGCACACCGTGATCGTATTGATTTTGGTAAATACAGCATCATGGATAAGCTCAGGGTTGGCGTGCTGGCAGGTGTGGGACACCTCGTTCCGATGAAGTTTCTGTTTAAAATTCAGAAATTGGCAGCCGCAAAGGATAGAAAAAAGAAGACAAAACACTGGTATTACAGCAATTATCAGCCTGATTATCTGTATGTGACACTGGATGGAACATGGCTTGAGCATACTGTAGATTTGCCTTTCGAGGATACAAAACTCATGGTTCCGGCGGAATATGAGCATGTTTTGGAGTGGATTTACGGAGATTATATGACACTTCCGCCTGGAGACAAGCGTGTTCCGGCACATTCATCCATAGCGATTGAGATTCTGGATGATCCGGATGATGCGTCGGATGCAGAGTAAACTCCCATGCCGCCTGACGGCGGCAGTGAAAACAGGAAGAAAGAGAAATTTATGCAGGAAAATAAAGAGAATATTACTGACTCGGGGGCGAAAGAAAAGACAATTTCGATTGTAATTTCAGTTTATAATGAGGAAAAAGCACTGCGTGAGTTTTATAAGGAGGCGACTCCGATATTTAAAGGTCTGCCATGGGACTATGAGCTCATTTTTGTCAATGACGGCAGCACGGATGGTTCAAGGCTTATACTTTCCGAGCTGGCAGCAGGCGACGCAAAGGTACGGGTGATTAATTTTTCAAGAAATTTCGGCCATGAGGCTGCAATGATTGCAGGACTTGACCACAGCAGCGGTGACGGTGTTGTCTGCATGGACGCCGACCTGCAGCATCCGCCGGAATGTGTATCAGAGATAATTCATAAGTTTGAAGAGGGATATGAGGTTATAAATATGGTCCGGACGAAGAATAAGTCGGCCGGAATCATCAAAAACCTGACATCATCCGCATTTTATACGTTTTTGAATAAGATTTCGGATGTGAAGCTGGAAAATAATGCATCTGATTTCTTTGCGCTGACATCTGATGCAGCACAGGTGCTTAAGGATAATTATCGGGAAAAGGTGCGTTTCCTTCGTGGCTATGTCCAGAATATCGGTTTTAACCGGACGACCATCGAATATGAGGCGAGAGCCAGGGTCGCCGGCGAGAGCAAGTACAGCCTTGTGAAACTATTCAAATTCTCGATAAATACGATACTTTGCTTTTCGGATATGCCGTTAAAACTCGGTATTTATTCCGGCATTGCGGTGGGACTTCTGGGCCTTATGGTGATGATTGAGACTATATACGAGTGGGCGGTTAAGGGCACACCGAACGGATATGCGACTATTGTGGTTCTTTTATGTTTCATGTTTGCAATGCTGTTTGTGATTGTTGGAATTATAGGAGAATATATCGCAATTCTTTTTACGGAACTTAAGGATCGTCCGATTTATATCATTCATGATACAAAGGGATTTCCTGAAAAGAAAAGCTGACAGAAAGGAAGCGTATGAAAAAATTAAGACGTTTAATGATAAGTTTGCTGGTCATGGCAATGGTAATTGCCGGTATGCCGTTTACTGCATTTGCAAAGCCTGACTGGCCTTCGGATACCGGTATTGAGTCTGAGGCGGGAATAGTGATGGATGCCGACTCGGGGGCGGTTTTATTCGGTCAGAATATCCATGTCCAGAAGGCACCGGCCAGTATTACCAAGATACTCACAGCCCTTGTTGTCATTGAAAACAGTAATTTGGACGACACCGTTACTTTTTCTCATGACGCAGTCTATAATGTGGAGGACGGAAGCGGTAACAAGAACTCGATTGAGGAAGGCGACACGTTATCTGTCCGGGATTGTCTTTATCTGCTGCTTATGAGATCTTCAAATCAGGCGGCCAATGCGCTGGCTGAGCATGTCGGCGGCAGTCGCGACGGATTTGTGAAAATGATGAATGAGAAGGTGTCAGAGCTTGGATGTGAGGACAGCCACTTTGCCAACCCTTCGGGCCTTAATGATGATACGCAGCTTACTTCAGTATATGATATGGCTCTTATTGCGTCAGCTGCATACAAAAATGAGACTCTTTTGGCTATCAGTGAGGATAAAAGCTACAAACTTCCGGCCACAAAGAACAATCCTGACGGAGTGACGATTCAGCCGGAACACAAGCTTCTTATCACCACGGATCCTGACAGCCCTAATTATTATCCGTATGCTGTGGCAGGTAAAACCGGCTACACATCGATCGCGGGACAGACGCTGGTTACATATGCGATCAAGGATGACAGACATCAGATTGCTGTAACCATGAAGAGTACGCAGTCGACGCATTATCAGGATACTATAGCACTGCTGGATTTTGGATTTTTATATTTTAAAAATGTAAATATTTCTGAAAATGAGACATCTTATACGACAGGGGAACAGCCGGTAGAGATTGGCGAAAAAACGTATCAGCCGTCGGATCTTTCGATGGATACGTCAGCGGTTATAACTATCCCAAAAGAAGCAAGTTTTGCGGATGCGGAAAAGACAGTGTCGACCGAATTGCCGGAGGATGCACCGGTGGGAGCAGTTGCATTACTCACATATAAATACAATGACCGCAAGATAGGTCAGGTATATTTGATAAGCGCATCGGCTGCAGCAGAAGCTTCAGCTAACGATAATGCCGGTTCGGATGATGCGGATGCTGCCGGAAATGCAGGAAAATCAGATGCAGCCGGAACGGACAAGACGCAGAAGTCAAACTCATCATTTCATCTGAAGCTGCCAAAGCTTCCGAAGATATCGCCAAGGACACTGCTGATTGCAGTTATAAGCGTTCTTTTGATTGCAGCATGTGCCGCACTTATATGGCTGATTGCAAAACGCCGCAGGGAAGAACAAAGACGCATGGAGGAACGGAAACTGCGCAGAAAACAGCGCCTTGAAGAAATCGGATGCTCACAGGAGGAATTTGAGAGACTTCTGGAGAAACGGATGGGAGCGGAACCGAGAACATCTGATACCGCTAATCGAGCTGATGATACATATAACCGCAAAGATGATGCGGATATTCATGATGGCGGAAATGAAAACAGTGCTGAGAGTGGATTGAAGGCTGATATAAAGACAGGTCCAGAGAAAATGTTGAGGCCGGATATAAAGACAGATTCAAAGAAGACGGCGGATGTCGACAATAATGAGGATGCGGAAATTACGATTGAGGATTTGGACTTATAAAGAGGGTTGCATAAGGATGTGTCGCATGACAGTGGAGGCATTGTGATTGAAAGGCAGTTGTTTCGTGCCTGTGGCAGTCTGGCAACACTTTCAAAGTATGAAGATTTCTTGAATTTTTTCGATAATGACTACAAAAAATAAAAGTGATAGTATATAATACCTTTGCGGTTTGGACATATGCCGGCTGCTAATCAGCAAATGAAGGGATTGAAAAGCAATATGAAGAAATTTTTGATAATGATTGCGTGTATGGCGCTTCTTAGTGGATGTACGCAGAGTACGATTGTAAGTCCGGATTCAGAAACGGTTGTCGGTAATCCGAATTTCGAGACTCAGGATGATGTTAGCATTGACTGGTCTCAGGTAAGTAATGATGCGGAAGATATGTTCAATGATACAAGTAACTACGAGTACAGCAAGGATTTCCATTTTTATCTGGAACCGAACAAGAAACAGGTAATGCTTGTATGGGTGGTTTCCGATGATTTCCCGGATGATCAGATTGGAACATATGCAGAGGATCTGATTAAAGGATTTAATGATGTAGTTGCTACACAGGATTTTTCTATTGATAAATCCAGTGAAGATTCCTACGGCGGACTGTGGAAGGATTATGCACTTTCTTTCAGTATCGTGCCTGAGAGCGACCAGGACAATGAGGATGCGTGGTTTATCAGCGGTTCATATGAGGCTGGATCGGATTTCAAACTTCCGGATACCAAGGAGCTGATTTCCAAGGCGAAGGAAAGCACGGATTCGGATGATGGTGAGACGGCGGATGCGGAATGATAAGTCAGTTTTGTGAGAGAGGCTGCTGTATTGGCAAGAGAGTTTGCTGATACGGCGGCCTTTTTACATTTTTACTGAGTTTCACTGAATTTAGACGGCAACCTGGAAAGGTTGTTATCCTCAGTCAAGACTGCGAATCCGGAAAAAGCTCAAATCCGACCTCAAGAAACACTAGGGCTCCTCCCATCACCGAGTTTTTCTGATAAAAACTCGGCGTGGGGAGGAGGGTCAGGGAAAGTTACCAAGTGTTTCTAAGAGGTCGGATTTGGATTTTTCGACGGATTCTTCGTATTCCTTCGGACAACAATCCTTCCAGGTGACATTCAGTGTACATTGAAAGGGTTGCCAAACGACCAGACAGACCGCGTGCTTGCACGAGGGGATGGCTGGGCATTTGGCAACTAGGCCCATATGAGTAAGAGGGCGATAGTCTGGATGACGCATACGGGTGACAGCTGCAAGAGTGCCGAAGGCACGAAATAACTGATTTTCATTTGTGGTAATTCCATCATAAGTTAACAAGTCGTTCTTATGGAAATTTGCCGTATGATAATGTGCAATGGCATGTTTTTTGCTTGAAGATAATCTTATGCGTGCTATAATAAAGTATATTGACATGCTGACTGATTGCGGCATTATTATAGCTGGAAGTTAGTTGCTACTTACTTAATATGGAGGATGGATAATGAAAAGGAATGGAAGGCGTCTTTGCAGCGTTTTGCTTCTCGTGAGCATGGCTGCGGGGCTGATTTCGCCCGGGACTGCGTCCGGAGCGGAATTATTGAGAAAAAGTGCTCTTACTAAGGCACTTGCTGATTTTGAACCTGGGGGGGAGGCTGATGCGGCAACCGGGTCCAATATGAAGCCTGTTCAGATATCTGATCTTATATCGAAACAGGATCTTTTGACTAAAAAGAAGCCTGCAAAAGCAACGGACAGTATCCTGAATGCAATTTCATTGAAGAAGGATAAAGAACCGGAAGATGATGATGAATCGCCTGATGATGACGATGATGAAATTGATGATGATGAAATTGATGATGAGACTGAGGACGAACAGGTAGCTACTGCCAGTAGTTTACTTGCTGATAATATCGATGATGACCTTGGCAATGTAGAGGATGTCTATCAGTTGAAAGACATTATCGGCTCTGATGGGGAGGCTATGTATACTACCCTTCTGGATAAGGACGGAAAAGTACTCAGCACCAACGATCCAAAGGTAAAAGAGCCGGAGAAACCTGATGAAGTCAAGGCCGGTGATGCAATAAATGTTAAATTCCGCATGGAAGAGATTATACCCCATGGCGGTGATGATGGCGTTCAGGAAGATCGGGTGTATGTCATGTCCTTGCCGGATGAACTGGTTCCGGCTGTCAAGAGCAAGGACGGTGAACAGCTGGTAAATCCATCAGAACCGGTAAAATTTTTCGGAGATAAAGACGGAATTCAGGCATATGGCGGAATTTACACTGTTGATGATGAATATCAGCTTCGGATGATTTTTGAAAATGTCGAAGAATGGATCGATATCTCCGGTTATTTTCAGTATGGCGCAAATGTCAGCAGCAGTGTAGAACCCGGAAAGACATATGAACTTAAATATGTTCCCGGAGGTACGGTTAAATTTACCGTGGCTAAAGACAGTCCGTCAGTTCAGTATGATAATTACAACTTGTCCCTGTCAGGAAGTACCGGCGGGGCGACTACTTACTATTGGCAGGTAAGTATTGATAAGGTTGAAGAAGATACATCAAAAACCGACGGAAAATCAGGTGCGGCAACGGAAGGTACGGACAAAACTGATACCGAAGAGTCAGGAACAGGAAAAACTGATACAGAAGAGGATTCAGCGGTATTTCCATATCGTGAACTGACGATCGATACGGACGATGCCATGGGAGTCTGGGTCAATGAAGAAGACCAGGGTATTTTTAATGCTTATGGAGATAAGACTGGTCCGGGATGTAGGTTGGGCATTACATACCAGACCAAGGATTCTGACGGTAAGAATGAGTCAAAATCTGTAACTGCAAGTTCAAATTCTATTATCAAAAATGAAAATGGAAAGACCGTGATCCGGTTTACTGCGGATGGTATTCAGGCGGATGTGGAATTTAGAAAATCCGATGCGGTAGAAGATACAATTGTAAGAAACAGTGATGGGAAGTATTCATATATTACAAACAAAATTCATGTCCATATTTCAGACGGAAAAGGAGGAAATGCAAAGAATATCCAGAGTCTTGCGCTATATGTGCCGACGCTGACATATGACGATTACTGCCGGACAGGAATAGTAAGTTATGATGGAAAAGCAGTGCTTAGTGCAAATGCCTTTGACGATGACAGCACATCTTCGGGAGAAGAACAGGATGACTCTGAAGATGAAGAGGATGATGACGAAGATGCTGAAAATGAAGATAATGAAACATCAACTGTATTCGGCGTAGAGAATATATCAGCAACAGGCAGTGTGAGCGTGGATTATGGTAATTTAGATACGCCATCTGTTAGCAGTTATTCCAGATATCCGACTAGCTCGTATGAGTTTTTCCCTAAAGATGTTATTACAACTCTTACTTCAGGAAATGGCTCTTACAATGGAAATTACTACTGGATGGAGTTTGAACCGTCTAAGACAAATAATAGTGGGGCAAATTATTATCTGCCTAACTGGTCGTTCTTGCCAAATGGTAATTTTTGGACTACATCAAGCAGCACCAATCCTGCAACATTTATAAAGTCAAATAATTTGGGATTGTATGGAATGACAGGTGGCTGTGATTTTGAGTATCTTGGAAAGGTCTCTGTGGCACAGATTCAGGGAGATTCTAATCTGGCAGCCCACATTCTGAATTCAGGAAAGACTGATGAGAAAACTCAGCTGGATGTGAAATTTCAATATCAGTTAAAGAAGGTTTTCGCAAATGAGTCAGGAAGCGGCAATGTGATTATATACCGCAGCAAAGAACCGCATGAATATGGAGAATACAATTATCTGGTTATTGATCCGCAGACTGTTGAAACAGCACAGCAAAGTGCCGATAAAGGCTGGAGTGAGCTTATCGACGGAAGCTATAATTCTTCCACAGGAGCTCATTCGGCAAAGGCAGGAAACTTTAAAATTCATGTATTTAACTCACCTCAAACTAGTCTTACTTTGCAGATGACACAGAGACTTGGAAGCGTCATATCAGATGATATTAATTATGGTTATAATGATGGCAACTATCGTGAGCGTCCTACAATTACTGATGAGATTAAGCACGGTATCAAAACAGAAGATGGAAAAGATGCCAAAAAGAAAACAGCTTCCTCTACATATAGTTTTGTTAAATACAGATCATCATACATGGAAGGTGTATGGGTAGATGAAGATACCATCTTCTGGGAGATGACGTTTGATGTGGGCAACTGGCCGTCATCGGAAACGAAAAGCGGATCTATCTATATCAATGCAGGTCAGAAGCTAAGCATGTTTAACAGCACTTATAAGATTTTTACAATAGACGGGAAGGACCTTTCTAGTGAAAGTCTGTATGTGAAAAAACCATCTGATACTGATTGGAAATCAATTAACACTTCAAACATGGGTAGCTGGTATGCCCAGGCTACATCTGATGATATGACAGAAAATACCACTTTATCCAGAAAAGTAGGCGATGATACCTATCGTTTCGGATATTATAATATTGATTGGACCGACTATTGTGATAGCAATAAAGATGTCACAATCGGATTTTTCACACATGTAGATCGGATGCCTGCAAGTACTGAGACCCAGGAGTTATCATGTGCGGCACAGGTTGTAGCAAAAAATGGCGACGTATCGCTTATGTATGGAAATGATAATAATAAATTTCCGGAAACGGGTCAGGGATATAACGAACAATACCCGTTCAAGATCAGCGCCACAGGAATTACACCTCTTCCATCTCTGGAAAAGAGCGGTACTGTATCAGATACTAATAGCAGTGACTCAAAGATGGATGCTGTCTGGGAGATTAAAATTAACGAACTGAAAGAAGCAAAAGGAGCTTACAATGGTCCGCTTCTTTCTGGCACGGGTTATTATCTTCAGGATGGCTATAGCGGTCTGCTGTCCGTGACCGATGATATGAAAGATTCGGAGGCAACGGATATTAGTGGAACCAAGGTAAGCACGGTTAATCCTGGACAATATACCTATATAAAGAGAATGCTGTGGAATGGCGATACGGCCGCTTCAATAAGCATAGGAGAATCAAGAGGCGGAGGCAGTTGCTACCCGGTTCCGTATAAAATCACGGATAAACAGGGATATACTAATGTCATGGGAAGTAGCAATAGCAACTGGCAGAAGTATGTAAACGGAAATTGGGTGTCCGCATTTGATGCAAACCATGCATGGGATCCATATAGTCCTGGTATTTATAAATGTGTACTTAATAGATATGTGGTCCATAGTAATGAGCCGCTGGAGGTGTACATCTATTACGCCGGCAACATGTACGACACCGTGGCTGAGAAACTTGGAAGTGAGTTATCAAGTTTAACAAGAGATGCGTCTGATGAAGCTTATTCTCACTCGCTGGTAGTGGAATATCGTGGACTTAAGTGGGTTACGAGTATTTCTCCGCTCGTTTATACCACCGAATTTGATCAGAATGCTTTCCGAAACGCTGCCGGTAAGGCGGCAGGCGCTAGTGAAACTCAGATAGCTAATACTTACTATGGCATAACTCTTAACAACAGCGCCGGCTTTGGATATTGGAGTGCTAAGGGTAAAACCCCGGTTTCGGCTTCGGTTAAAAATAAGATTTCTGCTCTTCTGTCGATTGATAAGAAGGCAGACCCGGTAGTGAAGGGTTATACAGGCGGATTTTCAGGAAATTATACATTAAAGGTTGTCAATGGCATCAGCGCTTCTGAATATGTGGGCATAGAGGATTTCCTTACCGGATTTACCAATGTAAAAGCAGAGAAAATTGCGTCCGGTAATGTAGAATATGTAAATGGTACAAATTATAACGTCGAAACTGACAGTCAGGATGAAAAGAGTATTACCGCTGTAAAGGCACTGGCCCGTCACATGACGGTATCGAATCTTGTAATAAAAGCAAAGAATACTGCAGATGAGAATGCTTCAGAGGAAACGGTTTACGAAAACGGAAACTTTGCGAGCGAATGGACGAATTCCAGCCTGTCGCTTCTGTCTGATACAGGATATTCTTCTGACAGAGTAGGTTCTCTCTTTAAATTAAATTTGGTAAATTCAGATGGCCAGATTCCTGCAGAGACAGAATTTACTATTAGCTACACCCTGACACTGGATATGGATACACC
>CAVHPN010000003.1:0-20206 GCA_963637995.1 Prevotella sp. CAG:279 | reverse complement strand
GTTTAATGCTATTAAATTCCCCATGCCTGTTGAACGGTCATATGAAACAATCGACAAACTCGCATTTGAAACTATTGTCTCCTGCGGTTCTCTCTGAAAGCGCAGGAGATAGTTCATCAAAAATACCATGATTCCTCCATGTGCAACTATCACTGCATCCCCGGCGGTTTCCTCAAGTATTCTCTTAATTGCTCTTTCACTTCGTTCTTCACAGGATTCCCGCGATTCTCCGCCTGAGGGCATACCGACCATCGGCTGTTCACGCCATAGTCTGAATTCGTCCGGATGCTCTTTTTCTACCTGTTCCCAGCTTTTACCCTCCCAGTCTCCGAAATCGCGTTCGCGAAGTTCAAATAATCTTCTCAGCGGGAGATTTTGCTCCTGTGCCAAAATGTCTGCTGTCTGATAAGCGCGCAAAAGAGGGCTGGTATATACAGCATCAATCCTTGTTTTATGACTACAAGTAACTTTGTTTTTTTCTCTCAGTACCATGGCAAGCTGCTTTGCCTGTTTATGTCCTGTTTCATTAAGCAAAATATCCGTTGTTCCCTGTATCTTTCCTTCTTTGTTCCAGTCAGTCTGACCATGACGAACAAGATAAAACAACATTTTTCATGCCTCCCAACAG
This sequence comes from Prevotella sp. CAG:279, assembly GCA_963637995.1. Lineage (GTDB taxonomy): Bacteria > Bacillota > Clostridia > Lachnospirales > Lachnospiraceae > Otoolea. The sequence goes on along the minus strand of CAVHPN010000003.1, from coordinate 19,578 downwards.
TGTCACATGAGTGATGTCTTTCTATTATCAAATGTCAATCTTCATTGCATCCATTGTTATCTTCATAATTTCACGAATCTCATCTTCTGTCATCTTCATTCTTTCGGATAGTTCCTTAAGCGTAGCTTCTCGTCCAAGCTCCCTTGCCATGCTGGCAGAAATATCTTTGAGGACATTTACGCGTGCCGCCATTTCCTCTTCGATTTTTGTCTCAGTATTTTGCATTTCAAGCGCATCCTCTATGGCCAAGCGAATTTTTTTCTCCAGCTGATCATCGAAATTACCGGCCTCATATTCATTGACAAGCAAAATCAGAGCCATATTTGCCTCCTGGACAAGGTCTCCGATCGGAAGACCGCGATCAATATATTCATGAGCAATCTTGGCTGCGTCTAAAAGTTTCAGTTCGGTAATTCTAGGTGCAGCGCTTTTGTCTCCCTCTGATAATCTCTTTAATAGCTCCTTTTCTTCCTCCGGTGTTCCCTGTGGTATATTTTTCAATTCTTCTAAGTAAATATCATAGGATGAATTATTTTCCATGTTTATCCTCCCGTTAAATTCCTTTATCACAGCACTATTCTATCACAAACGAACTTCACATACAATCAGATGTATCAGGAAATACTGTACGACAACATTGACTTAAGCTTTTGTTCATGTTAAGCTTAATGCAGTTATATAAGGAGGACTAATAAATGGATATTAACTACGAATTGTATAAAGTCTTTTACCATGTAGCATCAACGCTTAGTTTTTCTGAGGCCTCAAAACAGCTTTTTATATCCCAGTCTGCTGTCAGCCAATCGATCAAGGTTCTTGAAAAGAAGCTTAACCAGACGCTCTTTATCCGCAGTACAAAAAGGGTACAGCTTACTCCACAGGGCGAGATCCTGCTTAAACATATTGAACCGGCCATGAACCTGATAAGGCAGGGTGAAAACCAGTTACTGGACTCCAACAGCTTGAACGGTGGACAGCTGCGCATCGGCGCAAGTGATACTATCTGCCGCTATTACCTTCTGCCGTTTTTAAATGCATTTCATAAACGTTATCCGAACATACATATCAAAGTCACAAATCGCACATCTATCGAGTGCGCCAAGCTTCTGGATAATGGCCAGGTGGATTTTATTCTGACTAATTATCCAAACTCAGGCCTTGGAGGTAATCAAAATGTCAGTGTGCTACGTGAGTTCAGTGATATCTTTGTTGCAAATGAAACCTATTTTCCGATGAAGAACCGCGAAATAACCTTGCATGAACTGCAGACACTCCCCATTCTTATGCTGGATCGCAAGAGTACCACAAGTGAATTTTTGCACAATATGTTTCAGAAACATCAGCTGGATCTTGTCCCGGAAATCGAACTGAGCAGCAATGATCTTCTGATAGATCTGGCCCGTATAGGTCTCGGCATAGCCTTCGTCCCGGATTTTTGTCTGCCGTCAGATGAAAAGGAACTATATGCCCTGACGTTGACAGAAGCTTTACCTACAAGACAGCTTGTTGTTGTACACAATGAAACCATGCCGCTTACTCAGGCATCACGGGAATTTATAGAACTTCTTCAAAGAGGATTGTAAGACCAGCCATCCCCGCATGCAAACACGTAGTCTGTCTGGTCGCTTGGCAACACTTTCAGGATAAATGTAAACAGCCGAGGAATCCCTCGTGCAGGATCCTTCGGCTGTTTGCGATTCAATCATCAAATGATTTATAATCTGTCCTTATGCTGCTGTCACATCATTAGCTTCAAGTGTATCAAGGAAAGCTTCATATTCCTCATTCTCACCTGTATACTCAACAGTAAGAACCTGTGTCAAATCCAAACTCATGACACCCAGAATTGATTTTGCGTCTATAACAACACGATTATAAAAAATGTCAATATCAAAATTGCACTTCATAGAAGCGTTAACAAACTGCTTTGCATCTTCTATTGTCTTAAGCATAATCTTTCTCTGTTTCATAACAAACATCTCCTTCTTAATGAATGAATATACGGAAATTTCTTTTTTTCTTGAAATGCATTTTAAAGCATCAATATTTATTTTGAGTTTATAGCACTATTTTTATTGAATGTCAATTTTAACCTTTTTCCTTAACATCCTCTTAACGCACAAATCTTACAAAGAACAAAAGACATTTATTGGCAAAAGTATCAAAAAACTGTTATTTTCAAAATTATTAGCTATTTGACAAATTGTTAAATCTTTGCAGAAATACTTTGCAAACAAATATGTTGTTAGTGCATTATGACAAAAATATAGATTGTCCTAAAATGTTGTCAGGTGGCACCACCTTAACCGAAAGTCAGTTGCTTTATGCCTTAGGTACTCCTGCAACTGCCGCCTGGCAACACTTAAAAAGCAAAAAAACCAGAGAACCCACAATAGGTAATCTGGTTTTAATATTAACAGGGGAAGAGGGATTCGAACCCCCATTAACGGTTTTGGAGACCGTTGCTCTGCCATTGAACTATTCCCCTTCGCTGCTGACTTGATCATGATACCATAGGCACATTAAAAAGTCAACATTTTTTTAATATTTTTATTTTTTTATTTATTTCGTTTTTTAGACACAAATGCAATTCATGGTTCAAATATTCCGCCGCAGTGCGATCATATAAGTCCTATCGCTTCACGAACATTGGACACGCCTTCCAGACTGATATCTGTATATTTCCTTATTTTTTTCAGATTGGCCATAGGAATAATGCATCTTGTAAATCCTAATTTGACAGCTTCATGAACTCGCTGTTCTGCCATGGAGACGGCCCTGACTTCACCTGAAAGTCCCACCTCTCCAAATACAATGGTTTTCTCATCCAACGGTCGGTCTTTATAGCTGGAAATAAGTGCCATGACAATTGCCAGATCCAGAGCCGGCTCATTCATCTTCATACCGCCTGCTATATTGACATATGCATCATATCCGGACAAAGCGTATCTGCATCTCTTTTCAAGCACCGCCATAAGCAGATTAACACGATTATAATCCACTCCTGCGGCAGTGCGTCTCGGAAGACCGAAATTTGTTTTCGCTACCAAAGCCTGAACTTCGATTAGAATCGGTCTGGTACCTTCCATAGAACAGGCAGTTACTGCCCCCGAAGCATCGGCAGGTCGTCCCTCAAGCATAAATTCAGAGGGGTTCTGTACTTCCAGAAGACCCTCCTCACGCATCTCAAATACGCCTATTTCGTCGGTGGAGCCAAAACGATTCTTAACTCCCCTGAGTATACGGTATGATGCATGACGGTCTCCTTCAAAATAAAGCACCGTATCAACCATGTGTTCCAGCATACGCGGTCCTGCTACTACACCCTCTTTTGTCACATGACCTACGATAAAAACTGTCACTCCCAGACCTTTTGCAATCTGCATCAACAGAGAAGTACATTCTCTGACCTGGGTTACACTGCCGGGAGCTGAGGCAGCATTCTCTATAAACATAGTTTGAATAGAATCAACCACGGCAATATCCGGACGCATATCGGATATAACCTCAGATATAGTGTCAAGATTTGTCTCACTCAAAAAGGATATCGGTCCCTGTACTTTTCCTATTCTACTTGCCCTAAGCTTTATCTGCTTTAAGGATTCCTCGCCTGAAATATATAAAACCTTCTTATTCTGACCTGCCAGATTTCGACAAACCTGTAAGAGCAGAGTGGACTTTCCTATGCCCGGGTCTCCGCCTACCAAAATCAGGGAGCCGCTTACAAGACCGCCTCCTAAAACTCTGTCAAGCTCTGCGAAACCGGTTTTTGAACGATCGGTATCCGAAAGTTCTATCTCATCAAGGCCCACAGGTTTTACCTGTGTAAGCCCCTTTTTACCCAGTGACGAAGACAGGGAAGCTGCCTTTGCATACCTCCCTGCCGCTGTCACCGATGAAGCAGAAACAGACGGAGCCTCTACCATCGTATTCCATGCTTTACACGACGGACACTGTCCTGTCCATTTGGCTGATTCATAGCCACATTCATTGCAAAAAAAACCTGTCGACTTAGCCTTTGCCATATTAGTAAAACTATCTGCCCTCGATTCTGATCTCAGTTGCCTTGCCAGGATTCAGTTCTACGCTGAGCACCAGCTTACCACTGACATTGGTCTTCATGCCGCCTACAGATACACCATCTACATACACTTCATATTCACGTTCATCCTCTAACTGAAGCGTAATCTGCGCATCCTTCTCGCCTTCAACCAAAAACTTTACAGAAGTGTCTCCTGCCTGAAAATGATTTACGGCAGTTCCCGGCACTGATTCATATACAAATAATCCGTTGCGCTCTAATTTGGTAATTTCACCAAATGTTTTTACTTTGTAAAGATCACCCTGAAATTCAAAATCCTGCAGCTTGGACTTGGCTGCTAACATATAATTACCAAAACTGATAGTTCCGTCCTCTTCAATGCGGATCAACTCGCTAACTACTGGCATTTGCTTTATCCTCCTAGTATCCTTTTAGTCAGTCATTATATTTTAACATATTAATTTGTGAACTTCAACGTTTCGTCGTCTTTTTCAATTTTAACTTCGCTGTTCTTTCTAATCAGTCCTTCCAGAATCTTCTCTGAGAGCTGATCTTCCACCTGGGTCTGTATCGTTCTTCGGAGCGGTCTTGCGCCATACTTAGGATCATAACCCTTACTTGCCAGAAATTCGAGTGCAGAGTCGGTGATATCGAGTGTTATTCCGAGTTGCTCCTTTGTCCGTTTTTCAATTCCCGCCAGAAGAATCGAAGCAATTTTTCTGATATCTTCCTGCGTAAGCTGGTGGAATACCAGAATTTCATCGATTCTGTTTAAGAACTCCGGCTTAAACATCCGGCGCACCTCTTCCATCACACGTTCTTTCATGAAATTATAGTCGGCTTTCTCTCCTGTTTCTGACGAGAAGCCAAGTCTCTTAGGTGAAATGATATTTTCCGCACCCGCATTGGATGTCATAATAAGAATTGTATTTTTAAAATCAACCTTACGCCCCTGTGCGTCAGTGATATGACCGTCATCAAGGATTTGCAGGAGAATATTAAATACATCCGGATGAGCTTTTTCAATCTCATCAAAGAGAATTACCGAATATGGATTGCGGCGGACTTTCTCACTTAACTGTCCACCCTCTTCGTAACCGACATATCCCGGAGGTGAACCGATCATTTTGGAAACGCTGTGTTTCTCCATATATTCAGACATATCTACGCGAATCATTGCGTTCTCGGTGCCGAACATTGCCTCTGACAGAGCTTTGGAAAGTTCGGTTTTTCCGACTCCGGTCGGACCCAAAAACAGAAATGAACCGATCGGTCGCTTAGGATCCTTAAGTCCGACACGTCCTCGGCGAATTGCTCTGGCAACTGCTGATACAGCTTCTTCCTGTCCGACTACTCTCTCATGTAAAATAGATTCAAGCTTCAGCAGGCGTTCAGATTCGCCTTCTGAAAGCTTTCGAACAGGTATCTTTGTCCAATCAGATACTATATCGGCAACCTCATTTTCTCCTACAACCAATTTGCGTGATTTTTTATCTTTTTCCCATTTTTCTCGAATTTTTTCGATCTTTTCCTGTTTTTTCTGCTGCTTCTTTTTGATCTCTCCGGCCTTTTCGTATGCCTCAGCTTTAATTGCCTCTTCTTTCTGTGCTCCGAGTTTTTTGATTTCTTCCTCAAGTTTTTTGATTTCATCCGGCTCAGTATAAATAGTCAGTCTGAGCTTGGACGAGGCTTCATCGATCAAATCTATTGCCTTATCAGGCAGAAATCGATCGTTTATATAGCGCGCAGAGAGATGTACAGCTGCAGCAAGCGCTCTATCTTCTATGGTAACCTTATGATGCTCCTCATAGCGGCTGCGAAGTCCCTTCAAAATTTCTATTGACTCTGCCTCTGTGGGTTCGTCTACCATAACAGGCTGGAAACGTCTTTCAAGAGCGGCATCTTTTTCAATATATTTGCGGTATTCTTCGAGAGTTGTCGCACCTATGAGCTGAATTTCTCCTCTTGCCAGAGACGGCTTTAATATGTTTGAAGCGTCGATTGCACCTTCTGCGCCACCTGCTCCGATAATTGTGTGAATTTCATCTATAAATAGAAGAACATTTCCGCTTTGCTTTACTTCCGCAAGTACTTTTTTTATTCTTTCTTCAAATTCACCGCGGTACTTTGAACCAGCTACCATCCCCGAAAGGTCAAGGCTGACCACACGTTTATCTGCTATGGTTTCCGGCACGCTGCCGGATACTATGAGTTGGGCCAGACCTTCGACGACAGCGGTTTTACCCACACCGGGTTCTCCTATAAGGCACGGATTGTTCTTGGTTCTACGGCTCAGGATCTGAATTACCCTCTTCATCTGTGTCTCTCTGCCGATAACAGGATCAAGTTTTCCCTCACGAGCCATCCGCGTAAGATCCCTGCTGAAATTATCTAAAGCCGGCGTGCTGCCGCCTGCCGTTCTTGTTTTTCCTGCAGACACCTTTTCAGAGTCAGAAGGAGCGTCATCTCCCATGGAATTCATTAATACAACATATAATTTCTGAATATCAACATTCATAGTGTTGAGTAATCGACATGCTGTCGAATTCCCGCTTTTTATAATTGCAATCAATATATGTTCAGTCCCGATTAACGGTGATTTAAAAAAGGCAGCCTCCTCGTAGCTTGCCTGCAATACTGCACGCGCTCCCGGTGTATATTCAAGCTGTCCGTCAATCTTGGTGGCAACAGACGGACTTATCAGACGTTCCATAAGCTCCATGACACGCTCTTCGGTCACATCATGCGCTTCTAAAACCGCTGCGGCCAAACCGGTTCCTTCTTTTAAAAGTCCCAGCAGCAAATGTTCCGTCCCCACATAGCCGTGTTCAAGCTGCTGTGCAGTTTCGACCGCCAGACGGATCGCTTCTCTGGCTTTTTGAGTAAAACGATCAACCATTTTACTATTTCCTCCTGTATTACGATTCTATCCTATCAGTTCGGGAAGTTTTTCCTTAAGATATTTTGCCCTCTCTGCTTCAATTTCTCTGCGTCCCAGCGGTCTGCTGAGGCGTTTCTGAAGATTTGCCGGCTGTATATCAATCATCAAATTGTATATACTGACAGATTGCTTCGGTTTTAATAATCCGTCCGCGATTCCGGCCCATATGTGAGACAGATAAGTCATTGCTTCCTTGATTGTTAATCTCCTGGCATATTTCAGGATGCCATAGGACTTATACGACTCATCCTCTCGTTCGAGATGATGCTTAGATAGTGAAGCTTCTCTAAACTGTTTTTCCTGCGCTGAAAGTTGTCCTGCCACATTTGATACCAGTTCCATTATCTCCTGCTCTGTAATGCCAAGCGTTTTCTGGCTGACCACTTCATACAAATCGCCGTAGTTTTCATTTCCTCTGCCGTATATGCCGCGAACACTAGTGCCGAATCGTCCCATATCACTCAGAAATTCCTGAAATTGTTTATTCATGGTAAGTGAAGGCAAATGTACAACTACAGAAGCCTTCATCGCAGTTCCGACATTGGTAGGATAAGATGTCAGATAGCCATATTTATCATTAAATGAATATGAAATCTTTTCACTGATATAATCATCAAGTTCATCAGCCGTCTGATAGCATTTAGTAAGGTTTAAGCCTTGAGACAACACTTGAAGTCTTATATGATCATCCGCATTCAACACCATACTGATACTTTCATCTTGTGAACAGATAAAACCTCCGGGAGTTGTTTTATCAGATAAAGTACGGTTTAAAAGACGTCTTTCCCGCAGTGCCAGCTTGTCAAGCTTTTCCATTGGTTCCAAATCTAAGTATTCATACTTACAGTCATCACGATCATTTATATCTCTGAAATTCTGCTTAAGACGTGCAATCATCTCTCTGGCTTCATCAGGTTTCAAACTGCACGGAAATTTATATTCATCCCAGTTTCGCGACAGCCTGACACGGCTGTAGACAATATTAGAAGTATCATTTGATACATTTTCAAACCATTTCGTCATGCCCTTTTGCTCCCTCCAGACTGTGAATCTTATCACGACAGACAGCCGCAGTCTCGTAATCTTCTTCCTGCAGGGCAGTTTCCAACCTGCGTTTTAACTGATTAATCTGCTCCTGTGGGCTTAATTCAAGTTCCCCGCTCTCGGTAACCTTGGCAGATTCATGAACGGAGGCTCTCATCTTAGGATGTTTTCCTATATGAGTTGAATTTTCCTGCAATTTCTTGATTTTCTCACCTAACAAAGGATCGAATACATGATAGCAGTCGGCGCATCCGAAACGGCTGTTTTTTATAAACTCCTCATAAGTTGTACCGCATGTAGGACATATTACATCAGTCCTTGGATTTTGATTTACCGATGCATCTGTCAGGCCAAGAAGAGTGGACAAGAGCCTTTCAATCGGAAAATCTCCTTCCAGCCAGGCCGAACTCGGTGTCAGATCCATCTCCTTTGCGCACTGGGCACAAAGATTATGTTCAGTCTTGACACCATTAAACACCTCGGTATATTTAATGTTTGCTTCACGAATACCACACTTATCACACATCATAATATTAATCCTCCGATGCAAAGGCATCATAAATGGAATCCACCATATTGTGAATCTCCTCTCGGCTAACATTTTTACAAACGCCTCTGGCCAGTATAACACTCATATCGCGCTGCATCTCGGAAATTGTCCTCATTCTCTCCGTGTCAAGGGCAATTACCGCACCGCGTCGGCGATCTACACGCAGAAAGCCCTCCTGTTTCAGCACAGAATAAGCCTTGTTGACTGTATGCATGTTGATGCCGACATTGTCTGCAAGCTGACGCACAGACGGAAGGACATCACCTTCATGAAGCTTGTCGGTGGCAATTCCGATAATAATCTGATTTATGAGCTGGATATAAAATGCTTCTTCACTATTAAAATCAATCTCTACGATCATACTTCACCATCCTTTGATATATTGACTCCGTTTGTAAAACATCCTTATCACAGCATCCTTGTAGTTAAGTTCCTACTCCGGGTCGTCTATATATTCAAATCCGTCATCGTCATGCAGTTCACGCTCCAAACGTCTTTTGGCTTCTCTAGCACGTCTTGAACGTTCCGTGTCTGATTCATATCTTGTCGGGCGTTCGCAAAAATCTTCCCGATCCAAGGTGTAATAAAGTTCAGAGCGTTCGTTGCGTCGTCTTACATTGCTTTTTTCTGCCCCGGTCCTCATCAGGCGTCCATTTTCCTCTTTTGATGTTCTTCTTACAGGACGTTCCTTGCGTTCCTCATCATAAACCGCTCTGGACTGGCGTCTTGCAGGCATATCATCTGATTCTATGCTTGTCTTACGTTTGCTGCGTCTTTCGTCTGATGACGCTCTGGTCGAAGTTTCTGCATGCCTTTCATCTGAAGATGTTCTTACAGGACGTTTCGCATGTCTGTCATCCGAAGATGTTCTAGACTTACGTTCTGTACGTTCCTCGTCAGAAATTAACCCTGACGGGCGACCTGTGAGCTTCTCACCGGAAACGGATCTGGTCTGGCATTCTGTACGTTCCTCTTCAGAAACCAACCTTGACGGGCGACCTGTGCGTTTCTCACCGGAAACGGATTTGGTCTGGCGTTCTGCGCGAGCCTCATCATGTTCTTCATCAGGAAATGACTTTGTCAAGCGTCCTGCGCGTGTAGCATCAGATGTTTTTCTTGCCGAGTGCTCGCTGCGTCTTTCATCTTTTCGTTTCTTTATGGTGTGACTGTCTTCGCCAGCTGCATCTTCCGAAGAATGAACATTTCCCGATGTTGTACGTCGTTTATTTTGCCGTGTGTTTTTAACTTTTCTTACCTCTCTGGAAGGTTTTCTTCTCATAAGCAGATTTAATACTATAAAGAAAAGTATCATGCATACTACGCCAAGTACAGCTATTATGATAAAACGAATATTATAATCGCTGCAAAGATCATTGTATTTGTCTATAATCTCTTCAACCTGTGCATCATCATATTTTGTTGCCAGTGAAGGATCTTCAAAATAGCGCTGGAACGTCTTTTCTGCAATATCATAGCGGTACAACGACTTCTCACCGTTTTCGTTCATACCGTAGACTACGCAGTATTGCTGTTCTTCATCGCTCTTCCATACCCAACCCTGAACCTTATAAGTTCCGTTTAACTGAATCGTTGTCTCAACGAATCCCTCAGGAATCTGAACAGATTCATCAGGCGGCAGAACCAATATGGATTTAGCTGTGACATCAATCGTGACATACGGAGACAGCGTGCCTGATTCCGATAAGTAGATATAAAATGCGCCATTGCCGTCAGCACTTTGTAAGTATAGCAATGTCAGGTCATTTCCTGTTGCACACTGTACCTCAAAATCACCGTATTGACATGTTGTCTGTGTATATCCTTCAGGAATAAGGGACGAATCGAATTCAGAAGCTATAGTATAGGTCACTCCATCTATCTCAACATTCAGGCTATCGGCTGCCACTGATGATGATTCGGCACTTTCACTTTCGGTCTGCGCCTGCGTCTCTGCCTCTGACGGTACATCTATTGTGTCAAGTTTGTTCACCGTGATTGTATAATTCTTAGTCGTCTGGCCATCTTCTGCCGTAACTTTGCATACAACCGTATTGCTACCAACTTTCAATCCTGAATCACCGCTGACAAGAACCTTGGCCTTGCTGTCTTTGGCACTGGCACTGACTGCCAATTTATCAACATCGGAACCCACCTGAGCAGTATATGAAGTGACGCTCGGTGAAAAAGCAGGTGAGAGGGTTCCTGGTGAGATCTTTAAAGACGAAAGTGCTGCCTCTGTTGATGATGTAGACTGCGCCTTTACTTTTACACTCGATGTCCCCTGCTTGGAAATTGTTACTGCTTTCGCATCTGCATCATACACTTCACAGCTTCCTACCGAAATTGTCGTATTTCCGGCCTGTACAGCTTTAAATTTGAGTGTATATGAAAATGCTTTTGTTGAACTTGAATCCATCGTACCGACAAGTCTTATGGAGCCGGCACCGCCGCTGGCATTATTTCCGCTTACAAATTCAATCACTGACGGATCATAAGACAATACCACATCAGAAGCGCCAAGATTACCGTCCTGAGACGTAATCTTTACATTGACGCTGAACTCCTGTCCTACAGTTGCGCTTGGATCTGAAAACGAAATTTTTGCACTGGAGGCAAAAGCGCTTATTCCTCCTATCGGTGCAGCAATCGTCAACATACCCGCTGCGAGTATACCTAATAATATATTCCTGAATTTTTTCATTAAACTGTCCTATCCTATTTTTACAATCCAAGAATGCTCTTTTGCATCAGCAGGACATCCAGAATATCTATCTTGCCGTTTCCGTTGAGATCTGCACGCAATGCTTCTTCCGTACTAAGTTTTCCAAGCCCCAGAATAGATCTCTGCGTCAAAAGAACATCCATAATATTGAGTTTTCCGTCACCATTTACATCTCCGCGCACTGACGAAGATGTATTTACCGACTGAGATTCGGTTTGAGCCAATTTGTCCGAAACTGTCGTATTGCCGGCAGAATTTCCATTCGGCTCTATCAGTATCCCCGAACTTTCTGTACCAAATCCGCTTACAGTCGCTCCGGGAGCAGACTGCCCCGTTGTTGATGAGGCTGATGACGAGTTCGAAGAACCGGTGGTTGATGTAGGTCCTACGATCTGCACATCAGAACCGCCCGATGAGGTGGAGCCCGTGCTTCCTGACGATGACATACCCGGTCCGGTAGCTGAGGTTCCCGAACTGCTCTGCTGAGAAGTGCCGCTTCCGACAGAACTTGAATAAGTAGGTCCGCCGGATTGTCTGACCACATGCAAAACGTAATTTCTTATATTCCCGTTAGCAGCTTTGACAGCAACAGTGATCTCGTTAGTTCCGCTTTGCAGATCCACGGTTCCTGTTCCTGAAATTGTTGCCTTTGAATCGATTGCTGTCGCGGATACAGACACGCTTGCAACCGACGGATCAACAATCAAATCATAAGATTCTGTATCTCTGTTGAAGGTCGGAGTCAGAGCAAAACCATCAACTCCGAGAGCTGACAATTTATTATTCGGACTTCCGTCAAGAGTCGGCTTAACACACGCACTTGCCGGCATATTCTTATATACCGGAATAGAAAATTCAAGCGTTGTGCTTGCCAATGCGGTAATTTTTGACAAGGTCAGACCCTCAGATGCAGCTGCCTGCACATTTGTCATATATTGATGCTTGTAAAGGTTGCTTCCCTGTACATTGAATTTCTTGAGATACAGCGTATCCTGACCTTTTTTTACATAATTTTCACCATAATATGTCGAACCGCCGCGAATCGACTTTTCAATACTGTTCCACGGACGAAGATACGTGCCGGATTGTGAAGCCCACCACAGTCCTCTCTCGACAGCACTCATTGAACCAGACTGATAAGCCTCTATATTAAAGAAATTATAATATCCCTGATATCCTGAAACGGTTCCTGATATGCTCTTTCCCGTTCCCTGACTTCCTTGTTCCTGCAAAATCATAGACGCAAGAATATAGGGATTGACGCCTGATTCAGAGGCTGCATTCATAATAACATCTACATATGAAAGACCTGTCGAGACTTGCGATGTATCAGCTGATGTTCCCGACGAACCTGATGTAGTTCCCGAGCTGCTTGTACTTCCTGGACCGCTTGTACTGTTGCCTGAAGATGTATTTGTGGTTGAGGATGATGTAGTCTCCGATGTAACACTTATCGGTGCTGTCTCTCCATCGGCATTGTTGGATGAAAAACCATTCCCGGTGCTTCCCGGTGCACTTACTGCTGTTACCCGTTCTGTCTTGTGGTCGCTAATCGAAGCAATAGGCGACGCCAGTGTCGAACTGCTGTCTGTAGATGACGAACTGCCCGGACCGGTTGCAGAACCCGAAGTGGAACTTCCTGAGCTTCCTGAAGACGAACTTCCTGATACCATACCTGAAAGGAATGTTCCGCTCACCATATTTTGAAGCCCTGCTTTGGTATGCAATGAGCTGTCATAAGACTGCTTCATAAACTGGTAAATATACTTATCATTCAGGAAATTTCGCGGATCCATATAGTAAGCAATAATATCTGAAGAAGCCTGTACCCACGAGCTTCCATCAAAGCCCGGCCATGTACCGGTTCCCCAGTCATATGCACCGGTTTCAGTAGATTTCCAGGATGAAATACTGCTGCTTGCAACCAGATTTCGACCGATAACGCTCTCATTTTTTAATGCCTCACTCCAGTCCAGATTGGTCTGAAATGCAGTGAATGTCCAATTTGGATACTGCGCATGCAGTTCACGAAGTGCCTGCTTGTAACTGTCAGGGAAACCCTGTTTGGTCAGATATGTCTCAAAATCCGCATCTGATTTAATTGAAGTAGGAAATTTAATATATTTACTGGAAACGTAACCCGTCTGTTCACCGCCGGAGCCACTGTAACGTATCTGATACCATAAGGTTCCATCGGTACCGGTTTGCTCAGCAAGGACTGTCACTGCCGCTCCCTTGGATAGCTTGGCCAGTGCCTGATATGATGTACCCGGGCCGCTGCGCACATTAAGATTTGTTGCATTAACAGATGCTGTTCTCTCCTGGGCATAGCTAACCATTCCAAATAGAGATTTTGTTTCTGACCCTATAAGGCCCGGATTAACAGCCAGCACGGTTCCAAGAAGAAGTGCCGCTGCTCTTTTGCATAATTTTTTCAATTTATTCATCAGTCTGTCTCCTCATCCTGCCGCAGTCAAATCTATTTTCTGCAAAAACTGACATATTACCATGCAACAACTGCACCATGATTAAAAGTCAGCTTTGCTTATGTCATTGCTAATTTTGTCTAAAGTTCAGAATCGTCTCTATTATAATGAACAATTGCCTTATGTGTCAACCTGATCAAAAAAACTTGGGTCTTCTTCTGCCTTTTGCGCGAAATTGTAAGATTTTCTTAATGGTACAAAAAAGGATAATTAAATTAGCAAAAAGGAATGTGCCGCGGCACATTCCTTCGTTTCGTTTATAAAATATTCAAAGCTTAAATCTGATAAGATTGGCTCTTTCTTCCACCCCATGTATCAATTCCGTTTACGTCCATTCCCTCGGCAAAAGTTTGTTCTTCTTTTTCTTCCGGCGTCGGAGCTTTCAAAATTTCTCTTTTCTCAACAGGTTTCTTTTTCGGTGGACGAGTTTCGAAAAACTCCTTTGCAACCTGTGGGAACAGTGCATATGTCAGGACGTCTTCATCCTGCTGTTTCCACTGTTTCATCTCCTCTTCAATCTTTTCAAGCTGCGGCTCGATAAGATCTGCAGGACGACATGTGATTGGTGTTGCGTCTCCGATTGCTTTTTTCTGAACCTCTTTATTAAACGGCTTTACAGTCTGTCCAAACTCGCCCATAAGCAGCTTCTTGGATTCTTTTGTAAACATCTTATAACGCTCACCGGTAAGAACGTTAAGTACAGCCTGCGTACCGACGATCTGTGATGACGGTGTAACAAGCGGCGGTTCACCGAAGTCCTTTCGAACTCTCGGAATCTCCTTAAGAACATCGTAGTATTTATTTTCTGCTTTTGCTTCCTTAAGCTGTGAAACAAGATTTGAAAGCATACCGCCCGGAACCTGATAGCGCAATGTGTTGATATCAACTCCAAGAACCTTTGTATTCATCAGACCACTCTTCAGTGCCTCCTCGCGCATCGGACGGAAGTAATCTGCAATCTCTGCCAGCAATTCCTGATTGAGGCCGGTATCATATGGTGTACCCCTGAAGGTTTCAACCATAACCTCTGTTGCCGGCTGGCTTGTGCCCATGGCAAACGGAGACATGGCGGTATCGATTATGTCTGCCCCTGCCTCGACAGCCTTCAGATAAGTCATGGATGCAACACCTGAAGTGTAATGTGTATGAATATCAATAGGAAGATCAACCGACTCCTTGAGTGCTTTTACAAGGACCTCTGCATCATACGGAGTGAGAAGGCCTGCCATATCTTTGATACACAATGAGTCAGCACCCATGTCTTCAATTTTCTTTGCTATATCTTTCCAATAATCAAGAGTATATGCATCACCAAGAGTATAACTAAGTGCTATCTGAGAATGAGCTTTTTCCTTCTTGGCAGCTTTTACTGCTGTCTCAAGGTTGCGAATATCGTTAAGGCAGTCAAAAATACGAATTATATCGATACCATTGGCTACTGATTTCTGTACAAAATATTCTACCACATCATCAGCATAGTGATTGTATCCAAGAATATTCTGACCACGGAACAGCATCTGAAGTTTTGTTTTCTTAAAACCATCTCTGAGTTTTCTGAGACGCTCCCACGGATCTTCTTTCAGAAAGCGAAGGCTGGCATCGAATGTTGCACCGCCCCAACATTCAACAGCATAGTATCCAACCTCATCCATCTTATCAACGATCGGCAGCATCTGTTCTGTAGTCATTCTGGTTGCAATCAGAGACTGATGCGCATCACGCAACACGGTTTCCACGATCTTGACCGGCTTTTTTTTCTCATTTGCCATTATAAAGTTACCTCCCAATATATTTTTGTCTATTATACCACAAATTTATGTGTTTCAGAATATTTTTTTTAATAAAAAATCGTACACCGAGACATTGTGTATGGGAAACACATCTTCTCTGTGTACGACTTCATATATTCGAACTCTTATTTGATTATGCTAATTTGGATTTTGCAAGCTCAGCCAGTTTTGCAAATCCTTCTGCATCATTGATAGCCATGTCAGAAAGAACTTTACGGTTCATCTCAACACCAGCCTGTTTTAAACCAAACATGAACTTGCTGTAGGACAGACCATTGATGCGTGCTGCAGCGTTGATACGAGCGATCCAGAGCTGTCTGAACTGTCTCTTTCTCTCTTTACGTCCTGCATATGAGCTTGTAAGAGCTCTCATTACAGACTGTTTAGCCACACGGTACTGTTTTGAACGTGCGCCTCTGTAACCCTTTGCCAGCTTTAATACTCTATTGTGTTTCTTTTTAGCGTTTAATCCGCCTTTTACTCTTGCCATCGGTTATTCCTCCTTCTTAATCCTCGAATCTTATAAGTACGGTAAAATCTTCTTCATTACCTTGCTGTTTGTGCTGTCGGTAACGATGTCTTTTCTAAGATTTCTCTTTCTCTTAGTAGACTTCTTAGTTAAGATGTGGGATTTGTAAGCTTTATTTCTTACTAATTTTCCGGATCCGGTTGTTTTAAAACGCTTAGCAGCTGCTCTGCTTGTTTTCATTTTAGGCATGGTAAGTTCCTCCTTAGTATTAGTTATCTCATTATATCTAGCGCTTTGCAGAAAGGAAAAGTACAATACTTCTTCCCTCTACCTTAGCCGGCTTATCCACAACAGCTATATCGGCAAGTTTCTCTGCAAAATCGTCAAGGATATACTTTGTCTTTGACATATGTGCCATCTCACGACCTCTGAAACGAAGCGTAACCTTTACTTTGTTGCCCTTTTCTAAAAACTTTCTGGCATTGTTCATCTTGGTATTCAGGTCGTTCTCATCGATATTCGGTGAAAGACGCACTTCCTTAATCTCGATTACCTTCTGTTTCTTTTTAGCTTCTTTTTCTTTTCTTGCAAGCTCGTATCTGTATTTACCATAATCGATAATCTTGCATACCGGTGGCTTTGCGGCCGGAGCTATCTTTACTAAATCCAGCTCTGCTTCCTTAGCCAACTTGTAAGCATCCTTTGCAGACATGATACCAAGCTGCTCTCCATTTTCGCCAATCAAACGAACCTCTCTGTCTCTAATCTGTTCGTTAATCATTAACTCGCTAATAGTCGTGCACCCCCATATAATATGATGATTTTGGTCTATCTGTGTCAATTTTTGTAAAACAAAAGTAAGTGGACAGTACAGACTATCCACTTACTCATAATAGGAAATCCAAAATAGGACGTTTCTCAAACTTATGAACTCACAGTCACGCAGTTGTGCTGAGGTGAGGTAGATAACCTGCTTTCCTGTATTTGTGTTTTTCTCACAACGTAAAGTACTATACTACATTCTTTTATGAATGTCAATATTTTCCATTCGATTTCTTGATATATTTTTATTTCGTCTCTTCAGCTTTTACAGTTTCGCGGAGGCATTTGTCATTAATCTCTTTCTGCATAGCACTGATGAAATCTTCTACACTGCTTGCACCCTCGTCACCTGCAAAACGGCTGCGGACAGAAACAGTCTTTTCTTCTGCCTCTTTCTGGCCTACAACCAGCATGTATGGGATCTTCTGGGTCTGAGCCTCTCGAATCTTGTAACCGATCTTTTCTGAACGTGTATCCATTTCAACACGAATGCCTGCAGCTGTAAGCTTATCCAGAACCTCTTTTCCATAGTCTGCATATTTATCAGAAATCGGAAGAATCTTAACCTGCACCGGAGCAAGCCATGTCGGGAATGCACCTGCAAAATGCTCGATCAGAATACCGATGAATCTTTCAATGGAACCAAATACTACACGGTGAATCATAATCGGACGATGTTTCTCGCCATCTGCTCCTGTATATTCCAGTTCAAAACGCTGCGGAAGCTGGAAATCAAGCTGGATAGTACCGCACTGCCATGTTCTTCCGATGGAATCTTCCAGGTGGAAGTCGATCTTAGGTCCGTAGAATGCTCCGTCGCCTTCATTTACAACATAAGGAAGTCCAAGTTCCTCAAGTGCGGAACGAAGGCCCTCTGTAGCCATCTCCCAATCTTCATCGCTTCCCATACTGTCCTCAGGACGAGTGGAAAGCTCTACATGATACTTGAATCCGAACAGTGAATAAACCTGATTAATCAGATGTACAACACCCTTGATTTCATCCTTGATCTGCTCAGGAGTCATGAAAATATGAGCATCATCCTGCGTAAAGCAGCGCACACGCATAAGTCCGTGAAGCTGACCTGATTTTTCATGGCGATGAACGATGCCAAGCTCTCCCATGCGCAGAGGAAGGTCGCGGTAGGAACGCGGTTCAGAACCATATACCAATACACCACCCGGGCAGTTCATCGGTTTGATTGCGTAGTCTTCTTCGTCAATCACCGTTGTATACATATTGTTTTTGTAATGATCCCAGTGTCCGGAAGTCTCCCAAAGCTTTCTATTTAAGATGATAGGTGTTGAAATCTCTACGTAACCGGCCTTTTTATGGATATCTCTCCAATAATCCAGAAGCGTATTTTTAAGTGTCATACCCTTAGGAAGGAAGAATGGGAATCCCGGGCCTGCATCATGCATCATGAAAAGTCCGAGTTCCTTACCAAGTTTGCGGTGATCACGTTTCTTAGCCTCTTCCATCATGGTAATATAGCTTTCAAGGTCTTCCTTAGATGCAAATGCAGTTGCGTAGATACGGGTCAGCATCTTATTCTTTTCGCTGCCTCTCCAGTACGCTCCTGCCAGGTTCATCAGCTTAAATGCCTTGCCTACGCCCTTGGTATTCATAAGATGAGGTCCTGCACAAAGGTCGGTAAAATCTCCCTGACGGTAAAAGCTGATCTCAGCACCTTCAGGAAGATCCTCAATCAGTTCAACCTTATATGGCTCCTCTTTTTCCTTCATGAAATCAATTGCTTCATTTCTCGGCAGAGTAAAGCGCTCCAGTGGAAGTGCTTCCTTGATTATTTTCTTCATCTCTGCTTCAATCTTTGGCAGATCCTCTGCCGTAAGCGGAGTTGCCGGATCTACATCATAATAGAAACCATCTGCAATGGACGGTCCAATAGCAAGCTTTGTCTCAGGATAAAGACGTTTTACAGCCTGAGCCATAACATGGCTTGCTGTATGTCGAAGAGCTGCCAGACCTTTTTCATCCTTAGCTGTAAGAATATTCAACTGACAATCATGGTCAATCACCGTGCGAAGGTCTGCGCCCTCTCCGTCAATCTCTCCAAGACATGCTACTCTTGCAAGACCTTCACTGATATCCTTTGCGATATCGATAATTGACATAGGACTCTCATATTCTTTGAAAGAGCCGTCTTTTAACGTAATCTTCATCTTAATCTCCTCACTTTTATTAATGTTTTCAATCTTTGCTTTACGGGAATATTGCAAAACAATTTTCTGTAAAACAAAAATCCCTTAGCCAGAAAACCTGGCTAAGGGACGATAAATCGCGGTTCCACCCTTATTGAATCGGTCTTAAAAGACCGGATCCCACTTAATTTGATGATAACGGTATCACCGTTCCCGATTAAGGGACGCTCAAAGCCGGTATTCAGTCTTACCATTCTGTCAGGCGCTTCCACCCACGCAAACCCATAGTCATCAAAATATCTCCGTGACGCCATTCTCTGTACAGTACTGTAAGCTTACTGTGCTTCTCATCGCTTTCTTCATAGATTATATCAGTTGTTTATGTTTTGTCAATATGATTTTTATGATATCAGGATCAAAAGATCAGAAGTACGACGCAAGCTTGCTTGCAGGAGAAGTTGTGACCTTGGGACTCGCCAAAGCCTTTTCCTCACATGTCAAGCATTTTTGAAAATGTCCCAAAATAATTGAAACATTAGCCCCGGCTTTT
>CAVHPN010000002.1:0-19446 GCA_963637995.1 Prevotella sp. CAG:279 | reverse complement strand
GTTGGGACATTTTCCCTTGTGGTTTACTAGGACATTATCATAAATGGTTCATATATGTTTACACTATATTAATGATTGCTTGACAGTCCGGATTACTTAGACTAAAATGATAATATTTCATACAGTAAGAGATAATAAAGGAGGGGACGGTTATGGTATCAAAAAAAGTGAAAGTAGTTAATCCATCAGGGCTTCACTTACGGCCGGCCGGAGTACTTTCGCAGACTGCGATGAAGTTCAAGAGCCGGACTCTGATTGAGTGCGGTGAGAAGCATATTGTTGCAAAGAGCGTACTCAATGTTATGGCTGCCGGTATTAAATGCGGCACCGAGATCATGGTTGCCTGCGATGGACCGGATGAGGAAGAGGCACTTAAGACGATAACTGAGGCAATCGAGAGCGGCCTTGGCGAAGAACTGGAGCAGTAAGAAAGCTTCATCGTATTGTTAAAACAAAACATAGGAAAAGCAGAGTAGGGATACAGGCGTTAAGTGCCGAGTGAACAGGGAGTTGTCATTCGGACGAAGAGATCTAAGAAGTGTCTCGCGGTCGGTATCCCGCATCCCGCTGCATCGTTGATACATATATCTCCTGATGTAGTTCGAGAGATCTGCAGAAAGGGAGGTATTTTTTTATGAAAAAATTTGCAGTATGCTGTCAGTCCTCATTCAGGGAACTGCAGCATGTGAAAACACTCACTACTGCTGCCATGCTTATGGCTGTCTCCGTTGTTCTGGGATTCTTTACAATTGAGGCCGGACCGTATTTAAAAATCGGATTCGGAACGGTTGTAAACCAGTTTGTGTACTATCTTTTCGGGCCGGTGGCCGGAGCGGTGTACGGAGGAGTACTGGATATTGTCAAATATGTAGTGAAACCGTCGGGCGCATTCTTTCCGGGATTTACACTTGATGCCGTGGTTGGAGGAATTTTATACGGAATGGTATTGTATCGCAAGCCGCTGACATATCGCAGGGCGCTGTGGGCAAACCTTCTGGTGGCTCTGGTATGTAATGTGTTTTTAAATACACTCTGGCTCAGTATGATGTCAGGCAAGGCAATTATTGCTCTTTTGCCTATGAGACTTGTAAAGAATCTTGTCAAATGGCCGGTGGATGCAGCACTGTTTTATCTTCTGGCAAAACGGATGGAGAGTCTTGGAATGGTACGCATGATCCGCAAATTTCAGGAAGAATAAACTATGAATTCGTGATTGGGGATGAATAATATTATGAAAGAAAAAACAGTTTCTCATGCAAGTGAAAGAGCAAGAACACGTTCGAGGGACGTGGCTCTTTGCGGCCTTTTTGCGGCGCTCATTGCAGTAGGAGCTTTTATAAAAGTGGTAATTCCGACAGGTGCGGATACGATGAATTTTACACTGCAGTGGTTCTTTGTTATGCTGGCTGCATTTTTGCTGGGATCTAAGAGAGCTTTTACAAGTGTGGGGGTGTATTTGCTTATTGGTCTTTCTGGAGTCCCGATCTTTGCCCGCGGAGGCGGACCTGCATATTTGCTGCGTCCGACATTCGGATTTCTGCTTGGATTTTTCCTTGCATCGTGGGTAATGGGAAAAATATGTGAATTATTAAATTCCTGGAAAATGTCAGCACTTATACTATCCGCTACGGTTGGATATGTGGTATACTACGGGATGGGTGTGCTGTATTTCTTTATGATTACACATATGGTGACGCTGCAGCCTGTAGGTTTAAAGGCCATAGTCATGATTTATTGCCTGCCTGAGATGCCTGCTGATTATATTCTTTGCATACTGGCATCAATTATGGCAAGAAGATTAAGACCAATGGTACAGCATTTCATCCTATAGCCCCGGTAATCAAAAGTTTCAAAAGTGAAATGAAAGAAGGAAAATTGTAATATGAGTGAAAATTGCAGTCATAATTGTTCGAGCTGCGGTGAGACATGTGCGAGCAGGACGATGGAAAGCTTTAGGACTCCGCTGAATCCGCTAAGCTCTGTAAAAAAGGTAATCGGTGTCGTAAGCGGTAAAGGCGGTGTGGGAAAATCTCTGGTGACATCATTGATGGCTTGCAGGATGCGTGCAAGAAACAATCGTGTCGGAATCCTCGATGCAGATATTACAGGACCATCGATTCCGAAGGCTTTTGGAATACATGGTATGGTAGGAGTAACAGCGGATCAGCTGATGCTGCCGCGCACTACATCAACAGGCATTGAAATTATTTCCTCAAATCTTATACTGGAGCACGAAACAGACCCGGTAATCTGGAGAGGACCTGTGGTAGGCGGAGTGATCAAGCAATTCTGGGGAGAGACACTTTGGAAGGATATTGACTATATGTTTATAGATATGCCTCCGGGCACCGGGGATGTACCGCTGACCGTATTTCAGTCGCTTCCGCTTGCCGGTATTATCATCGTTACTTCTCCGCAGGAGCTGGTATCGATGATTGTGGCAAAAGCAGTTAACATGGCAAAGAAAATGGATATTCCTATTCTGGGTCTGGTTGAAAATATGAGCTATCTGGAATGTCCGGATTGCGGAAAGAAAATTTCGGTTTTTGGAGAAAGTCATATTGAAGAAACTGCAAAGGAATATGGAATTCCGGTATTAGCAAAAATTCCGATTAATCCGGAAATTGCTTCAAAAGTAGATGAAGGTCTGGTGGAATATGTAGATTCGCCATGGCTTGATGCGGCTGCAGACGCAGTTGAAAAGGCATAATAAGTTGATTTTATGGGGATATGCATTTTTATAACAGAAGATGCAATATGAAAGCGTGATGCCTGCGCGACTATTACAGGAGAGGTGGACTATACAAATGAATATTGCTCAAAATCCTAACAGTGAGCTGAGTCACTTTGCGGTGAATTCACCTCAGGTATTTGAGATACCTGAGAATTTCCGGGATACGGCAAAACAATTTCAGGAAGCGATGATGCAGTACAGCTGCGCAATTCGTGAATTTAAGACTAAGCTTGAGGTACTTAATGATGAGCTCTCTGTCAGAAATGCGAGAAATCCGATTGAGATGATCAAGGCCAGAGTGAAGAAGCCGAAGAGCATCGTAGAAAAGCTTCAGAGGCGCGGACTTCCGCTTTCGATAGAATCAATGGTTTCAAATCTGGATGATATTGCGGGTGTCCGTGTTATCTGCTCTTTCGTGGATGATATTTATGAGATCAGCCGTATGCTGGAGCGCCAGGATGACGTGACGATTATCGCAATAAAGGATTATATTAAGTCACCCAAGGAAAATGGATATCGCAGTTACCATATGATCGTGGAGGTGCCGGTATTCTTTTCTAACAGCAAGGTAAATATCAGGGTGGAAGTGCAGATTCGTACTATAGCCATGGATTTCTGGGCAAGTCTAGATCATCAGCTCAAATACAAAAAACAGCTCGATGTCCAGGAGGCGGCAGAGATCGGTGCGGAACTAAAAAAATGTGCGGATGTCATTGCCGAGACCGACTGCAAGATGTTGAGCATACGCCAGAAGATCGAATCAAAACATCCGGCACAGTTACAATAAGTTAAGATTAGTACATGAAATAGGACAGGGTTTCGGTAATTCGAAATCCTGCCTTTTTATATATCGAGAGAGCAGGATAGTTGTCACCGGCAACATGCAGGACTATCTGCGTGCATCCGCGTGCGATAAGATCCTTAAGCACATGGCAGAAGGCAGATTCTCCAATGCCAATTCCGCGGCACAGTTCATGAACATGGAAACCATAGAAACATGCATGAAATGTGTCGGGAGAGCCGGAAACAGGCTGCATACGCACCATACATTCGGCTGACGGAGAATATGACGGGTCCGGCGGCAATTCGTGAAACCTATACTTAAGAATATCGACAGAATGATCAGTTTCATCTGCAGGATGAAAAATATCACTGCAGCTTTCAGAATTTTCATTGATGTTTTCCTCAGATGCTTTTGTACATGTAAATATAAGTGGTATTTTGGATTCCAAGGAAGAATCAGGTAGGGCTTCATCAGGGCTGTAATACCATTTCATCTGAAATTCCTTATCTACACAGTCAGCACCGATCGAACTCATGGCGGCCATGGCATCAGCAGATTCCGGATCAACCGGGAACAAAATATCATGCTCACCGCAAAGTTCACATGCCTTCTCTAGAAGAGTCGAAAAATAACCTTTACGACGTTTGCAAGGGAGTGTAAAGGCGATACTTTCGACAGGTTCCTCGTCTGATGAACCGTCAGGTGGCATAATAAGTCCCATGGCAGCTGCAAGAGAGTTTGATTCATCCATAAGAAGCAGGAAGGAATTTCCATCTTCAAATGGAAAAGAAACATGAACAGGGGAAAGATTAAGACATTCATTAACCAGACATCTTATCTGCTCCTGCTGTATAGCGGAGAGGGATTTAGTATGAATCAAATTCATTGGTTACTCCTTCCTTATTTCCTTGATCCGGTTGATCCGGGATACATAAAAATTCCGGATTTTCCATAATGAGAGCGACTATATGTATCGTATAAAAAAGACGCAAAAAATTCAAGGAAATTGACAGAATTTATGCTAATTTTAATATTGTACTGTAAATTTTGGAGTGATAGAATAGGTACATCAACACGAAAGGCGAAGACATCATGAAGTACTTGAAGGAAGTAACTATTATTTTTGGTATTACCATGCTGGGAGAATTTTTGAACTATCTGCTTCCGCTGCCTGTTCCGTCAGGTGTATACGGACTTTTTATTTTACTTGTTCTGCTCTGCACCGGCGCGCTGCATACGCAGGATGTGTCCGAGGTGGGAGATTTTTTCCTGGATACTATGCCCATTATGTTTATACCGGCAGGTGTGGGACTGCTTGACAGTGTGCAGGAGGCTAAGACCATATTGGTGCCGCTTACGGTAATTACTGTGATTTCGACCGTATTTGTTATGTCTGTGACGGGATGCGTGGCACAGCATATAATTCGAAGAAAAAATAAAGGAGGCATAAAATCATGAACGGAGTGATTCATTCTTCTCTTTATTTCGGAATGCTGGTAAGCGTTGCTGCATATATGTTTGGAGTGTGGCTTAAGAAAAAGACGGGCATTGCTGTTTTTAATCCTTTGCTGGTTGCCATCGTGGCAGTCATTGCTTTTCTGTCACTGTTTCATATAGAATATAAGGAATATAATCGTGGTGCGGTTTATCTTAGCTATTTTCTGA
Organism: Prevotella sp. CAG:279; assembly: GCA_963637995.1. Classification (GTDB taxonomy): domain Bacteria; phylum Bacillota; class Clostridia; order Lachnospirales; family Lachnospiraceae; genus Otoolea. The sequence continues at coordinate 14,263 of CAVHPN010000002.1, read as the reverse complement.
CACCTGCGACAGTATGTCTTGCCATACCACTATATAAGCAGCTGGAGCTTCTGCGACGTCATGTTGTGGCGGTAATATCTGCCATAATTGCAGGCGTGGCCGGAAGTGTGGGCAGTATCTATGTGATGTGCCGTTTGTTTAGACTGGAACATACACATTATGTAACACTGCTCCCCAAGTCTATTACTACCGCTATAGGTATGGGAGTCAGTGAGGAAGCAGGCGGCATCGTAACTTTGACGGTAATAAGCATCATCATTACCGGAATCTTGGGAAATATCATAGCTGACTGGCTGTTTAGTGTGCTTAAAATAGAAGAACCTATTGCAAAAGGATTGGCACTGGGAACCGCAGCCCATGCGATAGGCACGGCAAAAGCACTTGAATTAGGAGAAATTGAAGGCGCGATGAGCAGTCTTTCTATAGCAGTGGCAGGGCTGCTGACCGTAGTGGCGGTTCCACTTATGTCCGGACTCATTTAAACCGGACATGGCAGGAGGGGAAGAGATATGATGAATCTGTATGAGGCGATTGGATGTCGCCATTCAATTCGAAAATACGCTGAACGGGAAGTTACGGAAAAACTGCGAGAACAGATTCTTTCATATTTTGAAAAGACATCGAGACTTAATGATCGCATTCGGGTTGAGGCGGTCATTTTGGATAATACAAGGAAAAAAGCAGATGTTCACGGACTCTGGAAGGTGGATGCACCATATTATCTGGCAGTCTATTCTGATTCCGAGGAGGGGTGCGAACGCAACGCAGGCTACCTGATGGAACAGATGGTACTTTATATGACGGCAAAGGGACTTGGAACCTGTTATCTCGGAGGAGTGCAGCCTAAGCAGAAGGTGCTTGGCGGGAAAAAATACCTGATGATGGTTGCATTCGGTTATCCGGAGGGAAGACTGTACCGGGAAAGTCCTTTGGCAAAGAGACTTCCGCTCAATGAACTCTGTATATTCAAGGAAGAGGCGGGAGAGCAGATGAAGACAATTCTTCGCGCTGCCAGACTTGCCCCGTCTGCGATGAATACCCAGCCGTGGCGGTTTATTGTCTATTCTGACAGGATCTATGTTTTTGCGCTTAAAACACGCCTTCCCGGTAAAAACATAAGGGCTATGCGGGAATTTAGTATAGGTATTATGTTATCACATATTATGCTTGCGGCCGAGGAGCTCTGGATGGAGCTCAATACGGAAACGGAAGAGCAATTTGCGTTGAAGTCATATAAAAACGGAGATTATGTGGCAACAATTACATTGAATTGAATAATTTTTTTCAAAACAGGCATGTTGCCATCGGGCGATATGCCTGTTTTATTATGATGCGCCCTTGAAAGCATATCTTACTTATGTTAAAATAAGATGATTATGACGAAATATGCCACGGAGGAGAACACGATGGTTAGTAAATTAATTGAAAAGATTCAGAAGACAAAGGCGCCTATCTGTGTTGGACTGGACCCAATGCTGGGATATATTCCTGATCATGTGAAAGAGAAGGCTTTTGCTGAATTTGGTGAGACACTTGAGGGAGCAGCAGAGGCAATCTGGCAGTTTAACCGAGAGATTGTAGATGCCACAGCGGATCTGATTCCGGCCGTGAAACCGCAGATTGCCATGTATGAGCAGTTTGGCATAGAAGGACTTAAGGCGTACGACAGAACAGTCAGATATTGTCAGGAGAAAGGCCTGATTGTCATAGGAGACATTAAGCGCGGTGATATCGGTTCCACATCCGCTGCCTATGCGACAGGTCATCTCGGCAGTGTGAAGATTGGAAGCAAGACCTGTACAGCTTTCAATACAGAGTATGTGACAGTCAATCCTTATCTTGGAACCGATGGAGTAAAACCATTCGTGGATGAGTGCAATGCATCTGACAAGGGTATATTTGTGTTGGTTAAAACATCAAATCCTTCAAGTGGTGAATTTCAGGATCAGCTTGTGAACGGACGTCCTTTATATGAGCTGGTGGCAGAAAAGGTAGTTGAATGGGGAGAGGCATCCATGGACGGCGATTACAGTAACGTAGGTGCCGTTGTCGGAGCTACATATCCGGAAATGAGCAAGATTTTACGTAAACTTATGCCTAAAACATATTTCCTTGTTCCGGGATACGGTGCTCAGGGAGGAACTGCAGAAGATCTTAAATATTGCTTCAACGAAGACGGATTGGGAGCTATAGTCAATTCTTCTCGCGGTATTATTGCTGCATACAAGAAAGATGTATATGCAAAATTCGGAGCAGAACATTTCGCAGATGCATCGAGACAGGCAGTAATCGATATGATTGCGGACATCGGCAGTGTATTGTAAGGAGGATCTCATGGCTCAGAAAAAAGAAACTGCAGTCGTATTAAGCCAAAAGGAGCTGGCTCCTGATATTTTCAGTATGTGGATTTTGACGGATATTGCCGCTCAGGCAAAGCCGGGACAGTTTATCTCGGTATACAGTCATGACGGATCAAGACTGCTTCCTCGTCCGATAAGCATATGCGAGGCAGATGGGGAAGGAAGGCGACTGCGCATAGTATACAGAATTGCAGGAAAAGGAACCGCTGAATTTTCAAAATACAATGAAGGAGATCCTATTGACATCATGGGACCTCTCGGCAATGGATTTCCACAGGAAGGCGAGAAGGTATTTCTCATCGGAGGCGGTATAGGAGTTCCGCCGATGCTTGAGATGGCCAAACAGTTAAAATGCGAAAAGCAGATTATTTTGGGCTACAGGGATCAGGCACTTTTTCTCAAAGATGAGTTTGAAAAATATGGAGAAGTCTATGTGGCGACAGAGGACGGAAGTGCGGGCACAAAGGGCAATGTACTTGATGCAATTCGTGCAAATAATCTGAAAGGCGATGTGATCTATGCATGCGGGCCGACACCGATGCTGCGTGCAATCAAACAATATGCAGAAGAAAATAATATTAAATGTTACATTTCCCTTGAGGAGAAGATGGCATGTGGAATAGGAGCCTGTCTGGCGTGTGTCTGCAAGTCAAAGGATGTAGATCATCACAGCAACGTACATAATAAGCGGATCTGCAAGGATGGTCCCGTATTTTTAGCCGGGGAGGTAGAACTATGAGACAGTTGGCAGTCAATCTTGCAGGAGTAGAAATCAAAAATCCGGTTATGACAGCATCCGGTACATTCGGTTCAGGTGCGGAATATGGAGAGATGGTGGATCTTAACAAGCTTGGAGCTGTTGTGACAAAGGGAGTGGCAAATGTTCCGTGGCCGGGCAATCCTACCCCGCGTATTGCTGAAGTATATGGCGGCATGATTAATGCCATCGGTCTGCAGAATCCGGGATTTGATTTGTTTGCTTCGAGAGATATTCCGTTTCTGCGCCGGTACGATACAAAAATCATTGTCAACGTATGCGGAAAAACCACAGAGGACTATATTGATGTGGTGGAAAAACTGGCATCGCAGCCTGTTGATATGCTGGAAATCAATATTTCCTGTCCCAATGTCAAGGAAGGCGGTATAGCCTTCGGACAGGACCCTAAGGCAGTGGAGGCTATTACACGAGAAGTAAAACGCTACGCAAAACAGCCGATCATCATGAAGCTCAGTCCGAATGTAACGGATATTACAGAGATGGCAAAGGCAGCTGAATCCGGAGGTGCGGATGCCCTTTCGCTTATCAATACACTGACAGGTATGAAGATCGATATCAATCGGAGAACCTTTGCAGTAGCCAATCGTACGGGCGGACTATCTGGTCCTGCGATTAAGCCGGTAGCAGTGAGAATGGTTTATCAGGTAGCACAGGCCGTAAAACTTCCGATTATCGGTATGGGCGGTATTATGAATGCCGATGATGCTATCGAGTTTATTCTGGCCGGTGCCAGTGCTGTAGCTGTCGGCACGGCCAATTTCCATAATCCTTATGTCACACAGGAGATAGTAAGCGGTATCGAAGCTTATATGGAAAAATATGGAATTGAAGATATAAATGAATTAATTGGTGCATTGAGATAGGAGAGTATGATGGAACAGTATAAGCAGGAATTTATCAATTTCATGGTGGAAAGTGAAGTTTTAAAATTTGGTGAATTTACATTAAAAAGCGGACGTAAATCCCCATTTTTCATGAATGCGGGAGCCTATGTTACCGGCACACAGCTGCGTCGCCTGGGAGAGTATTATGCAAAGGCGATTCATGACAATTACGGTCTTGATTTTGATGTCCTTTTTGGGCCGGCATACAAGGGAATTCCGTTGGCTGTAGCTACTTCCATGGCTTTAAGCGAACTGTATGGGAAAGAGGTACGATACTGCTCTAACCGTAAGGAAGTTAAAGACCACGGCGATACCGGTATTCTCTTAGGAAGCAAACTCAAAGACGGCGACAGAGTTGTGATTATCGAGGATGTTACAACCTCAGGCAAATCCATAGAGGAGACATTCCCGATCCTTAAGTCTCAGGCAGATGTGGATATTAAGGGACTGATCGTATCTTTAAACCGCATGGAACGCGGCAAGGGCGAGAAGTGTGCACTTGATGAGATTAAGGAACTCTATGGTTTTCAGACTGCAGCTATCGTATCCATGTCTGATGTTGTGGAGTGCCTCTACAACAAGGAGTGTCAGGGAAAGATTGTGATTGATGATACCATTAAGGCAGCAATTGATTCATACTATGATCAGTATGGTGCTAAATAGATTGACAACCGGGTAATTTAGAAGGAGCGGATCTATATGGAGAAAATATACAAAACAATGCAGAGAACCGGAATATTAAATATTGTGATTGGAAGCGTTATCATCACGGTAGGTCTTGCAACCGGTGTGATGGCACTTGTCAGCGGTGCTTTTTTACTGAAACGTAAATCAGATATTACATTTTAGAAGTTACAAAGTTTGACACAGAAAGACCGTATAACCGGAAACGGAATGCGGTTTTTCTGTTCTGAAAATGGTTACCTGCGCAAGGAAATATTCAGCTTTTTTATTTTCATGAAAATACCGGTTGCTGGCCGCAGACCCTGTCATCAGCAACGAAGTGTGGAGAAATATGTGGAAACGGACAAAAACGCATCAAAAGATATGTTGGATTTTTTTTGTCATATATTTGGTGCTTCTTATATATTTTATGTTCTTTTCGGACGGGTTCGGACGTGCAACGCATGAGGAGTACGCCTACAACCTTGTTCTGTTTAAGGAAATCAAACGATTTTATACATATCGTGATGTTGTTGGAACTGAGGCTTTCTTATTGAATACGGTTGGAAATGTTGTATGCTTTATGCCGTTTGGCTTTTTTTTGCCGCTCATCAGCCGTAAATGCGGAAAATGGTATCTGATGTTGACCTTGAGTTTTTTTATGACATTGAGCATTGAAACGATACAGCTTGTGTTTAAGGTTGGGAGTTTTGATGTGGATGACATGTTTTTAAATACGCTTGGTGGTATCGCCGGCTATATTTGCCAGTGGATTACCCGGGCAGTCGGGAGGTGCCTGCATGGGAAGAAAAAAAGATAACATGATTTCATATATTCGTAAGCCTATGGCAGAACATGGATATCTGTGTCTGGGCCTTTCGTTGACTGCTTTGCTGCTTGGAGTATCTGGCATGGCATTCAGTATAAGAAATCAGGGCAATACACCTGTGGGTGCGTTGTCGATGTGTTTCTCAAGTATTTTATTTTCTGTATCATCATTGATATATGGATGGATATCTTTCAAAGAAGAAGAAAAAAATTATATATTCGCGAAAATAGGAACAGTTATATCAGGACTACTAATGATATGGTGGTTTGTGACTGTGTTGATAGGATTTCGAAAATAGTATTTGAAAAATAGTATTTATAATGCCGGAATGATTATGACATAGAGGAAGGAAAGTTTTGAAATGAAATACCGGGAACTCTTGGAAGAAGAAAACGGGATGATTGCCGAACGCCATGAACTGGCGGTTGAACGTATCAGGCAGATGAAAGAGGAAAGGACAGTGCAATTACCTTTTCGCTCTTTTTTTGAACGGGCGGTGCAATTTATCGAACTAGTTGAAGATACATTTAAGAAGCAGATGGATGGAACATTGTCTTCCATGACACTGGATGAAGTTGCAGATTTTAATCATATGCTTTATGCTGATATACTTCCGGATGCTTATGCTGAAAGCTTTGCAAATCCGGAATATGCAGTGGATAAGCTGGGCGAGGAATATGGCAAGTGGCTGTCTTTTCTGTATACAGAAATCCGCAGTGCCATAGTTTATGCATATGAGAGCCGGCTGGTGGATCTGACGGTACTCGAAGAACTGTTTATTGAAGTTTACAATCTCTTTGAAAACGGAACACCCGAGATCTCGGAGCTTCGCGAGCCGCTGTACTATTTTGTGAGTGATTACTGTGACAGAATGCTCCCGTGGCGTGTTCGCGAAACACTCGATCCATCGCTTGATTTCGGCAAATCGATAATCATGGACAGTGACCTTGAGGATCTCAGATATCTTTATCTTTTTGGTGAATATATCTCAGATACGGAGATTAAAACAGCGCGTTTTATGAATGAATTGCCGGAAGAAACAGTACGTAAAATGGCAGACACATACACAGAAGGATATCGCAAGGGATTTGCAGCGACCGGGCGCAGCTATGAGGGAAAGAAAACAGTGCAGATTCGTTATCATATAGGATTTGAGCGTATGATAAGGATGGCTGTGGAAAATTTCCGAAAACTGGGTCTGGAACCCGTTATTGCCAGAGCTTCGGTCGGAACAGTTAATAGAACTCCGACCCGCACCAACGGATATTATAGTACACCGGCAAACAGACAATATGAGTATGACCATCGGTATGATAACGCAGCGTACTTAGATAAGGCATTCCGCGAGAGGAAGTTGTCGGTTTTAAAGTTTGCATATGAGACATACAAGGAACTGGCGGCGGCATATGCCGGCCCGGCAGTTGTTGAGACCTTTGGGGAGGCAGGTTTTGAACCTGTAAATAAAACAGCAGCTTTCGCGCTGAGTGACAAGCAGGAGAAACTCCTGTTGTCTTACAGTAATGAGGCAATGCAGATTGCAGATACGTATATTCCCGGGACAGAGACGAGCTTTACCATTATTGCATTTCCATTACCGGAGATTGGAACAAAGTTTGAGGAAATTTTCAAAGAGACGATCCGTATAAACACGCTGGATTATGAATTGTACCGCGATATCCAGCAGATTATGATTGATGAGCTTGATAAGGCTTCACACGTTCATATCAGCGGACGGGGCGGGAACCGTACTGATCTGACGGTACAGCTTCATACACTTCAGGATCCGAAAAAACAGTCCAACTTCGAAAATTGTGTGGCAGATGTAAATATTCCGGTCGGAGAAGTCTTTACATCTCCGCAGCTTTCCGGCACCAATGGCCTGCTGCATGTCGGCAGTGTTTATATAGGTGAGTTCCAGTTCAAGGATCTGGAGATACATTTTGAAGATGGTATAGCAGTGTCTTATACGTGCAAAAACTTTACAACAGAAGAGGAGAATAAGGTACTGGTTAAGCAGATGATTTTAAAGAATCATGATACACTGCCTATGGGAGAATTTGCAATCGGAACTAACACTACGGCATATGAGGTGGCTCAAAGATTTGGTATTTTGGATAAATTCCCGATACTTATTGCGGAAAAGATGGGACCTCACTTTGCGGTCGGTGATACATGCTACAGTTGGATGGAAGATTGTCCTGTTTTCAACCCGGATGGACGTGAGATGGTATCGCGCGAAAATGAAATATCATCGAAGCGCAGGAAAAATCCGCAGGAGGCATATTTTGGATGCCATACTGATATTACGATCCCGTATTCTGAGCTCGATACGATCGAAGCCATACATCCGGACGGAACCAGTGTAAATATCATTGCAGGAGGTCGCTTTGTACTGCCGGGAACGGAAAAACTTAACGAACCGCTTGAAAAATAAAGGATGTTTGTATCTATATGGAACTATATAGATAAAGATATGGAGGAATTTAAACTTTGAGAGAGAATAAACCAAGAAAGCTATTGTCTGTAGCTATTCCATGCTACAATTCAGCTGCCTATATGCGCAACTGCATCGAATCACTTTTACCGGGCGGTGATGAGGTGGAAATCCTGATCGTTGACGATGGCTCTACAAAGGATAATACTGCAGAAATTGCGGATGAATACGAGAAAAATTATCCCGGAATATGTAAGGCAATTCATCAGGAAAATGGCGGACACGGTGAGGCGGTTAATGCCGGTCTTCGCAATGCGACAGGTGTTTACTATAAGGTTGTTGACAGTGATGACTGGGTCAATGAAGAAGCCTATATGGAAGTACTGGATACATTGCGCAAATTTGTCTACGATAATGTGACGCTGGATATGCTTATTACAAACTTTGTATATGAGAAACAGGGTGCAAAGCATAAAAAGGTCATGAATTATAATATGGCGCTTCCAAAACGGCAGCTTATCGACTGGAGCGGTGCCAGAGGTTTTCGCCTCGGTCAGTATATACTTATGCATTCAGTTATTTATCGTGTGGAAATGCTTCGAAATTGTGGACTGGAACTGCCAAAACATACATTTTATGTGGATAATATCTTTGTTTATCAGCCGCTTCCGCATGTTAAATCCATGTATTATCTGGATGTGAATTTTTATCGTTACTTCATTGGCCGTGATGACCAGTCAGTTAACGAAAAAGTCATGATCGGACGCATTGATCAGCAGATACTTGTCACCAAACTGATGCTGGGATATTATGATGTAACCAAGATTAAAAATGCCAAGCTGAGACATTATATGATACGTTATCTGGAAATTATGATGACGATTACCTCCATATTGGCAATCAGATCTGAGACTGAAGAGAATCTTAAAAAGAAAAAAGAACTCTGGCAATACCTGAAACAGCAGAATTTTACATTATATATGCGCCTGCGTTGGGGATTCCTCGGACAGGGAGTAAATCTGCCGGGAAAGGGCGGCAGAAAGGTGTCGATTGCCTGCTATAAGATTTCACAGAAATTTTATGGATTTAATTAAGATGTGAATTGATGTTAGGAGATAGGTAAATTGCGCAGCAATGCCCTATAGAGTGATAAAAACCCGGAAAGTCCTGTCGTGACTATCCGGGTTTTATGGATTGTGGAATACAAAAGATTATCTGATATATTCGGGTTCGCTCTTTGTTTCTTCTTGTGAGTTTCCTGTATATACCAATGGATATATAGCTGCACTTAACAGAATTGCACCTGCAACATCTAAAATGGAATGCTGTTTCAGTGATACGGTTGCCATGCAGATAGCGACCATGAGAATACCTGAAAGAATACGGATTATCCTGTGCTTTTTCAGAGATTCACTCTTAAGTATGGCAATGTGAGTTCCGATGGAGTTGTATACATGAATGCTTGGAAATACATTTGTATTTGAATCAGCCTGATGAAGCAGATATACCAGACGGGAACAGAGATTTTTATTCGGGTCTACGACAGTCCGCAGGTCGGTTCCATTGGGAAACAGTGTACAGATCAGAAGAGACAATGTCATACCGGTAAAAAGAAAAGCACACAGCCGGTAATATTCTTCCTTGTTTTTAAAGAACAGGTATGTAATGGCAGCTGCCACATAGGCGAACCACAATAAGTACGGGATGATAAAGTATTCATTAAAGGGAATCAAATCATCCAGCGATGAGTGCATAACATGGTATTTGGAGGTAACAGTCTTCTCCAGGTACATAAACCATGGCAGGTAGATAAAACCATATGCGAGAATCCATATATGCCTGTATTTCTTTAGGAGCTCCTTCAGAAAATGTTTCATATCAATCAACCTCGATTTTCTTATCTTAAAATGAGCATAATCGCCAATATTCAGAGCAATTAACACATTTTTAACATTTCTCCAGATTCGTCTGATTATAGCACACCGGTAGGCGAACTTCAAGGAAAAACACAGATTGTTAACAAACTTGACTGTTTTATGGTTGCTGGTCGTGCAACGCATGAATTGCAAACATTTTACAAGGAGATCAACGTGTTTATGAACTGATGTTATGCAGTATAGTTATCAACCGTAATTGTATAAGCACTGTCGCCTTTTACAAATGATGTTCCGTCCGAACCTACGATGGAAACGGTTTTTCCATCCGAACCGATGATGGTGCCGGAATTATTCAGTGAAGTAACACGGCTGTCGCCGGTAACGGTCCATGTGCAGCCTGAACCGATAGTAAGATTTGCATAGCCGCTGCCTCCATCTCCTGCACAGGACTCATCCTGAATAAAAGCACCGGTAAGAGAACTTGAGTTGCTCATGGTAAAGTCAAGCTTGCTGATGCTGTCCCAGATGACATCGCCTTCCATTATCTGGGTGTCAGCGGAAAATGTGCAATCTGCCCCATTGCTGCCTGATTGTCCCCAACCGCGCTTATTGGCATTGCCGGTACATTTCAAAAAGAAATCATTTGATGACGATGGCGTGATTGCTACATTTTTGAGGTAAAAGCTGCTTTCCGTATTGGTGGTGTAAAACAGACCGCCAGCGTGGGAAGTCAGTGTTCCGCCTTCCATATCAAAGGTGCTGTTGCCGATCTCGGAGTCACCGGACATACTCTGGTAAAGTATAACTGTCCATAAACAGTCGTTCTGTTCGTTTTCAGGCATATTTCCTGACAGATTGCAGTCTGTAAGTTTGAGGGAATTGAGGCCTTCAATACATACAGCTTCTGAACCATTGGCGGTCAGGGTGGCATTTTTTATATCTATATCAGCAGTGCAATATACTGCCGGTGAACCTGTTCCGTTTGAGGTATATGAACCGCCCTCAACAGTCATGGTGCCGCCTCCGCGGTCGCTTCTGATAGCAGCGGAGGATTCGCCAGCCGTCTCAACATTAAGATTTTTTGCATTTAATGTGCCGCCGCCTGCTACGTGAATGCCGCCAGAGGTGTCTTTGGAGGTTTTGATTGTTGTATCAGAGATATTTACAACACCGCTTCCGTAACTGAATACACCGGCACCTCCCTTTGCGTCAGTAGTAATATTGCCATTTTTTATCTCGGCTGTACCGTCGGTTACGAGAATGCCTGCACCGATACCATAGAAACTTGACTGGTCGCCGCCCTTGCTCTCGGAAGAAGTGCGGATAAGAGTAAAATCACTCAGATTTACTGATGCACCATTTGAAACATGGATAGCATTTTCGTCAGTGCCGGTGGAAGAGTAACTTTTACCGCTCTCGGTGGTATCACTTGTTATATCGGTAACTGCGTCATATGATTCAGGTGCGGATGAACCGCCTCCCGGGCCCCCTCCCATACCATCGGGACCGCCCTTTTGCTCACTTATCGTGATTGTCAGCGCTTCATCTGAATCATTGTAGGTTACAGAAACGAAAGTTCCTTCAGAAAGGTCGGATATAGAACCTTCACTTCCATCAGCTTTTAAGATAACAGTGCTGTCGGTAATGGAAAGAGTTGTGGAAGAAACTGAGCCTTCAGGTTTATTGCCTTTCTTGTCATCAGGCTTATTACCTTTCTGATCATTCGATTGTTCATCTTTTTTTTCACCGGATTGACTGTCTTTTGGCTCGCCAGGCTTATCCGGGGCATTTTCGCCATTTTGCTCAGGTGGATTGCCCATCTGTCTGGTTTCGATGGTAATCTCGCTGTCAGAAATAGAAGAAATACGGCCTTCGACGCTTTCTTCCTGCACTGATTCCTGACTGGCAGTGGTTTCTGTGACATTCTGGCTGCCGGATTTACCGCAGCCTGCAGCGATCATACTGCTGGCCAATAATGCATAAAATAAATATTTTTTTCTCATAAAAATACCTCGCTTTGCTGTTTCATATTGAAATGTGATTACTTATCTTCCTGATGATTCGGAGTATATGACGGAAAACTTAAATGAAGCTTAAAAACACAAAATATTCACTTTTAAAGCTTGCCTTGCCAAGGATTGAGAAGAGATATATACTTTAAAAGTGTTGTCAGTATTATTAAGAAAGAGTGGCAGATATATGCGTATTTTAATTATAGAAGATGAAAAACGTCTGTCTCGTACGTTGGCAGATGTTCTGGAGCAGGACGGTTACGGGTCTGATATTGCAAATGACGGATTAACAGGATATTCACTGGCTGAAAGCGGCGTTTATGATGCGATAATTCTTGATGTGATGCTCCCCGAAATGGATGGATTTGAAGTTTTGCGAAGACTCAGGAAGGAAAAAGTAAAGACACCGGTTGTTATGCTGACTGCCCGCTCTGATGTTTCGGACCGTGTGAGAGGATTGGATGCAGGAGCAGATTATTATCTTACAAAGCCATTTGAAAACGAGGAATTTCTGGCCTGTCTTCGGGCAGTCTTGAGGAGAAGATCAGAATTGATTCCTAAGATGTTAGAGTTTGGTGATATTTCTCTGACACCATCATCATCAAAGCTTGGTCGGGGAGAAGAAGAAATATTACTGAGCGCCAGAGAATTGGAGCTGATGCGTATATTGATTGAAAATCAGGGACAATTTCTTTCGAAAGAGACAATCTTGAGGAAAGTTTGGGGTTATGATGCGGACGTGAATGCAAACTGTGTGGAAGCTTACGTTTCTTTTTTGCGGAAAAAATTACATCTGCTGCATTCAAAAGTGCAGATAAAGGTCGCACGTAATCTCGGATATCGATTGGAGGATGATATATGATACAAAATCTTCGCCTGAAAGTGATTGGAATCATAATGTCGATGGCAGCGGTGCTGCTTATAGTTGTTTTTTTCGGCATGTATGTTGTGACGGAACAAAATTATCGCAGACGTAGTGAGGAGACAATCCGCACAGCTCTGATGGCTGAAATGCCTGACGGACCGGAAAATAATGTAAACCCGGGGATGAGAGGAGAGATGGACAAATTTCCTCCGCAGCCGGATGAACAAAAAATATCTGATAAAGAATTAGCCGGAGCAAAAGATGACGCTGTTACAGAAACGGATAATCACGAGAAAGAAGCTGTTCTGGTACTGAAAAAGGAGCCTGACGGAACTGTCAGGGAAATCAGGAATACAACGGTTCATCAGACAGAGACAGAATATGAATACCTGATTGAGGCTGTTGAATCAGAAGGCAGTGATCGGGGTGAGCTCAAAAATGAGAAATTGCGATACCAATATTACAAGAATGAAAATAATGGAACTGCCTGTTATGTTTTTGCGGATATGTATGAGGAAATGCAGGCACTCTCGGAGCAGATAATTCATTCGATAGCTATCGGAGCTGCGGCATTACTTCTGTTTTTTCTGGCAGCACTGTGGTTTTCAAGGTGGGCCATACACCCTATTGAAGAAGCATGGAAAAGAGAACAGCAATTCGTGGCCGATGCTTCACATGAGCTTAAAACTCCTCTGACGGTCATTCTTGCTAATGCCGAGATGATATTGCAGGATATGAACAACAGTAAAGATAATGATAAAAACATTGACAATAAAAACATCGAACGGATGCATTTTATCAAAGAAGAAGCAGACCGCATGAAGGGACTAACCGAGGCGCTTCTAAATCTTGCCAGAATTGATGCAGGAACAGTTAATCTTGAGAAAAAGGAGATTTCAATCAGTGAGATTGCAGAACTTGAGGCAGCATCATTTGAACCTGTAATGTTTGAAAATGGAAAGAGCTTTGCAACAAAGATAGAGGATAATATAAAGATTCAGGGGGATGAAAAGAAAATTCGCCAATTATTTTCCATATTACTTGATAATGCATGCAAATATGCACTTCCGGGTTCTGAAATAGTTTTTACACTTAAGAGAAACGGAGAAAAAGGTTCGTTTATATGTGTGGAAAATGAAGCTGATAAACTGACCGAAGAGATGTGTAGCCATCTGTTTGATCGTTTCTACCGCACCGATACCTCAAGAGGCAGAGTCCACGGATATGGTCTCGGGCTTTCCATAGCACAGTCTATAGTAAAAGAACACGGAGGCACAATAAAGGCAGTTTATGAAAATGGAAAGATGAAAATGAGAGTTGAACTCTAAAATTGGTTGCGCGTAGTTTGCATAGTTGCCCTACAATACTTTCAAAATAAAAGAGAATGTGCATCGGCACATTCTCTCGAAAAAAATTTAGTAGCGAGAGGGGGATTCGAACCCTCGACACCGCGGGTATGAACCGCGTGCTCTAGCCAACTGAGCTATCTCGCCATATTAAGTTAAATAAATGGGACCTACAGGGCTCGAACCTGTGACCCTCTGCTTGTAAGGCAGATGCT
>CAVHPN010000001.1:6086-12573 GCA_963637995.1 Prevotella sp. CAG:279 | reverse complement strand
AGATATTTTTTCACATACTGTCCGGTATATGATTCCGGCACAGCTGCCACCTCTTCAGGTGTACCTTTTGCAATCACTGTTCCGCCGCCTTCACCGCCTTCAGGGCCTATATCTATCAGATAATCCGCTGTCTTGATCACATCCAGATTGTGTTCGATCACAACAACCGTATTGCCTCCGTCTGACAATCTTCTCAAAATCTCTATCAGGCGGTGTACATCAGCAAAATGAAGTCCTGTAGTCGGTTCATCCAGAATATAGATGGTCTTGCCGGTTCCGCGCTTGCTCAGTTCCGTAGCTAATTTGATACGCTGGGCTTCGCCTCCCGACAGCTCTGTTGAAGGCTGTCCCAGACGAATGTAGGATAATCCCACATCATAAAGAGTTTCAATCTTTCTGTGGATAGACGGCACATTTTCAAAGAACTTCATAGCCTCTTCTACTGTCATATTCAGGACGTCATAGATACTCTTTCCCTTATACTTGACATCCAGTGTTTCACGGTTATATCTTTTACCGCCGCACACCTCACAAGGCACATAAATATCCGGCAGAAAATGCATCTCTATCTTTATAATGCCGTCGCCAGAGCAGGCCTCACATCTGCCGCCTTTTTTATTGAAACTGAACCGGCCTTTATCATATCCTTTTGCCTTGGCATCCGTCGATGAAGCAAAAAGATCCCTGATTAAATCAAATGCTCCTGTATAGGTTGCCGGATTGGACCGCGGTGTTCTTCCTATAGGAGACTGGTCGATAGCAATTATTTTATCAAGCTGATCAATACCCTCTATAGACTTGTGTTTACCGGGTATTGTATGCGCACGGTTCAGCTTTTTAGCTAACGTTTTGTAAAGGATCTCATTGACAAGTGAGCTTTTCCCCGAACCGGAAACACCGGTCACGCAGGTCATCACACCCAACGGGAATTTGACGTCGATATTTTTCAGGTTGTTTTCCGCAGCCCCTTTTACAGTCAGCCATCCTGTCGGCTTTCGTCTCTTAGACGGCACCGGAATCCGAATCCGGCCGCTCAAATATGCACCGGTGATGGATTTTTCATTTTTCATGATCTCCTCTGCGGTGCCAACTGCCACGACCTCTCCGCCATGTTCTCCTGCGCCGGGGCCGATATCTACTATACAGTCCGCTGCACGCATCGTGTCCTCATCATGCTCTACCACCAGAACCGAATTGCCCAGATCACGCAGATGTTTCAATGTGTCCAGAAGCTTGTCATTGTCACGCTGGTGAAGTCCTATACTCGGCTCATCCAGAATATATGCCACACCCACCAGGCCGGAACCGATCTGGGTTGCAAGACGAATTCGCTGCGCTTCACCTCCAGACAGAGTACCTGTTGCCCTCGACAAAGATAGATACTCCAGCCCCACATTGATGAGAAAACTGATCCTTGCCCTGATTTCCTTCAAAATCGGTGCACCGATCGCCTGCTGCATAGTCGTAAGTTCCAGTTTGTCTATAAATTCACGAAATTTCACAATTGAAATATCCGTCGCCTCGAAAATATTTTTGCCTCCGACAGTTACCGCCAGAGATTCTTTTTTAAGCCTCTGTCCCTTACATGCCGGACACGGTGTGATCCGCATATATGTCTCATACTCCGCTTTTGTAGCATCAGAGTACGTCTCACGATACTTGCGGTTCATGCTCTGAATAAGTCCCTCAAAAGCAATGTCATAGATGCCTTCACCGCGCTGTCCGTGATAATGCACCTTAACAATCTTGCCGCCCGTTCCGTAAATCAGAATATCGTGAATTTCCTTAGGATAATCCTCAAATGGTGTATCAAGACTAAAATCATACTCTTTGGCAAGAGCATTTAAAATTGCACCGCTAAAGCTTGTCTTATCAGTACAGGATTGCCATCCCATCGCAGTGATGGCTCCCTGATTGATACTGAGGCTCTTATCAGGTATCATCAGATCCTCATCAAATTCCATCTTATAGCCAAGGCCAAAACAGTCAGGGCACGCGCCAAAGGGATTGTTAAAGGAAAAGCTTCGCGGCTCAACCTCATCAACACTGATACCGCAGTCCGGACAGGAGAAATTCTGGCTAAATGTCAGCGTATCATGCTTTTCTTCTCCATTTTCATCACGTTTTGCCGTGTCCACTAACATAAGTCCATTGGAAAGTTCCATAACAGTCTCAATAGAGTCAGACAGTCGCTTTTCGATACCCTCTTTAACCACCAGTCGATCGACAACAATCTCTATATTATGCTTAATATTTTTATCCAGGGCTATTTCTTCCGACAGCTCATATAAATTGCCGTCAACCCGCACACGGACGTAACCGCTCTTTTTTGCCTGGTCAAGAACCTTTTCATGGCGACCCTTACGGCCTCTGACCACAGGTGCAAGAAGCTGAAGTCTGGTGCGCTCCGGCAATGCCATAATCTGATCTACCATCTGATCTACCGTCTGGCGGCGAATCTCCCTGCCGCATTTCGGACAGTGCGGCACACCGATACGCGCATACAGAAGACGCATATAATCGTAGATCTCTGTCACTGTGCCGACCGTTGAACGAGGGTTTCTGTTAGTTGATTTCTGATCAATGGAAATGGCCGGGGACAGACCTTCGATACTCTCCACATCCGGCTTTTCCATCTGTCCTAAGAATTGACGAGCGTAGGATGAGAGAGACTCCATATAGCGTCTCTGTCCTTCCGCGTAAATCGTATCGAATGCCAGTGAAGACTTGCCGGAACCGGAAAGTCCCGTAAGAACGACTAACTCATTTCTCGGAATATCAACTGAAATATTTTTAAGATTGTGCTCATTGGCACCTCGTATTTTTATATATTGCTTTGCCATATCTGTACCTCAATTATCATTGTACCGATTTGCGTTTCGCAGACACGAGACTATCTTTCTTCTCTGAAATAATTTTCACCCAGATGAGCCGGAATATGTCCGCCCTTGTTCTTACGCATCGACGCGATTACC
The DNA here is from genome assembly GCA_963637995.1 of Prevotella sp. CAG:279. Taxonomy (GTDB): domain Bacteria; phylum Bacillota; class Clostridia; order Lachnospirales; family Lachnospiraceae; genus Otoolea. The sequence goes on along the minus strand of CAVHPN010000001.1, from coordinate 9,598 downwards.
AGCACCAGTGCTGTAATAATGAATGGAAGCGCATCGAAAAATGCCGTCGGAATCGCATAGGTATTCTTCGGCACATAATATTTAAGGACTCTCAATGCGCCGAAAACAAATGAACCATAGATAACGTTTACCGGTTTCCATGCCGCAAAAATAACAAGGGCAACAGAAATCCAGCCCAGACCGCCAACGCTGTCTCGCAGCCATACACCGCCGTTTATAATCATGGAACAATATGCACCGCCGAGACCGCATATAGCACCGGAAAGCAGAATATTGATATATCTCCACTTGGTAACTTCAATACCTGCCGCATCAGCTGCCCCGGGATTTTCTCCGATTGCCTGAACATTAAGGCCAACCTGTGTCTTATATAAATAAAAGCTTGCCGCAACCGCAATAACAATTCCGATATATACAAATGGATTATAAGAAAACAGCAGTTCACCCACTACAGGAAGATCGCTGAGTCCCGGAATATGTATATTTCTCATCTGTGCGGTCACTGCATCAGGGAGCTTCAAAGTACCGCTTTCAGAATTCTCCAGCATGAAAACTCCGATAAAATTGGAAAGTCCCACACCAAAGATCGTCATCGTCAGTCCGGTTACATTCTGATTTGCCATGAATGTTACCGTCAAAACGCCGTAAATAAGGGCTGACAGCATTCCGGCCACAGCTGCTGCCAGAAGCGCTGCTATAAAATTATCGGTCTTGTAACCAATCATAAATCCGGCACATGCGCCGATCGACATCATGCCCTCAACACCCAGATTAAGGTGTCCGACCTTCTCACTTAAGATCTCGCCAACCGTGCCAAAGAGGAAAGGTGTACCTGCAAGCACCGCTGCCACCAGAAATTTAACTATAATCTCGCTGCTCATGCTTTCTCGCCTCCCTTTCCGCAAAATACAAATTTATAACGAATAAAAAGTTCACATCCAAGGATGAAGAACAGAATAATGCCCTGTAAAACATCCGCACAGTCAGATGAAAGTCCAAAGGAAGACTGCACCACGCTGCTTCCCTTCTCAAGGATACTAAACAGGAAAGTTACAAAGAGAATCACCGGTGGATTAAGCTGTGCCAGCCATGCCACAATTATCGCTGTAAAGCCAACACCACCGGCCACGGCAGTGGTCAATGTAACATCAGAGCCTGTAGCCTGAACCATACCACCTATGCCGCATATGGCTCCCGAGAGAAACATTGTCCTCAATACAACTTTTTTAACATTCATGCCCGCATATCTCGCAGTTTCCTGACTTTCTCCCACAACGCTGATCTCATATCCCTGTTTGGAACGATTCATATAAACTGCCACAACAACTACAAGAATCAGTGCAATCACCCAGCCAAACTGAATACCCAACACCTTATCGAGAGCGGCATTTTTATTAAAACGGGCAATTTTGGCATATCCCTGAGAGCCCGGATCACGCCATGCTCCCTCGCGCAGGAATACAATAACATTCAATGCAATGTAGTTTAACATAAGAGTGAACAAAGTTTCATTTGTATCATATTTCGTCTTAAACCATGCAGGAATGAGTCCCCAAAGGCCTCCTCCGATGGCTCCGGCTATAAACATAACAATAACCAGAAGCACGTGATTCCAATTTGAATGAAACAGTGCAAAATATGAGGCAAAGACACCTCCCATTATAATCTGTCCCTCTGCACCGATATTCCAGAATTTCATTTTAAACGCAAGCGTAACTCCGAGCGATGAGATAAGCAGCGGAATCATGATTTTGACCGTTGCCTGAATAGCCATCTCACTTCTCAGGGCTCCTGTCACTATAGTCTGATAAATGACAAACGGATTCTGTCCGATTGACAGAATAAAGAGTCCGCCGGCCACCAATGCCAGTATAATTGCCTCCAGACGGAGGATCAAAGTTTCTTTCTTTCCAAGTTCCGCTTTTTTTACCACGCGGATCCACGGTTCTTTCATGCCCGCGCCTCCTTCTTTTCAGTAAATCCCAACTCACCGGCCTCTGTTCCGGTCATCATAAGTCCCAGTTGCTCTTTGGTAAGTTTTCTCGCATCCACGATACCGGTTATCTTTCCGTGGCAAAGCACCATGATACGATCGGAAAGTTCAAGAAGAACATCAAGATCCTCACCAATATATACAACCGCCACGCCTTTTTTCTTCTGCTGGTTTAAAAGGTCGTAAATCATATAAGAAGAATTGATATCCAATCCTCTTACCGGATAAGCCGTGATCAAAACCTGAGGATTGGACTCAATCTCACGTCCCAGAAGTACCTTCTGAACATTACCTCCCGACATCATGCGAACCGGCATATCTACTCCCGGTGTCACGATTCCAAGCTCTCCAATCAGACGTTCTGCCATATCTCTTGCAGGTTTTCGATCCACAAATGGTCCTTTTCCGTCCGAATAGGACTTAAGCAGCATATTGTCAACCATTCCCATGGATGCCACCAGTCCCATGCCAAGTCGATCTTCTGGAACAAAACTCATACTGATTCCCAGTTTGATAATCTCTGCCGGAGTTTTTCCGACAATATTCTCTTTCTGGTACAGTATAGCACCCTTTTTGGCATTCATAAGTCCAGTCAGGGTCTCACACAACTCTTTTTGTCCGCTTCCGGCGACTCCGGCAACTCCCAGGATCTCACCTGTTTTGATTTCAAAAGAAATATCATCAAGAGCCACACCGCCGTCACTCTTGTCTACGGTGAGGTCTACAATTTTCAAAATAGTGTCCTTTTTCTTCACCTCAGGACGTTCAATATTTAGACTGACAGGACGTCCGACCATGAGTTCTGTCAGCTTTTTCTCATCACATCCGGCGGTCTTAACCGTCTCTATACTCTTTCCTTTTCTGAGAATAGTAACTCTGTCGCTGATTGACAGCACCTCATTGAGCTTATGGGTAATAATAATAATTGCACAGCCCTGATCTCTCATACGGCGAAGAATATCAAATAATTTTTCAGTCTCCTGCGGTGTCAGAACCGCCGTCGGCTCATCCAAAATAAGTATCTGGGCGCCTCTGTATAATACCTTCAAAATCTCGACTGTCTGCTTTTCACTTACAGACATATCGTAAACCTTCTTTTCAGGTTCAATTTCAAGTCCGAATGACTGGCCAAGCGCCTCTATTTTCTCTTTCAGAGCCTTCTTGCCAAGCTTTTTCCCCTTCATTCCAAGCACGATATTGTCCATCGCGCTGAATACGTCAACCAGCTTAAAATGCTGGTGAATCATACCAATTCCCAGATTTCTTGAATCTACCGGTGAATTGATGGAGACCTCTCTGCCTCCCACTAAAATAGAACCGGCATCAGGGTGGTAGATACCGGAAAGCATGTTCATGAGCGTTGTCTTACCGGAACCATTTTCTCCCAAAAGTGCCATGATCTCTCCGTACCGGACAGTCAGATCAATCTTGTCGTTTGCAACCACACTGCCAAATACCTTCGTGATCTGCCTGCACTCAATGGCATACTGTTCTGTCATATCGTCACCTCAAATAAAAT
>CAVHPN010000001.1:0-6051 GCA_963637995.1 Prevotella sp. CAG:279 | reverse complement strand
TGATAGCGGGTCAGGTGTCAAAACACCACAACCATTATAAGGTAAAAAAGAAGGCGCTGCAAATGAAAAAATCCATTTGAAGCTGCCTCCTTTAAAAAGCACTTGTAATCCGCTTATTTCTCTACAATGTTCTTGAAATACCAGTGGATATTGCTTGTGATATCTGAATCAGACATATGCTCGCCTTCGGTTCCTACTGTAGTTCCGTCGTTGCACTCGATCACACCGTCAAATACATCCCATTCTCCGGACTCGATCTGCTTGCGAGCCTCATCAATCTTCTCCTGAGTACCATCTGCACACAGATCAGATAATGGGGAAATATCTACAAGTCCTTCTTCCAGACCGCCAAAGTAGTTCTCACCGGTCCATGTGCCATCAATCAGATCCTGTACAGCTTTGGTATAGTAAGCGCCCCAGTTCCAAACAGTAGATGTAAGGACTGCCTTAGGTGCATCCTTACTCATATCAGAGTTGTAACCTACACCAAATACGCCTGCTTCCTCTGCTGCCAGCTGCGGGTTCGGTGTATCGCAGTGCTGACCGATAACATCACAGCCCTCGTTGATAAGAGCTACAGCTGCCTGTTTCTCACCTTCCGGATCATACCAGCTGTTTGTAGTCTTGATATAAACGGTAGCATCAGGATTTACAGAATAAACACCCATTGCAAATGCGTCACATCCGCCTGTAACCTCTGCATTGTCCTTGCCCCAGGCACCAACATAACCAATCTTATTGCTCTCTGTCTTAAGACCTGCTGCAATACCGGTCAGATAACGTGACTGATAGATGCGTCCGAAATAATTGTTGAAGTTTACACCATTTGATTTATAACCTGTTGCATGAGAGAAGATAACATCCGGATATTCTTCTGCAAGTGCCTCGCATGCGTCCATATAGCCCCAGCTTGTCGCAAAGATAATCTGGCAGCCTTCCTCTACGCACTCACGCATAGCAGTCTCAATAGCAGTCTGATCATCGTCGGCTACGTTGTTCTTGCGGATAATCTGGTCGTCCTCCAGACCAACTGCTTTCTGCATAGCTACGATACCCTGATCATGTGTGTAGCTGTAACCTGAACCATCTGCCGGATTTCCGATATGGATAACACCGACCTTCAGGTCTTCCTTGGCAACTGCCGGCATAACGCCCTCTGCTGCTTCGCCTGCTTCTGTATCAGCTGCATCAGCTCCATTATCCTCGGCTGCCTTAGTATCAGCTGTGTCAGTCGAAGATGATGAAGAACAACCTGCACACAGTGACAGCGCCATAGCAGCGCTCAGTAACACACTTACTGCTTTTTTCATAAATAATTCCTCCTAAAATCACTTAAAAATGCGTGAACTTACTGAACTATTACGCATTTTGTAAAATCGATACAGAAGTTATTATTGCATGTTTAAAGCTGATTTGCAAGAAAATTGACAACTGTCGATAGTGATTTTTATTAATCTCCCGCCATTAGTTTTTCTTATATATCATGTATTCTATTTCATCTTTTCTTATATATCATCCCGAAAAAGTTGTCAGACGGTGTGTCGTTTTACTAAGAATTTGTATCTTTCTCATCCGTCTTCTCATCTTTCTTTTCATCCTTTTCGTTCAGGATTTTCATAAATTCTTCTCCGGTCAGAGTCTCCTGCTCCAGCAGATAATCTGCCAGCTCATGAAGTTTGCCCTCATTTTCCGAAAGAATTGATTTTGCTTTATCATAAGCACTTTTTACGAGTGCTACAACTTCCTCATCAACCTTAGCTGCGGTCTCTGCAGAGCATGCCAGGGAAGTATCACCTCCAAGATAGGCATTATTAACTGTTTCCAGTGCCACCATTCCGAAATGCTCGCTCATGCCGTATCTGGTAATCATGGCCCTGGCAATCTTTGTAGCCTGCTCTATATCATTAGAAGCTCCCGTGGTAATCGAGTGGAAAATGAGCTCCTCCGCAGCCCGTCCGCCGGTCAGAGTGACTATCTTATTAAATGCCTCCTCTTTACTCATAAGGAAACGCTGCTCGGAATCCACCTGCATCGTGTATCCCAGTGCCCCTGAGGTACGCGGCACAATGGTTATCTTGTGAACGGGTGCCGAATGTGACTGCAGAGCCGCCACAAGAGCATGTCCCACCTCATGATAGGAAACGATCTTCTTCTCATCACCCGAGACACCGGCATCCTTTTTCTGATAACCCGCTATGACAGTCTCAACACTCTCCTCCAGATCCTGCTGTGAAACAGTGCTTCTTCCCATCCTGACTGCCCGCAGTGCAGCTTCATTGACAATATTGGCAAGCTCCGCACCGCTGGCACCGTTGGTTGCACGGGCAATCTCATGATAATCAACACTGTCATCCACTTTGACCTTCTTGCCATGAACCTTGAGTATCGACTCACGGCCTTTAAGATCCGGCAGTTCCACCGGAATACGTCGGTCAAAACGGCCCGGACGAAGCAGTGCCGGATCAAGAGATTCCGGACGGTTGGTAGCCGCTAAAATGACAACGCCCTTCCTGCCGTCAAATCCGTCCATCTCAGTCAGCAGCTGGTTTAATGTCTGCTCACGCTCATCATTGCCGCCCATGCCGGCATTGTCACGCTTCTTTCCGATCGTATCAATCTCATCAATAAATACGATACACGGTGCCTTCTCATTGGCCTGTTTAAATAAATCCCTGACTTTTGCGGCACCCATGCCGACAAACATCTCGACAAACTCGGAACCCGAAATCGAAAAAAACGGGACATGTGCCTCTCCGGCAACTGCTTTTGCAAGCATGGTTTTACCGGTTCCGGGAGGTCCGACTAACAATGCTCCTTTAGGAAGGGTCGCACCAATCTCTGAATATTTCTCCGGCTTATGCAGGAAATCGACAATTTCCTTCAGTGCATCCTTGGCCTCTTCCTCTCCGGCCACATCTGCAAAGGTGATTCCGGTCTCAGACTCCGCATAAATCTTGGCATTTGATTTACCAAATGTCATGGCATTGCCGGCTCCGCCCATCCGCTTCATAAGCGAACGTCCCATAAGCTGTCCGATCCCTGTAAAAATAACCAACGGAAGTATCCATGTCAAAAGGAAATTAAGCAACGGAGAAGCCTGTGTACTGATTTCGGCACTGTATTTGACATCTTTGCCGTCAAGCAAATCATAAAGATTGATTCCCGGAATCTCGCCTGTCTTGTATCTGACATTCCAAACCGTGTTTTTATCAGTATTTTTCAGTGTAAATATAATCTCATCATTTGTAGTTACGTAAACTTCATCAACATTATCTTCTTTGAGCTGCTCACTAAACTGGTCAAATCTCACTTCCTGTGTCCGATCCATCATGGATGGAAACAGGAAAATGTTTAACAGCATGATAATAAGCATAACCAATCCGTAATAATACAGAAATGGTTTTCTTGGCGGCTGTTTTCCGCCTCCGTTCGTATTCTCTATCATACTCATTCTCCTTCATTTAAAATGATTTTGATGGCAACCGACATGCCGTCTGACGGTGGCACCACCATGACTGAAAGTCAGTTGCTTTTTTGCCTTCGGCACTCTCACAACCGCCGATACTTAACATATACTGCAAACCTATATATTTGTCAATCTACAATAGTAAATATTTATTTACTTTTTATATTTGTTGACCTTTTTATTCAAATATGCTAGAGTTCTAATATGTAAAGCTAAACAATCCCGGAGGTGCCTATATGAATTCGACTACCAACAATCAAAATCAGCTTCTTGAAAATACCGGCATTCATTTCCTGGAATTTGTACTTGGTTTCCTATCTCTGGCTAAGTGCCACTATCAGCCAAGTCAGGAAATGAAAGTAAATTCACTTCCATTTTTTGCTCTGATTGCCCTTGATAGCTGGTCCGAGAAGGATTATACCATGTCAGATCTGGCAGATAAATTAAACATTACAAAACAGCAGTTATCCCACATGATAAGCGTTCTCGAAGAACGCGGACTGGTCGAGCGCATACATGACACCGCCAACCGTCGCCGGGTCTATATCCGTATCTGTGATTCAGGCCGTGAGATGATGAATCAGATGAAGCAGGAGATGTTTGCTTCCACATTGTCAGGTCTTCGCTCCTATACCACAGAAGAGCTTGAATCAATGGATGATTGTCTGTGTCGTCTTAAAAAACTTATGGAAAAATTTAACAGTGAACCGGAAAATCAGGAATCTGTTTCCAATTAAACCGGCGTGTCACATGATTGTGACACCGCCATGGCAGAAAGAAGGTTCCTACATATATGTCACAATTAAACACAAATCAGCAGCAGGAAGTGGATGGATTCAGTCATTTCCTGCTTTCCTGCAATATGTCAGACTCCACAATACGTGCTTATACCTATGCGCTGCATCAGTTTTTTTCACTTTTCCCCGATATTACTCATTCCAACTTAAAATTATATAAAACCTTCCTGATTGAGCACTACAAACCACAGACTGTCAACCAACGAATCAGGGCGCTTAATTCATATCTGAACTTCAAAAAAATCCATTCCGAACACCTCACCATGATGAGAATCCAGCAAAAGACTTATCTTGACCGCATGATCAGTGAAGCAGACTACGAATACCTGAAGCAGTGCCTTCTTCGGGATGAACTCTATACCTACTATTTCCTGATACGTTTCATGGCTGCGACCGGTGTCCGTGTAAGCGAAGTCGTCAAATTTCAGACAGAAGATATATTTACCGGTCACAAGGATCTATATTCCAAGGGAAATAAAATCCGAAGGATCTATATTCCCAGGTCACTGCGCCTGGATACTCTTGAATGGATTTCATCTATCCACAAATCACAGGGTTTTATCTTTCTGAACCGTTTTGGTTCTCCTATTTCTCCGGGCGGTATCCGCAGTCAGCTGAAAAAAATCGCTTTTTCCTATCATCTGCCACCGGAAATCGTACATCCCCACGCATTCAGACATCGATTTGCCAAAAGTTTTATTGAAAGATGCGGCGACATCTCCATGCTTTCAGATATTCTCGGGCATAAAAATCTTGAAACCACGCGTATCTATCTGCGCCGTTCCGGCAGTGAACAGCATGAGATTGTAAACCGAGTGGTAAACTGGTAACACGGGAGGCACACGATGAATCATGAAAATCTTTCCCCCGAAAACCTTATTGCGGAATTTACAGAATATCTTGAAAAACATGGCCGTTCTGACAGCACGATACGCAGCTACTGTTGTTCTGTCCGTTTATTTTTTGCGCATTACGATGTTTTTTCAATAGAAAATCTGCAAATCTACCGAACCTATCTGATGGATAATTTTAAGCCGTCAACTGTCAATACAAGGATTCTCGGAATCAACCGCTGTCTGGATTTTATCCAGTTAAACACTTTATCAGAAAATAATAACATGCCTGCCGACTATCGTCTGCGTCCCATAAAGGAACAAAAACGCACCTATCTTGACACCGTTATCTCACAGAAGGATTATGACCGTCTCAAGCGGAGGCTCAAAAAGGATGAAAACTATTTCTGGTACTTCATTGTGCGTTTTCTGGCCTCCACCGGTGCACGTGTCAGTGAGCTGCGCCAGATCAAAATAGAGGACCTTAGGCTTGGATATCTTGATATCTACTCAAAAGGAGGCAAGATACGGCGGTTATTTTTTCCGAATAATCTCTGCGAAGAAGCAATCCCCTATTTCTCATCACGCGGCATCGACAGCGGTTTCCTCTTTCAGACCCGCCGCCATACCTGCATCTCAACCCGTGCCATCGAAATGCAGTTAAAAAAGCTGGCAAAGAGATATCGGATCAATCCGTCCACAATGTACCCGCATTCCTTTCGCCACAGATACGCCATCAATTTTCTAAAAAGGTTTAATGACATCGCCCTGCTTGCAGACCTTTTAGGTCATGACAGCATCGAAACAACCAGAATTTATCTTATGAAATCAAGCCGTGAACAGCAGGAGGTGATAGACCGGGTAGTGACGTGGTAGAGTTCGGAACATCTATAACCGCATTGATTTAGGCAATTTGCACAACTTTCTTGTAAAAAAGCCTTCTGATTTAAAAAAG